>DEKK01000016.1:0-108292 GCA_002353815.1 Bifidobacteriaceae bacterium UBA2724 | reverse complement strand
CCTTCTTCCTTCTGGCAGCAGCCTGATCCATATGCGCAGCAGAATCCGTATGGGCAGCCCGAATACACCCCCAACGCTGAATTCCAGCCAGATACCGCATCTGTCGCCGAACACAACGACGGTTCCGCCACCGAATCCGCTCACGATGACGGAAACAGCGGATACCCTGCCAACCCCAATAATCCCACGGCCTGAATGGCCACAGGCAAGGCGAGGTCCTGAGCTCCAAGGATCCAACACCGGGCAGCCACCACAGGGAACCAGAGGTCCCGCCCTCCAGTGTTCCACAACGCACGCCGGCGCGGCAGCGAACAAAGACGCTCCCCGCCGGCGTTTTATTATCATCGTAGATAGTTGAACGGTCACTGCAGGCTGGCATGCACCCGGACACACCACACCATGCCATCGTCTGCGCACACATGCCACCACGCCATACGGGAGCGGATCGACACCACAGACATGGCAGGGCACTGTGCGCGGCCACGGCCTCACAACACTCAAGGAGAGCACATGGGCAGCAGCTACGAAGATCTGATCATGACCATCGTTGCCGTGATATTGCTCACCCTGGGGGTCGTCATCGTCGTGTCCTTCATCGTCTACATACTGCAGGGCGTCTGGGGGATGACGCTCCTCAAGGCAGGCGGATACAGCACTTCCGCTGCCGCCTGGGTGCCGATCTGGAACACGGCGGCATTGGCGCGCTGCGTCAATTCGAAACCCGCGTTCTGGATGTCGCTCGCATCCCCGGTCTGCAACTACCTCGTCTTGCGGCTGACCATACTCAGCCGCAACGGCTCGATATCCTCTGGCTCGTTCCTCGCGAATATCCTGACCTTGCTGTCACTGGCATCGCTGGGCTTGTATGTGGTGTCGAATTTCATCATCGCGCAGGGATACCAGCGTGGTTTGCACGACACTGGCCAAATCGCGATGCCTCTGCTCGCCGCACTCATTCCCGTCATCTGGTTCGGTGTCGTGAACGGCCGCATCAAGAAGCGCGGATTCGATCCCTATGCCGCCCGCCGCGAGCCATACCCATGGCCGATGGACTCCGACGCCCAGCAGCCCCAGGACGCGTGGAACACTCTCACCGGGGTCTCCCCACAGCCCAGGAAACCGCGGATTCCCTGGGGAATGTCACTGGTGCACATGCCGGATGGCGCGGTGATTCCCTGTGCTTTTGTGCCGCAGGCTATCATCGCGTCGCCACAAGAGCAGGCGAATTACACGCAGTACAAGAACCAGCTGTCGTACCAGCTCATTCCGTATCCGCCGCAGGAATTCGAGCAATACCAGCAGCAAATGCGCTGGCAGGCCCAACAGCAGATGATCCAGCAGCAGAGAATGATGACGCACATGCGCGGCCCCATGCACGCGCCGACGATGCCCATATTTGCGCAGATGCCTGCACCCATGCCCATTTATGCACAGACGCCAGCTCAAATGACCAATTACGTGCAACAGCCCGGTGCAGTGCCCAATTTTGGACAAAACAACGCGGGTCGTCCCATCACGCCGGCACTCGCGCAGCGCCCTGGGATGGCGCCACCCATGCCGCAGCCCGCTCCGACCACGTCACGATTCGCCCCGACGCCCGAGGACGCCGCCGAGGAGGCGGCCCTGCAGGCCGCCGAAGCAGCCGAGGCAAGCGAGCAGCCCGCCGCACAGAAGGCCGACGCAAACCAGCAGGTAGCGGACGCGGCCGAAACGAAAGCGGCTGAAGTGGTTACGGTCGAAGCCGACGCAGCTGAGACAGACGCGGCCGAAGCCGACGCAGCTGTTAGCGAGACGTCCAGAGAAGACGGTCACATGACCGGGACGGCCGAGACAGACGCGACGGCCGAGGCTTCCCAGTCAACGGACACGACAGAACCGTCCGAGGAATAGTCCCGACCGCCAGCGCCTTCACCGACCGCCAGCGTTAGCGCCGATTGCCGGCAATCAGCGCTCCCTGTGCTTCGCCATCGCGCGGAGCACGAGTTTGTACAGCTCGCTTGCCACGAGCACGCAGGCCGCAAGACCGATGCATTCAAGCCACTGACGGCCGGAGAGCGGCATCGTGCCGAACGCCACGTTGAACGCCGGCACATAGATGACGACCACCTGCAGCACCGTGGAGAGCACGATGGCGCCCCACAGCCAGCCGTTCGAGAACAAGTCGCGGAACGCCGAGGCAGTGGCGGAGCGCGACGCCAGAGCGTTGAACAACTGCGCGAACACGAGAATCGTGAAGCCCATGGTGCGCGCGAGCGTCATCTGCTCGTCGTGCGTTCCCAGCAGATCCTGGGCATCCGAGAACAACCCACCCGGCAGCGCCATGTCCATGCCGATGAGCGTCACAGCGGCCATCACGACGCCGACGAACGCAATGTCACGCCACATCGCGGCGTCGATCACGCGCTCCGTCGTCTTGCGCGGCCTGCGCGCCATCACGTCATCGACTTCGCCGTCCACGCCCATCGCAAGGGCGGGCGCGGCATCGGTGAGCAGGTTGATCCACAGCAGCTGCACGGCCAGCAACGGCACGGTGACGCCCGTGCCACTCGAAATGCCGAGCGTGCCCGACAGCAGCACACCGAAGAACACGGTGAACACCTCGCCCACGTTGGAGCTCAGCAGGTACCGCAGAAACTTGCGGATGTTGTCGAAAATGATACGTCCCTCGCGAATCGCGGCGACGATGGTCGAGAAGTTATCGTCAGCCAGGATCATCGCGGCGGATTCCTTCGTGACCTCGGTGCCGGTGACGCCCATGGCCACGCCGATGTCGGCGGTTTTCACCGCAGGCGCGTCGTTCACGCCGTCACCCGTCATGGCGACGATGTTCCCTTGGCGCTGCAGCGAATCCACGATGCGGAGCTTGTGTTCCGGCGCCACGCGAGCGTAGACCGACACCTCGTTGGTGGTTGCGTCGAATTCGGCGTCGTCCATTGCGTCGAGCTGGTCGCCCGTCACGGCGCGATGATCGTCCGCACCGATGATTCCCAGGTCGTTCGCGATGCGCGCGGCCGTGAGCGGATGGTCGCCGGTGATCATGACGGTGCGCACGCCTGCGCGGTGCGCCTGGGCGACGGAATCACGCACCTCGGTGCGCGGCGGGTCGATGATGCCCACCATGCCGGTCCAGATGAAATCATGCTCCACGACCTCGCTCTGGTCGGCCACGTCCAGCGCCTGCCCTGACGCGTCGCACGCAATGCCCGGGATATCAGCCAGCGAGTGCACATGCAGAGGACGGTACGCGGCGCCCAGCGTGCGGTAAGCCTGCGACGACAACTGCTCCACCTTGCTGAGGATCTCGTCGCGGTCACCCTGCGTCATGGGGCGCACGTGCCCGCCCACGTAGATCTGCGAGCACTGCTCCAGCAACACGTCCGGCGCGCCCTTGGCGACGGCGACGAGCTCGCCCGACGCGGATTTGTCGGCTACGATGACGGTCTGCTTCTTGCGCTCCGACGTGAACGGGATCTCGGCGACGCGTTCGCGGCCCTGGTAGTTGCGCAACGCGTCGATTTTGCGCGCCGCGACGATAACCGACACCTCGGTGGGGTCGCCGATACACCGCCATTCGCCATCTTCCTGCCTCAGTTCGCCATTGTTGGCGAGGGCGCCTGCCGCGAGCGCCGCCGTGGTTTCGGTCTCGAGCGGGCTGCCTTTGCGCACTTCGGAGCCATCCGGCCCCACCATGATGCCGATCGGCGCGTAGCCGGTTCCCGTGAGCTTGACATGCCCGCTGGGCGTGATCACGGTTTCGACGGTCATCTCGTTGCGCGTCAGCGTGCCGGTCTTGTCGGAGCAGATCACCGATGCCGAGCCCAGCGTCTCGACCGAGCTGAGCTTCTTCACGATGGCGTTGTGCCTGGCCATGCGCTGCACGCCGAGCGCCAGCACCACGGTGAGGATGGCGGCGAGGCCTTCCGGCACCGCTGCCACGGCAAGCGACACGGCCAGGAGCAGGGAGTCGATGACGTCCTGCGTATCGTGGAACCCTTCGGTGACGGCCAGTGCGACAAGCACCACGACCGCGATGATGCACACGGTCACGCCGAGCATCTTGGAGACGCCGTTCATCTCTTTTTCAAGCGGCGTCGGTTCCTGCTTGGTGTCGTCGAGCATGTCGGCAATCTTGCCCATCTGGGTGTTCATGCCGGTGCCGGTCACGATGGCACGGCCCGTGCCCTGCGTCACCGAGGTGCCGTTGAACACCATGTTGGTGCGATCGCCGAGCGCCTTGACTTTCTGCAACGGCGCGGTTTGCTTGGCGATGGGCACGGATTCGCCGGTCAGCGACGCCTCGCCCAGGCGCAGACTCGCGGCCGAGAACAGCCTCGCGTCGGCGGCGATCGTATCGCCTTCACCTATCACCAGAATGTCGCCGGGCACCACCTGCGTCGTTGGCACTTCGGTCACGTCGCCGTCGCGCAGCACCAGCGACCGCGGGGCCGTGAGCTTCGACAGCGCGGCGACCGCGGCCTCGGCTTTGCTTTCCTGCACGTATCCCAGCACCGCATTGAGCAGAAGGATGACCACGATCACGATGCAGTCGAACGGCGCGGCCTCGGCCTGAGCCGGATCGGTGGAGCGCTCCACGCACCATGCGATGAACGAGATGACCGTCGCGGCCAGCAGCAGGTAGACCAGCGGGTCTTTGAACTGGAGCAGGAATTTCTTCCATCGGGGAACCGGCGGCTTGGATGTGAGCTCATTGGGGCCGAATTTCTCAAGACGCCGCGCGGCCTCCTCGGATGCCAGGCCACGCGTTGTGTCGGTCCTTAGGGCCGCGGCCACTTCGTCCACCGTGGACGTGGTGGGGTCGATATCGAAATTCGAGGGATTCTTGTCGGCATCTGTGTCGAGAAGCGACGCGCCGTTACTGGGGTTGACATCTGTCATGTGACAACTCCTTGGGGTCTGCCGCGGAGTAGTCAACGCCCAGTACACGGGGCGCTGCGCGGATATCAGCGAATAAATACGTCTTTCATCATAGCTGATGCCACGCTGTGCGGCACGGCTTCGCGTCCGGTCGTTTCATCCCGCGGCGGACACTCGCCCCGCGGCCGCTTCATGCAAGGCTTTCGCTAAGATGGTTCGCATGGTACAGAAAAAAGGACCCACCAAGGGATCGGGCGGCAAGCATCGCAACGCCCTGCGCGGACACGGCCCCACGCCGAAGGCCGAAGACCGCGTTTATCACAAGGCCCACCGCGCCAAAGTCGCGATGGACAAGCGCCGCGCCGCCGACCCGCGTCTGGCAGCCAAGCGCCGCGCCGCACGCTTCGCAAGCAACGACACCAGCAACCTCGTCATAGGCCGCAATGCAGTGCTTGAGGCACTGCGCGTCGGCGTGCCCTCGAAAGAGGTCTACATCGCCTCGCACATCGAGCACGACGATCGCACGCGCGAGATTATCAAGCTCGCCGGCGCCAACGGTCTGAGCCTGCTCGAAGCGGACCGCATCGAAATGGACCACATCGCCCACTCGTCGAACCACCAGGGCGTCGTGCTGCGCACGCTGCCCTTTGAATACTCGTCACTGCAGCAGCTCGCCGACCGCGCCGAAGCCAAAGCGGCCGCATTGCAGAACGCATCGCCGAAGGCCCGCAACCTCGCCAAGCCGCTGTTCATCGCGCTCGACGGCGTGACCGACCCGCAGAACCTGGGTGCCGTGATCCGCTCGGCCGCCGCATTCGGCGCCAACGGCGTCATCCTGCCCGAACGCCGCAGCGCTTCGGTGAACGCCGCCGCGTGGAAGGTATCGGCAGGCGCCGCAGCGCACATGCCGGTCGCCAAGGTCGTGAACCTGACGAAGGCCATCGAAAGCCTGCGCGAGCGCGGATACTACGCGGTCGGGCTTGACGGCGGCGGCACCGCCGAAGTCGGCCACACCGGTTTCGAAAACGATCCGCTCATCGTGGTGCTCGGCTCCGAAGGCAAGGGCATCAGCCGCCTGGTGCGCGAGGCCTGCGATGTGATCGCGGGCATCCCCATGAGCTCCATGGTGGAATCGCTCAACGCCTCGGTGGCCGCCGGCATCGCCTTGAGCAGCGTGTATTCGGCCCGCATCCATTCCGAGGAGTAGTTCCGGCACTTGGGACCTGAGCCGCGCGCCCGGCCAGGGCTCATACGCAAGTCATAATGCACAAGGGGCTTGGTGGAATCGCTTCCGCCAAGCCCCTTTGAATATCATTGTCTGTGTTTCAGCCTGTCGGCAGAGCAGTCTGCTGATGTGTCACGACTCGTCGCCGCTGAAATCGGGCACATGCTCGTCGCTGCGCACAACGCGCGGCTGGTGTTCGCCATCGGCGCCGTCGGCGCCCTGATCGCCTGCACCATCACCAGTGCCGCCATCGGAACCGTTAGCAGCGTTGTTTCCGCCGCTCGCACCGTTTCCGTTGTCAGCGCCGTTTCCGCCGCCAGCGCCACCAGCGGCAGCACCGTCACCCTGGGGCTTCTGCTTGAAATCGCTCAGGTCCTGCGACCACACGCTCGCATCCTGGTCATCCTCGTCGCCGTCGGCGCCGGCATCGCCCACGATGTCGGAATTGTCACCATAGGTCTTCTCGTCATCGATCACGCCGGAGTCGGCATCCATGTTGATGGCGCGCATCACCTGCGTATCGATGCGGTAATCCTTGAGGTATTCGTCGATGTAGCTCTGCGTCGCGACGTCCATCGGCACGTCGCGACCCATCTTCTCGCCCAGGTACCATCGGTGCGTCAGCACCTCGTGGAAGAACTGGGCCGGCTCGATCTGCGAGCGGTATTCGGGCGGAATCATGCGCACGGTCGGCTCGAACACCTCGCGCATCCAATCCGTCGCCACGATCTCGAGGTCTTCGTCCTGGCGCCAGGTGCTCATACGGTATGCCTCGAGGTCGTTGAGCAGGCGGCGCGCCTGGTTCTCTTGCACGTCGAGACCGGTCAGTCGCATCAGCTTGCGCGACGAATAGCCGGCGTCCACGACCCTCGGGCGCACGGTGACGCTGTTGCCGTCGGGCGTGGTCTTCACTTCGAGCTCGTCCACGTCGAATCCCAGCTCGTTGAGCTTGTTGACGCGGTTCTCGATGCGCCAGATCTCGTTGGGCTTGAACGTCGAAACGCCGGTGAGCGCCTCCCACAGCTTGTGATAGCGGTCCACAAGCCGGTCGCCGACCTCGATTTCGTCAACGTCGGTCGGCAGCAGGTTGCCGGAGTTCAGATCCATGAGTTCGCCGATGATGTTCGTGCGAGCCAGGTCGATATCGTATTCGCGCTGGCCGTCGGTGAGCTTCGGATACAGCTCGCCGGTCTCAGCATCGACGAGGAACGCCGAAAACTCATCGGCGTCGCGCAGGAACAGCACGTTCGACAGCGACACATCGCCCCAGTAGAAACCGATGAGGTGCAGACGCACCATGAGCACGGCCAGCGCGTCGATGAGGCGCTGCGCGGTGTCGTCGCGCAGGTTGCGCGCGAACAGCGCGCGGTATGGCAGCGAAAACTTGAGGTGCTCCGTCACGAGCATCGCCTCGAGTTCCTCACCCTGTGCATCGTGGCGCCCGGTCACCACCGCGATGGGCTTGACCGCCGGGATGTCAAGCTTCTCAAGCTGTCGCAGAGTTTCGTATTCGCGCTCCGCCACAGAGCGCGTGATTTCCTTCATGGCGTAGATATGCTCGCCCACGCGCACGAAGCGCACGACGTGGCGGGAGATGCCTCGGGGAAGGTTCACCAGCAGGTCCTCGGGCCATTGCGCCAACGGCTCGGACCACGGCAGGGTGAACATTTTGGGGTCGGAGCTGGCCGAGGTGATGGTCAGCGCCTTGGGCTCGCCCGTGCCGTCGCTTCCCGTGGAATCGTCCTCGTCATTTGCCGATGCCGATGTAGCAGTGGTGATCCGTGGGTCCAGCGGAGTGTTTTCCATATCCATGCCTTAACGATAATTCATCGAAGCGAACTGACGCCGCAACGCATAAACAAACAGTGAAAAGAATTGTGCAGGTTTCACTCCGATCCCCGCACGGTGCACAGCGCAAAGAAGGGCCGGCCGCATAAGCGGCCGGCCCTGTAGTTTCTAGGCTCGCGACTAGTTGAGGCGGAGCTCGGTGGACGGGGCGAAGAGGTGCATCTTCGACGGGTCGATAGCGACGCGGACGACATCGCCCGGCATCGGGAGCTGACGCGGATTGACGCGAATGGTGGTCATCTTGTTCTGATCGGACATGATGCTGTCTTCGCCACGGGAGACCATGCCGTTCATCACGATATCGCCGTAGATGTAACCATCGGAGCCAAGATCCTCGACGTTGCGAACGAGCAGCTGGAACGCTTCCGGCTCTTCCGGGCCAACGAGGCGGGTATCCTCGGGGCGGAACCCCAGGACGATCTCACCGTTGTCTTCCGGCGTGAGCTGAGCGACAGCCTGAGGAGGCAGCGAGATGGCGTCGTCGCCGACCATGGCCATGCCATTGACGACCTTGTGCTTGTTGAGGTTCATGGACGGAGACCCGATGAAGCCTGCGACGAACACGTTGGCCGGGCGATCGTACAGCTCGGTCGGAGCGCCGACCTGCTGCAGAACGCCGAGCTTGATGATGGCAATGCGGTCGCCCATCGTCAGAGCCTCGGTCTGGTCGTGGGTGACGTACAGGGTCGTGACCTGGAGCTTGCGCTGCAGGGCAGCGATCTGCGTACGGGTCTGCACACGGAGCTTGGCGTCGAGGTTCGACAGCGGCTCATCCATGAGGAAGACCTTCGGCTTACGAACGATTGCGCGGCCCATAGCGACACGCTGACGCTGGCCACCGGACAGAGCCTTCGGCTTGCGGTCGAGGTACTCGGTCAGATCAAGGATCTTCGCGGCTTCTTCGACGCGCTGGTTGATGGTCTCCTTCGGGGTACCGGCGATCTTCAGAGCGAAGCCCATGTTGTCGCGGACGGTCATATGAGGATACAGGGCGTAGTTCTGGAACACCATTGCGATGTCGCGGTCCTTCGCCTGCACGTTGGTGACATCCTTGTCATCGATGTAGATATGGCCCTTGTTGACCTCTTCGAGGCCAGCGAGCATGCGGAGGGTGGTGGACTTACCGCAGCCAGAAGGACCAACGAGAACGAGGAACTCACCGGGCTCGATGCTGAGATTCAGATCATCGACGGACGGCTTATCGTTGCCCGGATAGATGCGGGTAACGTGATCAAAAACGACCTTAGATGCCATTTTCTTTTCCTTTCATCGGCAGGTACGTGCCGAACGATCCGAGTGGAAGGTTGTTTGTTGTTGTTCGGTTCCTCGTTCCTGCATTGGAATTCGTCACCGAAGGTTCCGCGGAAGTAACTCTCCCTTGAGCCTCAAAAAAAGTATATACACGCGCCCTCTACAAAAACCAACAGCGAAACGCGTATTCCGCGGCAATTTGCAAAAAAACACCCCAATTTTCGCCCAATTGCCCCATCACGCCGGATTTTCGCCTAGTGTCTGTGGACAAGTGGCATAGTTGAGGAAGCATGGCGAACCTGCGACGGGCCGAGCCACAGATTGTCGCCGCGTCCACGGATGCGCGGGCAATTGAATTGTCGGTCCGGACGGCTGGTTCACAACGCTTGTTCAACCGGACCAATTGGACCAATCGACAAGGGGATGAAGCGATGTCTGACATCTCGGTGCAAGACCTGCAGCCTGGCCAAATCATCGGCGGATACAGGCTTGTCTCCCCGTTGGGCGGCGGTGGCATGGGTTCGGTCTGGCGTGTGCACGACGGCGGCGGCAACACCTTCGCCATGAAGATCCTGCACGACACCATGCCGGATGGAAACACCGCCGATTCGGAACGCGAAAGGCAGCTCGCCCGCGAGCGGCTGCGCCGCGAAGGATCGGCGCTGCGCCGCGTGAACCATCCCGGTGTGTGCCGCATCGTGGACATGGAGCTGGACGATCGGCTCGCCTTCATCGTCACCGAGCTGATCGACGGGCTCAACCTCGCCCAGGACGTCGAGCAGAACGGCCGCTACGAACCGGTCGACCTCATGCACCTGTCGCAGCGCCTCATCGACGCGGTGGACGCCGTGCACGCGGCGGGCATCATCCACCGCGACATCAAGCCCACGAACGTCATGATCTCGGATGCCGGCCCCGTGCTGGTGGATTTCGGCATCGCCATGGGCGAAGGCGAAAACCATGTGACGCGCACCGGCCTGGTCATGGGCACCCCGGGGTTCATCGCGCCCGAAATCATCGATGGCGCCGAGGCCGACGAGGCGACGGACTGGTGGAGCGTCGCGGCGGTGCTCGGCTTCGCAGGAACGGGCGCGCCGGTTTTCGGCACCAAGCCCATGATGGCCGTGCTTGAACGTGAAGCCTCGGGCCATGCGAACCTCGCGGGCCTGTCTCACCGCACGGAACAGGCCATGCGCTCGGCGCTCGACCCGAACCGCATGAAGCGCTGCAGCGCCCAGGAGCTCCTTCAGGCGATCACGGCCGATGCCTCGCAGGCCCAGCCCCAGGAATCCACCGTGGTGCCGCCGTCGTTCCCCAACACCTCGCAGCCGGGGGCACAACCGACTGCACAGCCTGGTTCCGCGGGGGTGGTGCCCCCTTTTTCCACAAGCTCTTCAAGAAGTAGCGGCCCAAGGGCCCATTGGCGCGACCGCGAAGACACCGAGGTCATTCCGCCCGATGCGCAGGATTGGGATCCCGCCGCAGTGTATGACGAGATCGAGGCGCCGCAGATCGATGAATTGCTCAACGGCGATTTCATTGATGGCGGCACCGGCGACGGCGAATCCCCCGCCGGCGAGCGTCGGCCCCGCACGTTCCGCAGCGACATGCCTTCCGCACAGGCCACGGGCGGATCGGCAAGCGCCGATCCGTATGGAACCGCCCCTGGATCCGGAGCCGCCGCAGCAGACGGCGACCGCACCACCGCCGTCATGCCCCAGCCGCCCGCCGAAGGAGCCGGTTCCCCATTCGCCCGAGAAATCCTCGCGTTCCCCGACGACGGCTCCGATTCCCAAGCCGAAGACCCCGAGGACGCGGACCCCAAACCCATGCGCACACGGCGCATCGAAAGCACCACGGCACTCCCCGCCCCCACCTCCCCTACCTCACCCGTCCCCACGCAGGCCGAGCAGCCTCAGGCTCCCGCAGAGGCGCCCCAGGGCGACGACGCGGCCAAGAGCTTCGACCCGGCGCAGTATGTGCAGACGTGCACACACCAATACACCCAGTACGCCCGCATCCCCGCGGTACTCGGCGGACTGTTCCTCGCCGCACTCGCCGTGTCGCTGCCCGGACTGGCACTGATCCTCGCCCCAATCGCGCTGGTGATTCTCTCAACGGTCGGCGCCTCGCTGCATGCGCGTTTCGCCCGCGAGGCACGCCACGGCGGGCACGCCGGGCATTCCGACAACACCTGGGCGGTGGCGCTCCTGCCTGTGCACATCCTCGAAGGCTTGGCGCTCAGTGCGCTCAGTGTGATCGTCTATGTCTTTTTCTTCCTCGCGGCATGCTTCCTGGGGACCATCGCGACCGGGCAGGCCGAAGCGGCCGACAGCGCGAAAACCGGATTCCACTGGGGGACGGCCGCGGTGATTCCCGTGCCCGTGGGCGACACCGCAGGTTCCGCAGGACTGGCGATTTTCATTGCCGCGTTGGTCTCATGGGCGGCGGCACTGCTGTGCGTATCCGCAATCGCCCCTCTGCGGCACTTCACGGAATACCTCGAAATGGGACTGGGCTGGACCTGCTTCAAACGCGGTGCGAACCCCGACGCCCCGCGCCGTTCCATGATTTCGCTGGCCATCTGGTCCATGCTTTTCGCCATCGTCGCACTTGCCGCACTCGCCGACCACGCCATCGACTGGACGCCTTTCCTCGTCGCGTGAGTTCCCACAGCGCGGATTCCCTGTCGCATGAGGCAGACGCCGCCACGGCGCATCGGCCATCGCCTGCCGCCACGACGCACGCCATGCCCCGCTCCAGCACCCCGCGCCATGGTGCTTCGCGCCGCCGATATCACCCCGCCATCGCCAATCGGCTGCCGTCACCTGAATTTCAGACTCAAATACTATAGTGTGGGCATGGAAACGCGCCCCGCGCGCAGGTCGCCCGCCCCAAGGTGCACGGGCCATCTGCGATGTGCATGGCTGGTACGGCGCGAGATATAGGAAGCACAACCAGCAACCGGAATCGAATACCAAGGACACTTATGGCAACCAAGGATCACAACAATCCGCAGAAAACCGCTCCGGATGCCGCCCAGAGCCAGAAAAGCTCCGACAACACCTCAGCCGACGCTCCCGCGAAGAAGCGCCAGCCCAAGGGTTCGGCGCGAAAGGCACGCCGTGCCCGCGAGGCCGAAGAAGAACGCCGCCGTCAGGAACAGGCCGCCCATGACCGCAAGGTGAAGAGCATCAGCGTGCTCATCTCCATCATCGTGGTCGTGGCGCTGATCATCGGCCTGGTGTTCGTGATTCATCACAACAACAGCCAGAAGGCGAACACCGCCGAGATGAGCGCACAGGAACGCCAGGCGTACGAGGCGCTGCAGGCCGTGTCGGTCAAGCCGTCGCACGCCACCGACACCGGTGGCTTCGTGCTGACGAAGAACTACGATTTCAAGCCGATCGACAACGCCCCCACCATCGAGGACTACTTCGACGCGTTGTGCCCGGGATGCGGCCAGGTGCACCGGTCCATCGGCCCCGAGATGAAGCAGATGGTCGAAGCCGGCCAGGTCAACTACGAGATTCACCCCAACGGCTTCCTCGACCGCCTCACCACCGATGACTACTGCACGCGCGCGGCCGCGGCCATCGCCTACGTCGCCGAGAACGACCCCTCGCATGTAATCGCCTTCATGGAGGGTCTGTACGACGAGAACTTCCAGCCAAGCGAATCCGATTACCAGACCGTCTCCGACGACCAGATCATCAAGGTCGCAAAGGACGCCGGCGTGGATTCCGACGTCGCCGACAAGTGCACCGACGGCACCTACACCGAATGGATCCAGGCCCTGCGCAACTACACGCCGCTGCGCTCCGAGACGCAGAACGTGGCCGGTGACAGCAAGGGCTCCATGACCACACCGACCATCATCATCAACGGCCATCTGTGGAATCTGCTCGAGCTCACCAGCACCGACTATGCCAACCTCATCCTGCAGGCCATCGGCCTGAGCAAAGACCAGGTGGGCACCAGCACCATGCCGTCCATCGGCGCCGACGGAACCGCCCTCATCGGCCAGGATTACCTGACCCAGTCGAGCGACGCGTCGTCCGCCGAGGCCTCGTCAGGCTCCGCCTCGGCGTCAACCGAAGAATCCACCTCCAGCTCGTCGAGTACGAAGACCACGGCCAGCAAGTGATGCGGCTGCGAGATACGACTGCGTGATGCGATAACGGTTCGCTCCGCGCAAACCCCCGGTACCACGTCGTGGCATCGGGGGTTTGTCGTCTGGGTATCTGGCGGCATGGAGCCCATGCCGCGCCGGGACCACCGCTGAACTTGCACAGCCACGCCGGCCCCTTTCACGGTGCACTGGCCCAGACCACCCGTCATCTGTGAGGACGCGACGGACAGGCCCGCTCTCACGAAGCACCGCTGCGTTCGCCGCGACGCCAAGCGCTTGGCGCCAATCTCGCCGTCGCGTTATGCTATATGAGTTCGCCTCCTTAGCTCAGTTGGCCAGAGCGGCCGCCTTGTAAGCGGCAGGTCGTCAGTTCGAACCTGACAGGAGGCTCCACCCCAAGCCGCGGATTCCCGCGGCTTTTCTTTTTCGCACCGCACGCTGACGCATGACCATCACCAGCGATGGCGTTTCCCAGCACCGTCTTTCCACACACGCTGTCTTTTCACACACGCTCTCTTTTCACAAACGGTGACGTTCCCCACGCGATGTCGTCTCAGGTTCAGCACAATCCGACACGCCGAGAAAAACGACCACCTCGCCCCATTTGCGTTCAAAAAGTTCAAAATCGCCCCCATTGACAAATCCTCGTTGTTATAATCTGTGCTGTAAGCCAAATTTGACGACGTGCGAAGTACATAGCGCAACACATCGTGTGTGCGATGGCCACGGAACGCATCGAAGGATTTTGGCGATACTTCCGAAGACAACAGAGGGAGTCAGCAAAGGGGCCGCTGATTCCATCTCATACGACTTTCGTGCATGTCAGCACGAAAGTCCTTACAAGATTTACCCCCGAGTAAGCGCCGGGTCGGTCACACCCCAACACACCGCCCGGCTTTGGCAAGCGGATCCACCCCCAACAGTTCCGTTTGCCGGGGCGCTGCGCACATCCCCTTCTTCGCGCAGCGCCCTTTTTTCTTCTCTTTCCTCTTACTTTTCTTTTCAACGTCCGCGTGCGTCTGCTCATCCCGAGCGACCACCACCCCCGTCCAGACAACCGAAGCCGGCGCGTCCACCGGCCAGGCATTCCAGGATTTGTGAAATTTGCACGAGTTGCCTGATTCTCAGGCAATTGCATGCATGTCGCTTTACAATATGGCATGTCACGCGGCGTGCGGCACGGCAAGCATCGCATCTGCGCATCCGTCGCAGGGCAAGAGGCCCACACGCACCCGACGACAGCGCCCACATATGCCATCCAGCAATGCCCAGCGCCGCACCGCGCCACGCGCGCCAACCGCACCCGCACAACGAAGGAGACTGATGAGCGAAGACACACAGCGCCGCAAGCGCCTCATCCGAAGCATTCTGTCTGTCGTGACCGTGGCGGCGGTGGTCGTGTCCGGGTTCTTCGTCGCCACCCGCAAGGCGGTCGCACTGACCGTCAACGGCGACACGCGTTATGTCTCCACCTATTCCCTGACGGTCGACCGCTTGCTGCAGGAGCAGCACATCACGGTGCAGACGCATGACATCGTCATCTCGACGCACGACGGTGCCCTCGAAAACGGCGACACCATCACCTACTGTTCGGCCTACGAAGCCAGCCTGTCCATCGACGGCGTGAACGTGCCGTTCTGGACCTGTGCCTCCAGCGCCGAAGAACTGCTGAACTTCTTCACCGAAAACGAGCGCGAGGCGATGTCGATCAAAGTCAACATCACCAACGCCTACAACCAGGTCACGGGCGGCTTCATCCTCGATGGCGACGGCCCCGTGGAGGTCATAGCGGACGGCAAGACCACCACGATTGACAACGGCAACCACACCGCGTCTCAGATTTTTGACCTGTGCGGCCTCAGCATAGGCAAAGACGACATCGTCACCGTCGAAAAGGACGGCGACACGACCATCCTGCGCGTCCAGCGCGTGACCTATGACACCTACACGCGCGAGGTCACCATCGCACGCGGCACCCAGTACGTCACGGACGACACGCTGTCCCCGGGCCAGCAGGCGGTCGAGCAGGAAGGCCAGGATGGCGTCAACACCGAAACCGTCAAGGTGACGTACATCGATGGCGTCAAGAGCAGCGAAGAGGTGACGTCGACGGTCCAGAAGATCATGCCTGTCGACAGAATCATCGGCGTGGGGCCCGCTAAGCAGCAAACGGAGCAGAATTCGAACAACTCCGGCTCCCCAAACAGCTCGTCCGGCGAATCCAGCGGAGGTTCATCGAGTTCAAGCCCCTCTGCGTCTTCCGACACCTCCGATTCAAGTTCGTCGTCGAATTCCTCCTCGAGCACGTCTTCCAGCGCGAGCCCATCATCGAGTTCTCCGTCGAGCACGCCGTCGAGCACGTCATCGAGCTCCTCGTCAAGCCCGAGCTCGTCATCCAGCTCAAGCCAGTCGTCCAGCTCATCCACCCCCAAGCCCACGCAGGCGTCCGGTTCCAGCAGCTCAAGCAGTTCCAACAATTCCGGCACCTCCGGCGGCTCCACGACCGGCGTATGGCACGCGACGGCTGCCGAAGCCAAGGCCTATGCCCGCGCCGCCATGAAGAACTACGGATGGGGTGACGACCAATGGGCCGCGCTCGAAACCCTCTGGAATCGCGAATCGGGCTGGCTATGGTGGAAGAAGAACCCATCATCCGGAGCATATGGAATTCCGCAGGCGCTCCCGCCGACCAAGATGGGCACGGGCTGGCACGACAACGCCGCGGTCCAGATCCAATGGGGGCTCTATTACATCTCGTCGCGTTACGGATCTCCCAACAATGCACTGAGAATCTGGAACACCCAAGGCTGGTACTGATATGCCAAGAGAGACCCTGCACACCTCACGCAAGACGTCCGCAGAACCAGCCATGCGCATCGCCCATCGCATGAAAGGCCTGGGGCGCCAGACATCGAACCGAGGCACCGAATGACATTGCACACCTTAGAAGCATCGGGCGCGGCAGACGCCGCCGAACCCGCCGAATCCACGACGGGTTTGCTGGGCGCCGCGGACATCCGCCGCATCGCAGCCGATGCAGGAATCAGCCCCACGAAGAAATTCGGGCAGAACTTCGTCATCGACCCAGGCACGGTGCGCCGAATCGTGCACGAGGCGGGCGTTACGGAGCGCGACACCGTCATCGAGGTCGGCCCCGGTCTGGGGTCGCTCACCCTTGGTCTGCTCGAGACCGGTGCGCACGTCACCGCCATCGAGATCGACCCGGCACTCGCCGAACGCCTGCCGCAGACGGTTGCGCTGTACCAGCCCGACCACCCCGACAACCTGACCGTGGTGCTCAGCGACGCGCTCAAGGTGTTTCCGAACGACGAATTCGTCGAAACCACCGGCATCACGGCATCCACGCCGGTGAAACTCGTGGCGAACCTGCCCTACAACGTGGCGACGCCGATCATCCTCACGCTGCTGCAACGCTTCGAGGGCATCGAATCGTTCCTCGTCATGGTGCAGAAGGAAGTCGCCGACCGCCTGAGCGCGGCGCCCGGCAGCAAGATCTACGGATCCCCTTCCGTCAAACTCGCTTGGTATGGCACCACCCGCCGCGCCGGCACCATCGGCCGCAACGTGTTCTGGCCGGCGCCGCACGTGGATTCGGCGCTCGTGGGATTCACGCGCGTCACCGATCCGGAGCGCTGCGACGAAGCACTGCGCACCCGTGTGTTCGCGCTGATCGACAAGGCATTCGGCCAGCGCCGCAAAACCCTGCACGCCGTGCTGCGCACAGAGGTTCCCGACGCGGCGTTCGCCGCAGCGGGCATCGACGGCCAACGCCGCGGCGAGACACTGACGATTGACGATTTCATCGCCCTTGCGCGCGCCTGCGAGGCGGTCGACGATGGCGCCCCGTCCGCGCCGGCTTCCTCCGAGCAACACCCGTTCGTCACACCCCCATCCTTGACCCAGGAGATTCTATGAGTGCCTACAGATTCGAATACAAATGCCCCGCCAAAATCAACCTGAAGCTGCGCGTCAAGAGGGAACGGCACCCCGAATGGGGGAACCGCCACGAAATCGACACGGTGTACTGCGGCGTGGACCTGTTCGATTTCGTCGAGACCCTTCCGCGCGACGAAGGCACCGGGCTTGTGCTCGTGTTGTCGAACAACAAGGAGAACCCGCGTCCGGCCCCCGGAAGCCCGGAATTCGAATCGAATCTCGTGATCCGTGCCGCACGAGCACTGGCCGAGGCCTGCCACGTCTCCCCCGATGCCATGATTCGACTCGAGAAAAACATTCCCGTCGCCGCGGGGCTCGGCGGCGGATCCTCGGACGCCGCCGGAACACTGATCGCCTTGTCCCACACATGGGGCGAGGCCGGGAAGTTCGACGCCCCCGGTGCCATCGGGCCCAGCGGGGCCATGCTCATGTCAATCGCCGCCAAGCTGGGCGCCGACGTCCCGTTCTTCCTCGGCAGCATCGACATGAACAATTCCGGCCTCGCGCACGGCACCGGCTACGGCGAGAAGGTGGAGTACTACCACCCGGCCAGGCCCACCTGGCCGCGCCCGGCCGACCCGGAATGGGAGAAGTGGGCTCCGAAGGCCGTGGCACTGGCGATGTACGACGACGGCCTGAGCACGGCCGACGTGTACCGCCGCTTCGACGAGATCGGACCCGGCCGCGGCAACCGCAACGACCTGCAGCGCGCCGCGCTCGACCTGCATCCTCGCTCCGCAGACGCCATCTGGGACGCCCAGGCGAATTTCAGCATCCGAAGCGTTTTCATCTCTGGCTCCGGCCCCACCGTAGCGGCGCTATGCACGAGCCTCGGCCAGGCCGAAAACGTGGCAAGAACCTGGATGGAGTATCATCATGCCGACCGCACCGCGGCCGTGGTTGCCCCCGCCCGCATGTGGCCACTGCCGACGGAAAATCCGAATTTCGACCGGAACTACTGACAGGAACCTGTGGCCCGCCGCCGCTCAGGCGACGCATCACAACAACACGAAACCTCCCCACAACCAGCGGCTGGAACCCGCCCATCGTCAGGTTTCCACGTTAAACTGAACGGGAACGTTACCAATAGAAGGTTGGGACATGGCCGGACGTATTTCCAACAACGAGCGCGAAGCGCGCAAGCTCTATGTGCATGGCAGGCACCGCATGGTCTTCACCGTGGTGTTTTCGGTGCTTGCACTGATACTTGCCGTGAGCATTCCTACCGCCATGGGACTTTTCGACCAGACGTCCGAAACCGAGGCCGAACCCAATTACGGCGTCGTCGCCCCGTGCGTCGCCACGGGCACCACGGCGATCGACGCCAACAAGATCACCGTGCGCGTGCTCAACGCCACAGACAAGTCCGGCCTTGCAGCTGCCGTGGCAACCGAACTCCAGTCACGCGGTTTCAATGTGCAGGGCTCCGATAACTACAGCGAGACCATGGACCGTTCCGAGATTCGTTTCGGCAAGAACACCGTGGCCGAGGGATACACGGTGCTCGGCAATTTCAACGATGCGATTCTGCGTATGGATGACCGCGACGACATGCTCATCGACGTCATCATCGGAAAGAGTTTCTACGATTTGCTTGACGAGGACCAAGTCACCACTCTGCCGGGTTCCGAACTGCAGAGCCTGAAGAACTGCGCCGCGGCTGACTCGGTGCCGGACGTGCCGGCGGCCATCGACCATGACCCCGTCGAGGCAACCGACACCACATCGACGAGCGAGTGATCCAGCGTGTGCGCCCAAGCGTGTCGGCGCGCATGAATCGTGGCAATCAGTCCTCGTCAGCCGGTTCGTCGGCGGGATTCCCGTCATTCCACCACGAGACCAGCTCGGCCGTCGCGGTCTCTTCGTCCACCGGGCCGTTGTCAAGGCGGTAATTGAGCATGTGCTTGTAAGCCTTGCCCACAGCGGGGCCGGGCTGCAACCCCAAGATCTGCATGATCTGCTGTCCGTTGAGGTCAGGGCGGATTGCGTCGAAGTCCTCTTGCTGCTTGAGCGTGCGCACCCGCTCCTCGAGGTCATCCATCGCAGCCGCGAACATGCGTTCCTTGCCCTTGTTGGACGTCGTCGCGTCCGCGCGGGTCAGACGGTTCAGGCGGTCATACAGGTGCCCGGCGTCCTTGACATAGCGGCGGACGGCGGCATCGGTCCAGCGTTCCTCGGTGTATCCGTGGAACCGCAGATGCATTGCCACCAGGTCGCTCACATCATCGACGATATGCTTGTCGAACCGCAGCGCCTTGAGGCGCTTGCGCGTCATGCGGGCACCGACGAGGTCGTGCTGGTAGAAGCTCACCTTGCCGCCGGCTTCGAACTTGCGCGTGCGCGGCTTGCCCACGTCATGCATGATCGCCGCAAGACGCAGCGTGAGATCGGGCGTCGGCACGGGGCCATCGTCGTCCGTTTCGAGCGCCATGGCGCGTTCGAGCACCATCATGGTGTGTTCGAAAACATCCTTGTGGCGGTGATGCTCGTCGATCTCAAGATGCAGCGCGGGAAGCTCGGGCAGCACGATGTCGGCAAGTCCGGAATCCACCAAAGCTTCAAGCCCCGCGCGGGGATTCGTCGACAGCATGAGCTTGGTCAGCTCGTCGCGCACACGTTCGGCGGACACGATGCGCATGCGGTCGGTCATCTCGGTGATGGCCTGCGCCGTGGCGGGCTCGATGCTGAAGCCAAGCTGCGCCACGAAGCGCACGGCGCGCATCATGCGCAGCGGATCGTCATCGAAGGATTGTTCGGGGGCCACGGGCGTACGCAGAATCCCTTTCTCGATGTCTTTCGCCCCGCAGAAGGGGTCGACGAATTCCAGGTCGGGCACGCGCAGAGCCATGGCGTTGACCGTGAAATCGCGGCGCGACAAGTCGCCTTCAAGGGAATCGCCGTAGTTCACCTCGGGCTTGCGAGAGTCCGGATTGTAAGTATCGGAACGGTATGTGGTGACCTCGCAGCTCACTTCGCGCCCGTCAGGCAGGCGTTTGATGATGCCCAGGGTGCCGAATTTGCGGCCCATGTCCCAGAAACCATCGCCGAAACGCCGAAGGATCGGCTCGAATTGCTCCGGACGGGCGGACGTGCAGAAGTCTAAGTCGTGGGAAGGGCGATGAAGCAGCAGATCCCGCACGGGGCCGCCAACAAGCGCGAGTTCATAGCCTTCCTTTTGGAACAGCTTGCCCAGCTCGATCGCCACTGGCGAGACCTCGAAATCCATGACCCATCCTTCCATCTAATTGCTTCTAATAGCTTACCGTCACCCCACGTGCACAATGTTTAGATAAAGTAGAAGGTATGACTACGCCCGAAGATGTTGCGCGCATGCTGCGCCATGCCAATTCCCGGGCGAAGTATACCTTCGGAAAGGTCCCGACGACGCAGGGCGACGTGACGGATTCGCAGCAGCTGATCTACAGCACGCAGTCCCCGAAGCCGCAGCAGGAGCAGTCCGGAACCGAACGGCACAGATCCGAGCAAGATCGTCATCAGCAAGACCGCCACCATGACGATGCGACCGATGATTCAGCGGATGTCTCCCCCACGCAGGCCGCAGAAGCGCACACATCCCCGGCGTCCCAGCCAGCGGCACCGTCAGCGGCAACAGCACCTGCGAAGGCATCCCAGACGGCACCGGCAGCAACTCCTGCATCGATGATTCCCGTGCCTGCGCCCTCAAAGCCCGCACCGCCGATATCGAACTCCATGCCGACGCCTCGCATCTTCGCCCGCCAGCGCACGGCGGCCGCAACGCCCCAGGTGCAGCGCGGAGCGACGGTGCCCCACGGAGCCCCCGCTCCCCACAGCGCCCCGGTTCCTTTCCCTGCGATCCCAGTATCAGGGCAAGGAACGCCTGCGGCTTCATCCCCGTCATTCACCTCGACCAGCACGACGCCGCTCACAGGCGCCGCGCCGCATGCCGCGACGGGATCGAGCGCTACGCCCACCGCGCCCAAGCCCGGTGTACCCACGACCGGTGCACCCAAGCCCGGCGCCGCCGCGCATGGCACGCCCCGCAAAGACCAGGCGCACCGCATCACGCCTGCGGTCATGGCCAAGAAACACAAGACTTCGATAACGTCGCTGACCTTCGCCTCGATCGAGCTCCATGAGGATCTTCCCGTGGTTCGCGAGTATTCCGCAGGCGGACTCATCTTCGATGAGAACGACCGTGTGGCCGTCATCGCACGTCATTCCCGATCGGGGCACCTTGAATGGTGCCTCCCCAAGGGACATATCGAGAAAGGCGAAACACCTGAACAGACCGCCGTGCGTGAGGTGCACGAAGAGACCGGCATCATGGGCGAAATCATCGAATCCATCGCCACAATCGACTATTGGTTCACTGGCACCACGCAACGCATCCACAAGCTCGTGCATCATTTCGCGCTGCACATGACCGGCGGCGAGCTCAGCGTGAACGGCGACCCCGACCACGAGGCCGAAGACGTGATGTGGGTCAATTTCGATGACCTCGCCGATGTGCTCAGCTATCCGAACGAACGCCGCATCGCCACGATGTATGCGAGAAAGCGCAAGAACCACGGATGACGCGTCTCATTGCCCGCCTCACCGCTTTTTTCAGCGCCATCTGTTGCGTTGTGTTCACATGCGGGTGTGTCCTTCTCGGGTCGCCGGCCTTCGCTGGCGACGACAGCAACGACGTCACCATCAGCATCGATTCGGCGACCCCGTTGCTCTCCGCCGACACCAGCACGTATTCCATCACCCTGACCATTGACAACGCCACGGATTCAACGCTGTCGACTGGCACCATCACGGTGAACACGAATCCCAATGTCATCTTCACCGATGGCACGACCATGCAGCAGTGGGCGGACGGGTCGCTGGACATCTGGCACGAAGGCGCCATCGGCACGGCGGATGTGCCTGAGGTCGCGGCACATTCATCGCAAAGCATCACGATTGAGCAATCCACCAAGGAATATCCCTTCACGCTGTTCACCGGATTCGGCGCGCGCCCCGTGTGCGCGATGTACTCAACGTCTTCGCTGTCGCATGGCGTGCAGACCCGTACTTTCGTGACATATTCAGGGGCCGATGCCTCCGATGCCGGTGACTCCGGTAACGCCACCTCTTCTGCCGCTGCCTCCAACGCCTCCGATGACGCTAGCAACAGCGGCGCAACGGATTCCGCGCACACGGTGAAACTCGCCATCGTCGCATCCACCGCCGCCCAATCGTGGATGACCAATAACGACGCGCTTCAGAAAGTCATGCTCGCCACGGACGACGCCACTCTCGACGGCGTGATAGCGCCCACCTATTCAGCGGCCTCCGACGATCTCACCAAGGTTTTCGCCACATATCCGTCCCTGTTTTCATTGGTCAGCGACCCCTGTTCCGCGGGCAATAGCACCGCCACGATAACGCAGCCGGCGGGAATCGATCTGTCGAAAATAGCTCACGTCACGTCAGCCCAATGGAGCGAAGCGGGCATCACCGATGACACAATCAGCGCAGAAGCCGCGCGATCCCTCGCCACATCGTCGGGAATACTGTCACAGCCATCCACCGGCAGCGATTCATCGGCTGCTTCGACGACACAAGGCAGCATCAGCGGCGCAACCGCCAGCTCCGCCAACGATGGCTCCACCAATGCCGCGAACGCCACAAACGCCGCAGATCCGGCATCGAATTCCCCAGTGACCGATAATGCGGGCAGTGCACAGACCAGCGACGACACAGGCACGGACGATTCGTCGGATCTCCCCACCATCGCCTGGCAGGGCAACTCCAATTGGACCCCCGTTTCGCTGAATTATGCAATCGGTCTCGGATACACGACGGCCATGCAGCTGTCAGGAAGCACCGACAATGAAACGGACTCCTACAATCCCATCACGTCCTACACGGCCAGCAGCGGCAGCATCCGCATCATCAACACCGAAGAAACGCTCAGCAATCTGGCCAATGGGAAGAGCACATCCAGCACGGCGAGCGGGGAAATGACGTCGGCGGGCCGCGTCAACAGGCTGATGGCGCAGATGAGCCTGGGAATTGCCGATAGCACGGGAGTCTGGCCGTCGAACGAACGTTCCGCCAGTGATCCGAACTACCGCGAATTCGTCATTTCATTGAACTCCACGACCAAGGCCTCCGATGTGGAATTGCTTGCCTCGGCGCTGGACTCCGCTTCGTGGGTCAACTCAGAATCACTTGCTGATCTCATGACGGAGGACTCCGGTTCCGCTCCGACCGCCAACGAATCATCCGACAGCGGTATTACCGACAGCGATGCGGAATCCACCGAGAACACCGCATCGCAGCTGGCGGATGCGCACAGATCGCTGGATCGCTTCTTCTCGGCGGTCATCGACACCGACAATGCCGACACCTCGGGTTCATCAAACGAAAACCCGCAGGCATTGTCGCGACAGGACGCCCAGCAGGCCTCGCGCAGCGGCAATGATTTCTCGCTGTGGAAGTCGAATATCTATGCGCTGTACAACGCCTACGCGCTGCGCAGTTTCTCAACGCTGAGCTCCACGCAGAATATGGTGGATTCGGCGCGTTCCCTCTCCGATGAGCTCTTCGGAAACGTCACAGTGACAAAACCCAATTCCGTCGTGATGGTGAGCGAATCGGTCGCACTGCCCGTCACCGTGGTGAACCGCAACCCCTTCCCCATCACCGTGACCATCGAAGCGTCCGCGGGCACCATGATGCTGACCACCCAGAATTCCCAGCAGCTCACCGTCGCGGGGACCAGCGAGGAACAGACCACCGTGGTTATCTATACGCACACGAGTGGTTCATCGTACGTCGAGCTCACTTTGCTTGACCAAAACGGCAGCGAGTTCGGTTCACCGGTCACGACCGACGTGACGTGCAATGTGCGCCTCAATGACAAACTTGGCTATATCATTATCGGCATCGCCATCCTCTTGACCATTGGCGGCCTGTGGCGTCAATTCCATCGAAAGAAAGACAATTCATGAGTTCATCCGTCGGACGCAATTCCGCCGTGATAGCAGCTGGAACGCTTGCATCGCGCCTCACTGGTCAGATTCGCACGATTCTGCTCGCCGCAGCTCTTGGCACCACGGGCATCGCAGCCAACGCCTACCAAGCGGGTTCCACGATTCCGCAGATGCTGTATTCCATCCTGTCCGGAGGTATCTTCAACGCGGTGCTGGTGCCGCAGATTGTCGCGACGCTGAAAAACAAAAGCAAGAGCCCCAAGGAGCAGCTCGACAAACTGATCACCCTGTCGCTGGTGCTGCTGCTGTGCGTCACGGTCGTCATGATGGCCTGCACCACCCTGCTCACCGATTTGTACCTGGACTCCAGTTGGAACAACGCCCAGCGCGCCTTGGCAAATTCGTTCACGCTGTGGTGCATGCCGCAGATATTTTTCTATGGTCTGTATACAGTTCTCGGGCAGGTGCTTGCCACACAAGAGAAATTCGGCGCGTATTCCTGGAGTTCCACCGGCGCTAACCTCATCAGCTGCACCGGATTCATCATCTTCATCGCGATGTTCGGCAATGCGTCGCAGCAACCGTTGGAATTCTGGACGCAGGGCAGGATTGCACTCATCGCTGGTTCATGGACATTGGGCGTAGCGTTCCAGGCGCTCGTGTTGTTCATCCCACTGCTGAAAAGCGGGTATCGGTGGAGCTTCCGACTAGGCATCCACGGCATTGGCCTGCGCTCCATGACCACGGTGGCGTCGTGGAGCCTGGGAATGGTGATCATCGACCAGCTCATCGGAATCGTGCGGACGCGTATCTCCACCGGCGCTCCGGTGCAGGGCGGCGATGTCTATGGCATCGCGGGAAACGGCACCTACCAGAACGCCTTCACGCTGTACATTCTGCCGTATTCGCTGTTCGCCGCCTCGATTGCGACGGCCATCTTCCCGCGGTTGTCGGAATACGTCACCGACGGAAAGCTCGACAAGGTGGCGCATGAGATTTCCGACGCCATGTGCAATCTGACGCTTATCATCACTTTCTTCTTGGTGGCGTATCTCATCGAACCGATCCAGATCACCACGGCCCTGATTCCGTCCATCGCGCCGGCCGAGGTCAGGCTGATTCGCGGGCCCTTGATGATTCTCACGCTCTCGACGCTTCCCGCGGCTGTTTTTCTCATTCTTCAACGCACGTTCTTTGCGTTCAAAAACGGCCGGATTCCTTTTCTCTCGGTGCTGTTGCAAGACCTCGTCAACACCGGGGTCATGGTGATCGGCATCAACATCTTTCCGCCGAAATATTGGGTGGATGTGGTGTGCGCTGGCACCGTGGCAGGCTACCTTCCCATGATTCCGTGGATTCTGTCACGCGTGAAGAAAAAGCTCCCCCACGGTTTGGAGAACGACCACATCTTCTCGACGCTGATCAATACCGGCCTCGCCGCGATTGCGGCCATCGTGGCCGGTTGCGCCGTGACCTGGCTGTTCACTCGGTGCGGATGGGATGTGCTGGCAGTTCAATCCATGATCCTGCGATGGATTCTGGCCATTGTGCAAGCCGCGATTATCACGGGCGTTATCGGCGGCGTGTACTACGCGGTGCTTGCCGCACGCCATACGCCAGAACTGGCCGCCGTGCGTGCTCTCGTCGAGCGTTTCGCATCGAAGGTGCCAGGTCTCAGGAATTTTGTGAAAAGCCCTGCGGCCAGTGGCGCAAGGGATGATGCACAGGCCACGGCCGAGCGCAGTGCTCACGAAGGCACCGAGGATTCTGTGAATGTTGACGCGCGCGGCAATGACACGCAGAGCGAGGACGATTGGTATCGCGTGCTGGGGCTGAAACCCCCAGCGGGCAAGTCAGGCGTGGGTGCGACAGGCGCGGGTGTGCCCCAAGGCGCGGCGCAAGGCACGGCAAGCGCTTCGGTGGATTCGAGCATCTCGGCAGACGCAGATGCGCCAAATGATGTGCAGGAGGCGAGCGCGGTGCATATGGCGGGCGCGGTGCATACGGCGGGCGCGGCGGGCGATTCGTCGATGCCGTATTCGTCACCGTTGACCGCGGGACTCTTCGATATGGATGGCTCCGGAATGACCTCGGGCCACAGCCTTGAGATTCCGCTGCCGCCAGTTCCACCGGCAGCGGCGTCCAATACGACGGAGCCGGAGACACTCAACGCGGCAGCTGCAGCTGCACCCCATGTGACGACGTTTACTGCAGCAGCACCCGACGCAGCCATACCCGACGCAGCCATACCCGACGCGACGGTGCCCAATGCAGCGAAACCGGCGGAACCGGCAGCACCCGACGCAGCCATACCCGACGCGACGGTGCCCAATGCGGCGGACACTTCTGCCGATTCCAGTTCCGCCACTGTTTCGACAATCCATGAACCTTCAGCGGAAATCCCCATGCATAGGGTCCCCGATTCGACGACTGCGGCCACCACGCCCGGCGATGATGCTGTGCCTTCCACATATGGTGCTACCCCTGCCATCCACGTTGCCGTGGAATCGCCACACGAGACACTCTCACCATCCGCCTCTGGTTCGACCGACGCAGATGTCCCGCAACAGGCAGCGGTTTCGGAATCTTCGGCTCCTCTGTCTCGATTCTCCGAATCCGCGGATTCCACGGATTCGGCAGCTTCTGACAGCGACACAGCGAACGATGACCAGCAGCTTCCGCCTTCCTTCCCTCCGCGGGCCAAGAAGCACCACAACCGGAACGCACATCCGATCCTCGTCGACAACCACACCGATCGCCCGCACCACCGCGACGAGAACTAACGCGTCATACGAGGAAAATCTCGAGCAGCGGCTCGGCGAGATCCATATTGCCTTCGCTGTGCGAGAAGTGCGATTTGCACTTGACAGCGGAACGGTATTCGAGACTTGATACACCGGAACCAGAGGATCGGTTTCTGCGACAATGAGATTCACAAACATCGACCACGTTGTCTTCACGACGCGGAACCTCGAAGCCTGCCTGCATTGCTATGTAGACAGGCTCAGCATGGAGCTTCAGCGGAGCAATGGACGTTATGCCATCCGTTTCGGCAATCAGAAGGTCAACACACGCCCCGCGGATTTTCTCCCAGCTACAACAAATCCTACTCATGGTAGCCTGGATCGTTGTCTCATCGCTGACGGCGATCTGGATGCTGCGCAGCAGTTCACCATCTCATGCAGCGACCGGCCGCTGCACCGCCACAATCCAATGTTTCACGTGCCAATGTTTCACGTGAAACATCACACCCATTCGCATCCATCCGCTTGTACATCCGCGGATCAAAGACAACGGCAACTCCAACCGTCCGCACAGATCCTGTCAACCTTCTGTGCAGCTTTGTGTTTGCACACCACAGCATGTTGATATCGCAATAACCTTTTTCCGTATCACTCTTGACCGTTGTTCACGTTAGAATGGCGTCAGCTGTGAAATAAGCCGAGGCGTACCAAGCGTCATAATGCAAACCGTATCCAAGTCGAAAAGTAAAGTGGCACAACGATGATTTTCAACATTGGGGACACACTGCTGAACCGTTATACGCTCACCGCCAGCCTCATCGACAAGCCAGGACTTGCCGCATGGCAGGCGCGTGATCGTGTCCTGGCAGAAGATTGTCAACTTTTCCTGACGACGAAATACACGGCGGCCGCAGAAATTCAGAATCTCGCATCGTGGCTCGGGGCCACCCGCAATCAGCATTTCACCGCTGTGCAGCATCTGCATTGCGAAAACAACGTGTGCGTTATCGTCACTGACAAGGATGCCGGCATTTCACTGTCGGACTACATCGTGACCGACAATCTGCTCAGCATCGAAGCCATCCGCAGCATCATCGGCGAGGTTGCCACAGCGGCATCCGAACTGCAGCAAGCAGGATTCCAGCATCGCTCCCTCACCGCGGAATTCGTCCGTCTGTCACATGAGAGCTTCACGATCGCCGACCTCCCCATTTCGCCTCTGCTCACCTACCCCTATCTGGGACTGTCGTCCGACGAAATCATGCACAGCAGCCAGGCATCGGTTCTTCGCCAACTTGGCATGCTGCTGTATCTCATGATTACCCGCATGCCCTATATTCCAGGGCAAACCCGTTCGACGTCCACACTCGACGCCGCACAAATCAAAGTGCCTGAGGAATTCCGCATCCTGTGCATGCGCACTCTCGGACTCAAGGACAAGCCCGCGTCACCGACGCCCGTTCCGGTCGTCACCATCGATGAGTTCCTTGCACTTCTTGGCCCTTGGAAACCGGCGTCGTCTCTGACCGAAAAAGACATCATTCTGCCGTCAATCGCGGTATCGGAATCCGTGCAAGGCGCTCAAATTGAACGTATTCCGCAAAATGATTTGGCACTGGTGCCCAAGTCCATCCAGACCTTCGATGCCAGCAAATCGCATGGACGCAAGAACCCCAACAACTGGCAAGCGAATGCGCGTCTTTTCGAACCTGATCAGGTCGAGAACATCTCGATGGACAATCCGACCGACATGTACAAAGCATTCGGCATGGATGGTGAGAGCACCAGCGATTCGATGTATTCGCTCTCTGGTGTGCAGTCGACCGGTTTCGATTTCGGCACGGTGGCCGGAAACGCCACGGCCACGTCCGCGCAAACTCGAACGATTGCCAACGCAACTGAGCAATTCAGCAGCACAAAGCCGACTGTTCCGCTCGACGTTTCGTCTGTTCGCTCGGGGGCTGCCGCAGACGCACAGGCCGCCGCGACCACGCCTAACGCCACCGGGCACACTCTGCAGAACGCAACGACGGCAATTCCGATCAACGTCGCAACCGTTCATGGAAGCGATTCCGCATCCGCCAATACCAAGAATGCGCAGTCTGATGCTGCCAGTGTCTTCCAGACAAGCAACGACACGGACAACGACACTGTTAACGGCACTGCCAACGATAAGGCTGCCGATGCCGCACATCCAGAATCTGCAACCACACAGTCGTCAACGCAACGCCGTTCGATTATTCCATCCACCCAGCCGATTGCCATTGCGTCGGCGGTTCCCAATATGTCTTTGGCGCACCTGGAATCCAAAACGACGCAGTATCAAGAGGCGCATTATCATCATCGTCCCGTCGCCCCGCCGGCAATTCAGCCCGAAAACCCGAATGCTAGGTCTCGCCGACGCTCTCGAAAGCACGGAGCCGACACCAAGACGCCGCTTGTTGATGAAACCAGTTACACGATGGCGGATTCCAAGAGCAAGACGGTGCGCCACCGCGTCGCTGTTATCTCGATGATTTCGCTTCTTATCATCATGATCGTCACGGTGTTTGTGCTGTCGTCTGGTTTGTTCGATTTCAATTTGAACAACACCACCGATCACGCAGCTTGGCCTTCCGATTTGCCGGCAGCCGGCGAAACCTCGTCGACCGAAACCATGACGAGCGCAGCTCCTGAAACCACGACCGCCACTCCGACACCGACGAACACCGTTGCCTATACGGTGTCTTCGGTCAGCTTCCTTTCGAAGCCGAACGGCCTGGATGGCTACGCGTACGTCGTGAGCCTTTCAGAGGAAAAACCGGTTTCCAAGATTGTGCTCACTTCTCCGTGCAGTGGCGGAACCCTCTATATCTACGCGAATGGAGATGCGCAGAATCCGCAGAATGGACAGCCTGTCGCAACCGGTACTTTCGACAGCAGCGGCGAAACCACGATTGTGCTCAACAACACCACAAATATGACGCAGTTCGTGATTTGGGTGAACACCAGCGATTTGCCGACCGGCAACAGACTGAAGATCAACGGCTTCAAGGTGTACTGATCCAAGTGCTCAGACTGGTACTGGCCGGTTGCTCGGTGTCAGTCTGAGCACCGATTTGGTTTCCCTGCGGGACATCTCGACCTGGTTTCTCAGCGAGTCACTGGCCTGATTTCTCAGTACCAGCACGGCATCACGTATCCGGTTGATAGCCGCCTCTTCGACAACTCAGGCAAGTCGCCAGAAATGTCATAAAATGATGCACGGCGCCTCTCCATCGTCGGGCCATTGGCCTGAGGACCGAGAAGCACCGCTTTTTTCATTTGCGAGGTTTTTCTTTCTTTCCTGGTTCTCTCTCACTCAACTCTTTCCCCTTCGGTTTCCCGTTTTTTTCGATTATTCTGCCTAGATCTTTCGGTTCTTTCTTGGTTCCTGCGCGGTTCTTCCCCTCCTCGGTCCTTCGATTCCTCGGTTCTTCCCCCGCTGAGTTCCTTCTTTCCTTACTTCTTCGATCCTTCGATTCTTCCCCTGCTTGGTTCCTCTCCTCCTCGGCCCTTCGATTCTTCCCCCGCCTAGTTCCTCCTTTCCTCTTCCTCCTTTCCTCTTCCTCCTTTCCTTTCCTCCTTTTCCCCTTTTTCCCTTCTTCCACCTCCCTTCTTCCCTTCTTCCCACCTCACTTCTTCCCTTCTTCCCTTCCTCGGTTCTTCGATCCTCCCCTGTTTAGTCCCTCCCTCCCCGGTTCTTCGGTCCCTCCCTCTTCGGTTCTTTCTTGGTTCCCGCGCGGTTCTTCCCCTCCTCGGTTCTTTCTTGGTTCCCGCGCGGTTCTCCCCCTCCTCGGTTCTTCCCCTGTTTAGTTACTCCCTTCCTCGGTTCTTCCCTCCCCAGTTGCCATGAGGCTTTTCATGCTTTCGTTCAACTCTATGCTTGAATTCTCTTGCACCTTCGCCCGATTTTCCCGTTATCACAATCACCACTCCGACCAGGATTCATGATTCCTCTTGTATCTTCCCCCGTTTTCTCCCATGGCGAAATTCCTTTCCTTTTACGCCATTACTACGATAGAGTTCAAAGAAAAGCTCTTATCAGTTTGTTCCCCACACGAGAGCTCGGAGTCATGCAAACAGAAACGAGGAGCAGCGATGTCGAACCTTTTCTCCCAAACACCAGGATCCAATTTGTTTTCTGTCCCTTCGACATCTTCCCTCAGCCTCAAAACTGAACCGACCGTCGTTACTTTACCTCAGAATAACGAGAGTTCTGCTGTTTATGATTGCATCATCATCGGCTCAGGACCGGCAGGCTATACCGCTGCCATTTATCTCGAACGTGCTGGTTTCACGACTTTGATGCTCGCTGGTGAACTTTCGCCCGGCGGTCAACTCGAAACAACGACCACCATTGAGAATTTCCCTGGTTTCCCCGATGGCATCGACGGACCACAGCTCATGCAAAACATGAAGCAACAGGCTCTGAAATTTGGTCTGACTGTCTATAACAAAGAGGTCGTCTCGACCGATTTGTCTTCGAATCCAAAGACTGTCACCACAGCAGACAACTCCATTTACTCCACGAGAAGTGTTGTTGTTGCAACCGGATCCAGCTATCGAAAGCTAGGGATTCCTGGCGAAACAGAGTATTCCGCCCACGGAGTCAGCTATTGCGCTACCTGCGATGGTTTCTTCTTCACCGGCAAACCCATCGTCGTTATCGGCGGAGGCGATTCGGCCCTCACTGAAGCGCTCTACCTTACCCGTTTTGGCTCCACAGTCACGATTATTCATCGAAGGGATACGTTCCGCGCGTCGCAAATTCTCGTCAATCGCGCTCTGAGCAATCCTAAGATCTCGACGATAATGAATAGCACCGTCGAAGAAATTGCCGGAGATGGAACCAACGCAACAAGCGTCATCGTGAAGAACAAAGACGCCAACGAGACGACAAGCGTCGATGCCGAAGGAATTTTCATCGCTATTGGCGATACGCCCAATTCTGGTTTTCTCAACAATCAGCTTAACCTTGACAATCAAGGCTACGTTCTTGTGGACGGCGCTTCAACAAAAACGTCGGTTCCCGGCGTTTTTGCCGCAGGAGACGTTGTAGACAGTGTCTATCGTCAGGCGATTTCAGCGGCGGGAATGGGATGCCGCGCAGCGTTGGACGCTCAGGATTGGCTGACCGATAATCGATAGTCGTCGATTTAGCCAAGCCTTGGTTCATGGATGCTCGCCTCAATCTCATGGCACTGAGTTAGCGACCCGTTCCGGTATCACCGTTCAAGCGATCAACATCGCTGATGATGTCGGCACGGGTCACTGCATTCTCATCAAACACGCCAAACTTATGATATCGATCGCGTCTCTCATCATTTGGGTTTTCCAATAGCTCAGATTTCTGGAACCTCTCGTTTCTTGACATTTTGTACCGCTCCTTCTGAAGATCACATTCACTATGCTTTTCGATTGCCAGCCGTCCCAACCCTGGCATAACGAGCCCCCGCTCCTCCGACCTACAGCTGTCTGCCGCACAGCTCCCTCTCAAACCTTTCTCATGTAGCCTTCTATCTAATTCCAACGATGATGTTTCACGTGAAACATTGGATGCCACGGATGAATATGCGTACTCCACCCATCCAACCGGCATCATCTATCCGAACGCTGAATTGGACGCAATTGCAATCCGCCAGAAAAGTGCGGTCAATTTCACCTATTGGACAGAAGGCCCTTTCAATCACAAGCACTCATGCACTTGTGCACACCGATCTTCTAACTTCCACCAAGCCTGGAGCTTCGAGATTCTGATGAACGGCCCATTGCCCCGATAATTCCCAGCTGGTTATGAAAACGATTCATACTTTCTCGGAAAGGGCAAACTTCAATCGTTTGCATCCCATCCAACAAGAATCTCTCGAATGTCATCTACCAGCTCAAAAGGCAGACACTTACCGGGCCGACATGTCCTTAACTGTCATGTCCATCGCAAGTGGCGGAGTCAGTGAAGAACCTGCGCGTGCTTATCTGTATCACGAGAAGCAGCACACCCGGTAACCACTACATCGGTTCTTGAAAAAAGCGTTGAATGTGGACTCGCCACATTCAACGCCACTCAATCAGAACCAGCCATCAGCGCTGGGTGCTGAATCTGTTTGTTTACTTCCCATCAGATTGAGGATTCGTTTCAGATCGTCTTCAGAGGTGAAAGCTATTTCGATTCTTCCACGATTCTTCGTGCCCTTGATTGCAACTTTGGTCTCGAAGTGATCGGCTAGCTGCTGCACAGTCTCCGAGCCACTCCAGACATCCACAGTGCGAGCACGCTTCTTCTGTTTTCCTGCCACTCCGTTCTTCAAAGCAACAAGCTCTTCGGTGCTTCTGACGGACAAACCCTCAGCGATGATTCGATTCGCGAGTGGTTCCATCTGCGTGGCATCTTTGAGAGCCAGCAAGGCTCGTGCATGACCAGCGGAAAGAACGCCGGCGGCAACCTTCTTTTGCACAGAAGGCGGAAGATTCAGCAGACGCAAGGTATTGGCAATCTGCGACCTGGATTTAGCAACGGACTGAGCCAACTGAGCCTGAGTGATATTGAACTCACTCATCATTTGCTGATAGGCAGCCGCTTCCTCCAACGGATTTAGCGAAACCCTATGGAGATTTTCCAGAAGTGCCTCCCGCAGCATCTGGTCATCAGCCGTTGTTTTCACGATCGCCGGGACCTGGGAATTACCGGCTATCTTCGAAGCACGGAGTCGACGCTCTCCCATGACCAGCTCGTAAGGTGCGGACCAATTATCACGCTTGCGCACAATAATCGGCTCCAGCACACCCACCTCTTTAATTGAGGCAGCAAGCTCATTCAGTTCATCTTCGTCGAAGATGGTTCGGGGCTGATGCTCATTGGGCGCAATGTCATCCACGTTGAGTTCAGCAAAATAGGCACCAGCAATCGGCTTGAGAGTGCCATTGTCGGCGGTGGATTCTACAGGCTTTTCCAAAGTTGCTGCTGATGGCGAAAGACGATCAGCCGGAGTCTTGTCATAAGCACGGCTCTCTGTGTGAGTCTCATTATGCGTCTCAGTGCCCGCAATTGGATTTTTGGGGAGCGGTTTCTCAGAATCCGAAGACTTCTTTTCTTCGTCGGCTGACGTGGTTGACGCAAAGAACAGATCAGCCGGGTGGAGGGAATCAGCAAGCGACGGCATGTGAGGTCGCTTGGATGCACGGCCGCCATGCGACGGCTTTGAATTTTGCCTAGCCTGCTGCTGTTTTTCAGACTCAGTCTTTTCCGTTTTTACCGGAGCCACAGCGGACCTGGCATTATCCGCTTCGGATGTTTCACGTGAAACATCCGAGTTATTCTTCTCGGTCTTCACTGGGATTTCGGGAAACAGGGCGCCGAGGCCCATGCCCAACCGCGAATGCGAAGCCATATCAGTACCCTTTCATTGTTTAGTAGAGAAGACGGATGACATCTTCAGATCTGTTATTGATTTCCAATGCAGCCTTGCGATAATCGACGGCTCCCCTGCCTTTAGGGTCATAGGCAATGACGCTCTGTCGATAACTCGGCGATTCAGAAATCTTTATCGAGCGAGAGATAACAGTGTCCAAAACCAGATCTGGATAATGTTCCTTGGTGGCAGCGCATACGTTTTTGCTCAAAATTGTACGGTTATCCACCATCGTCAGGAGCATCGCAGAAACCGCAAGATCCGGATTGTATGACTCCTGCACCAGCTTGATTGTATTAACCAACTGGCTCAAACCTTCCAGGGCATAATACTCAGCCTGAATAGGAATCAGCACCTCATGAACCGCACACAAAGCATTGATCACCAGCACACCCAGGCTCGGAGGGCAATCAACAATGACGTAGTCATAATGCTTGTTGACGGTTGCCATATAAGTGCGAAGAGTGTCCTTCAACTGGTGCATGGGATCATTCAACTGAGTGAGTTCGATTTCGGCACCACTCAGATTAATGTTGCTGGGAACCACATCAATGGTCGGAAAATCCTCACAGGTCTGAATGACATCAGCCATCGTGGTGTTTTCGATAATGACGTCATACACCGATGGGCTCTTCTCATCATGACGGACGCCCAGGGCAGTGGAGGCATTACCTTGAGGATCCATGTCAATGACGAGGACGTTCAAACCGCCTTCCCCCAAGGCTGCGGAAATATTCACAGCGGTGGTCGTCTTGCCCACTCCGCCCTTCTGATTTGCGACTGCGATATACCGAGTCTGCGAAGGATGCGAAAACTTGGACTTGTTGACCTCATCTTGCTCCGCTTGCGTCTGAGCCAACTCACTACCCACGCCGGCAGTGCCATCACTGAAGATACGCTGGATGATCTCTGTGGCTGTTTCAATGTGGTCATCCGAAGATGATGTTTCACGTGAAACATCTGCCATGATTCCTCCTTTGATTGGGTAGCAGTAACACTTTCACTATGCTACGGGGCGAACCAATAGACAAGCATCAAAGCCCAATGGGGATAACTGTGTACAGCAGTGAATAAGCTATCCACATTCAGTCTAATATCGTCGACCCAGACGCCCCTGAACAAACACCATAGTTCAACGAAGAAATTTCCGGCGCATTGACCTGCTTCTTTTCATAACAACCTGCGGGCGCAGATACTACGAGCCATTGCTGTCACTATCCAGGCAGATTCGTCATGAGTCGCACAGAGCACCATCGAGACAATCTTCAAGCCAGGTTACCATCCCTTGACAACGGCACTATCCCCCATTCAGATCCTCAGAACGAGATAGATGGCAGCGACTATTGAACACGCAATATGGCTGTGGACTTCGATGCCATCAAGAATCTCGACCATAGCGAGTTTCTCTGTTAATCGACGTCGAACTACGCAGGCGACGCAAGTCGTTATCCAAGCGGCTGCGGACGCCCGCCGTCAAAAACCTTCGATTCCAAGAAATCCTAAAGATCGCCCAAATCCATTTCTAGAAACTTCCCAGCTAAATTGCAGGAGCAACCATGGATTTCACAAAACAGAGGAACTATCTATAGAGATATCAACGGAAGTTGAGAGGAAGCAATCCTTCCTGATAGCCCAATTTGTAACCCTGTTAAGACCCGGCTCGCCGGGTCTTTTTATTGGTGCCACACAGATGATTTCAACACAAGCACTGATGACCGGTCACACCATATGCGAACTGCGTACCTCGAATTGTTTGGTTCTTACAAAGCGATCGAGCCCATGTTTCACGTGAAACATCAGGTCGCGATTATCCACATTGCTAGTGCGTCATTGTCAAGAAGTCGACGCTGAGAGCCTCCGATAGTCCAATTCCACGGATCAGCACACACTCCCCTATACCAATAATGGGCAAAACACCACAATCCACGCAACGATGAAACCTCACATCCAGACCTGCAATCGTCTTTCACACTCAAGTCAGCAATTGCCATGAGGATTCAACCACGGGATCACCCCCATGTTTCACGTGAAACAGGTATATCTGAAAGGAATGCGGAAGAAATCACTCGATTGCGCGCATTGAAAAAGCACAAGATGGTGAAAGGCTAAGGTAACAGAGAGCCAGGAGACCAGACCTCCAAGAAGGTACCCTAGCGTCGCATCAGGTCCAAGAACTGCGCGACAGGATTGAAACCTGGTACAGACTTGAATCCCCCATCGAAACCGACGTATCCATGATCACCGAGACAGCCCCGTGTATCGCGTTGCACATACATAACACACATTTTCACGCCACCAAAAATCGACAAAGTTCATCAAAGACGGGCATAGATTAGATACACATCCCCGCGCGGACACCTCGGCTATTCCATGTCAACGCCAGAAATCTCATACAAACAGCATCACAGCATGGAGCCGTCGAGAACCCGCGAATCATTTCAAGTTCTTGTGCAGACTGGATATCTGCCACAGTGAAATCGACACGCTCAAAGCGCTGAGACCAAGTCCGTGCCACGCATGTCCGCCCGCTCCAGATCGTCACACCGAAACCGGCAGGCTCAAAGCGCTGAGACCACCCAACGTCATGCCACATGCACACATCGCACGGCCCGGACTCAGAACATTGCAGCAATTCGGATTCACAAGCATCCATCGGGCGCGGATCCAGAACCCATCAAGCGAAACCGCCACATCATTAACGCCTGGACCACCCCACTCGCACCACATGCACATATAGAACAGTGCAGCGTCACGGTTTTACACCAACAGGAATCCGCAACAATGAAAAACCTGGCACAGATATGACACCCCGGCGAACCATCGGATTTGGAAAAGCTGGACCGACTAATCCGTACCCCATCACATATCACAGCGTGCGGCCCCATATAATCTCACCAGCAAAAATCAGCACTTATCTCACTTCAGCTGCCGAACGATTCACACCGACAAGAGTTGTAGTCCACCATGGTGATGTTATCTTCACATGGCATTAAGGTGCCCTGCAATACCAAGTCGCATTGTGTCCCGTTGCTACCTGCCATACCGACATCAGTGCAGCCAGACAAAACACCAAAGAAAAAGAGAGCACAGTCCGAGTATCGAGATAACACAGCAGGTCCATGAATCAAGAACAACACTAAACAAAAGGTAAACATCGAGAAAACTTGTGCTATATTTGTAGGGGTCGATGAAAATCGACTTGAAAGGAAACTTTCAATCCCTTTTTTCTTCTTCATCTCAGCACTCGAGCTTGGTTTACGCCAAGCTCGAGTGCTTTGTGGCACAAAATTGCTTCAGCAAGCCTCTACAAAGCAGAATCAAGTTCACTATCCCAAAGATTTCTCGGCAGATCAGACATCGCACAAGACGTCGAGCCATGCCATCAACACGGTAAGACATCGGCAGTTTCAGGCCGCAGCGTTATCGATATCATCAGCACCGTCGCTATATCAGCACCCTCAAAATCAACAGGCAACACACATCGCGGAGCAGTCACGCTCAGCTCTTTCGAGATTCGCCAGGGCCACGACCAGACTCAGCTCTTGTTATCCTTGCCATCGCGCCACAGCTGGACTCAACTTCGTAGGGTCATCTCTCCGCAGCCAGGCTCAGCCCTTCTTATCAACGATGACAACATGCGTGGGCTCAAAACCGGGTGCCACCGGCGCTTCGCAAACACGGGGATTCAGACCACCATGCTTGCGAATCTCTTTCGCCGCTTTGTCAATCTCAGCCTGAGCCGACCGCCCCTTCAACGCGATGAGGTGACCATGGGGACGTACCAGAGGCAGCGTCCACCCCGAGAGTTTGGTCATCGGCGCGACAGCTCTGCAGGTAACGACATCAAAACCCGGTTTAGGAGGAACTTCTTCTGCCCGCTTCCGCAGGATAGTGACATTGTGCAGATGCATGTCATCGACACACTCATGCAACCATTCGACGCGACGATCCATCGGCTCAATCAAAGTAATCGGAATCTGCGGAACCATTGCAGCGATGACGATCCCCGGGAAACCGCCACCGGAGCCAATATCGGCGATGGATCCTTTCTTCTTGCCGGACAGCCGTTCCTCACCCAAGGCGGTTTTGATAAACGGAACGATCGCCGCGCAATTGAGAATATGACGTTCCCAGATAATGTCCACGTCCCGCGGGCCGATAATTCCTCGGGGTTCCCCTTCCGCACTCAATTTGTCATAAAAAATCTGCAACGGCGCGAGTGCTTCTCCGAGAACCTGCACAAGAAGCGGAGAACAATTCAATTCATCCATGCGAATCTTTCCTACCCTTGGTTTCATCAGCAAACGCACATCTCAGGGCGATGATGAAAGGACCCCTAGAAACGATTAAAGGGTTGTGCCGTAAAGGCACAACCCCCGAGAAATCACAATTACTCACCCGGAAGGGTGCAGATAAGAAATGGGAAAATTCCTTATCCATGAATACTATAAACGCAGCTCACTCCCCCTGTCCAACGCAAACCGGGCGAGTCGCACCAAGTTTTTGTAAACTTCTTGTAACATTTAGCCTCAATCACTGTCATTCTCATACACGCCATATATGAAAAACGTTGAAATTTCGCTGCTTTTTAATCCCCGCGGTGTTTCAATCCCCCGCGCCACCTACCGATCCCGGGAATGCACTGGACGGTCCAGATCATCGAACGCTGAATCACGAGTTATACAAAACAACCGTCATACAGAACACGCAGCATGGGATGCCTCATCGAAATAACCAAGAAGACGCGACCACAATATCACCCCCAATATCACCCCCAATATCAACCTGGGTCACATCCCCCTGTCACTGCCACCTCGGTCACTCTCAATCCATCGCACGGCAAAGAACCGGCAGGCATCAACCAGCAGATGTCACCGCTTGAACACCGCATCAATACACAGTGGCCACCCCGCAATTACACGGGATGGCCACCGAACGAAAATCGTTGCCGAGAATTGCCGAAAGAGGAATCACTCCCCCGTTCAGACAAACCGGTATTACTCCTGATCGTCCCGGACGCCGTACTCCTCGTCGGAGATGTCGGCGTCATCATCGATCTCATCGTCATCAGCAGACTGGCGAAGGTAGATTGTGACGTATCGATCGGGTTCACTACCATGAGAACGCGAGCGAAGACCTTCCTCACGCACGATGTCATGGACAATCTTGCGCTCGAAAGAATTCATCGGATCAAGGCTCACGGCCTCACCGGTCTCGCGCACCTCGTCGATGGCATCGAGGACTTCCTCGCGGATATGCTTGCGCTTCTTGGTCAGATAACCATCAACATCAAGAATCAGACGAGAACGTTCGCCCGTACGCTGCTGCACGGCAAGACGCGTGAGCTGCTGCAGGGCATTAACAACCTCGCCATCATGCCCAATGAGATGCTTGATGTCGGTGTCATCGTCAGCCACGATCTGCACGACCGGACGTCCATTGCGGATGCCCATTTCGATATCGCCTTCATAATCAACGATATCGAGCAGACCTTCGAGATAATCAGCGGCGATGTCAGCTTCTTCATTGAGCTGATCGTCGGTGCGCTCCTCATCATCTTCGGACATAAACGTCTCCTTACTTACACATGTAGAAGAAAATTCTACTTGATGGTACGGAAAAGCGCGAACCTTACATCATGCAGCAACCATGCCATTCGCCGACCGATGCAATCCGCCGGCCCAGTCCATCCGTCATCCAGCCCAATGAGGGCACCAGACAGAGGACAGCGCTCACGAGAGATAGTGCATTCAACAAACTGCACCATGCCAGTCGATGAAGGCAACTGTCATGGTGCAGCTCATCAGATTCGTCGCGGTTCATTGGGCCACCAGGTAATTCAATCACCGGCCCAACCCGGCGAATCATTCCCCGCGGTCACTTCTTCTTTTTGCGGTTCTTGCGAGATGGCTGATACCGCTGCGGCTGGTTCTTGCGCTCCTCGGCGGCCTTCTTGGCCTCAGACAGCTCCTCTTCCTCGATGGTCGGAAGACCCTCGCGCTTACGGCGGGCCTGCTCACGCTTGTAGTCGCGCTTCTCTTTGTCTTCCGCGGCCGGCGAACCAGGCGTCGGCATGGTGCGCACCTGCCAGAAGGTCTGGCAAAGCGTCCACACGTTGTTGGTGAGCCAGTAAATCAGCACGGCGAACGGGAACGCGAGGCCGGAGAAGATGTACATGAACGGGAAGATGAGCGCCATCATCATCTGCGAACGATAGACCTGGCCGGACTGCGCGGTCTTGGGGGTATTGCGCCGGATGTTGTGGAACTGCGAATAGAACATGGTGAAGCACATCAGCGCGATGAAAATGCCGATGGTCACTTTGCCGGAGGCGTCCACGCTGTTGAACATGGAGCTCAGGCGGATGTTGAAAACAGGCGTGTTATCAATGTCGGACGCCACCTGCCGGGTAAAGGCGCCATATCCTTCCTTCTGTCCATCGGCGATATTGCGCACCGACGACAGCACGTAGAACATGGTCATGAAGATAGGCGACTGGATAAGCGCCGGCAGGCACGAGCTCATGGGGTTGGCGTCATTCTGGCGATACAGCTTCATGGTCTCGCGGCTCATGGCCTCGCGGCTCATCGGATCGTCTCTGCCCTGGTACTTCTTCTGGATCTTCTGCAGCTCCGGCTGGATCGCCTGCAGCCTGCGCGCCGATTTCATCTGCTTGATGAACAGCGGCAGGATGCACAGACGCACGAAGACCACCAAGAAGATGATGGACATGACCCACGCGATCCCCGGTCCGTCCTGCATTCCCAGGAAGACGAACACCTTGTGCAGAATGCTCAGAATATAGGTCATCAACCATTCGAGAGGATAGAGGAGTCGGTAAAACCATCCCCAAAAGCCGGAATCCAATGTCATCAGGCGGTCTCCTTCATCTTTGTTTCGGGATTTTCACATGCATTCCGCCGCATGGACGTGTCATGCTGCGCGAAGTATTCGGATGTCGCGATGACAGGCATCACGGTCGGTTCTTCATGTGCCTTTGACCAAGAAAGTCTATAGAAAAGTGAAAAATGCTGCGGAACATCGTCTATTCCGCCTCGGCTCCACGGCTGACAACGCATGAGCCTCATGAACGCCAGCAAGCAGCCACGGACGGTTCCGAATCTCTTGATGGCGATCAGGGTGTACTGAGAACACGTGGGGTAGTATTTGCACCGCGGCGGAAAACACGGAGAAATGACACGCTGATACCAGCGAATGGCTTTGATTGCCATCGTTTCCCGCTGTTGTTGCTTCGCCCCGCGCACCATAGTGATTTCATCCATTCACCGCTGAATCGGCCATATGGAGTCCGGAAGGGGAATCACCGACCACGCCCGTGCCGGGCGTTGAGCCCGCTGCGGCACGATGCGGTGCCGTGGGCTGCGATGCCTGAACGGAGATTTTTCGAAAAAGCTTGTCGACCTGCGCATCCAGGGATTGGAAGGATGCCCGCGCCGCCGATGGCTTGGCGCGCAAAACGATATCGCACCCAGCAGGAAGCGAAGCTTCATGTGTGCGAGCAAGAACGCGAAAACGACGTTTGATCAGATTGCGCGTCACCGCATGTCCGACATTTTTGGATACAGCAAGCCCCAGTCGGATCGGTTGCGTAGCATCCGCAGGTATCGAAATTTCAGTGCGTATGCGAAAATGCACAACCAGGTCACGACTGGTGACTTTGGTGCGCTGCTTAAGAACGTTGACGAATTCGCGGTGACTTTTCAGTCTCTCCACTTGTCGCCGACGGCCGCCTTATGCGGACAGGGTCTTGCGGCCCTTGGCGCGACGACGGTTGATGGTCGCGCGGCCGGAACGCGTGCGCATGCGCACGCGGAAACCGTGCTTCATGTGACGACGACGATTGTTCGGTTGGAATGTCCTCTTCATAGTTATGCTCCAATGCTCCCGGTATTAAGCCACACTTGCGTACGGCTCCTCATGAGTCAAGCTCTACTAAAGTACTCTGAAGGCTGGATTTAGTCAATCCAAGCCGTTTGTCAACAACATGTCCACACAATCATTCACATGTTGAGAGTGCCTCGATATCGCATTCTGAGATTCCCACCATGAAACGACAACGATGTAGTTTCATCGCGAAAAGGTTGCAAATGCGCGGAACCCGCGAAAAAGTTATCCACAAACAACATTGATGTTATTCACAATTCAGGCACCACAACACGCGACATTGTGGATAACTTCATTGGCTGAGTGTATAACTATCATTTTGTTACCAATCTCACATGGAGATTCACAAGAGAAATCACAATTCACGGAGAGGAAGGGGATGTGACCATGGCACAGACCGCCGATGCATCCACCATCTGGGAACACGCCAGGACCCTTCTTCTCGCCAACAAATCTCTGTCGGAACGCTACAAAGGCTGCATCACCGACATCACCCCGATGGCATGCCTCGACGACATCATCGTGCTCAACGTGCCGAACGAAATGACACGCCTGACCATCGAGAACCGCGTCGACAGCGAAATGAAAGACGCGCTGCGCATCGCATCCGGGCGCAATATGACATACGTCATCAAGATCACCGGCGGTGCCGAGAAACCCACCCCCGAGTCCCCGGACATCGAGGATTCCAACGATGCGCTCACCATCGCAGTGCAGGCCACGGAGAACACCCGCATGAATGCGGGCATGGCGCACCCGAACACCCCGCAGCCGACGCCTGTACGGCCGGACCGCCAGCAGGAACCCAACGCAATGAGCCAGGGATTCGATGCACAGAACGGCGCTCCGAATGTCGGATTCGGCCGGGGAAGCGCAGCTCCCGGACCTTCCGCGATGCCGTCCAATCCTCCGATGACGCAGGGCACACAACAATCCGCCGCGTATGGGGATTCCTTCGCCACGGCCCCCTTGGCGCGGCAGCCCGTCACGCCTCCCAGCGCACAGCGACCGCTGCAAAGCGACCCCGCGTATACCAACCAGCCCCAGCAGGCGTACATGCCTGAGACGCAGACTTCCTATGCACCGCAGCAAGGCGCGGCGCCCACCTATCACAACGTCGCCCCGTCGACGCCCAAGCCGATGAACCCTGCCGAATTCGCCGCCAATTACGCCAATTCGCAGGCTCTGGCTTCGAACACCATGACTTCGGGATCGGCGGCGCGGCAGCCTGTGCGCCAGAATCCTGATTACCCGGCCCAGGCCCAGCCTGCATTTGCGCAGCAGAATCAGCCATCGTACGCGGCAGGCCCCCGCGCCGCTCAGACGCAGCACGGAGTACAGCAGGTCAACCGCGACGAACAGACGCATCTCAACACTTTGGCGACCTTCGACACCTTCGTCGCCGGCGATTCCAACAACTTCGCGGACGCAATCGCCATGGCGGTCGCCGAAGCACCTGGCAAGAGCTTCAACCCGCTGTGTATCTACGGTGGTCCTGGTCTGGGAAAGACCCATTTGCTCAACGCAATCGGCAACGAAGCCCTTCGAGAGAACCCGAATCTCAAAGTCCGTTACGCAAATTCAGAGGAATTCACGAACGACTTCATCGAAGCTGTGCGAAATTCGTCGAACGACCCCACCATGGTTGCGAATTTCAATAAGCGATACCGCGAGGTCGACATCCTTCTCATCGACGACATTCAGTTCATGCGCGGCGAAGAGACGATGCGTCAGTTCTTCCATACGTTCAATACGCTGTACCAGGCGAACAAGCAGATCGTCATAGCCTCGGATGTGCCGCCGAAAGATCTCAAGGGCTTCGAGCAACGCCTTATTTCGCGCTTCGATTCCGGCATTTCGGTCGATGTGCAGCCGCCGGATCTGGAAACCCGCATCGCGATTCTGCGCATGAAGGCGCAGGCGAACGGCATGTCCGTCCCCAGCGACGTGCTGAACCTCATCGCCGAGCAGATCACCGACAATGTCCGTGAGCTCGAGGGAGCGCTGACCCGCGTGCACGCCATGGCGTCGCTGAGCAAACAGCCCCTGACACGCAGCCTTGCGGAGCAGACGCTGCAGGATTTCTTCACCAACAAGGTGGAGATCACGCCGACGGAGATCATCACGACGACCGCCAACTACTTCCAGCTCACGTTCGACGACCTGGTGGGCACGAGCCGTACGAAGAACATCGCGACCGCGCGCCAGATCGCAATGTATCTGACACGAGAGATGACGAACCTGTCGCTTGTCGACATCGGCGATATCTTCGGCGGACGCGACCATTCGACGGTGATGCACGCCTATCGCAAGATTTCGTCCGAGATGTCGGAGAAGCGCGAGGTCTATAACTATGTGACCGAGCTGACCGTCGTCATCAAGCGCAAAGGCGGAACGGCCAAGCACTGAATCGGACTGCGGCCGGCACAAACAGGCACAAAAGGGCAAGGAAGCCGAGGGCAACGCCGGCAAGCGCTTCGCCAGTGGTCAACGAAGGGTTCCGGTGATCAGAACATGGCGGCGGATTAGTCGATTGATGGAACCTGACGCCGCCGCGGTATTGCATCAAAAATCCCGAATATGCAGACATGCCACCGTTTTGCAAGGTGCGGATGAGTTTCTTGTGCGGAAGGCGCAGCGCTCCGGTCAGTATCGTCACGCGAGCGTCCAAAATCTCCCACAAGAGACTACCAAGGGGCGAAAGAAGGCAAAAAGTCCCCAGAGTTATCCACATCGTTTTCCACAGATATGGGCTAAGCCCGTGAATAACAGTCTTTTTTCGGTGGATAATCCGTGTATAGAATGTCGATAAATCGTTGGAAAATGAGGACAGTTTCGAAGCTTAAAAATCGTGTGGATAAGTGCTTGTTTTGTCAACAGGTTATCCACATCGTTTCCACAAGGAGGGGATCGCGCGACGCGGCTTGAAACCGAAGCATCAACAGAGTTATCGACAAATCCACAGGCACTATTACTACATCTAATGACATGTAAAGAGAGTAGTAATGTTATTCACGCAGAGGTTGCATGTCTACCACTTGCATAAATATGCAATGTGTTGCATATAGATTTTGTTGGCTTAGGATTCCTTATTGAGAATCTGCAGGCGGTGTTTACTAAACGTCTTTCCCGTTGCTCTTTCTCTTCTCCCCCGATGCTCTTTGACTGCTTCGCCCTGTGAGCCTCACTCTGTCAATGAATCAGCCGGCATAATGCTGAGAGCGAACAAGCCGATCAACCGTTCTGTAGAATGAAGACCAGAAACAGACGTTCGAAGAGGAAGCCGATACCGTGAAGCTTGAAGTCAATTCCCAGGATTTCGCCAATGCCGTGAATTGGACTACCCACATCATTTCGCCGCGCCCGGCAGCGCCGATCCTTGCCGGCGTAAAGCTTGATGCAGCCGATGGAATCCTCAATCTCTCGGTGTTCAATTACGAAGTGACCGCACGTCACCATATCGAGGCTTCCATAGAGGAAGCGGGCACCATCATTGTGCTGGGCAAGCTTCTCGCGGACATCGCCAAGAACCTGCCTGCTGAGAAAACGACTTTGGTGACCGAGGGATCGCGCCTCATCATCAGAAGCGGCAAGTCCAAGTTCGTGCTGCAGCTCATGCCGGAATCCGACTACCCTTCCATGCCGGAAATCCCAGAATCCATTGGTCAGGTCGATGGCGAGACGCTTGCCCATGCCATCGCCCAGGCTTCGGTCTCTGTGGCGAAGAACACGAACCGTCCGATCCTCACGGCCATCCTCATGGAATTCAACGGCAACAAGGTCACCATGTCGTCCACCGACAGCTTCCGCGTGTCCCAGGTGACGTTCTCGTGGACCCCAGTGAATCCGGACATCGCCACCTCGATCCTGGTGCGCGGCTCGCTGCTCAGCGATGTGGCGCGGACCATCGACACCACGCAGAACGTCACGCTGAGCTTCGACCCCGATGACCCCAAGCTGCTGGCCGTTGAGAACGCCGGCCGTGTGTCGACCATGCAGCTGATGTCGAGCGAATTCCCGAACGTCGGTTCGATGTTCCCCAAGGAATATCCGTATCAGGCCGTGCTCAACCGCAACGACGTGCTCGGCGCGCTCCAGCGTGTCTCATTGGTGTCCGATCACAAATCCATGGTGCGCTTCAGCTTCGCGCACGACGGCCTGACGCTGTATGCCGGGGCGGCCGACGAGTCCCAGGCGTCCGAAACCATCCCCGTCGACTACGACGGCGAGGACCTGGCCGTGGCGTTCAACCCCTCGAATCTTGTCGAAGGGTTCAAGGCCATCGATGAGCCGTATGTGCGGATCAAGATGGTGGACGCCCCGCGCAAGGACGTCTCGCGCAAGATCGTCGAGATCAACGGACAGCAGGAAGCCGACTCCGATGAGTCCACCGACTTCCGCTACATGCTCGCGACCGTGCACTTCAGCGACTGACGGCGGCGCATCGAATCTATGCATGTGACACGCGTGGTTCTCGACCACTTCCGTTCGTGGAGGCATTGCCTCGTCGATTTCACACCGGGCATCAATGTCCTGTACGGGCGCAATGGGTTGGGAAAAACGAACATCGTGGAGGCGATTGAATTTCTGGCCACCGGAACCTCGCACCGAGTGAGCTCGTCGATGCCGCTTGTCGAACGCGGCGAGACATCGGCCGTGGTCCGGGCGAACGTGGTGAACGCCGCGACATTTGAGGGCCGCACTACCACGTTCACGGCGACGATTCCCGTGAAAGGGGCCAACCGTGGCCGTATCAACAGCGACAAAAGCGTGTATTTGCGCGACATCGTGGGCAAAGTGCGCACCGTCGTCTTTGCACCGGACGACCAGCTGCTCGTCTCCATGGATCCGTCGCGGCGCCGGGACTTCTTGGATTCCGCGGGCTCGCAGCTCGTTTTCGACTATTACGACACCATGCAGAAATTCGGGCATGTGGCCAAGCAGCGCGCGGCGTTGCTCAAACGCATGGGGCAGATGCGCATGGAGGGCGGCGACATCTCGCAGTTCTTCGGCGAGTTGGATGTGTGGACATCGAGTTTCTGCGACTTGGGCATGAAGCTGACGCACGACAGGGCAAGCATCTGCGAGAGACTGTCGGCGGATTTCAGCTCGATCTATGCCGATCTGGCGCATGACGGCAGCACGGCGACACTGGTCTACAAACCGGGATTCGCGGACATGGCGGCCGAGTTGGGCGACATTGCCTTCCAGTCCGGAGACGCGCAGCCCGTTGACGACGTGCGGCTGGGCATCAGCCAGCATTTTCAGCGGATTTTCGATGGCGAGCTGGCACAGGGGCGCAACCTGATAGGTCCCCACAAAGACGATGTGGTGTTCCTGCTCGATGGCATGCCCGCCAGGGAATACGCCAGCAACGGCGAGATGTGGACCATGGCGCTTGCTCTCAAGATGGCGCTTTTCAAGACGCTTGGCTCCGACAATCCGCCGATTCTCATCCTCGACGATGTGTTTTCGCAGCTGGATGCGACCAGACGGAAACAGATCGTCGATTTCGCATCACGCCAGGAGCAGGTGATCATCACCGTGGCCGCGGAAAGCGACGTGCCGCAGGGAATCGAGGCCACGATGATCGACGTGCGCCAGGTCAAGGAGGATTCCGATGCGGCGCAGTGGTGACAGCAACAGTGGCGACAACAGCGGTGGCGTGCCCGGCAAGCCCATCGCGGAAGCGCTCAGGTTCAATCCCTCGACGCTCGCCGAGAAAATCTTCAACCTGTATTGCCCGGACCTGGCTATTTCCGACCGTGAACGCCGTCGCATCGCGCGCGAGAACTTCGGCAAGCCCCATCGCGACCCCAAGCCGCTGTCGTTCCAGATCGCGCTGCAGATGAAGGACCCGGTCTGGCGCCGCGGCATCGCACTGGCGCAGCTCACCAACCATTGGGCGGATGTCGTTGGTGAAGGAATTGCACATAATTGCACGCCGGTTTCCCTCGAAGATGGCGTGCTCACGATCAGGCCGCGCAGCACGACCTGGCGAGAGCAGCTCAAATTCATGGTTCCGCGTCTCGTAAAAACAATCAATGACCGTGTGGAAGGCCTGAAAATCAATGACATCAAAGTGACCGCCGCCAACGACTATTCGTTCCGTCGCGGAAAATGGGATGTCAAAGGCCGTGGCGTGCGAGACACCTATTTCTAAGCCCCGAGGGTCCCGGGTCCCTAGTAGGATTACCTATGGATATGTGTGCGTGCCTTAGAAGGCCGTTTTTGTGGCTTCTAGGGCATGATTGCGTATGAGACGGCGACGATAACGTTGGATTTTTAGCGCCGTTTTGCAAGAAAGGAAGTTTTGGTGGCCGATTCCATCAACGAGCAGCCCGATGACACCTCCCATGATGCCCAGCTCAATGCGGCGGAGTCTGAGCAGGACATCCGGCAGGACGATCTGCAGGATGAACAGCTCGACGACTCACTTGCGCCGAAGCATTATGATGCGTCCGATCTGAAGGTCCTCGAAGGCCTTGAGGCGGTGCGCGTGCGTCCTGGCATGTACATCGGTTCCACAGGTCCGCGTGGTCTGCATCATCTTGTTTACGAGATTGTCGACAATTCGGTCGACGAGGCCCTTGCAGGCTACGCGACCCACATCGAGGTCACGATTCTGCCCGACAACGGCATCTGCGTCGTCGATGACGGACGAGGAATCCCCGTCGACAACGTGCCTGGCGAAAACAAGTCCGGCGTCGAGGTCGTGATGACCAAGCTCCATGCCGGCGGCAAGTTCGGCGGTGGCGGCTATGCCGTCTCCGGCGGTCTGCACGGCGTGGGTATCTCCGTGGTCAACGCATTGTCGACACGCATGCACATTGAAGTTCGCCGCCAGGGATATCACTGGACGCAGGATTACGTGAACCAGAAGCCCGTGGCACCGCTGGCCAAGGGCGAGCCCATGGCAGAAGGCGAATCCACCGGTACCTCGGTGACCTTCTGGGCGGACCCCGCGATTTTCGAAACCACGGTGTATGACTTCGAGACCTTGCGCAGCCGCTTCCAGCAGATGGCGTTCCTCAACAAGGGGCTCAAGATCAGCCTCACCGACATGCGTCACGTCGACGAGGCCGGCGATGAGGTTGCCGGCGACGGCGACAATGCGGTCGAGGAGCTGCACCAGAGCGCGACGTACAAATACGACAACGGCATCCGCGACTACGTGGAGTACCTCGTCAAGGCGAAACACACCACGCCTGTGGAAGAAGACATCATCGATTTCGCCGCCGAAGACCTGAATCTCGGCATCTCCGCGGAGATCGCCCTTCAGTGGACCACGGCGTATTCGGAATCCGTGTATACCTTCGCCAACACCATCACCACCACCGAGGGCGGCAGCCATGAAGAGGGCTTCCGCGCCGCGCTGACCACGCTCATCAACCGCTACGCGCGCGACAAGGGAATCCTGAAAGACAAGGACGAGAACCTGTCGGGCGACGACGTGCGCGAAGGGCTCGTGGCGGTCGTGTCGGTCAAGCTCACGAACCCGCAGTTCGAAGGCCAGACCAAGACGAAGCTCGGCAACCCCGAAGCCAAGACCTTCGTGCAGCGCGTCATGAACGAGAAGCTCAACGACTGGTTCGATGCGCACCCCAACGAGGCCAAGGCCATCGTCATGAAGGGCATGGAGGCGTCGCGCGCCCGCATCGCGGCCAAGAAGGCTCGCGAATCGACGCGGCGCAAGTCGATTTTCGAATCCGCCGGCATGCCCGACAAGCTCAAGGACTGCCAGTCCAACGATCCTTCCGAGTGCGAGCTGTTCATCGTCGAGGGCGATTCGGCAGGTGGCTCCGCCATTCAGGGCCGCAACCCCATCACGCAGGCGATCCTGCCGCTGCGAGGCAAGATTCTCAACACGGAGCGCGCATCGCTTGACCGCATGATGAAGTCCGACACCATCGAATCGCTCATCACCGCCATCGGCGGCGGATACGGCGAGAATTTCGACGTCAGCAAGGTGCGGTACCACAAGATCATCATCATGGCCGATGCCGATGTGGACGGTGCGCATATCGCCACGCTGAACCTTACGCTGTTCTTCCGCTACATGCGCCCCATGATCTATGCCGGGTATGTGTATGTGGCCATGCCGCCGCTGTACCGCATCAAGTGGACGAAGGGTCCGCATGATTTCGTGTACACCGACGCCGAGCGCGACCGCGTGCTCAAAGAGGGCAAGGCCGCCGGCAAGCAGCTGCCGAAGGGCGAAGGAATCCAGCGCTACAAGGGCCTGGGTGAGATGACCTATCAGGAGCTGTGGGAGACGACCATGGACCCCGAACACCGAATCCTCAAGCAGATCCACATCGAAGACGCCGCACAGGCCGACGAGACCTTCTCGATGCTCATGGGCGACGATGTGGAGCCGAGGCGACTGTTCATCCAGCGCAACGCGCACGACGCCCGGTTTATCGACGCCTGACGGGTTCGGATGTGAATGTAGTCAGACCACAATGTAGTTCGACCACAAAGTAACAGCACAACAGAAAAACGACGTTGCCGACCGTGCCGCCTCATCTTTCCGCTTTCGGCGGAGAACGGACGGTGGCGGCCAGGCGACGAATGACGACAATGTGGTCTGACCACACATCGACATCCCCGAACCCCTGCGCACCACATGCGACACACCGCACCGAGACACCAGTCGTGAAGCAAACCGCCCGAGTCGCGCCAACGCCTAATCGCAGCGACACCGCGGGATTGCACAATACCAATAAGGAATCCACACAATGGCAGACGACAACAACACCAACAACGGATCCGGCGAAGAACCAGACAATGAAGAGCAGCTCAATGGGCTCGACAACAACTCCGAGCCGTTGAGCCCGCAGGAGGCCGACACCACCGACTACGGCCTCATGAAGGGGCAGCGCGTGCAGCCGATTGACCTGCAGCAAGAGATGCGCGAATCCTACCTCGCGTATGCACTGTCGGTGATTGTGGAACGCGCGCTCCCCGACGTACGCGACGGCATGAAGCCCGTGCACCGCCGTGTGATCTACGCGATGTACGACGGCGGATACCGCCCCGACCGCGGCTACAACAAGTGTTCGCGCGTCGTGGGTGACGTCATGGGTAAGTACCACCCCCATGGCGACGCCGCCATCTACGACACACTGGTGCGCATGGCCCAGCCGTGGAGCATGCGCTACCTGCTCGTGGACGGCCAGGGCAACTTCGGCTCGCCGGGCGACGACCCCGCGGCCGCAATGCGTTACACGGAATGCCGCATGGCGCCGCTCGCCATGGAGATGGTGCGCGACATCGACAAAGACACCGTGGACTTCCAGCCGAACTATGACGGCAAGACGCAGGAGCCCGTCGTGCTGCCCAGCCGGTTCCCGAACCTGCTGGTCAACGGTTCCAGTGGCATCGCCGTGGGCATGGCCACGAACATCCCTCCGCACAACATGCGCGAGGTCGCAGACGGCGTGCACTGGGCGCTCGACCACCCCGAGGCGACGCGCGAGGAGCTGCTCAACGCGCTCATCGAACGCATCAAAGGCCCGGACTTCCCCACCGGAGCGACGATTCTCGGCCACAAGGGCATCGAGGAGGCATACCGCACGGGACGTGGTCTCATCACCATGCGCGCCGTCGTGAACACCGAAGAGATCCGCGGCCGCATGTGCCTGGTCGTCACCGAGCTGCCGTACCAGGTCAACCCCGACCGCCTAGTCGTTTCGATCCGCGAAGCCGTGCGCGAAGGCAAGATCACTGGCATCGCCGACATGCGCGATGAGACGTCCGGCCGCACCGGCCAGCGCCTGGTGCTCGTGCTCAAGCGCGACGCCGTGCCGAAGGTCGTCCTCAACAATCTGTACAAGCACACGCAGCTGCAGCAGACGTTCGGCGCCAACATGCTGGCGCTTGTCGACGGAGTGCCGCGCACGCTGAGCCTCGACGCGTTCATCAAGCACTGGGTGGACCACCAGCTTGACGTCATCGAAAGGCGCACTCGCTACCTCAAGCGCGAGGCTGAGGAGCGCGATCACATTCTGCAGGGCTATCTCAAGGCCCTCGACATGATCGACGAGGTCATCGCGCTCATCCGCCGTTCCCCGACCGTGGAGGACGCGCGCGACGGGCTTATGAAGCTGCTCGACGTGGACGAGGTGCAGGCCGACGCCATCCTCGCCATGCAGCTGCGCCGCCTGGCAGCCCTCGAACGTCAGAAGATCCTCGACGAGCATGAGGAACTGCAGCGCAAGATCGCCGATTACAACGACATCCTCGCCAGCAAAGACCGCCAGCGCAAGATCGTGGGCGACGAGCTCGACGAGATCGTGGAGAAATACGGCGACGACCGCCGCACCCGCATCCTGCCGTATTCGGGCGAGGTCAACATGGAAGACCTCATCGCCGACGAGAACGTCGTGGTCACCGTCACACACGGCGGCTATATCAAGCGCACAAAGGTGGATGAATACCGCGCCCAGCACCGTGGCGGCAAGGGCATCAAGGGTGCCAAGCTGCGCGAGGACGACGTGGTCGACCACTTCTTCCTCACGAGCACGCACAACTGGCTGCTGTTCTTCACCAACAAGGGCCGCGTGTATCGCCTCAAGGCCTACGAGGTTCCGGAAGGCGGACGCGACTCCAAAGGCCAGCACGTCGCCAACCTGCTCCAGCTGGAGATGGGCGAGAGAATCCAGCAGGTGCTGTCGCTTCATGGCTACGACGACGCGCAGTACCTGGTGCTCTCCACCCGCAGCGGCAAGGTCAAGAAGACGAAGCTCGCGGAATACGATTCGCCGCGCCAGGGAGGCCTGATTGCCATCAGGCTCGCCCAGATCGAAGGTGCGACCACCACTGACGACGACGGCAACGAGGTCCCGGTCACCGACGAACTGATTGGAGCCGCCCTGTGCAATGCACAGGATAATATCATCCTGGTGTCCGAGAAGGGCATGTCCGTGCGCTTCTCTGCGGACGACGCCACGCTGCGACCGATGGGACGCAGCACCGGCGGCGTGCAGGGCATGAAGTTCAAGGGCGATCCGGGTGACGACCTGCTGCTGAGCATGGACGTCATCCCCGCCGATTCCGACGCCGATCTGCTCGTCGTGACGTCCGAGGGCTACGCCAAGCGCACCGCCCTGAGCGAATACCGTCTGCAGGGTCGCAATGGCTACGGCGTCAAGGCCATGAACGTCGTCGAAGGACGCGGCACGATCGTGGGCGCCGTCGTCGTCAACGACGGTGACCAGATCCTCGCCATCATGAAGTCCGGCAAGGTCATCCGTTCCGACGTCTCCGAGATCAACCGCACGGGGCGCAACACCCAGGGCGTCACCCTCGCCAAGCCTGGCATCGGCGACGAAATCATCTCCATCGCACGTAACGAAGATGATAATTCCGACGACGACGGCTCGGAGTCCCCGAACGCCGCCGTGGCGGTCGAAGTCGCGCAGGTGTCTGCATCCGGTGAAGGAACTGAAGGCAATGCTGAAAATTCGCCGTCTACGTCGCAAGACGCTGATAATGTCGCATCAGAACGTGACGAATAGTCCAGGAAGCGTAGGAAATCTGCATGACTGACGACAATTTCACACCGCGCAGCAGTTTCATGCCGCAGAGCAATCTTCCCCAGAGCAATCTTCCCCAGAGCGGAGAGTTCTCCACAGGGTCCTCGGATGCGTCTGGCTCGTCATATGCCACACGAGTCAATCCCAATGCAAACAAGGCGTATTTCAACGGTGATTCCACGAATTCCCCATCTTTCGATGCGCTGATTCCCGAAGCCCCGGCGGAATCTTCCGTGCCTGCGCCACGGACTGCCGGTTCCACTCCGCGCACTGCCGCATCCAGCAATGCGAGTGAAATTTCGTCGGATTCCATCTTCCCCACGCACGTGTCGTCGAATTCGTCGGAATTCGACTCGGTGCCGGATGTCGCTCGCCGCTCTGCCGGATCCTCGCGTCGCATGGCGTCGTCGCATGCGGAATCCGCGCCGGCGCGTGATGACGTGCAGGATTCTGCTGAGCATGATTCCGAGCATCGGTCGCAGGAGCATAAGCGCCCGCGCGTTCCGCGTGCCCGCCGTATGAAGCTGTCGCTGACGCACATCGACCCCTGGTCCGTCGCCAAGGTGTCGTTCCTTCTCGCGGTGGCGATTTCGCTCATCATCTTCATCGCGCTGTACATCGCCTGGACCATGTTCTCTGCATCGAGCATCATGGCCTCCATTCAGTCCATGGTCAGCAGCAGTGGCCTGGATTCCGCCACGAGTGCTCTCGCGGATTTGTTCTCGACGAAGCGCGTGATGAGCATCCTGGGCATCATGGGCATCGCGAACACTGTGATTATCACCATCGTGTCGGTGATCAACGCGTTCCTCTATAACATCGTGGCACGGCTGGTGGGCGGTCTGAGCGTGACGCTGGGCGACGACTGATTGCAGATAATCGCCCATCGGCTGGCTGTCGCGCGACCGATCGCATGAACGGCATACCTGCGGCGCGTGTGTGGATGGCACGGCGCGCGGCACGAAGCCGGTGCCTGACGCAAGGAAGGCAAGACTTATGACATTGTGGCGGAAGGACAAGCAACGCAAAGGGTTGCCGCCTTCCGCCACAATGCATTCTCAATCCTCTCATCATGGCAACAAAGCCGCGAGGTGCACCGACGCGACTGCTACTATGCGGAACGCTCTCGGTGCCGCCAGCGCGGGCGCGGCGCGCGGCAAAGGCAATTCCTCCTCCACCGCCGCAACCGTTGAAGCGGCCGCCACGGGTACTGTTCGCAATGCTGCGGCTGGCGCCGGTCATGCGACAGTCGACGAGCATCCGATGGTGTTCCTGGGGCGTTGGGTCACCGACACATGGCTCGAGGGATACCAGCAGCGCACTGCGTTTTTTATGCAAACCGACGACGAGGGGCAGGTCATCGCGACGTTCGTGCGCAAGGATTCCGAAACGTTGAGCGTCGGCAGTGGATGGCGGCGGTGGAAGCGCGCCCATCTGTGGCGCAAGCCCGCGGCAATCCTGTATGTGCATGGATGGAACGACCATTTCTACCGCATCCATGCGTCGGAATTCTGGGAAAGCCTCGGCGTGCGGTTCTATGCCATCGATTTGGCGAAATTCGGCCGTAGTTATCGCGACGGGCAGACGCCGGGATATACCGAAAACCTCCATTCGTACTTTCCTCAGCTGGACGCCCTGCGTGACACGATCGTGGACGAATGCGGCCCCGATGTGCGCATCCTCGTCATCGGACATTCCATGGGCGGGCTCATCGCGTCCCTGTGGTTGGACCACACTCAACCGCGGAACGTGACGGCACTGGCTCTCAACTCCCCGTGGCTGGAATTGCAGCTGACGCGTTTCGGGCGTCTGCTCACCACGCCCGTGGTGCGAGGGTTCACCGCCGTTGGCGGCAAGAATACGATGCCGTTGAACGACCCTGGTTTCTATGGGCGCACGCTGTACCGCTCCCAAGACGGCGAGTGGGACTACGAGAGATACCAGAACGATGTGCAGTATGTCCCGCGCGCCGGGTGGCTCTACGCCATCTACCGGGCCCAGGACGAGATCGCCCATGGGCTCGACATCCCCGTGCCGGTGCTGGTGTGTACATCCGACAAATCCATGCTGCAGACCAAATGGGACCCGGCAATGGCGCATGCCGATACGGTGCTCGATGTGCAGTCCGTTCGCGCGGCCGCCGTGAACCTGGGCAAGCTGGTGACCATCGCGACGATTCCCGATGCCTTGCATGACATCTCCCTGTCATGTCCGACGGCGAGGGTCAGGTATTTCAAGGATGTGGCCATGTGGGCGAGCCAGTGGGCATGGGACGATTCTCCATTGCCTCGGCGTTGGCTGAATCCGGCCCTGGACGTAATACGTCGGGCGTCCGAGATCTATGCCGACCATGGCGATGGCAGCGATGGCAACGGGGCGACGCAAGGTGGCACGCGGCAGACGTCCGCCGCGTCGGGTGCCGCGATCGCTGCGGATGGTGCGAAGTGCAAGGCTAGTGATAATGGCGCGCCGGACAAGCCGGACGACACCTCGCGTGTCACGGCAGCTGGCGACGGAAAGCCCGATCACAGCGACAGCACTGTGAAATAGACGGCCACACAGTGGCATGACCAGCCCAGAAGCGTGCCGAGGTGGAACAGCTCGTGGTATTCAAACCATCCGGGGATGAATATCGGCTTGCGCAGGGCGAAGCACACGGCTCCCGCGATGTAGCAGGCGCCGCCGGCGATGATGAGCCAGCAGACGGCAGGGCCGGCGGCGGGCTGGTTCCACAGCAACGGCAGCAGCACGGCTGCGGCAAGACCGAGGATGCAATAGATGATGGTGAAGAACCAGTCGGGGCCGTTCTTCCAGAGCACATGGGCGAGAAGGCCGGCGATCGCTGTGCCCCAGATGATTGCAAGATACGGCCATCGGATGGCGTCGGGCAGGGCCAGGGCGATGGGCGTGTTGGTGCCGGCGATTGTGAGGAAGATGTTGGAGTAATCGATGCGGCACATGGCGTCGTGCTTGCGTTTCGAGTGCCAGGGAATCAGGTGAAGGCATGCGCTGATGCCGAAGAGCAGCATGGAGGTGGCCGCGTACAGCGAGCAGGCGAGCTTTGCGATGCCCGTGGGGGCCAGGCAGATGAGGGTCACGGTGGCGCCGACGACCAGAGGGAACATGCCGGCGTGCATCCAGCCGCGGAGACGGGGATGGTGTTCGCCGAAATAATCGGTGGGCTCGATGTTGATACTGTCGCGCACGGCGACGCGTTGCGCCGCGCGATACGCTCTGTGTGCGGCCTTCTTGGCACGTCGGGCCTGGCGTTTTCGTGCTTTCGCAATGTCGTATCGGTGTGATGCCTCGCGGTCTGCTTCACGGGCGAGGGCGAGCGCGTGGAGGGTTGCGGTGCGCGATGGCTTCCCGGAGACGTCGGATACCGGCGCTGTTGATGCCAGTGCTGTAGATTCCGGTACTGCGGTGGGCGCCGCTGCGGACGCATGCGCCGGCGTGCGGGGTTTTCCCGCGGACTGACGTGATGTACTTGTCGCTGTTGCCATGGCTTCTCCTTCACCGGTGCGAAAAAAGTCATGCGTAGCTCGTTGCGTGACATTCTGTGCGGCGTCACTATGTACGTTTCTGTAACTTACTATATCGTAAACTTGTGGATGTGGATGGCCCGCTGCGGCATGCGATGAAATATGGGGTTCATCAGCGTGTGATTGGTTGGGAACATGATGTTTTCTCAATGGTGAGAGACGTGTAATTGAAATTTCCTACCTTGAATTCGACGCAAAAACAAACCATGAAGGACGATCCTTCCAGTGAAGGATCCTCAAGATGGGAAAGTGGGTGTTGTGCAATGAGTGGTATGGATGCTGCGGTGAAAAGAATGATGAATGTCGGAATTGATACCGGTCTCAGGGATCTGAGCATAGGACAGCCGGACATTCCCATCCCCGACGACATCATCGAAGCAGGCATCAAAGCCATGCGCGGCGGCAGAAACGGATACACGATGAAGAACGGCATGCCCGAGCTCGTCGAACGAATCGCACAGTGCAATCCGGGTGTCGACGCGCAGGATGTCATCATCACCGCCGGCGGTTCCGAAGCCGTCGCGATAGCCATCGAATCCGTGTGTGCTCCAGGCGGCACCGTGATCATGCCCGACCCCGCATGGCCGAATTACCGCACGCTGTGCGAATCGCTGGGGATCGGCATGGTGCCATACAGTGTCGGAGGTGTCGGCACGCCGTTCTTCGACATGGATGCCATCGAGGACGGTCTCAAAGGCGGTGCCAAACTGATCATTGCGAACTCGCCGGCGAATCCGAGCGGCGCCGTCGCCACCGAGGACGAACTCCGCGCGCTGTATGAAATGGCGGAGAAATACGACGCATACATCATCTCCGACGAGGCATATCGCCACATCGTCTTCGACGGCGGCACATGCGCGCCCAGCCTGTTCGACTTCGACGTGACCCAGGATTCCGACGACAAGCGCCGTGTGTTCGTCGTGCGCACCTTCTCGAAGATCTTCTGCATGACCGGTATGCGTCTGGGATATCTCATCGTGCCGCCGAGCAGGATGGTGCGCGCTTCCGTACTCCATGGCAGCACCGTGGGCTGTGCCCCCGCCGGTGCCCAGATCATGGGCATCAAGGCGCTCGATTACCTCGACCGCGAGCAGAAGAAGCTCGCCGCCCTGTACAAGTCGCGTTTCGAACTCGCCAAGCTCATCCTCGGCGATCTCATGCCCACGCAAGACATCGACCACATGGGCGCCTTCTATCTGTGGATCACGTCGCCGACGGGCGTCGACGCCGATGAGCTCGTGCGCCGTATGCGCGCCAAGGGCGTCATTGTGTCGTCGGGCGACGCCTATTCGTTCTATCCCACGCATTCCGTGCGCATCTCGCTCACCGCGCCGGAGAATGTGCTGACGGATGTCTTCACTTCGCTGCGCGAGGCACTGCTGGAGCCTGTCGGCGCTGGGTCGGATGCATTGGCGGACGCATAGGCGCATGTCGGCGTAGTCGTGCACAAGCGGCGTCGTACAAGCAATGACACAAAGACGCGGCGCTGCATAACGTGACGACGATGCATGACCATGCCGTGAACCAAACCCTGTCACAAAAACAGCGGGCACTCCGAGAGGTGTCCGCTGTTCTTGTGTATGGGAGCCTTGTCCGCGCGGGGCTCGTCCGCGCTGGCAAGGCTCAGGCAAACAAGGTCACAGCACGGCGTCCATGGCCTGCTTGAGGTCGGCGATGATATCGTCGGCGCTTTCGAGGCCGCAGCTCAGGCGTACAAGATCGATGCCGACTCCGGCTTCTTCGAGCTGCTGCTCGGTGAGCTGGCGGTGCGTGGTGCCGGCCGGATACAGGATGCACGAGCGGGAGTCCGCCACGTGCGTTGCGATCGACACCAGCTTGAGATGGTCGAGGAACGCGGAGACTTTGTCACGGCCGCCGGGCACGCCGAACGCGATGACGCCGCAGGTGCCGTTCGGCATGTACTTCTTGGCGATCTCGTAGTACTTGTCGGTTTCGAGGCCGGGGTGGTTGACCCACGAGATGCGCGGATCCTCGTCGAGGAACTTCGCCACCTTGTAGCCGTTCTCGCAGTGGCGCTTCATGCGCAGGGCGAGGTCTTCGAGATTCTGCCCCAGGATCCAGGCGTTGAACGGCGAGGGGATGGAGCCGAAGTCGCGCATGAGCTGTGCCACGCACTTGGTGATGAAAGCGCCGCCGTTGCCGAATTCCTTGGCATAGGTCACACCGTGGTACGAATCGTCCGGAGTGGTGAGTCCGGGGAACTTGTCGGCGTGGGCCATCCAGTCGAAGTTGCCGGAATCCACGATGGCGCCGCCGACGCACGAGCCGTGGCCGTCCATGTACTTGGTGGTGGAGTGCGTCACGATGTCGACGCCGAACTCGAACGGACGGCAGTTGACGGGCGTCGGGAACGTGTTGTCGACGATCAGCGGCACGCCGTGCTTGTGTGCGGCGGCGGCGAACTTGTCGAAGTCAAGCACCATGAGCGAGGGGTTGGCGATGGATTCGCCGAAGACGGCCTTGGTGTTGGGTCGGAACGCGGCCTCGAGCTCCTCGGGCGTGCAGTCCGGGTGCACGAAGGTGCAGTCGATGCCCATGCGCTTCATGGTGACGTTGATGAGGTTGTAGGTGCCGCCGTAGATGGCGTTCGACGCCACGATGTGGTCGCCGGCGGAGCACAGGTTGAACAGCGCGAAGAAGTTCGCAGCCTGGCCGGAGCTCGTGAGGATGGCCGCGGTGCCGCCTTCGAGTTCGCAGATTTTCTTGGCCACGATGTCGTTCGTCGGGTTGGATAGACGGGTGTAGAAATACCCGGATTCCGACAGGTCGAACAGGCGGGACATCTGCTCGCTGCTCGTGTACTTGAAAGTGGTGGACTGAACGATCGGGGGCGTGCGAGGCTCGCCGTTCTTCGGCTGCCAGCCGCCCTGCACACACGTGGTTTCGATGGACTGCGATTCTTCTGCCATGGGGAACTCTGCCTTTCTAGTGGTTCATGGCATGTCGTCGTGGCTCTGGCGAGACGTCGCGCGGGGGCGCCGGGGACATACCGAATCCTTGGAAAGTCTATCTCCTGCATGGTATTGACGTGTGACATGACTGAGGCGTGGATGCTGGGTGTGCGATCGGCGCATTATTCGTAGCGTCCGGTCACATGTTGGTAGAGGTCGGGCGTGAGCGGCTTGTCGAGATGGAGCACGGACTGCACGATGTTGACGGTTCCCTCGTTGGGGTCGTCAAGCTTCGTGGCGATGCATTGCGTGATTTGCGCGACGTGGCCCACATAGAAATAGCGTTTGGCGGATCCCTGGGCATCGGTTTTGCGCATGACGAACAACGGCACGAAATGCGTCTGCTGCCAGTCGCGGTCCCTGCCGGCGAGAAGCCATTGGAATTCGGGGGATTTCTTCGTCCTTTTCTTCTTGCTGAACCACAGCATGTCCTGCGGCCCCAGGAACGTGTCGCTGTATTGGCTCGCCTCGTATTTCACCATGATGGGCATGACGTCGGTGTTTTTCATATGCAGATAGCCACTCATGCTCTGTGCGGAGGTTTCGGTGGGCCAGCAGCACAGATGCATGATGTCCCACAGGGAATACTGGTGTTCGTAGAGGAAACCGTGCTCTTGCTTGCGGCCATTGCGACGCAGCTCGTCGTAATCGTCGCGGCACAGCAGCAGCGACACGTGCATGACGTCGCGGAAGAAAGTGGCGAAGGTGCGGTTGGTGGCGATGCTGTCGCGCAGGCACGGCGACAGCGCGTAGGTGCCGTCGCCGTTGGCGATGATCCACGGTTTCTTGCCGAAAGAGCCAAGGTTCTGTGAGACGAACACCGAATAGTCCAAGACACGCATCGCTGCATCGAATTGGGCGTCCGACAGGTCGGTGTCGGGGAACACCGCCGCGATGTCGTCCATGAGTTCCTGGCGGGTGAAGGTGCGGTTGATGGAATCCAGGTCTGGTTTGTCGCATGCGGGGTGGGAATCGAGCCGGCAGCCGAGCTCCTCGGGAAGTCCGAAACCGCACATCGCGCACAGGATCATGGCCTCGTGGGGGCGGCTGGCGGGAAGGATCACCTTCGATGCCATGTACATCGCCTTGTCTTGCCATTCGGAGGTGTCGTCGAGCGCATATCTGGAATCGCAATCGGCACCGGCGTTGTCGCCAGCATTGGATTCTGCGTGGGCAGGTGACAGGCTTTTCTCGCTGCCACGTACGAACGCCAGATACGATTTCGGCGACAATGAGCCGGAGGCGTTGAGATTGGCCATGGCGATGGGCAGCGAGGGGTCTTCTCGGTACAGGTCGGTGAGTAGGGGAATCCTGTTGAGCTGGAAGCGGATGTTCTGATAGTCGTTGCGGAGCTTTTTCAGGTCCGACAGATTGGCGGTGTCAAGCGAGGCGATCACACGTTTCTGTGCGATTTCGTCGAAATGCACGCTGGAGGCGCCGATGTGGTGGCTCGCCAGCTGTTTGCGCACCGTTTCGCGGCTGCCGGATTTGCCGAAAAGAGCTATGGGAATCAGGTAGTTGTTGGCGTAGTTGCCGATGAAATCGATGATCGTGACGCTGGACTTGTGTGGCGATTTGCGCAGACCGCGCCCGAGCTGCTGGGTGAAGATGATGCTGGATTGCGTGTTGCGCAGCATGACCACTTGGTTGAGCGAAGGGATGTCAACGCCTTCGTTGAAGACATTGACGGTGAACAGATAGTCGAGGTCGCCGTTTTCGAGGTCCTTGGTGAGGCGTTCGCGCTCTTTTGGCGATGTCTCTTCGGTCACCGCCGCCGTGTGGTACGGGCGTTCCTCGCGCTGATAATATGTGCCGTTGAACATCCGGGACAGTTCCTGCGCTTCGTCGGTGCGCGAGCAGAACACCAATCCCCTGACCTGCTGGGACGGGTCGCCGTATTCGTCGAGTTTCGACACGATGTCGTTGACGCGGGACCGCGAGGTGAGTTCGTCCAGGGTGGGTCCCGCGTTGCCGCGGCCTGTGCTGAAATCGAAGGTGGCGTTCAACATCTGCGTGTCTTGCGTGCGCTTTCCATCGGCGATGCGCACGGTGGATGCGGGCGAGACCGTGCCATCGGGGTGTTCCTCGGGGCTTCCGAGGTATTCGGTGACGCCGAAATAATGGAACGGGCACAGCAAATCGGCGTCAAGCGCCTGCTGCAAGCGGATTTCGTAAGCGATGTTGTTGCCGAAGAGGTCGAAGATGTTGACGCCGTCGGTGCGTTCCGGCGTGGCCGTCATGCCCAGGGTGAACCGGGCGCCCGAGAAGTGGTCGAGCACTTTCTTGTATGTTGCGGCCCCGGCGTGGTGCACCTCGTCGAAGAGGATGTAGTCGAACGTGTCGGAGGCGAAGGAATTGAGCGTGTCGTCGCGGCTGATGGTCTGGATGGTGGCGAAGACATACCGGCGGTCGGCCTGCTTGGACGTGCCCGTGAGCAGGCCCAGGTCGGTGTCGCGGCAGTGGAGCACGCGCTGATACGATTCCATCGCCCTGGTGAGGATCTGCTGCTGATGCACCAGGTAGAGCATGCGGCGCGGGCGGAACTGTTTCACGTCGAAGGCCGAGAGGTAGGTCTTGCCGGTGCCGGTGGCCGAGATGATGATGGCGCGGTGTTCGCCGCGCTCCCTGAGTTTGCGCAGGCTGGCCAGGGCCTCGCGTTGCATGGAGTTGGGCTCCACGGGCGCGGATTCCTCGTCGGCGCGCTCGGCCTCGTGCACGGCGCGGCGCGGCCGTTCGATGGTGGCGAATTCCCGTTCGTACTGCTCGATCCACTCCTCGGTGAGCTCGGTGGAATGCGCTATCTGCCCGTCGATGTCGTCGCGGAGCTGTCCGATGAGCGCGCCGTCGTCGAACGACGAGACGCGAAGGTTCCATTCCTTCTGGCGGTAGAGGGCGTTTCCTGTGAGATTTGAACTGCCGACGAGCACGTCATAGTAAGGATGTCCGGCATCCGTGCGACGCGTGAAAACGTATCCTTTCGGATGAAAGGGTTCGTCGGCGGACCGGTTCGCCGACGTGTCGTCCGCATGCCAGATCAGCACCTCCACGCCCGCGTAGTGCTTGAGCTGCATAAGCTTGCGAAACATGTCGGGGGTGTTGAAATACGACTTGGTCGACGTGATGATGCGCCGCTTGCCGTCGGGATTGCGCCCGGCCGCATCGAGAAAAGGCTGGTAAAGCGTGGTGATGGCGTCTTTGGTGATGAACGCCACCGACATGTCGAAGGAGTCGCATTCCGAGATTTCGCGGTCGAGTACGTCGGCCATGGTGTCGTTTCTGGTGTTGGCGATGAGACGGGGCGCGAAGCGTCCAGTTGCGTAGTCGGACGTGCTGATGTATCCCGATGACATGTCTTCGAGGAACGTCTGCGTATCCGCGTCGGCCAGATCGACTCCCGGCAGAAGGTGCGTCAGGGCGGTGTCGAAGACATGGCTGGAGGATTCCTCTGACCCGCCGGTGCCGGCCGTGATGTCGTCGGTGGCGTTGCCGTCGTCGCCGGGATATGGCTGTGCTTGAGAATCCATGGCTTGTGACTCCTGTTCCCCGCGTCAAGCGTCCTTGGGGCCCAGGGTACCCGGAAGGGATCGGTCGATCAACCGGCACGCCGGGGCGGGTTCGGAGGTCATGGTATCGTGCCTGTGAAAGTTAGATCGTTCGATGGGGCAGTTAAGAGAATCGCAACGGCATGGCAGAGTCTATGAAGATAAAAGGGCGCCATATCAGGGCTGTGTCGCCAGGGAATGCTGATGGGAATGGCCGCGGGCGGCATCATGCGGCTGTGGGTACCGTCGCTCGCGTGGTCCTGTGCGTCGTCTTGGCATTGCTTTCGGGGCAAATCATCGCATATGCAAACCAGGTCGCCTGCGAGGCGAGTCTGGATGTCACTCCGACGGTCACGCGCGACGGCATACGATATGGCGTCGTGCTGCTGGTGTTCTTCGAAATCATGTATCAGGTGTATCGCCTGTGGGGATCGCGCATGGTGCGTCGTCGCACCTGTGCCGTTGCACATTCCGCCGTCATGCATCCCAGGTCGGATTCCGGTTCGGAGGATGGAGCGGGCGAGAGAACGGCCGAGACCGACGCCAACGCCGCCGAAAAATCCTCCAGTGCCTCCGGTGTCTCCTCCCCCGCCCGTTTCACGGGGCGCTGGTGGTCCGTGCTGCGCACGTTCCTCGGCGGTCTCTTTCTGCTACTGGCATGGGCGCCGTACATCTACTGGTACTTTCCCGGCAGCCTGTGGTACGACACCGGCAGCCAGGTCCTGCAGTCCTATGGTTTTCAGACACTTGATAGCACCGGCCCGTACATCACAACGCACCATCCGCTTTTCGACACCTTGCTGTTCGGCTGGTTCACCCGACTGGGGTCCGTTCTTTTCGATAGCAAGGCATCGGGGCTCACTCTGCTCATCGGTATCCAGGTCGTCGTTGGGGCATTCGAGCTGTCGTATGTGGTCGAATGGTTCCGCTCGCACGGCGTAGGGCGCATTGTCCGCGTGCTGTTGCTGCTGTTTTTCGCGTTTTTCCCGTTCTTCCCCTGCTTCTATTGCACTTTGGTCAAAGACAGCGTGCACGTGCTGTTTTTGGTGCCGTGGCTGGTGATGTATCTTGACGTTGTGCTGACACGCGGTGCATCGGTGTCGCGCCCATGGCCTGCGGTGCTGTTCGGATTGCTGAGCGTTGGCAATGCCCTCACCACCTGGACCGGCATGTATATCACCGCGCTGTCTCTTCTTGTGGCGATTTTCTTCGTGTCGGGGCGCGTCCGCAAGATATGCTTCGCCGCCGCAGGCGTGGTGCTTGCGGTGTTCTGCCAGTTGGTGTTTCCTGCGACCGTACCCACGCCGTATCCGGTGCAGAAAAGCGATGCGCATCAGATGTTCATTCTGCCGATGCAGCTCACCGCACGGTATTCATCGCAGTTCCATGACGACGTGACGCCCGAGGAACGTGAGGCAATCGATGGTTTCAACATGGTGTCGTACGATGATATGCCGCAGGCATACAACCCGTATCTTGCCGACCCCGTCATCAATCTGGAGCTGAATGATCCGTCGTATCGGAACCAGTACATCCGTGCGTGGGTCTCCATGGGGATGCGGCATCCTGAGGGCTATCTGCAGGCATTTTTGTGTATGGAAAGCGGTTGGTTCGCGACCCGTAGGTCGGCCGAGCCGGACACCGGCCGGTACATGTCGGATACCTGGCGTCGGATAGACAGCGCCGTGGAATCCGGCAGCGCCGAATACTCGTATGACCATCAGGTGCCCACGTATATGCTTTTCACGGTTACTACTGTCTACCCAAGTCATCTTCCCAAGGATATTCCTGATTTCAAGATAGAGCAGGTCGCAGATGCCGAGTCGATAACCGGTGCCATCAAGAAATTCGAAGATCTGCCTGTGGTGAATGTGCTGATGGTGCAGGCGACGTGGACGTTCATCCTGCCCATGATGATGCTGTATGTGGCGGTTCGCGGCCGCAAGTTCGCCGCGATGTTCTGGTTGTTCGTGCCGATGCTGCTGACGCTTCTGTCTCTGGCTCCGAGCGGTCTGTCGCTGCCGCTCAAGCCGACGGGAAGCCGATACATGTATATGCTCATCATCATCGTGCCGATCATGATGATGCTGATGCTGCGCGCCTTCGCGCAGAGTCCGGCAGATGTCGAAGCTGGTGGCGCGGATGTCGGGCGGCTGGATGCGGCGGAAGACGGCGGGGCTGCCGTCGTGGTTGCCGCGGCGGATCCAGTGCCTACGGAGACAGACGAAGCAATGGGAAACGCTGTGGCCGGTGTGTATGGTGCGACACGTGGCGAAGTTGTGGATGGGGGTGCAGCCGTCGGCATCGGACCGGGGCCTGGTCCATCCGCGGCATTCGCGGATGGCGTCGCGGGATTGCCAACGGATTCCCCGGACTGGCGTCGCAAGGGCTGAGATGGAAAAAGCCGATGTCCTACTGATCCTGTGACGGTCATGGGGCATCGGCGTATGGCGCTGTGAATCAAGCGGTGTGAATCGCGCCGCGCGATTACTCGCGCACGAGTTGGATTTTCTCGACGTCGGTGCGCTTGGTCTCGCGGTACATCACGAAGCGGTTTCCGATGACCTGGACGAGATTGGCGCCCAGCTTGCCGCACAGTTCCTCGGCGGCTTCCTTGGCGGTGATGCCGATGTCGGGCAGCACCTGGCACTTGATGAGCTCGTGCTTGTCGAGGGTTTCATCGGTCTGCTTGATGGTGGCGTCGGTGATGCCGTTCTTGCCGATGATGAGCAGCGGCTTGAGGGTGTTTCCCATGGCTCGCAGCTGCTTGGTCTGCTTCTTGGTGAGCATGATGGTCCTTGTCTGTGATACGACGATGGGGCGCGGTCGAGTGTCGCGCAGGCTGACCTCAGGTTAACGCATGGGCGCGATTGCGCAGGGAAATTCGCGACAGGCTGGATCTTTGCCGCGGGTCGCCATGCCTTGGTGTGCGGTGCCGAAAGCAATAGAAGCAAGAAAAAGCCCGGTGTAGAGGCACCGGGCGAATTCATCAGAGAGAAGGAGAGAAAAAGGGGATTCAATTATGAAAGCTGCGAATGGAGAAAACCGCGGCTCCCGTCGAAAGGCTGTGTTCCTTTCGATGGCTCTATATAAACGCCCGAACCTTTGACGACGGTTATGAAAAGCTGGGAAAATCCTAAGAAAATACTTTTGTTGTTGTGAAATCCGGCCTCGGGTGCCGTCTGCGCCGTCGTGCAGGACCTATGCAGTGGCGGATCGGGTGTGTAGAGTAATCGTGGTAGTGCGGAATGCGCGAGATATTTCGGTGAATGCCGCATCGATCGAGGAGGAATTGCATGGGGACCAGCGATTCAAACCAGCCGCAGAGGAACGCATCGAAGAACGCAGGGCGCGAGCTGGCGGACGAGGGGTATGCCAAGGAGCTGCAGCCGCGGCACATCCGCATGATTGCTATCGGCGGTTCCATCGGCACGGGCCTGTTCCTCGGAACGGGCGGGCGCCTTGCGCAGGGCGGCCCCGGTCTGATGATTGCGTACGCCATCTGCGGCGTGTTCGCGTTCCTCATGGTGCGTGCGTTGGGCGAGCTGGCAATCCGCCGTCCGTCGTCAGGCGCGTTCGTGTCGTACGCGCGTGAGTTCCTCGGCGAGAAGGGTGCATACTTCACCGGCTGGATGTATTACATCGTGTGGGCCACCGTGCTCATGGCCGACTCCACCGCTTCGGCGCTGTATCTGCACTACTGGAAAGCGTTCCAGGGCGTGCCGCAATGGCTGCTGGCGTTCATCGTGCTCGCCGTCGTGTTCGTCATCAACATGCTGTCGGTGAAGCTGTTCGGCGAGGCGGAGTTCTGGTTCTCGGCCATCAAGGTCGCCATGATCATCCTGTTCATCGTGCTCGGCCTGTGGGCCGCCATCACCGGCATGAAGGTGGGCGATTACACCGCCGGCATCCATAACATCACCGACAACGGCGGCATGTTCCCCCAGGGGCTGCCCGTGGTGCTCATGCTGACGCTGGGCGTGGTGTATGCGTTCGGCGGCACCGAGATGGTGGCCGTGGCGTCCGGCGAGGCGAAGGACGCGCAGAAGGTGCTGCCCAAGGCCATCAACTCCATGATCATCCGTATCTTCGTGTTCTACGTGGGCTCCGTGGCGGTCATGACGCTCGTCATGCCGTACACCGCGTATTCGGCGGACGAATCGCCGTTCGTGACGTTCTTCTCGGCGCTTGGCGTTCCCTACGCGGGCGACATCATCCAGATTGTGGTGCTGATCGCGGCTCTGTCGGCGCTGAATTCCGGACTCTATGCCAGCGGCCGCACCATGCGTTCCCTGGCGCTTGCGGGCTCCGGCCCCAAGGTCGCCAAGCGTCTGAACAAGAACAAGGTTCCGTCAGGCGCCATCCCGCTCACCATGCTCATCGCCATGCTGGGCGTAGTGCTCAACGCGATCGTGCCGGAATCCGCCTTCAACATCGTCATGAACCTCGCCGGCATCGGCATCGCGTTCATCTGGTGCATCATCATGGTCATCCACCTCGCCTATCTGCGCCGCATCAAGAAGACCGGCGAAAAGCGCCCGGACTATCGCCTGCCCGGCGCTCCGGTGACGGATTGGCTCACGCTTGTGTTCTTCACCGTGGTGGTCATCTCGAATTTCTTCAGCGAGGAGGGGCGCCAGACCATCCTCGTGTTCGCCATCGTTTGCGTTGCGCTGGTTATCGGATGGTTCGTCGTGCGTGGTCGCATCAAGGCGACGCTGCTCGACAACATGCTGGATATCAACGACGACGCGCTGGGAGTGCCCGACGAGGAACGTGCGGTGGCCTCGCCCGACATGGGCGATGACGAGCGCACGCCGTTAATCAAATAGTCGGTCGTGCCTCGGTGCCGCCGTCATTGGATGGCGGCACCGCGACGTGAATGCGGTTCCGGAGAAGGACGAATGAGAATCCATGTGACCTATACCGGCGGGACGATCGGCATGATCGATTCCGCAAATGGCCTTGTTCCCGGGGCCGATCTCGAAGGCTGGCTGTACGGGCTGCTGCGCGGCGGCGATGACCTGACGCCGCAGGATGTGAGCTTCACGCAGCTGGACCCGCTCATCGACTCATCGAATGCCACGCCCGACAGCTGGCAGGCGATGGTCGATGACCTGCGATCGCACCGCGACGATGCCGACGCCTTCGTGGTGCTGCATGGTACCGATACGATGAGCTATTCGAGCGCGGCGGTCTCGTACGCCCTGACGGATTTCGGCAAACCCATCGTGTTCACGGGCTCCCAGCACCCGCTGGGGCGCATCGAATCCGATGCCGCCGCCAACGTCACGGGTGCGCTGAACGCGTCGTTGAGTGGCAAAGCCGAGGGCGTGAACCTGTTCTTCGGGCATCACCTGTTTGCCGGCAACCGGGTGACGAAGGTGTCGAGCTGGGCCTTCGAAGGTTTCTGTTCGCCGAACACCGGCCCCGTGGCGCAGTCCGGCACCCCGTGGCACTGGAATACGATCGAACGCCGCGGCTGCGGCTGGCCCGATCCCCGACCTTACGGACGCCACGATGTGCCTGTCGTCGACATGGCGCCGGGCATTACGGCGCAACGGCTCGAAGCCATGATGGAACCGCGCCCCGAAGCCTTGCTCCTGCGTGCTTTCGGGATGGGCAACGTGCCGAGCGCGGAGCCCGGGTTGACCGAGGTTCTTGCAGACGTGATGCACGGGGGCGTGCCCGTGGTGGTGGCGTCGCAATGCCAGCAAGGCGAGGTCATGCTTGGCCGATACGAGACGGGGGACGCGATTGCGCGTGCCGGTGCCGTGGGCACCAGCGATATGACGCTCGAAGCCGCGTATGCCAAGATTGTGTTCCTGCTGTCGCAGGGCGTGGGCGGCGCCGACCTGGCCCGTTGGATGGGACGCTCGATTGCCGGCGAGCTCACCGAGGGGGACCTGGACTAGTCGGCGACGGAGACGAGGCTTGCCGGTGCTGGCAGGACGGGGATGGCCGCCGGCCGCTGGCGCGTTTGCCGAGACTGTCGCCGCGAACTGCGATGTAATCGGTCGTACAAGGGGGACACGCCTGAGAGTCCAGGCGTGTCCCCCTTGTTGTTGGGCGTTGCCTTGTTGCTGGGCGTCGCCCCGGTGCCCGGTGTCGGGCGGCGACATCACTCGAACTTGTCGTTGATCTCCCACTCGGCTGGCGAGCTGTAGTAGTCGAAGAAGTTCAGCGATTCGTTGATGACTTCGCCCAGCAGGTCGTTGGGCAGGCTGCCTTGTTCATGCGGTGCGTCGTCAAGACGCACCAGAGACGCCGTGCCGCCGTCCTTCTCGATCTGCTCCACGAAGGCATCTTGCGCGGGCAGCACCACCTGGACATCGGCGCCGGACTGGATGAGCAGGATCGGCGTGCTGATGCGGGCGATGGCGGAATCGCGGCGGATGCTCTTCGACAGGCGCATCATCTCGCGCACCCAGCCGTTCGTCGCCACGAAGTTCTGATAGTGCGCGTCTTCGGCGCGCATGTCATACAGCCACTTGCCGCGGGCCATCGAGAGACCTTCCGAGACCAGGCTCTCGTCCCATGCGGGGAACGGCTCCTGGCCGGGGGCCGGATTCTCGCCACCGCGTCCGACGCACAGCGTGTCGAGGATGGCCGGCGTGAGGGGCTCGGGCACGCCGTAGATCATGTCGACCATCGGGGCCGAGAGCACCAGAGCGTCCAGCAGGGACGGGTATTGCTCGGTCAGCGCGATTGCGATGCCGCCGCCCATGGAGTGGGCGTACATGCACAGGGGCTTGCCCGGGTCGAGCGGGCGCGCCACCTTTTCGCAGAACTTCGCCAGATCGAGCACATAACGGCGCCAGTCGTCAATCCACACGCGGTCGAAATCGCCCAGGTCGCGCGGCGAATAGCCGTGTCCGCGGTCCTCGAGGATCGCCACGTTGTAGCCGTGCTGCAGGAAGTAATACGCGATTTCGTCGTAGCGGCCGCAGAATTCCGTGTATCCGTGCGCGATGACGATTGTGCCCCGCGCGTCGTCGAGGTCTGCGTCCTCGCGGTTGGCGTTCGGGAACCCATCGTATGCGTATGTCATGTAGCGCAGCTTGCCGTTGTGGGAATCCTCGGGGATCGCCATTTCGGCCAAGCCGTCGTGCATCGCCGGCTGCATCCAGCCGATGGTGCGGCAGGCGGCAAGCGCCGGCTGCACGATGGCGGTCATGTTGTCTGCGTAATTCAATTCATCGATGAGCTGCACCATGGTGATCTCGATTCGTGAGGTTATCGGATTGTTGCTTTGGTGACGCCGGACCACGGTGTCAGGCATCACTCGGTGTAACCATGATAGGTTGGCTGGTTGCGATTGCGCCAACTCGGACACGCCGACGTTCCGCGGTGTGTCGTGCGTGTTGCGCGGCGCAGAGCCATGAAGCGGGGCGACGGGGCGATGGCATACGATGGAGTCGAACGGACAGTTGTCGAACAGCCCGCCGCCGGACGGTTGGCCGTGGAGGATGAAATGAACAAAAGGCTTGATATGTCGGTGCAGCCCCGTGTCGTCGAGAGCACGGATGTCTACGTGGGGCCGATCTTCACCATCAAGGACCAGCACATCGCGTTGCGCACGACGGATGGCGGCGACGCGGTCATTCGCCGCCAGCTCATCGCCCATGCCCCCGCCGTCATCATGCTGCCGCATGACACCGAGCGCGACCTGTATCTGGTGGAGCGCGAGTATCGCGTGGGGTGCAACGCCTACGTGATGGGGCTTCCCGCCGGCATGATTGACGCGGGCGAGGACCCCGAGGCGGCCATGCTGCGCGAGCTGCGAGAAGAGACCGGCGTGATTCCTGACCGCTACACGGCGCTGCAGGCGGCGGATTGCTATTCGTCCGAGGGAATGACCGACGAGCACGCCTACACCTATGTGATCGACTTGGAGCGGTGGCACGAAGGCGAGCAGGACTTCGACGCCGACGAATACGTGGAGTATCGCTGGGTGACGTGGGACGAGCTGGTGTCGTGCGGTGTGCGCGAGGCGCATTCCTTCATCGCCATCCAATATGAAATGATGCGACGCATGAAGCGCTAGGCAAGCCGCCCCACATGGCTGCGTTCGCGCATTCCGGGAGCCGGCAGCGGTCGCCAATGCACCCGTGCCCGCGGCCGCGCACGGGGGCCGCCGCCGATAATGGGCGTTCTGCGGCACCGGTTCGGCAAATGCGGGCATTCCTATTAATATAAGTGCAGAACTGGCATTTTCCGTGAAAGCATGGCGTTATTGCCCACATGTGTTACGTCAGTCGCAATAATGAAAAATGTTTAGCATGCCTTTTGAACGGAGAAAGGGAATTATGGGCGTTCTCGACAAGTTTGAAAAAAGCGTCGAAGGCGCGGTCAATGGCGTCTTTGGCAAAATCGGTTCAAAGGATCTGCAGCCTGTCGACTTGTCTCGTGCGCTGGAGAAAGAGATCGACGAACAAGCGATGTCGGTCGCGCGTGACCGCACCGTGGCGCCGAACGAATACCGTTTCTCACTGTCCACCCCGGACTTCGATCGCATCGAGAAATGGGGCGCCCGCCGCGTCGCCGATGAACTGGCGGCGAACCTGACGAAGTACGCCAAGACCCAGAACTACGCGTTCGTCGGTCCTGTCGTCGTGGTGTTCGAAGAGGATTACGACCTGCAGCGCGGTGAATTCCACCTGTCCAGCGAATCCGTGCAGGGCAACGCGGCTCCCGTGACCGCCTCCAACGAAACCAAGGACTGCCCGGTGCTCGAGATCAACAACCGCCAATACATGCTCACGGCGCCCGAGACGCTGGTGGGGCGTGGCTCCGATTGCGACATCATCATCGACGATCCCGGCGTCTCCCGTCACCATTTCACAATCACCATCACCCCGCAGGGCGTGATCATGAAGGAATGCGTCAACGACAAGGGGAAGCACCCGGTCAACGGCACGTATGTCGAGGGACATCGCGTTCCTGCCGCAACGCTGCTCGATGGCAACACCATCACGGTCGGTCGCACGCGCATCCTCTACTGGGCGTCGTCTGAGACGCAGGCGTAGCCAGATCCTGTTCCAGAGGAGAAGGCGGAGAAACTTATGACCGAACTGACATTCGCAATCCTGAAATACGGATTCCTCGCATTGCTGTGGGTATTCGTATTTTGTGTTGTGCGTTCGCTGGGGCGCGACGTCGAAGGATACAGCCCCCGCGAATCGCGCAAGCGTAGGCAGCGCAATCGTCAGATGAAGAAAACCGCTTCTTCGAAACCCGTCGTCGCAACCGCCGCCAAGCCTGCGTCGGGTACCTCGGGGGCCGAAGTGCGCCCCACGGTGCTCGTGGTCATCGACGGTCCGCTTGCCGGAACCACCGTCAGCCTGACCTCGGAACCCGTGACATTGGGCCGCGCCGCGGACAACGTCGTGATCCTTGACGATGAATTCGTCTCGTCCCACCATGCGCGCGTGTTCCTCGACCCTGCGTCCGGCAATTGGGCGGTCGAGGATCTCAACAGCACCAATGGCACCGTGGTCAACGGTCAGCGAATCAGGGGAGCCGTCATGCTTCCGCCCGGCGTCCTCGTCAGGATCGGCGCGACGACATTCGAATTGAGGTGATGGCATGACGGCTGATGTTTCCATGAACCCACAGCTCGGGCAAACCCCCGCGACGCCCGCTGTCGGCAAGCGCAACACGTTGTTCCTGTATTCCACCACCGTCTCCGACACCGGCTACGTGCGGAGCAACAATCAGGATTCCTCTTTCGCCGGCGAGCGTCTGATCGCCATCTGCGATGGCATGGGCGGCCATGCGGGCGGCGACACCGCATCCACCATTGCCGTGCGTTCCCTGGCCCACATCGAAGTGGAGCCCGACACGCCTCAGACCGTAGGCGAGGTGGCCGCTTTGCTCGAGACCTCGGTCATCGCCGCGCACGATGCCATCGTGGGCAAGGCCAAGCGCGAACGCAAGCTCGCAGGCATGGGCACGACCGTCACCGCGGTCGCGCTCGTCGAAGACCATTGGGTGCTCGCCCACATCGGCGATTCCCGCGCCTATCTGCTGCGCAACGGGCGCATCATCCGCGCGACGAAAGACCACTCGTACGTGCAGCACCTCATCGACATCGGCAAAATCACGCCGGGCGAGGCCAAGAACCATCCGCAGCGTAACGTCGTGATGCGCGTGCTGGGCGATTTCGACATCGATCCGCGCCCCGATATCTCCGTACGCAAGGCCCAGCCCGGCGACCGTTGGATGCTGTGTTCCGACGGCGTGTGCGGCGTGTTGTCGGACTCCACGATCCGCGAGACCCTCGAGACGGTCACCAACCCACAGGAATGCGCCCAGCAGCTCGTCGGCATGGCGCTGAAAGCGGGAAGCACCGACAATTGCACGGCCGTGATCGCCGATGCGAACATCCCCCTCGACCCAGGCGAGGTCGGCAAACGCCATCAGGTGCCGCTCGTGGGCGGCGCCGTGAGCTCCGATCTGTCGCCGGTGGCCGAGATTTTGGGCACTACGGTCGCCCAGGCCCCGCGTCTGCGTGACGAATACGCCAAGTCCCCGGCCCAGAAAGCCGCCGAGCTGGCACATGCCGAGGTTCCCTCCCCGGTTTCCGCGCCCGCGGCCGAATCAAACGACCTCGAGACGCAGAATGCCGATATGCAAGGCGCTTCCGCCTCGCAGGCTCCGGTTGCGGAAGGCGCGATGCCGCAGAATGACGAGGCGTCGACCAGCGTCATTCCAGCCGTCGCCGAGCTCGCCGCAGACGCCGCTGGCATGCCGGGCGCCGCTGCTTCGGATGACGTCGACGACGTCGATGCACCGATCTCCGGCTCTTTCGAAGACGATTCGGCCGATGACGACCAGCCGGTGAACATCGCCGTGCCTTCCGCGCAGAAGGAATCCGCCGACGATACGATGCCTGACACCAGTGAGATCCCCATCGTTACCAAGCGCGATGGCACCAAGACCACCGATCCCCATGACCCGGCGGTCGCCAAGGCGCTGCATCACGAGAAAGTGAAGCAGCAGCAGCGCGACATTCAGCGCAAAAAGCGCAGCCGCGGCGCCCTGGCAGCCATGATCCTTTTGGTGGTGGTCGTCGTCGCCGGTTCGCTTTTCGGCGCATGGCGTTGGTCGCAGAACCAGTATTACATCGGCGAGTCCAACGGATACGTGGCGATTTACAAAGGCGTCAACACCAATATCTTCGGCTGGAATCTCTCCCATGTCGAAGAGATGACGCCCATCCACGTGGACACCCTTGATGAGAATTCCCAGCAACAGCTTCAGAAGGGGCTTGCCATGGGAAGCCTCGAAGAGGCCAGGGACCACGTGGCCGGAATCGTCGTGAATGACGCCACCGTGAAGCAATCCGAACCGTCCGAGTCCGCGTCGTCGGACGCGGACTCGTCCAGCGCGTCGTCGTTGGCATCGGACAGCGCTTCGGGGTCCGATGAGACCTCCGCGGATGGTTCGTCCGATAACGCCGGGGCATCGTCCGACGGCGCCTCCAGCGAGACGGGGGCGTCGCAGTGAAAGCAAGCCTTCGTATTCGCCAGATCCTGCTCCTCGTGTTTGCGGTGGCGCTGGGATTCCTGGCCATGTTCCAGATGTACGAGCGTGCGCTGGGCTCCCTGCCCGGCGACATCGTGCAGCTGTACGGTGCGTTGGTGCTTGAACTCGTCGTCGCCGTCGGTGTGATCATGCATTTCCATCCCCACGCCGATTTCACCGTTCTCTCGATTGTGACGCTTCTGTCTCTGGTGGGCATCACCATGATCACGCGCATCGACATCGAGGCGCGCGGCAGCAAGACGTCGTCGGCCGTCGGACAGCGCCAGTTCATGTGGCTGCTTCTGGGGCTCGGACTGTGTGTCGTCATGCTCATCGTGGTGCGCGACCACAGGATTTTCAGGCGTTTCTCATATGTCTCGATGATCGTGGGCCTGCTTCTGCTGCTCTCCCCCATGATTCCCCATCTGGGCATGACGCTGAACGGCGCACGCATCTGGATCCACGTCGGCTCGCACACCCTGCAGCCTGCTGAATTCGCCAAGCTGTTCCTCGGCATTTTCTTCGCCTCGTATCTTTTTGACCATCGCGACCAGCTGGCCGTGGCGGGCCGCACGGTGCTCGGCATCCACTTCCCGCGCCTCAAGGACCTCGCCCCCATCCTCGTCGTGTGGGGTGCCTCCATGGGCGTGCTGGTGATCCAGCATGATCTGGGCACCGGCCTCATGTTCTTCGCCATGTTCGTGTGCATGCTGTACCTTGCCACCGGCCAGAAGGGCTGGATTGGCATCGGCATCGTGTTTTTCGCCGCCAGCGCGGCTATCGCGGGGCGGATGTTCTCGCATGTGCAGAGCCGTGTGACCGCCTGGCTCCATCCGTTCGACGACAGCGTGTACTGGGGGAAGAGCGGTTCGTACCAGCTGGTGACGGGCGTGTTCGGCATGTCGTCGGGAGGCTTGTTCGGCACCGGTCTGGGCCAGGGAATGCCGGGGCTTACGCCGCTCGGCAATTCCGACTTCATCTATTCGTCGCTTGCCGAAGAGCTGGGTCTGACCGGCGTCATGGCCATTCTGATGCTGTATCTGGCGCTCATCGTGGCCGGGTTCCTGGTGGCGCTCAAATGCAAGGACGGCTTCGGCAAGCTGCTGTCGTCCGGTCTTATGTTCTCGATGGCATTCCAGGTCTTCACCGTCGTCGGCGGCGTGACGCTGCTCATTCCGCTGACGGGTCTCACGCTCCCCTATATGGCGGCGGGCGGTTCCAGCATGATGGCGAACCTGCTGCTCGCGTTCATCGTGATTATCGTGTCGAACACGGCCAACGCGCCGCAGGTCGATTCCAGCGACGCCGAGTTCCAGCAGGAGGCGCTGGCCGCGATTCGCAATTCGCAGAAAGCCGCCGCCGACGCCGCCGAGCGCGGCAAGGAATCCCGACACAAAGACAGCCGTTTGTCGCGGCGTCATGCGGCCGTTCCCGGGCCGGGCATGGGGCGCGGCGACCCCGACCTCGATGACGAGCCGGCCATCGTGAACACGACGCATATGTTCACAGTGAGGCCTGAGTACGACGGCGAGGACCCGGCCCTGCTCGATTTGGGATACGACTACGGTTCGGATGCCACTGCGAATGTCGCGGGCTATTCCCCAACGCATGACACTTATCATAACGACGAAAGGAACGGCGCATGAACAAGTCACTTCGGCATGTTTTCTATGTCATCATCGTGCTTTTTGTGCTTCTCGGTCTGAGTTCGTCGATGATCCAGGCTGTTTTTGCCGCGAGGCTCAATGCCGATCCGCGCAACAGCCGCACCCTCTATGCCCAGTTCAGCCGTCCGCGTGGCGCGATCCTCGCTTCCGACGGCACCGTGCTCGCCAATTCCGACGCTTCGAACGATGCCTTCATGTATCAGCGCAAGTATTCGAATGGCCAGCTGTATGCGCCGGTCACCGGATTCTATTCTGTGACGGTCGACGCCGACCGTGGCATTGAGGCATCGCGCAACTCGCTGCTGTCGGGCAGTTCCAACCAGTTGTGGTGGACAAGGCTCAAGAATCTGTTCACGGGCACCGAGGATGCCGGAGCGACGATTCAGACGTCCATCGATCCCAAGCTGCAGGAAACCGCCTATCAAGCCTTGCTCGACAAGAACTACGAGGGCGCGGTCATCGCCATCGAGCCGAAGACGGGCCGCATCCTCGCGATGGTGAGCACGCCGAGCTATGATCCGAACCAGTTGGCAACGCATGACACGAACGCCGCGAACACGGCGTACCAGCAGCTGGTGCAGGGAACCGGCAACCCGATGCTCAACAAGACCATCTCGGAGCTGTATCCGCCGGGGTCCACGTTCAAAATCGTGGTGTCCGCCGCCGCGCTTGAGAGCGGCAACTACGATACAACCACCGAGATCGACGCCGGCTCGTCCTATACCCTTCCCGGCACGAACACCCAGCTGACCAACGACAACAGCCATGGCAATGGCACCAATGGCAAGATCACACTGGAGGATGCGTTCGCCTATTCGTCCAACACGGCTTTCGCGCAGCTGGGCGTTGCGCTGGGGGCGCAGACCGTGAGCAACATGGCGACGTCCCTGGGCTTCGGCAGCACGATCACCGTGGATTCCGGCGGCAGCGGCGACACGAGCATGAAGGCCGTGGCGTCGGCATTCCCCAGCGATGTTTCCGATGACCGTCTGGCCTTGCAATCCATTGGCCAGGGCGACACCACCGAAACCGTGCTGCAGGACGCCATGATCGCGGCAACGGTCGCCAATGGCGGCAAGGAGATGCAGCCCACCATCGTCGACCGCGTGCAGAGCCAGGATCTGACCACTATCTCAGAGACGACACCCACGGTGCTCAACACGGCGTTCAGCGAAGACACCGCGAATAAGCTCACCGGGATGATGGAAGCGATGGTCGAGAAAGACTATCCTGCGCTCAAGATCGACACGACCACGAAGATCGCCGCCAAGACCGGAACAGCCCAGAACGGCGAAGGGCAGATCGATGCGTGGATAACCGGTTTCGCTCCCGCCGACGATCCGAAGATCGCCGTGGCGGTGGTTGTCCACAACGTCAACACGTACGGAGCAATTGCCGCAGGCCCGATCATGCATGCGGTGCTGAAGGAGGCGTTGCAAGGATGAAACTTGTGCAAGGCCAACTCATGCATCACCGCTACCGCCTGGACCAGCGCCTGGCCCAAGGCGGCATGGGCGAGGTGTGGCGCGGATATGACATCGAGCTCAACCGTCCGGTCGCGATCAAGGCGCTGCGTAGCGACCTTGACGACCCGGATTCCAACAAACTGCGTCGTCTGCGCGCCGAGGCGCACAATTCCGCCAACCTGGCGCACCCCAACATCGCCGCGCTTTTCGACTATTACGAAAAGGACGGCGTGGGGTTCCTGGTCATGGAATACGTCGACAGCCCGTCGCTTGCGCAGCTGTACAAAGAAAAGGCGCCCATGCCCGCCGTCGACCTGCTGCCCATCCTGATCCAGGTGGCGCGCGGCCTGTTCGTGGCGCATTCGCATGGCGTGATTCACCGCGATGTCAAGCCCGCGAACATCATGGTCTCGCCCAAGACCGGCGAGGTGAAGATCACCGACTTCGGCGTCAGCTACTCCACCAACCAGGCGCAGATCACACAGGACGGCATGGTGGTGGGCACCGCGCAATACATCTCCCCCGAGCAGGCGCAGGGCGAACAGGCCACGCCGCAGTCCGACATCTATTCGCTGGGCGTCGTCGCCTACGAGGGATTGTGCGGACACCGGCCGTTCACGGGCAAGACGCCTGTTGATATCGCCGCGGCGCACGTGAACGAGCCCGTGCCTCCCCTGCCCGACACCGTGGATTGGCGTCTGCGCGAATACGTGATGGGAATGCTGGCCAAGAACCCGGACGACAGGCCGCGCAGTGCGCTTGACGTATCGCAGAATATGCAGGTGATCCTCGACCATCTGTGGGACGAGCAGACCGCGAGCATCCCGCCGATCAAGGCCCGTCGCGAGAAAGAGATAGGCAGGCGCGTGAGCAGCCAGCCATACGAACCGCCGCTGTGGATGGTCGACCTGACCGACCGCGAGGCCATGCGTCGGTATAAAGCCAACGGCGCCTCGGGCGGCGTGATCGACATGCATTTCGATTCTCCCAAGCCGCAGCCGACGGCCGCCGTCGCTCCCCAACCGGCGCACGAGGACGGGAAGGGCGGAGCCGCGATTCAGAACGCTGCGGCAAACGGTGCGAGCGATGGTGACAACGCTCCTTCGACGGGAGGCGGTGTGCCCACCGGTGCGCCGGCCTCAGGGAATGCTCCGGCCTCCGGCGATGCCCCCGGCACGACCGGATCCGCTGCAGCCGCCCCGTCCGATCCGCCGACCGATCCACCCGCAGCGGTCGATCCGTCGTCCCTCGACCAGCATCCGGTGGCGCGCCCCATGGCATCGAATCTGGTGTCGGACGGCACCGCGGCTGCGGTATCCGAAACCTCGAATCTGGCGTCGTTCCCAATTGTGCGTATTTCGGGCGCGGCCCATGAGGATTCCCCGGCCCACAGCAGCGCCGAGGGAACCCGTATCCAGGACGTGCCGTCGCAACACAGTCCGGATGCTGGCGCACAGAGCGACACACATGACATGAATGAGAGAAGTGAGAAGGGCACGACCACGGTCGTGGAACAAAAGGATGGTGCACAATGAGCATGTACATTCCTCAGACGCTCGCGGGCGGAAGGTATTCCGTGGGCGACCTGATCGGTCATGGAGGCATGGCCGAGGTGCATATCGGCACGGATACGCGCCTGGGACGCACCGTCGCCATCAAGATCATGCGCTCCGACCTTGCGGCCGACCAGATCTTCCTGCGTCGCTTCCACCGCGAGGCGCTGTCCGTCGCCAAGCTCAACAACCCCAATATCGTGTCGATCTATGACTCGGGCGACGAGGAATTCGCCGACGAGGGCGGTCACACCGTGCGAGTGCCGTACATCGTCATGGAGTACATCAAAGGCCAGACGCTGCGCGACATCCTCAAGGTCAACGGTGCGCTGAGCGAACACGACACCGCGCAGGTGATGATCGGCGTGCTGTCGGCGTTGGAGTATTCGCATCGCGAAGGCATCATCCACCGTGACATCAAGCCCGGGAACATCATGATTTCGGACCAGGGCATTGTGAAGGTCATGGATTTCGGCATCGCGAGGGCGCTCGACGATTCGCAGACCACCATGACACAATCCCAGGGCGTGGTGGGCACGGCGCAGTATCTGAGCCCCGAGCAGGCCCGAGGCGAGCAGGTGGACATGCGCTCCGACCTGTATTCCGCTGGCTGCGTTCTTTATGAAATGCTCACTGGACGTCCGCCGTTCGTAGGGGACTCCGCGGTGGCCATTGCCTACCAGCATGTCAGCGAAACCGCTACCCCGCCGAGCTCGCTGGTCCCCGGCCTGCCCAAGGAATGGGACGCCGTCGTGGCCAAGGCCATGGCCAAGGACCGTACCAGCCGTTACGCCACCGCCGGGGAGTTCCGCGATGACATCGTGCGCATCATGAACGGCATGAAGCCGGTCGCCGATGCCGAAAACCGCGTGTCCAAGCCGCAGAGCGCACAGGATCTTGCCGATACGCCGAATTACAACATTCCGCCCGTGGTGAGCCCGACCCCGCCGTCGTACCAGCAGAACGGACTGGACTCTACGGGCGCGATGCCCCAGGGTAATGCGGCGGCGACGGCCACGGACAATCGCAAGAAGCGCACCATCATCATCGCGCTGTCTGCGGTGATTGCGGTGATTCTCGTGGTCGTGGGCGTCATCGTGGCGGTGAATCACAACAAGTCGCAGACAACGACGGTTACGCAGGTCACGGTGCCGACCATCACCTCCGACATGTCGCGCGACCGCGCCAAGGAACGCATCGAAAGCGCCGGTCTGGTGTTCCAGTACAAAGAGGACACCGATTCCACCGAACCTGCCGGAACCTTCACCAAGCAGGATCCGGCAGGCGGCACCACCGTGGATGCCGGCACCACCGTGACCTGTTGGTTCTCCGCCGGCCCGTCGTCCGTCAAGGTGCCGGACGTGTCGAAGGAAACGCAGGAATCGGCCAAGTCCGATCTTGAGAACGCTGGATTCGTCGTCGGCAGCATCTACACCGAAAACAGCGCCAGCGTGCCCAAAGACAGCGTCACACGCACCGACCCCGCCGCTGGTGAAAGCGCCAAGCAGGGATCCAAGATCGACATCTACATCTCGACGGGCATGACCGTTGTCCCCGACAATCTGACCGGTACGAGCCAGTCGTCGGCGCAGCAGCAGCTGTCGTCGCTGGGATTCCAGGTGGTCGTGCAGCAAGAGAGCTCCGACACCGTGGCATCCGGACTGGTGACCCGCACCGATCCGGCGGCCGGCGAGGTCGTGGCCCAGGGCGCGCAGATCATACTATATGTCTCGACGGGCCAGCAGACCGTGCCGCTGCCGTCGCTCGTGGGCATGACGTATGACAACGCCGTCGCCACTTTGGAATCGATGGGGCTCAAGGCGCAGCAGGCCGGCAGCACATCCGGATCCGATGTGGTGAGTGGCATGTCGGTCAACGGCAAGACGGCCAACGCCGGGGATTCCGTGGTCGTGGGTTCCACCGTGACCCTGACGACGGCCGCCGCGAACAGTGACAGCGGAGAGGGCACGTCGTCAGGCCAGTCGGCGTCGTCCAGCGCCTCGGCGTCAGGGTCGGCACAATAGCGACCGATGCGGCAGCGGCTGGCGCAACAGAGGTCGGCGGCATCGGCACGGCAGCCATTCGGGTTCGTGGCAGACGGTCTGGCCGTCTGCCACTTGCCGTTTGGTTTGTGGCCGCAGGTGGATGGAACGCCAGGCGTGTCGCACAGTGGCGTGGATGCTTGTGAAGCCGTGGCCGCGCAGTGATGCCACAACGGCTGTGACGATATGACAGATACGGCGATGGGGGCGCCGCGCATCCGCGCGACGCCCCCATCGTAATTGTGGAATTGTGGGTTGTATGCGACTGTGATAACGCAGCTCAGGCCTCTGCACTGACCTTGGGCTTGAGTCCCTTCGCCTTGTCGACGGCGTTCGTCTGGCCGCACTGGGCGAGCCAATTCGCCAACAGCCGGTACCCGCCGTCGGTCATCACCGATTCGGGGTGGAACTGAACGGCATACAGCGGGGCGTCCTTGACGCGCACCGCCTGGATCGTGTTGTCGTCGAGCGCGGTCGCGGTCACGGCGAGCGTGGACGGCAGCGAGTCGGGGTCGATGCACAGCGAATGGTATCGCGTGGCGGTCATGGGGTTCGGCACACCTGCGAAAATCTCGTCATCCACATGCTCGATCGGGCTGGTCTTGCCATGGCGGATCGTGGGGGCGTGCGTGATCGTGGCGCCGTACACCTCCGCCAGCGCCTGCAATCCCAGACACACGCCGAACATATGGGTGCCGGTCTTGGCGCACAGGCGGATCACGTCTTCGCTGACGCCGGCCTGCGACGGCTGACCGGGGCCGGGGGAGATGAGCACGCCGTCGTAATCCGACAGGTCCAGCGTGTCCATGTCCACGGAATCGTTGCGTTTCACCGTCGTGGTCGCGCCCAAAGTCTGCAGGTATCCGACGATCGTGTAGACGAACGAATCGTAGTTGTCAATGACCAAGATGCGTGCGGAATCCATGCATCCTCCCCTTTCGCCTGCGGGTGGTTCAGTTACCTACAGGCAAGTATAGGGCGCGTCTGCGGCGTGGCGCTGGTCTCCGTCGCGCCCGTGGACTGTGCGCGGACCGTGCAATCGGCGGGCGCGTGCACCCAAGAGCGTCAAGGGCGCCGGGCCACTGCTCCGGCTATCCCACGTAACCCGATGACAGCTGCAGATACGGGATGTTCGTGGCGGCCCAGGGGAACGCCCACTTGAAGAGCGCGACGACGATGATAAGCGTCAGCAGCGCGGTAAGCACGATGCGTATGGGCGTCGGCCCGGGCTGCAGGCGCACGTACCAGCCGAAAAGACTGAAGCTCTTCTCGTCGCGTGCAAGGTCACGGCGTGCGCGGATGTCTGGCCAGCGCCAGGCGGTCGCCGCAGAAATCCAGATCACCGCGTATGCCGTCAGCAGCACGAAGCACACAACGCCGAGGTCGGGCAGTTTGGCGGCAAGCGTCGTGGGATTCGTGGTGACCGACGTGGTGCTGGTGTCGGTGCGGTCGAACGACGTCCCTGCCACCGTGCCGGTTTCCGAAGCCAGTTCTTCGGGGATTCCATCGGACACGGGCGCCCAGTATTTGAGCTCGCCGTAGGCGATCCAACGGTGCGTGGACCTCTGCAGGCGCGGATGGCATGTGGTGAGCGTGATGAGGCGCTGCGTCGGCTGGGCGTCGGCGTCGTGCGGCACTGAGTAGGTCACTTCGATGGCGTCGGGCAGCACCAGTTCGCTCGATGTGAAGGTGTAGACGTACCAGTATTCGCTGGTGCGCACGACGATGGAGTCGCCCACCTGCAGTTTGTCGATGTCGCCAAGCGGGTCGCCGTAACCGGCGCGATGGCCTGCGACTGCGAAGTTGCCCAAGGCTCCTGGCAGGTCCGAATTGACGTAGTGGCACAGGCCGCCGCTGGAAAGCTGCGCTTTGTCGGTGCCCTCGATGATGGTGCGCGACCACGTCGAGCCGAAGCGCGGAATGTAGATCTCGCCTAGCAGGCTGCCGGTTCCCGATGGCTCGCCTGAAACGGGCGCCGTGTCGGGCGACTGCTGTGCCGCGATGGCGTAGGAATCGCCATCTGTTTTCGGATTGACCCACGTCGAGGTCGATTCCGCCGCCGTTATGAGGTTGTTCTGGGTCTTCTGCGACTGCACGCTCGTCCACCACAGCTGCCACACGATGAAAAGGCCGCAGATGATGGCGCAGACAATCAGGGTTTCGCCGATGGTGCCGATGACCGACAGCGCGGTGCTGTGCGAGCCGGATCCCGTCGTGTGCCGTGCGGCGCCAGAAACATGGTGAGATCCGCGCGGATGCGCGTCAGACAGACCGATGGCCTCGGTTGGCGATTCACCGGCTTGTGCGGCTCGCCTGCCCTGCGCCCTGTGTTTTCCTCTGCTCCGTCGGCTCTGCTCGGGGCTCTGCGCATCCTGCGCACCGAAATGCTCGAAGGCCTGCGGATGTCGTTCGCTTTGTTCGAAAGTCTGCCTGTCCTGCGCGTCTCCCCCGGCGAATATGCCGTATGTGCCTTCGGTGGGTATTGTGGGTGCGTCGGGCGCGGGCGGTGTCTGGGGCTGCACTTCATCGGCGCCATCGGAAGAGAAGAGATTTGCCATTGTATCCCCTTGTATCCGCCTTGCGGTTGTGCCATGCGGCGTTTGTATGTGCGACGTGTCCAGTCCCGGGCTTTGGCCGGGAACCGCTTGCGAAGCGTAGCCTCGTGGCTGGTTGGTGCGTTCTGGTCGCTTCGCCGGCCTGTCTGGTGATTTTCCGCTCGCGATGAATCGAACCCCGCGGCGGAGCATCCCGACATTGCGACGGGGCGCGGATCAGTTGCTGCCCGACGCCATGGCCTGGAGCTGCGAAATATCGCTGAGTTTGGCGTATTTCACATCTTGCAGTGAGCTCGTTGCTTTGTCAAAAGTCAGGTCGCTTTCTTGGGTCACCTTCCATCCTAGGCCGTCCTCCCGCACATATTGCATGTAAAGCTGGATGGCGGGTGAATTATCGAGCGCCGCCGACATGTCGTCGAACGAACCGATGGCCTGGATCGTGTACGGCGGTGAATAGGTGTGGCCGTTGAGCAGCAGCACGTTGCCCACGCAGCGCACGGCGGTGGTGTTTTCGACGCGCACTCCCTCGATCGTCATGACCTCGGCGTCACCCGCCCACAGCGCGTTGACCACGGCTTCGATGTCTTGCTGATGCACCAGGTAATCGTTGACGTCGGCACCGCTTGACAAGATGACGGAATTGGAAAGAGATGAGTCGTCGAGTTCCACCGTGATGCCGGGGCCTTCGACTTTCGGCAGCATGGTGTCGGAACCGGCGTCCTGCGGGGTCGGGTCCACGTTCCATGAGGTCATGTTGCCGTTGAGCTCCCTGGCAGTGTCGAGCTTGGTCGAGAGATCGTTGATTTCGCTGGTCAGGGTGTCGGCGTAGGCCTGGCGGTTTTCGATGAGCTCGGTGGTGTCGGATGGCTGGGTGGAGGTGCCGTTGAGTTCGATATTGGCGACGAGCATGTAACCGGCGAAGGCCGTGACCACGAGCACGGAAATGGATGACAGAAGGTCCTTGCGCCTCTTGCGCCGACGTCCGTGTTCAGCCATGGTTACCGGTCCTTTGTGAATCTTCGTGCGGGTTTAAGTATTCGGGCCTTCATTTTTATATTTCCACTCTAAACACTACTATGTCTAAGTAGCTTTGAATAAAGGAGAATTCCATGGCCGACAAGGACGAGAACCTCACTAACGCCGCTGACGACGATGTGAAGGACGACGCCAAGACCACAGAAGACGCGACCGTTGAAGACGAGGTCGCCGAGGACGAATCCGCTGATGACGAGGTCGCCGAGGATGAATCCGATTCTGATTCCGAGGATGCCGACGAGGATGACGATTCCGAGGATGCCGATTCCGAGGAAGACAAGGAAGACAAGGAATTCCAGCGCAAGCTGAAGGAATTCATGAGTGAAGACAACCAGAAGAACATGACGCCGCAGATGCGCCGACTCATGGCACGCGAGAAGGAACAGTCCCGCCGTGTCGAGAAGTCCATCGAGGGCACCAAGACGAACCCGTCGTGGTTCCTGCCCCTCGCTTGCTTCCTGCTGCTGCTGGGGCTGATCTGGGTCGTTGTATTCTATCTGACCATGGGCGATTGGCCTATCCATCAGGTCGGCAACTGGAACGTCGCCATCGGCTTTGGAATCGCCTTGGTCGGCTTCCTCATGCTGATGTGGTGGCACTGATTCGTTTATCGCGCGATGCGCTGGCGCCGATTAGGCGTTGCCGGGCGTCGGTGCGACGGATGTAAAAGATTGTGGTCTGCGGGCATGCGCCTGCAGGCCACATTTTGTTGTGTGGTCCGCACGGCGAGGTGTGAGCGTGGGGCTTCGGGGTGCCGTGTGTGGAGCGCTGCGGGGCATTCCTGGAAATGTGGTCTGTGCGAGGGCTGTGTGGTGGCTACGGGTGGTCACGGGGCAAGGCAAGGCCAGGTCTGTGAGCGATGGTGCTGTTTTGCATGGGAAGCGCGTTGGTCGTTGCGTCAGGAGTTCGCCGGGGCTCCGTGCCGTAGTCAATCTGGCGGCGGAGCTTGTGCAATGAGTCAGGAGTTCGCCGGGATTCTTCTTGTGACGAGTGCAAAAAGTTATCTCCTTACTACGCTCGGTGGTTCGAGCGCGGAGTTCATTGGGGCTCCTCTTTGCGACGAACGCAAAAGAGGCGCGCGACAGTCATTGCGACAATCGCGCGCCTCTATTACGGCTAGTGAATAGCTACCCGGACCGTTTCACAGCCAGAGCGTAATGCTCAGGCCGCTTCACCTTCGGCTTCAACCTCGGGCTGCTCGTCATCTTCCTCGTCATCTTCCTCGTCCTCGTCATCGAGGCCAAGGTCAACGGGAGAGGAGCTGTTCTCCCAGGGCTCTTCCCAGGGATCGTACTCCGGGTTCTGCTGCTTGTAGATGTAATACCCGATTGCACCTGCGAGCAGAGTGCCGAAGAGGATGGCAAAGAACCTCCAGCCGTTTCCAGACTTTTCCTTCATGGGGACTCCTTTCACGAAAGCGCAGTGGCTTGGTCATTCAAGCCTTATGTCACATTGTATTCCGCCGCTGATTGCGACACGGTGAAAAGAGCAAAACTCCTGAAAATTGCGGCGTGTCGCGAGTGTTTTCATGGTGTCGAGAATCGATGGCTGCGGCACGCGATGGCGCTGTGCGTGCGTCTGTTTTTCGGTGCATGGCGTGGTGGGTTGTTCGTTGCAGGGCCACGGAGGAACGTTCCGTTGCATCGCCCTGTGCCGTCCCGTGTCGTTCGTCGGGTGCATCGCTGGGCGCGCGCCGTGCAGTTGTGGTAGGGATGCCCCCGGCGGGTTATCTGAGGGTGCGACGGGGGAATAGAGTGGAGCGCATGAGCAGACGCATGAACACCTTCTCGCCATCCCGTGAGATCCGCAAAATCCGCTACGAATGGAAGACCGGCGGCCCGGTCGTCACCAAAGCGATCATCGCCCTCTGCATCATCGTGTGGGTGGTCGAGGAACTCGCCTGGCTTTTCAACCAAAACATGCTGATGTGGCTGGAGAACTATTTTGCGTTCATCCCCGCCATGACCACGTCGGCGCCTTGGAATGCGCTGACGTCGATGTTCATGCACGCCGCCGGCACCGACTTCTGGCATATCGTCTGCAACATGATTTCGCTGTGGTTCATCGGCCCCGCGCTTGAACGGGTCTATGGGCACTGGCAGTACCTGGCGCTGTATCTCACCTGCGGCCTGGGCGGAGACGCCGGCTTGATGACGTACGCTCGGTGCGTCAACACGGTCCCCGCGTGGCTTTCGAGCTCGTGGGGTGCGTCGGGTGCGATTTTCGGCCTTATGGGGTCGCTGCTTGTGATCTACAAGCAGTCGAAGATGGACATGACCCAGCTGATCATCGTTGCGGTGATGAACCTCGCCATGCCGCTGTTCGTGCCGAACGTCGCCTGGCAGGCGCATGTGGGCGGGCTGCTGACCGGCATGGCGGCGACCGCACTGATGTCTGGCCGGCTGCCGTTCATGCGCGCGATGAATTACGTCAAGCGCGTGGCTGTGTCGGTGGTCGCGCTGCTCGTGGTGGTCCTGGTCGTCTTCGTGGTGTGCAACGGAACTAGCTCGATTCCGCGGCTGGTGTCTTCGTTGAGCTTCTGAGTCACGTGGCGGTGGATTCTGCATTCACTGCCGCCGCGTGGTGACTGTGCGACGCCGGACGGAGCTGTGCATAACGACCTGGCGTGCGCGGCGCGGATGTGTGGCGCTGGCGGTGCGCACTGTGCTGCGCGCATTCTCTGCCGCTGTGATGGGTTTTCGTGTTCCGTGTGGCGGCGGTTGCTTTCATTGCATGGATTCTCTTGTAAGCGCCTCTCTCGATTTTGGTGATGCGAGAGATGGTTTTCCACCCGCTAGGCAGTGTCGCTTGTGCGATCTGTGCCTTTACTGTGGGGGAATGTGTATAACCCTGTGGAAATGTGGATAGTTTTGTGGATACCTTTGGGCGCCGTTCGGGTTCTCATCAAGGGGATAATCCGCATCGGGCTGTGCAAAATCCGAGGTTTGAAGCTCGATATTCTAGAATTTATCCACAAGATAAACGTTGCAAACTCTAGAAAAAGTCGATATATCCACAGGCTTTTCCACAGTTATGCACTTTGTGGGCGAAACGTGGGGGATAACTCTGGAACTACACGTGTGTAAGTTGTGAACATAAGTGGACAAAAATGTGGATAACTTGGTGAATTGTTGGTGCAGGCTCGAGGAGGGCAGGCGAAGAACCGATCTGTATTGCTACTGCGCTGGCGGCCGAGGGATCTGAGGATGATTACGGGGGGACATGGGGCGTGACGGACGGATGCGTTTAGGCGCTTGAGGGTGCAAGTTTGTGCACATTCGACGGCGATTGTGGGGCTTGGGGGCGGCGCGGAGGGGTGCAATCCGGCTTGAGGGTGCAAGTTTGCGCGCCTTCGAGGGCGGTTGTGGGGTGTGGAGAGGCGGCGCGGGGCTGCAATCCGGCTTGAGGGTGCAAGTTTGTGCGCCCTCGGCGGCGGTTGCTCGACCCGCCCTGACATCCGCCTCGCCCCTCACCACCCCTAGCACCTGCGCTGCAATCAGGGCATGCAAAAGGGCGCTTCCCTTGCGGAAAGCGCCCTCGGTGAGTTAGCGGTCATCCAGCTTGCGCCGGCCGGTCACAGCATGTCTGCACCAGCCGGCCAGACTCGGACTTACGCCTGGTGGGCCGGCATCGGGCCGGTCATCCACACGCGATCAAGGTAATCCTTGATGGAGCGGTCGGAGCTGAAGTAGCCGGAGTTGGCCACGTTGAGCACGGCCATGCGAGCCCACTTCTGCTCGTCGCGGTAGGTCTCCTCGATCTTGGACTGGATGTCCATGTAGGAGCGGAAGTCGGCCAGCGTCATGAAGTAATCCTTGTTCAGCCAGTCGTTGACCAGGTCCTTGTAGGTGTCCTTGTCGCCGTTCGAGAAGGTGCCGTCAGCAACCATGTCGATGGCCTGCTTGAGGTCCGGATCGGACTCGTAGTAGCCGCGGGACAGACCCTTGGTGTCGTAGCCCTTGGCATACAGGTCGGTGACCTCGTTGACGTCCATGCCGAAGAGGAAGAAGTTCTCTGCGCCCACGAGGTTGCGGATCTCGACGTTCGCGCCGTCGAGTGTGCCGACGGTGAGGGCGCCGTTGAGGGCGAACTTCATGTTGCCGGTGCCGGAGGCTTCCTTGCCGGCCTGGGAGATCTGCTCATCGAGATCGGTGGCCGGGATGAGGTTCTCGGCGAGCTCGATGTTGTAGTTCCACGGGAAGTAGACGGCCAGCTTGCCCTTGACGTCCGGGTCGTTGTTGATGACGCGGGAGACGTTGTTGATGAGCTGGATGGTCTGCTTGGCCAGGTAGTAGCCCGGGGCGGCCTTGGCGCCGAAGAACACGGTGCGCGGCACGAGGTCGTCGGGGTTGATCTTGCCGGACTTGATGTTCGCGTAGGTGGAGATCACGGCGAGGATCTTCAGGGCCTGGCGCTTGTACTCGTGCAGACGCTTGATCATGGAGTTGAACATCGTGTTCGGATCCACGTCGAAGCCGTACTTGCGCTTGGCGAAGGCGGCGAAGTCGCGCTTGTTGGCCTTCTTGACCTCGGCGAACTTCTTGACGAACTCCGGGTCGTCGGCCAGCGGCACGAGGCCCTTGAGCATCTCGAGATCGGAGATCCACGCGTCGGTGCCGAGGCCCTCGGTGATGAGGTCGGACATGCGCGGGTTGGCGATCTTGACGAAGCGGCGAGGGGTCACGCCGTTGGTCACGTTCGTGAACTTCTGCGGATACAGGTCAGAGAAGTCCTTGAGGGTGACGTCCTTGAGCAGCTCGGAGTGCAGCTCGGCCACGCCGTTGACGTGCTGACCGGCGGCGGTGGCGAGGTAAGCCATGCGCACCTTCGGCTCGTCGTCGGTGGAGATGATGCGCATACGGTTGATCTTCTCCTCGTCGTTGGTGAGGCCCTTGAGCTCTTCCACGAAGTGACGGTCGATCTCCTCGATGATCTGCATATGACGCGGCAGGAGCTCGGAGATGAGCTCGACCGGCCACTGCTCGAGGGCTTCCGGCAGCAGGGTGTGGCAGGTGTAGTTGAAGGTGTGGGAGGTGATGTCCCAAGCGGTGTTCCAGTCGTAGCCGTAGTCGTCGAGGAGCACGCGCATGAGCTCGGCGATGCCGATCACCGGGTGGGTGTCGTTGAGCTGGAAGCAGATCTTCTGCGGGAAGGTCGTGAGATCCGGCTTGTCCTGGCCCGGGTAGAACGTGCGGATGGCATCCTGGATGGAGGCGGCCACGAAGAAGTACTGCTGCTCGAGACGCAGCTGCTTGCCGACCTTGGTGGAATCTTCCGGATACAGGATCTTGGTGATGGTCTCGGCCTTGATCTGCTCGGCCACGGCCTCGGTGTACTCGGACTTGTTGAAGGTGAGCAGGTCGAGTTCGTTCTCAGCCTTGGCGGTCCACAGACGCAGGGTGTTCACGCGGCCGGAAGCGTAGCCCGGGACCATGTAGTCCACCGGGATGGCGCGCACGGACCATGCCGGAGCCCACTTGCCGTCCTTGACCTCGCCGCCGAAGGACACATGCACCTGGCGGTTGTAATCGGTGTGGCCCCAAGCGTTCTCCTTGAGCAGCCAGTAATCCGGGGTCTCAACCTGCTTGCCGTCCTCGTCGAACTTCTGCTTGAAGATGCCGTACTGGTACTGGATGCCATAACCGAATGCCGGAACGCCCAGGGAGGCGAGTGAATCGATGAAGCAGGCGGCGAGACGGCCGAGGCCGCCGTTGCCTAGACCCGGCTCATACTCGGCGTCGATGACGTCCTTGGGCTCGAAGCCGAATTCCTTGACTGCCTCGTTGAACTGGTCGGTCAGACCGGAGTTCAGCAGGGCGTTCTGCAGCTGACGACCCATGAGGAACTCAGCGCTCAGGTAGCCGACGGCCTTGGTGTTGCCGTTGACCATATCCTGCTTGGTGGTTTCCCAAGAATCCACGAGGTGCTTGCGGACGGCGGTCGCAGCAGCGACATACACGTCGTCAACGGTCGCTTCCTTCGGGGTGACGCCCTGGGTGTACTTGAGCTCGTAGCGGATCTCGTTGGCGAAATCCTCAGCGGACATGGGGTTGTGGGGTGCAGTAGTTGCTGCCATACAGGCCCTCTTTCTTGATACTTTCAATTTCATGCACATTGCTCGCAAGATATGGCGCACCTCATGGCGCGCTTCAGCGGCAACTGAAATTGCACGCTTTCCCATAGTAATGCAAGGTCTTCTCTAATAGACGGCTGAATGGCGTATTGTCGGTGTTTCTTATCCGTTCGGTATGAATTTATCCATGCAATTCATCGGGAAAGCGATGCCGACGGTGTGGTTTGCGACGAGACGAGCCCGTGGGGCGGTGGCGGCAGCGGCAGGACGGGGCGTGTGCGACGGGCATGGAGCGGGCGGCGGAGTGAGAGCAGTGGCCGACGGCACGAGACGGGGCAGGGTGGTGACACAATCGGCGTTATGCCAGTGATTCACGATAAGGATGTATTGGAGGGCGAGGATTCCCTGTCGGCGTGGAACGATGCCGCGCACGAGGCGCTTGCGGAGTGCGGCGGGCGCGATGCGTCGCCCGAGATGCGCATGACCATCGCCCCGCGGCTTGCGCGCCGTGCCATGGCCATGGCCGTGAGATATTCGCTGTATCGACTTGAAAAGATTGCGCCCGGCCCTGGCGTCGAGGTGCGCGTGGCTCCGTATGCCGCGGTGAAGGTTTTGGACGGTCCGGCGTCGGATCCGCACAACCTCACGCCTCCCGATGTGATCGAGCTGGATCCCGCCGTCTGGCTGCGCATGGTGTGCGGCATCACCACATGGGCGGAAGAGAAAGACGCGGGGCACATCACGGCGGTGGGGCAGCGCGACGACCTGTCGAGGTTCCTTCCGCTCGTCCGCTGACCCGGCTGGTCCGCCTTGCACCGGTGGACGGGGCGACGCAAAACGCGAAGGGCGGGCGCGCGATTCCTCGTACACCCGCCCCGTCGGACCAAGGCGCATGCCCGCCGAACGCCGATGAAGCGTTCGGCGCGGCACACGACCAAGGCCGGTATCAGTACGTCATATCAGTACTTCATGCCCATGGCCTCGCGCACCTCGTCGAGCGTCTGGTTCGCGATTTCGTTGGCCTTCCTGTTGCCCTCGCGCAGCACGTCGCGCACGTAATCCGGATCCTTCTCGAGCTGTGCGCGGCGCTCGCGGTGCGGCGCCAGGAACTCGTTGACGGCCTTGGTCACGTACTGCTTGAGTGCGCCCGCGCCGGCGTCGCCGATCTCTTCGGCGATGTCCTCGGGCTTGCGGTTCGTGCACAGTCCGGCGGTCGTGAGCAGGGCGGAGACCTGCGGGCGGTTCACCGGGTCGAACGTGATGCGGCGTTCGGAATCCGTCGGGCTCTTCTTGATGAGCTTCGCGGTTTCCTCCGCCGTCGCGCCGAGCATGATCGAATTGCCATACGACTTGCTCATCTTGCGCCCGTCGAGGCCCGGGATCTCGGGCGCATCGGAAAGAATCGCGTCGGGCTCCGGGAACACGGGATGCTTCTTGGCGTAGCGGTTGTTGAAGCGGCGCGCGATCGTGCGCGTGATCTGCACGTGCGGCAGGTTGTCTTTGCCGATCGGCACCACGTTGGCCTTGCAGAACAGGATGTCGCACGCCTGGTGCACGGGGTAGGTGAGGAGCAGACCGGTCAGCGCGTGGCCGGACGCCTCCATCTCGCTTTTCACCGTGGGGTTGCGTTCGAGCTCGGCCTCGGAAACGAGCGACAGGAACGGCAGCATGAGCTGGTTCTCGGCCGGCACGGCGGAATGCGTATATATCATGGTCTTGTTCGGGTCGATGCCCGCGGCGAGGTAATCCATGACGAGCCCCATGACGTTGTCGCCGATGTGCTCGGTGGTGTCGCGGTCGGTGATGACCTGGTAGTCGGCGATGATGATGTTGGTGTTCACGCCGAGGTTCTGCATGGCCACGCGCTCCTTGATGGAGCCGAAGTAGTGACCCAGGTGGAGGCGCCCCGTCGGGCGGTCGCCGGTGAGCATCGTGTATTTCGACGGGTTCTCGCGAAGCTTCGCAAGCGTCGCGTCGGACCGCTTCTTTTCGGCGATGAACGTGTCGCTGATTTCGTTACCGGCGGCGGTTACCTGAGGTTCCTCGGCCATCTGGAATTCTCCTTAACATCGATTCGCCATGCGTCGGGCGCGTCCGACGGCGCACGTCGCCCGGCCGCGTAGATACAAGGAATGCGTGGAAATGTTGTTCTCATCGTAAAAGCGAAAGCCGACAAGCCACAGTTGGTGGTAACCTATGCAATGATGATTTAGCAAACAACTGTGCCTCAAGGCATCATGACTGACGTAAAGGGGGTCTGATGGGCCGCGGACGTCAGAAGGCTAAGCAGACCAAGATCGCACGTAAGCTCAAATATCTGACTACTGATACGGATTACGACAAACTCGCCGAGGAACTCGCTCATCAGGATGAGGAGAAGCCGTCGGCTGCCGACCCGTTCGCAGGCGTCGTCAATTCTGATTCCGAGGGAGATGAGTCATCCGTCGCGGATACGGCGTCTTCCGACGAACTTGACGAATATGCAAAGTGGGCCGAAGAGGCCGCGAAGAAGGCGGAGGAGCAGCCGAAGGCCATGAAGCCGATGGCGCCCCACAAGCCGTTCCCCATGCCGAAGCCAGGGGCGTTCGTGAAGAAGCCGGCGGCTTCGAAGGAGCCTGCTCGCGGCGCTTCGGAGAAGGAATCAGAGGATTCCAAGGCGTCGAAGAGTTCCAAGAAGTGAGGATTTGGGCGGCGATCGAGGTTCCAGCGCGATGGGCATCCTGAGATGCCGGCGCGATGCAGAGTTCCGCACAATCCAAGCGGTGCACGTACTGTGCACCGCTTTTTTATTGCGTATTCGGGGATGCGGTTGTGCGGCGGGGGCACGATGGGACGGGCGTGAACGGGACAGTGGCGGGACAGTGACGGGACGGTGACGGGACGGTGGCAGGACGGTGGCGGGACGGTGCGAGTGCGGCGGCGAGGACCGGCCCTGAACGGTGCGGAGGATTGTGCGACACGCTGTGAGTATGCGGCGTGTCACGCACAGCGCGACGTCAGCCACGGGCCGGGTTGATATCCGTCATGGCATCGGCGTGGATACGCAGGCGCAAATCGTCGATGGACGCCTGGCCGAACCGCTCTAGACGACCTGATTGCAATTCGTCCGGACTGCGATATGACAGGCCGCTAGACGTCGTAGCGCCAGCCGCGGTCGGTCAGCACTCGCGCCACGGCGAGTCCGATCGGCAGCATGAGGATCACGAGCATCGCCTCGAACGCCCACTGCACCGTGGCCTGGGTGTCGAGCTCGCCGAGGTAGAACACGGCGCGGTACATATACAGGCCGGGCACCATGATGACGATGGACGGCACGGTGAGGCAGATGCGCGGGAATCCCAATTCCGGCGCGAGCAGGCCGTGGCGTACTGACGACCTCCATCCGGTGGCGAGCAGGCCCGCGATGAGGGCGCCGACGAACGCGCCTCCCTCCATGGGCAGGCCCCAGTCCACGAGCTCCAGGCGCGCGGTGTCGGCGATGGCGCCGATGCATCCGGCCACGCAGCACATCTTCTGCGGCGAGTTGAACAGCACAGAGAACCCCCACACGCCGCCGAAAGCCGTCACGAGACGCAGCAACATGCGCACCCAGTCGTTCATCGCGGGCGTGTCGAAGCCCTGCGGATCGAGGCTCACGCATCGCGCCACCGCCCAGGCCGACAGCGTGGCCACGAGCACGATGGCGAGGAAGTAGGTCATGCGCTGGATTCCGGATTGAATGTCCATCTTGAAGATGTCGAGGCCGCCGGTGATCAGCGGGAAGCCGGGAATCACGAACAAGATAGCGCCAATGTATGCGGTGTCGTGGTGCAGGGCCGAGGGATCGAAGAACGCCAGCGCGCGCAGGAACCCGATGGAGATGAGCGCAGCCAGTGCCACCGACACCATGACCACGAAGAACTGGTTGATGTGCCGACGCATGAGGTGCGCACGCAGGAACTGGCCGATTCCCGCGCCGATGAACGCCGCGAGCATGTCATACAGTCCGCCGCCAAGCAGGAAGACGAAGGATGCGCAGGCGATGGCCGCAGCCAGTCCGGCGAAAGCCGGGGAATACAGCGGTTGTTTGTACTCGATGGCGTCGAGCCGTTCGTGCACCTGGCGCACGGTGACGCCGTGGTATTTGCCGGTGTGCAGGTGATTCTCGCGCGTGTCGTGTCCGTATGATCCGGAATCCACGCTGTCTGTGACGGTGGGGAGCACTTTGCGGGCGACACGTCCGGCGTGTTCGCGCGGGGTGCCGTTGTCGTCGAGCGAGGCGTCGGTGCCGGGCTTCATGCGCCGCACCATGCGGCCGGACGGTGTGCGTTGGGCGGCGGGGTTGCCCTTGGCCGCGCTGGCCTCGCCGCCGGCTGCCGCGGAGGCTTTGGTGGCGTCGTCGGAAGTGCCGGCTTCGGCCGGCGTTGCACCGGCGGAGGAGTCGGCGGCGTCGTCGGCGCTCGCGGTTTGCTCGTCGACGGGCGCGTCATTGCCGGATTCCCCGGAACCCGAGTCGACTTCCGGTCCGAACGGACGGCTTTGGTCGTCCTCGCCCGAAATCTCGATGTCGTGCAGTTCAGCGGCCTCCATTTTCGCCTTCGCCTCGGCGCTCGCGGCGTCGTTGGCATCGTCCGGGGCGCCGTCTGCGGTCGCGCCGGCGTCCGCGGTGGGGGCAGCGCTTGCCTCTGCGCCGGCAACGGCGCCCGCGGCGTCGTTCAGGGGCACGCGGTGGCGCCTTCCGGTGGGCAGGTCGTCGACCATCGACGCCGAGAACTCGCCGGCGCGGTGGTACGTGCCCTTCTGCCCCAGGTTCACGGCGAGCCAGTCGGCGAAATGCTCCATATACCAGATGCGTTCGGTGTTGACGCCCGTTGTGGGCAGGTCGACCACCTCCGCCATGCGTTCCTCGCCGTCGGAACATTCGGCTTCGATGTCGGTGAGCTTCACATCGGCGCGTACGTAGCAGCCCATCGACATGGCCATGCGGCCCATGAGCTCGCGCACGCGGAAGCTGCCGGTGCCTCCCGAGAGGTCCAGGGCGCCGGCGCGCACGATCACGCTGGTCTTGGCGGCGAGGCTCGCGTCGATCAGAGGCGTGTCGAGGTCGTCGCGGATGTCTTTCATGTCGAGCGGAATGGAGTGGCGGTGCTGGTCGCCCACGGCCTTCGCGGCGGCGCGCACCTTGCGGTCGTGCGCGATCCTGTGCCATCTGTGCGAATCGCCACGCGCAGACTCTTGCGCGGTGTTGTGATCTTTCGACCGCCAGAATGCCATGCTCTCTCCTCGTTTCCGTGCGATTGCCGTATGCCTTGCGCAGATGTGCGGTGTGGTTTGGCGTTATCCATTGTGCCGCAAACCGTGACATGCCGACCGAAAGGATATCGCCGCCGTCCCGTGCCTGGTTCCGTGGGGCGTGCGGCGGGGCGCACTTGCTGCGCTTCCGCGGTCCATCCGCAAAAAGTCCATCATAAGAGCGCGTGTTTTTCACGATGTGAACGCCGAAATTCGCTCGAAATATTGGGCCTTACAATGGGCATGTCAATTACCCGCGTATTTCATTCGGCTTTGGGTTCGGAACGATTGGCTACAAACAACCCCGGAGGAGCCGGGGATAGTCGATAGACGAGCAACCGTTGAAAGCGCAAGGAGGTTAAATGATAGACAAGCTCAAAAATCTGAAGAGCGAAGAAAAACCGGCGACTCCGGCGGATTCGACGCTCATCTCTTCGGGCACCGGCACCAAGGGCCCCGAGGAGCGCACGCTCCCGGAGAGCCTGCAGTCCGACATGGATCTGTGTCTGAAGATCCTGCGCGATGTGATCGGCGAATACAGCCAGGATTTGCTCAAAAAGTTCGACGAACTGCTTGACGATGTCGTGGTTGCAAGCCGTGAGCACTGGGCGTCCGCGGATGAGATCTCGTCCGATTCCCAGGCTGTGAAGAGCCTTCAGGCAGCGGTCAAGCTCATCGACGACGCCGATTTGCATGAAAAAGAGATGCTCGCCCGCGCATTCACCACGTACTTCCACCTCGTCAATCTGAGCGAGGAGAATTATCGCGTGGATTCCCTGCGCAACCGCGAATCCAACGTGCCGAAGAACGCCGAGACCGACCCGGTCAACGAACTCACCACCGCTTTCAAGCAGCTGACCCGCGAGGTCGGCTACGACAAGGCCGTGGAGCTGCTCAACAAGCTCGAGTTCCACCCGGTCTTCACTGCGCATCCGACCGAGGCCCGCCGCAAGGCCGTCGAGGGCAAGATCCGTCGCATCGCCGACCTGCTCGCCAGCCGCCGTCACCTCGGCGGCAGCGACCTGCGCGAATGCGACCGCAAGCTCTACAACGAAATCGACGCGCTGTTCCGCACCTCTCCGATTGCTTTGAAGAAGCCGACGCCTGTTGAGGAAGCCGATACGATTCTCGACATCTTCGACAGCACGCTGTTCGAGACGATTCCGGCCGTGTACCGCCGCTTCGACGACTGGCTGCTCGGCGACAAGGCCGGCAAGGCCAAGCCAATCTGCCCGGCGTTCGTGCACCCCGGCAGCTGGATCGGTTCCGATCGCGACGGCAACCCGAACGTCACCGCCAAGGTCAGCCGCACCGTTGCGCGCAAGTTCTACAACCACATGCTCGAAAAGCTTGAGGAGGCCACCCGCACGGTCGGCCGCAATCTCACCATGGAGAACGGCACCACCCCGGCGAGTCCCGAGCTGCTGCGCCTGTGGAGCCACCAGAAAGAGATGAGCGAGACCCTGACCAACAAGGCCGAGTTCATTTCGAACAAGGAACCGCACCGCGCCGCCATGATCGTGATGGCCGACCGCCTGGCCGCCACCCGCGACCGCAACGCCGACCTTATGTACAAGAACTCCGACGACTTCCTTGCCGACCTCCGCGTCGTGCAGGATTCCCTTGCCAAAGCTGGCGCCTGCCGTGCCGCATACGGCCCGCTGCAGAACCTCATCTGGCAGGTCGAGACCTTCGGATTCCACATGGTGCAGATGGAGTTCCGTCAGCACTCCGTGGTGCATCAGCGCGCTCTCGAAGACATCCGCGAGCACGGTCTGCACGGTGAGCGCGGCGAGCTTCAGCCGATGACGCGCGAGGTGCTCGACACCTTCCGCGCGCTGGGCGCCATCCAGAAGCGCAACGGCATGAAGGCAGCCGGACGTTACATCATCTCGTTCACCAAGTCCGCGCAGAACGTGCGCGATGTGTATGAGCTCAACCGCCTTGCGTTCGCGCATCCCGAGGATGCCCCGAAGCTTGACGTCATCCCGCTGTTCGAACAGCTCGAGGACCTCGAGAACTCCGTGGACGTGCTCGAAGAGATCATCAAGATCCCCGAGGTGCAGCAGCGCCTCAAGGAGACCGGCGGCAAGATGGAGGTCATGCTCGGCTATTCGGATTCGTCCAAGGACGCCGGCCCGACCACGTCGATCCTGGCCCTTCACGAGACCGAAGTCCGCGTTGCCGCGTGGGCCGAGAAGCACAACATCGACCTGACGCTGTTCCACGGCCGTGGCGGTGCCGTTGGCCGTGGCGGTGGCCCTGCCAACCGCGCTGTGCTCGCCCAGCCTGTCGGCTCCGTGAACTGCCGCTTCAAGCTCACCGAACAGGGCGAAGTCATCTTCGCCCGTTACGGCAACCCGGTGCTTGGCCTGCGCCACATCGAGTCCGTGGCGGCGGCGACGCTCCTGCAGTCCGCTCCGAGCATCAGCAAGCTCAACACCGACATGACCGAGAAGTACAAGCCGATGGCGGACAAGCTCAACGAAGCCTCTCACGAGCGCTTCCTTGACCTGCTGCACACGCCTGACTTCGCTGCATGGTTCTCCACCGTCACTCCGCTGACCGAGGTCGGCCTGCTGCCGATCGGCTCCCGCCCTGCCAAGCGTGGCCTGGGCGCGAAGTCGCTCGACGACCTGCGCACGATCCCGTGGGTGTTCTCGTGGTCCGAAGCCCGCATCAACCTGGCCGCCTGGTACGGCCTGGGCACCGCATGCGAGAAGTTCGGCGACCTCAAGACCCTGCGCAAGGCATACGAGGAGTGGCCGCTGTTCTCGACGTTCATCGACAACATCGAGATGTCGCTGTCCAAGACCGATGAGCGCATCGCGCGCATGTATCTTGCCCTCGGCGACCGCGAGGACCTCAACAAGAAGGTGCTCGACGAGATGGAGCTCACCCGCAAGTGGGTCCTCGACATCGTCGGCGACGACTATCCGCTGCAGCACCGTCATGTGCTCGGCCAGGCCATCCGCGTGCGCTCGCCGTATGTGGACGCCCTGTCGATCACCCAGGTGCGCATGCTGCGCGAGGTTCGCGAGCTCAGCGACAAGAAGGAAATCAGCGAATCCCAGACCGCAGGGTTCATCTACGTGATTCTCTGCACGGTTTCCGGCGTCGCTGCAGGCCTTCAGAACACTGGCTGATATGTAGCTGAATTGTGCAAAGGTCCGGCGTTCCGCTTCGGCGGGACGCCGGACCTTTTTGTTTGTGGCGGGATGGGGGCGGCGTGCGGGGCGCATGACGAGGGGGCGGATTGTACGTTGCGGGGCGTGGGGCGCGGCGTGGCGGCGTGCAAGGCGCGGCGTGCAGGGCACGGCGTGACGGGATGCGGGGCGCGCAGACACAGGGCGTGGTGCACCGTGCGGCGGCGCGAGGTGACCCGGTATCGGCTGGCAATGCGTCCGGGCATACAATGAGGCCATGAGTGAAACGATTACCTCGATTGACGAAAACGGCGCCAACTCTGTGTGGGGCCAGCTGCTCGAAGGCAACCGCCGCTTCGCGTCGGGCAAGTCCGAGCACGGGAACCAAGACGTCGCACGGCGCGAAAGCCTGCTGGCGGGGCAGCACCCCATGGCCGCGGTGCTGTCGTGCGCCGATTCGCGCGTGCCTCCGGAGATCATCTTCGACCAGGGGCTCGGCGACCTGTTCTGCGTGCGCAGCGCCGGTTGCGTGCTCGGCACCGCCGTCACCGAATCGCTGGAATACGCGGTGTCGCACCTGGGCGTGAAGGTGCTGGTCGTCCTCGCCCATGAGAATTGCGGCGCCGTCCGGGCCGCTATGGAGGGCGGGCATGAGGATGAGCTGCCGCACGTCATGGGCGAGCTTCGGGACTCCATCGACCTTGCGCGCGAGGCCGAGCTCGACGACCCGGCCGACGTGGAGCGCATCCATGTGTCGCAGGTCATCGAGCGCCTCGTCGACAATTCCGACGTCATCCGGCGACACCTCGCCGACGACAGCCTGTATCTCGCCGGGGCGCGGTACTCCATGTCCACCGGTCGCGTGGAGGTGCTGAGCTTCTAGCGCCCCGCGCCCCATGGCGGGCGCGTCCTGCCCCGTGCCCCGTGCTCCCCGTGGTGGCGTTGTGGCTATGCGCTAGATTAATAAGTATGTCCGTATGGCTTAACGTCTTGCTGATTTTTCTCTTCATGCTGCTGGGAAGCGTCTTCTCGTGCTCTGAGATGGCGCTCGTGTCGCTGCGCGGTTCGCAGATCGAGCAGATGGAACAGCAAGACGCCCGCGGCGTCCGCGTCGCACGGGTCGCGCGCGACCCGAACCGATTCCTGTCCGCCGTGCAAATCGGCGTGACGCTGTGTGGATTCCTGTCTGCGTCGTTCGGCGCATCCTCGCTCGCCCCGTTCATCGTGCCCTCGGTGGTGCGGATGGGGTGCTCCGAATCGGTCGCCGCCACGATCGTCACCATCGTGCTCACGCTCATCATCTCGTACTTCTCCATCGTCATCTCGGAGCTCACCCCGAAGCGCATCGCATTGCAGAAATCCGAAGAGATCGCTCGCTCCGTGGTCCCCGCAATCGACGCATTCGCCACAATCTGCACGCCGATCATCTGGCTCATCGGCAAAAACACGAACCTGCTTGTGCGCCTGATGGGGCTTGATCCCAACGAAACGCAGAGCGAGGTCAGCGACGACGAGCTGCGCGTGCTGGTCAGCACCAACACCAACCTCTCGAAAGACGAGCGCGTGATCCTCGAAGACGTGTTCGGCGCGGCGGAGACCAGCGTTTCCGAGGTCATGCGCCCCCGTGCGGACGTGACGTTCCTGCATGGCGAAGACACGATTGACAAGGCCGCCGAATTCGTGCGCGACCAGCCGTATTCGCGCTATCCGGTGATCGGCAAGGACTTCGATGACGTGCTGGGCTTCGTGCATGTGCGCGACCTGCTTGACGTGCGCGACCCCAAGGCGCGCTACGTGGCCGACGTGACGCGGCAGGGCATCAAGCTGCCGGGCACGTCGCGCCTGCTGCCGAGCCTGTCGCTGCTACGCAAAAGCGGCATCCATCTGGCTGTGGTCATCGACGAATACGGCGGGACCGATGGCATCGTGACGTTGGAAGACATGACCGAGGAGCTGGTGGGCGACATCCGCGACGAATACGACCTGCCCGAGCCAGAGAAGGGCCAGGGCAAGCCGGCGTTCCACGAAGGCAGGATCACGGTGGACGGCGGCATGACGCTGGACGACTTCCACGACCTCACCGGCATCGAGCTCGACGACGGCCCGTATGAGACGCTGGCCGGCTACATGCTGGCCCACACCGGCGAGATGGGCTACGTGGGCATGGCGGTGCACACCGATTTCGGATACGACATGATTGTGACCTCCGTGGACGGACGGCGCATCCAGACCATCCAGGTGCGCAAGCGGGAGGAGTCCATGGGCGATGCGGTGGCGAACGGAGCCGTGGCGAATGTCGCGGCGGCGGACGGCGCGACTGACGCCGCTGCCGCCGGTGCCACCTCAAACGGAGTATCGGGCGCCGGTGCCGATCCGAACGGTGCGGCGGCCGGATTCGCCGCCTCGGATGCCGCGTCTGCGGCGGACGCCGCCTGACCCTGCGACGGACGCTGCGGGGTCGTCCTGTCTGTCGTCCTGTCTTCGGCCATGTGTGCGATACTGGATATGCGCATCGCTTGAAGCAGTTTTAGGGAAGTGCCGCTGGGATTGGCGCGCGAAGGCGTGACGCCACCGTTGTCTGTCAACAATGCCAGATTCGCGGTCTGCCTGATGAGCTGCCTGGGATGGCTCTGGAAAAGATGAAACTGAAAAAGGAGAAAAATGGTAGGGCTGATAATCGTCGGCGTTGTTTTGCTGTGGCTCATTGGCTCGTCGCTGTACGTCGTGCCGCAGCAGCAGGCATATGTGATCGAACGACTGGGCAAATACAAGTCGGTTGCGTTCGCCGGCCTGCATGCCAAGATCCCGGGCTTCGACCGCATCGCGCAGAAGACGAACCTGCGCGTGCTGCAGCTCGATGTGCGGCTTGAGACGAAGACGCTCGACAACGTGTTCGTGACCGTCATCGCCTCCACGCAGTTCCGCGTGGACCCCAACCAGGTCGCGACCGCGTACTACGAGCTGCAGGACCCGAGTGCACAGCTGCGCAGCTACATGGAGGACGCCCTGCGTTCCGCCATCCCTATGCTGTCGCTCGATGACGCATTCGCCCGCAAGGACGACGTGGCATCCGACGTGCAGCGCACGGTCGGCGCCGAGATGAGCCGCTTCGGTTTCGCCGTCGTCAAGACGCTGATCACCTCCATCGATCCGTCCAGCCAGGTCAAGCAGGCCATGGATTCCATCAACGCCGCACAGCGCGAAAAGGAAGCGACGCGCGAACGCGCCGAGGCAAACCGCATCGAGATCGAGACGCAGGCTGCCGCAGACGCCGAGAAGACGCGCCTCCAAGGCGAGGGCCAGGCGAACTACCGCCGCGAGATCGCAAGCGGTATCGTGGACCAGATCAAGAGCCTGCAGGCCGTGGGCATGAGCATCGACGACGTGAACAACGTCGTGCTGTTCAACCAGTACCTCGATGTGCTGCGCTCGCTGTCTGAGTCGCGCAACGCCAAGACCGTGGTGCTGCCGGCGTCGACGCCTGGCGGCTACACCGAGCTGTTCCAGCAGCTCACCAACGCGATGGCGGTCAACGACCTCAATACGAACACCACCACGCAGGACTCGGATGACGAGCAGCTGAGGAATCCGCACAACACGATCAATCGCCTGTAAGCGACGTGCGCTCGCGGGGAGTGGCGCGATGCGACGCGGTGCGCGCCGCACCCCGGGAAGCGCGGCGTAGGCGCAATGCTCCGACGGCATGCGTTCGATGCCTGTGGTCAGGAATAGATCCACAGGGCGTTGAGCGCGTGCCGTCTTTGTTTCCAGTCGGGCATGAGCTGCGTCATGCGGCGCTGGAACCCTGCGCCATGGCCGGGCTCCCACAGGTGCACGAGTTCGTGCACCAGCACGTATTCCATGAGCGGTTCGGGCACGTCCGCCAGTTCGAGGCTCAGGCGGATGCGACCGGTGGCGGGCGTGCACGAGCCCCAGCGGCTTGACATGGCGCGGTAGGTGATGTGCGTGGGGGCACGCCCCACCCGCGGGGTCCAGATGGCGAGAAGGGGCGGGATGCGGGCTTCGAGATACGCCGTGGCCTGCGCCGTGCGTTCGGGCGTCCACTTGAGTTTGAACAGTTCGCGCGGCGACAGGTTGGTGTCGGTGTGGTGCCCGAGCGAGTCGAGCTCGCGGCTTTCGCGACGCCTGATCATCTTTTCGCGCGTGGAGTCGATCCAGGCGCGGTGGGTGGTGACGAACGTGTCCATGGTTGGCTGCGGCATGCCGTAGGGCGCGGACACCATGACCGCGCCATCGCTGGGCCGGATGCGCAGGTACATGCTCTTGATGTGTTTGCGCGTGATGATATAGGTGATGCCGTCAACGGTGCGCTCGGTCGGTGCGGACGCCATGCTGCGCCGTGGCGCAGGTCGCGCGCGGCGCATGGTGCGCGGTGCTGCGGTGCTGGCGCTCGCGGGTCGTTGGGTGGCGCTCACGGTGGCGCTCGCGGGGTGCGCGGTGCTTACGCGGCGTGCGGCATCCGTGGTTTCGGAAAGTTGGGTTGTCGGCGGCATGCCACCATTGAAGCACTTCCGGCGATTGCATGCGTCGGGGCGGTTGGAGTGCGTGGAATCCGTACGTCTGGGCGGATTTCATTTCCCGACACGCCGATTGACGAATCAATGAATGGGTGTAATATATCCACTTGTGTGATAAACACAAAGGGCCCGTAGCTCAGGTGGTTAGAGCGCATCCCTGATAAGGATGAGGTCGGAGGTTCAAGTCCTCCCGGGCCCACTTTGCATATCTTGTGCAACTTCGGGGCTATAGCGCAGCTGGTAGCGCATCTGCTTTGCAAGCAGAGGGTCGCCGGTTCGAACCCGGCTAGCTCCACGTCAGGTCTTGAGCAATAGCTCAAGACCTTTTCATTTTCTTGGGGTCGGCTCGCATAGGAGGCCGAGGAAGCGACGGAATCCCAGGGTTAATAGACAAAATGTGTGTTTTATTCTGTCTTCCTTTCGGCGTGTCGAGGTAGCCTTCGGGTGTCATGCGACGCGGCGTTGTTGCTGGTTTGTATTTCATTCTGACACTTGCATGGCTTGCGAGGCTATTGTTATGAGAAGCCGCGAGAAAACTAATGCTGACGTCAGTAGAGAAGTATGGGGAGAATATGTTCAAATTCATCATGGCTGAAATGAAAGCCTCAATACGGCAATGGATAGTGTTGGGTGTTTTCATTGCCGTTTCTGTGTGCATGTTGTGTCTATCCGTGGGATTCATCGCCGTTGGCTCGCCCTATGCCGGTTCTCTTGATTTTGGTCTCAGGGACATTAGCGAGGAATATATTTCACTGGGGGGATGCAGCTGGCGTTCATCGCTTTAGGTGTGTTGGCCATCATTCCGAATGTGGTTTCAACATGCATCGCAATGGATGCGTCTAGAATTGCGCGCTGGCAGCTTGCTGGGGCGAGCGTGAGGCAAAGCCAGGGATTATATTGGTCATCGCTACTGGTGGATGCACTTGTGTCTTGCATATTGGGCGGAATAGCTGCAGCGTTGCTATGGCCTGCGTATGCTGCCTGGGCGCTACGTGTCTCGTTCCCTGATCTCGAGGGGATGCATGGTGGCATACCTGGTGTTGCTTTGCTGGTAGGAATCGGAGTTGGCTTTCTGATTGTTACGATTGCCGGTTTCTTTGGACTGCATGCCATTTCGCAAATCGACGTGGCCGTGGCTGTGCGTGAAAGCGGACTGGCTCATAAGACGCGACATCCTGTGTGCATTTGCTAATGTGCGATAAAGAAGTAATAGAAGTGTAAAAAATTTTGCCGTTCCTATCCGGCACTTAGGGCTGTGTCGGATAGGAACGGCGTTAGGCTTCCGGCAAGTCTATCTTGCCGACAAAGCTGTAATAAATCTCAATGTCCTGCCTGCGGGTGCCGTTCTCGTCATAAGTGCCTGCCGGGTAACATTCAATTCCCCGGCTAGTTCTTCCTGTGTCATTCCCAATTGTGTTCGCAGATGACGTATTTGCTTTCCTGTTGTAATATTCGTCTGTTCCTGGTTCAAAATAGTTTCTCCTCTCTGATACTGATTTTATCAATGATATTTCGCAATAGCCAGCAATGAACGCTTGCATTGCGCAAGACGTTACATTATCTTCTGAAACATATGGCGCACCTTGTCCAGGCGGCTGTTTGGACGGCGGGGCTGGATGACCGGCTGACCGACAGCGGCCTGATATCCTTTCAGTTCTGTAAGGCATACGCTCTGCCCGTTGGTGTAAAAGGCCAGATCAGTACGGTATGCCTGTATACAGCGGGCGGGAATCTCGCCAGTAAAGACAACTTCATCCTTTTTTACCTGGACCGTTTCGATGGTGGCACAGTATTTCGGTGCATCATGATAAGCCTTGGAAAGATATTCCCGGGGCGCATAGAGGGTGAAGGAGAGATAAGGTTCCAGCAGTTGCGTCCCTGATTCCTTCAATGCCTGTTCCAATACAATCGGGGCCAATGAGCGGAAGTCCGCCGGCGTGCTGACCGGACTGTAATAAAGCCCGTATTCAAAGCAAATCTTACAGTCCGTTACGTTCCAGCCGAACAAGCCCTGCTCCAGCCCGTAACGGATACCATCCCTGACAGCGTTTTGAAAACTCTGGTTCAAGTATCCCAGCGAAACCCGGCTCTCGTATTGTACACCGGAGCCAAGCGNNGGGTTCCTTTACCACTGTTTCAATCTTGTATTTTTCCGACAGCAAAGCGGAAACGACCTCCAACTGCACCCGGCCCAAAAAAGAAAGAATGATCTCATGGGTGATGGAATCCACCTCGTAGTGCAAAAGCGGGTCAGTATCCGCAAGTTGCGTAAGAGCGTCCAGCAGCCGTTCTCTTTGCGCTGCCGTTTTCGGCGCAATCGTCGTCCGCAGCATGGGGAGGGGGGCCTCGCGCCACCTTTTACGAGGGAGCCGGGTTTGATCCCCTAATACATCGTTTAACCTCACGCTGTCGCTGGGAAGGATAACAATTTCGCCCGGATAAGCGGTGTCTGTCCGAACAATTTCCCCTTTGGATGGAATACCCATCTCTGTGATTTTCAGCTTTTCTCTCCCGGCCAGGGCCACCGTATCCCGCAGGTGCAGCGTTCCGCTGTATAGCCGCAGATAGACACGCCGCTGGCCGCAATCGGTGTACTCAACCTTGAAAACGCTGCCGCACAGGGTGGCGCTCCCCTGTTCCCCAATCGGTTGGAACAGTCCTGTCACCGCATCCATCAACGGTTGAATGCCAAGGCCCTTTTTGGCGCTGCCATGATAGACCGGAAACAGGGAGGCTTCTTGAACCCGCCGCTGTTCCTCCCGCGCAAGTTCTTTCTGGCTGATTGGTTCTCCTGCGATATACTTTTCCAATAATGCATCGTTATTTTCGATGACCGCATCCCATGCTTCTATGTCGGTATTTTCCTCCAGGACTATTTCCGGGGACAGCGACACCGTCTGCTTGATGATAATATCGGCGGAGAGCTTATCCCGAACAGACTGATATACGCTCTCCAAATCAATGCCAACCTGGTCGATCTTGTTGATAAAGATAACGGTGGGAATGTTCATTTTCCGCAGGGCATGGAACAGAACACGGGTCTGGGCCTGCACGCCATCTTTCGCGGAGATCACCAAGATGGCCCCGTCCAAAACAGCCAGAGAGCGGTATACCTCTGCCAAGAAATCCATGTGGCCGGGAGTATCCACAATATTGACTTTACAACTGTGCCACTGGAAGGAAGTGACTGCCGCTTGAATGGTAATCCCACGCTGCCGCTCCAAAAACAAGGTGTCCGTCCTCGTTGTCCCTTTTTCGACGCTCCCCGGTTCTGAAATGGCTCCACTGGCATATAGCAGACTCTCCGTCAAGGTCGTCTTTCCAGCGTCTACATGGGCAAGAATTCCAATATTGATTATTTTCATGTGATTGTCCTCCCTTTACAGCCCCAAAGGGCATAAAAATCCCCAGCAGTAAAATACTTTTACCACTGGGGATTATAAGTTGCGGACATACACATATACAGCATACACCTGTTTGTGATTGCTGTTTTTGGGGATATGTCAA
>DEKK01000004.1 GCA_002353815.1 Bifidobacteriaceae bacterium UBA2724 | reverse complement strand
CCGGGGTAATTGGGGTCGAGGGTGCACGGGATTGCACCTTCGGTGCGGGTTGGGCCGGAGATTGGCCGGATTGGCCGGGGTAATCGCCATCGAGGGGGCACAGATCTGCACCCTCGGTACGGGTTGGTCCTGCGATGTCGGAATGCGGCGGGTGCGTCGTAATGATTTTGCGGCATGACCTGCGGACAGTGACATCGAATGCCCGTCGAGCGTCATATGGCAGGAATCACGGTGTGTAGAACTTGGCCAGGGAAACGTTGCCGGGAGGTTCGATAATCTTCCCGTGACGATTGACGAATCGTGCAGGTGGTAGCGGTTTCCCATCCTCAAGCTTTTCAAGCGTTGTAAAAACAAGGTCTGTGAAGGCAGGACGGTTGAAGTGCAGCTGGCGATGCTCATTCACTAATGATGTGAAGAATTCTTTGGTTTTCCTGATATCCGACTTCCAGCTGCGCATATTGCGTCCAATGATTTGCGCATGCCATTCTGCATTGTCACCGCATGATTCTTCACACCAACCGGGCCACAGGCATGAAAAATCTGTCAGAAGACAATCCGTTCCCATGATCGACCACCATCGCACCGAACGATTGGCGAAATCAAGATGCACTCCCATGTCGGGGTGGCCGGTGTATGAAGCGTCGTCCCAATCCGGTATTTCTCCCGCAGCGGCGCGTTTCGCCACCTGCTCTGCAAGAGTGTGCATGCCATCGGGTCCTATGGCAGAGATGAGATCGAGATCAGCATCACCACGCCATGTAATCGTGCGGCCGTCTTCCATACGGCATGACACTGCATCAGACCGGTATCCATAAGAATCGTGCATCCATGGTGACGCCATTGCCGCTTCTTCCTCTCCCAAAGGGGCAAGGCTGTCATCATCGCGGATTACGGATGGATGCATGAAAACAGCAGTGTCGTCGACACCTGCCGCCGCCTGTGTGCTGCATGTTTGTTCGGCGGACCAAACCGCAGTCCATCCTGGCCATGTCTGTTCGATCAGTGCGTTGATGACGCGAGGCATGGCTCCCTCCTCGCCTTCCCCGACCCAGAACACGGTTTTGCGTGGTGTGTCGATGAAGAGAGAGCCTTCCGCCCAGGTTCCCGGTCCCCATTCCTTTGCGCTTGCGATGGAATGGAAACCGGACGCTCGCACGTCGTGCATCGTGTTTTGATAACCATCAATCGCGATGCGGGCTCCCACAAACTGAGCCCAGCCCCTGCCGAAGTAATAGCCGCCGTCAGCCTCTCTGACCAAGATGGCGAGTCGAGATCCCATGACGTGCTCTTGACATGATGCTTGGTGTTGATTCCGCGCTTTACCGATGCTCGTTGATGAGGCGCATGAGGTCGAGGGCGCGCTGATGACGGCGCTTGGCCCGGCTCGAGAGGAAGGGGAAAGTGGCGGGCATCGGGGCCAGGGCGATGAGGTAGTCGGTGCCGTCGTCGAGCGTAAGGATCAGGTTGCGGCCGTGTGCGTCCTCGTGCATCGACCGGATTGAACGATATGGGATGACGCGGGTCTCGCTGGGGTCGATTTCCAGTCCGCACACGCCGTCGACCGTCGTGTCCGCGCCCTGCTGCACAGACGCGTCGCTTTTCCACAGGTGCAGCCCGGGGCAGTCGAAAACCGCGTCCTCGAGTAGAAAGACGTAGCCCGATAGCGTGCGCTTGCCATTGATTGACACGATGTCGTCGTCGCCCCACTCCGCGATTCCGTAGTCCACAAGCCCGCTTTCGCCGCTGTGGCAGGGGCCGGCGGTGCCCGCGGCGATGGCGGCCTCGCATTCGCTGACCGGACGGTATCCGTACGTGCGCGCTGTGTCGTCCGCTGAAGTCGGCCAGTAGCCGGTGATGTTTCCTGCCTTCATGGGTGCTCCTTCGTTTTTCGGGTGCCGTGCGCAGTCATTGTCACACATGATAGGCCTCGACGGGCGAAGGGCGTGGATGCATGGAACCGCATCTCTGGGTGCTCGATACGGCTCCGGGGGTGTATTTCGCGGTTTGTGAGGTCCTTTTCCGGGGGAGTGGGGCGAGCATACGGGGCTCGAAAACGTTGAAATTGCGTCGGCGTCTCGCGCCGCGGAACCCACAAACCGGCAGATAGGTTTTCGCACGTGTATCGAACACATGGCGGATGCCAGAAAACCGCGGAATCATGCGGTTGTGCTCTTTTGTCAACGGACTCGCGCGGGTGTCTGCATAGGCGGATGGGAGAGACTTCCGACGCGAAAGGACGCCCGAACGCTTCCTATGGCCTGTCTTCTGCCGCCCCGTCCGCCTCCGCCTCACCCCGCCTCATACGCCCCACCGCCATCGCCCCTCCAAAAAACATCTCGAAGGAATTCCCCGAACTTGACGGCGGTCAATGTTTTCCCGGCGCGTCGCCCGTATCTTGGGCACCATCGCAAACCACGGGAGACACTACGAAAGGAGGCCCCGTCCATGCAGAGCTTCATCCTGCGTCACAAGCCGCAGCTCACCATCATCGGCGGCGCGCTTATCGCCGCCGGCCTGGTCGCGCGCTTCGCCCTGCACTCGCAGCCGGCCTACGCAACGGCGTTCATCGCCGCCTCGGTCATCGGCGTGCTGCCGATCCTCATCCAGGCGGTGCAGGCACTGCGCGTCCGGGTCTTGTCCATCGACGTGCTCGTGAGCATCGCCGTGTTTGGCGCATTCCTCATCGGCAGCTGGGACGAATCCGCCATCGTCACGTTCCTCTTCCTCGTCGGCGGCCAGATAGAGCGCTACACGCTCAACCAGACGCGCTCGGCCATCGGCGCCCTCACCGACATGGCGCCGCAATCCGCCGCGGTCCGCCGCGCCGACGGCACCTTCGAAACCGTGCCGGTCGACGATGTGCGCGTCGGCGACATCGTCAAGGTCACCACCGGCGACCGCATCCCCGTCGACGGCGTGGTGACGTCGGGCACCGGCCTCGTCAACGAATCCGCGATCACCGGCGAGCCCATCCCCGTCGACAAATCCAAGGGATCGAGCGCCTCCGCCGGCACCCTGCTCGACGACGGCATGCTGACCATCCGCGCCGACACGGTGGGGGAGGACACCACCTTCGGCAAGATCGTCGAGCTCGTCGAAAACGCGCAGGACTCCAAATCCAAAGAGGAACGCTTCATCGACCGCTTCGCCACGTACTACACGCCCGCGGTGCTCGTCATCGCCGTCATCGTGGGCCTGGTGACGCGCCGCGTCGACCTCGCCATCACCATGCTCGTGCTCGGCTGCCCCGGTGCGCTCGTCATCGGCGTGCCCGTGTCGAATATGGCCGGCATCGGCAACGGCGCGCGCCACGGCGTGCTCATCAAAGGCAGCGAGGTGACGCACCGCCTGAGCTCCGCCGACACCTTCGTGTTCGACAAAACCGGCACGATCACGGTCGGCATGCCGCAGGTGACGGACGTGAGGCGCTACGACGATTCCAGCACCCTCGCCCCCGACGCCGCCGCGACCTCCTCCGCCCCCGCCCCCGACGACGCCACGCGCTACCTCGTCGGCGTGGAGGCACAGTCGCAGCACCCACTGGCGAAGGCCATCGTGCGGCATTTCGATGATGTCCCCGCCCCGCAGGTGGACGAGGTGTCGGTGGTGACGGGCGGCGGAATCCGCGCCGTGCACGACGGGCACCGGATCCTCGTCGGCAGCCCGCGCTTCCTCGAAACGGAAGGCGTGGAGCTCGGCTCCACGGCCCGCGCGGACGCGGCCGAGCTCGAATCGCACGGCGATTCGCTCGTGGCCGTGGCCCTCGACGGACGCATCCGCCTCATGTTCGGCGTGCGCGACCGCCTGCGCCCCGGCATCGCCGACGGCATCAGGAACCTGCGCCGCCTGGGCGTCAGGAACGTCGTGGTGCTCTCGGGCGACAACCAGCGCGCCGTCGACCTCATGACGGCCGGCCTCGGCCTCGACCGCGCGGTCGGCGGCATGCTGCCCGACGAGAAGGCCGCGTACATCTCGCGCCTGCGCGACGAAGGCCGCCGCGTGGTGTTCGTCGGCGACGGCATCAACGACAGCCCGTCCCTCGCGCTCGCGGACGTGGGCATCGCGATGGGCAACGGCACCGACGTGGCCATCGACACCTCCGACGTGGTGCTCGCGGATTCCGACTTCTCGCGCCTGCCGCACGCGTACGGCCTGGCGAAGCGCACGGTGCGCAACATGCGCGAGAACATCGCGATCGCGGTGGGCACGGTGGCGCTGCTGCTCTCGGGCCTTGTGCTCACATCGTGGCTCACCATGGCCGTGGGCATGTTCGTCCACGAGGCGAGCGTGCTGGCGGTGATTCTCAACGGCATGCGCCTGCTGCGGTACCGCGTGAAATAGGCGGCGTGTGGCAAACACCACGATTGCCCCGCCGTTACAGACCGGCCGAATCGTGGAGCGTTCCGCAGCCGACCGACACCAGATTCCGAAGAACCGACCAAAGACAAGGAGAACCCATGAAAACCGCAACCCTGAAACTCGACACCCTCACCTGCCCGTCCTGCATGCTCAAGATCGAGGCCGCCGCGCGCTCGGTGCCGGGCGTGGACGACGACACGGTGCACGTCTCGTTCGCCAACAGCAAGGTGAAGTTCCGCTTCGATGACGCCCGCACCGATGCGCAGACCGTGGCGAAGGCCATCGAAACCGTCGGATACCCGGTGCTCGGCACGAGCGTGGCGTGAGGTGTGGAGTCTCGCTCCACGCAGCGAACCGGTAGGGCAACCGGCACAACGCGCACAACCCTGGACACAACACACACAACCCGAAAAACAAACATCCCGAAAGGACATACCATGACCGCATTCACCGACTACATCACCGCCAACCTTGATCGCCTCGAACTGGGCACCTTCGCCATTACGCGCGCACATGCGGCGCACCATCCCGAGGTGTTCGAGGTGCGCAGGAACTACGAGACGATCCGCGATCGTGTGGCGGCGTCGCATGGAGCGCAGCCGCAGGTCGGCGAGGAGCTCGCGCAGATCAGCCGCCTGACCGGCGGGTACGCGATCCCCGACGACGCCTGCATGACGCTCGAAGGGACGTATCGCATGCTTCAGGAGGCGCATCGCCTGTATGAGGCGGAGGCGGAGGGGGGCCCGGGCGCTGAGGGCGCGCGTGCTGCGGGCGCTGACGCTGCAAGCGTTGACGCTGCGGCCTGCGCACACGATGCCGAGTCCGCTGCGGACGCCGACGCCGCGCGTGTACAGTAGGGAATCCCATGCGTCGGACAGGGGAAGGAGACGATATGCCGCATGATTTGTGCGTGCAGCTGGTGCCGCTGTTCGACGGCCTGGCCCTCGACGACCAGATGGAGATCCAGCGCAAGACGCGCTTCCGCACGTTTGGCAAAGGCGACATCGTCTTTTCCCCGGCATCCGAACCGCAGCTGACCATCGTGGCGCGCGGCAGCATGAAGGTGTACCGCCTCTCGCCCAACGGGCGCGAGCAGCTGCTGCGCGTGGTCGAGCCCGGCGGGTACGAGGGCGAGGCGCGGCTTTTCGACAACGATGGCGCCGCTGCGGCAGGCACGGCAGCGAACGCCGCGCCGGTGCATAATCTCTACGGCGAGGCGCTGGGCGACACCACAGTGTGCATCCTGCGGCGCAGCGACTTCATGGAGCTGCTGAGCACGCATCCGCAGCTGAGCCTGCGCCTGCTATCGGCGGTCGCCGGCAAGATGGCGCGCGCCGAGGAGCAGGCGCAGTTCCTGACGATGGGCCGAGTGGAGGAGCGCCTCGCGATGTATCTGCTCGACCTGTCGAAAGGCGCGGGTGGGTCGCCGCGCATCCGCATCCCGATGACCATGCGCGAGCTGGCATCGTATCTGGGCACCACGCCCGAAACCCTCTCGCGCAAGCTCCGCCTCTTGGAAGAGGAAGGCTACATCGCCCGTCGCCGCCGCGACATCCTCATCCGCGACCCCGACCGTCTGGAAGACATCTGATTCCTTCTGATTCCTCTGCCGGCCTTGTCATCCTATCGATGAAGCGATCCCGCGGATTGCGGGTACATTCGAACGTGGGATTGTTGAGCCGACCGAGCCTCCGCATAGTCCGAGACAGAGATATCGCCTCGTCGAAAAAGCCAGATAAAGCGTTTAAGGAGCACCTTGGCGATGGATTGCTTGATGTCGTCGACGGATGATTCCCGACTTGCTTGCCACCGAACTTGCCACTTACTTGCCACCTGCTGGTAAGTAAGTGGCAAGTAAGTGCGGATGCGGCGACAAGGTCGGGCCGTATGCCAGACGAGGCATGTTGCCTTGGATTGCTTGTTTCCGGCTTGCGTATTGCTGAACTTACCACCTACTTACCACCTACTTGCCACAATGTGTGAAGTGGATGGTAAGTTGGTAAGTAAGGTGGTAAGTTAGGTGCTTAATCAGGTTGCTTTTCGAATGGCGGCCTATTTGTAGCGTGCAACAGTAGCTGACATGGAAACGACAAGACGATAAGCGTCGGTGGGATGGCATGGACGGAGATGAACTCGGGCGATTGATCGCTCACTTGCGTGATATCGGCAATGATACGCAGGAGTGTGAGGTCAAAGAAGCGGCGAAGAAAATCCCGGCAAGCCTTGTCGAGACGCTTTCCGCATTCTCCAATGGCGATGGCGGAATAGTCGTTCTCGGAATTTCTGAGCGTGAGGGTTTCACCGCAGTCCAAGGTTTCAACGCTCGGGCGATGCAAGAAGCGTTCAATGCGGAATGCGAGAAGCTGACCCCTCGTGTGCGTCCGGTGATTGAGATACTTCCATTTGAAGGCGAGAACGTGCTTGTTGCACAAATCCCGCCGACAGCGCCAAGAGATCGACCATGCTATGTCACCTCACGTGGCAGATACCAAGGCTCCTATATCAGAAGCGGTGATGGGGATCGACGGTTGACGCAATATGAAATAGATCGAATGATCGAGAACCAAGCGCAGCCGACTTTTGATGATGAAGTGGTAAAGCAAGCCACGCTTCAGGATTTGGATACGTCTCTGGTATCTGCATTCATTTCGCGGCAGCGTGAACTGCATCCACGTGTGTTCGGCGAGCGCAGTGATGAGGAGATTCTCCTGGGCATGCACGTGATCAAGCATGGTGATGGTGAAGACGCGAATCTGCACCCAACACTCGGCGGATTGATGGCTCTGGGCACGTTCCCCCAGCAGTTTTTCCCACGTCTGAACGTCACGTTCACGGCCTTTCCCGGTGTCGGGAAAGGCGATGTCGGTGAAGACGGCCGACGGTTCCTCGACGCCCAGACTATTGTTGGCCCAATTCCCTCCATGGTCGAGGATGCACTTGCGGCAGTCACGAGGAATATGCGGATTGGCGCGATAATCGATGGTGCTTTTCGTAAGGATGTTCCTGATTATCCGCGCAAAGCGGTGAGAGAGGCGTTGTCCAACGCCCTCATGCATCGTGACTATTCCTATGAGGCACGTGGGAGCCAAGTACAGGTGAACATGTATGCCGATCGGCTGGAGGTTCTGAATCCCGGAGGGCTGTATGGCAATGTAACCATCGATACGCTTGGCACGGTGGGTATATCTTCGTCTCGTAATCAGTTCCTCTCTAACATCCTTGAGACAACGCCATATCCTGGTGGCGGATACGTTGTGGAGAATCGTGGAACCGGATACTTGGTCATCGAGGAGGAGCTGCAATCCGCGTTGATGGATCCGCCGCGTCCGTTAAGCACACTGACATTCTTCTCGCTTACCTTCAATAAAAGAAGACGGTCGGTGAATGAGAAAGATCAGCGTAATTGGAGTCGCGAATTGGTGGATGGTGCTATCTGCCAGGTACTGCGGGAGCGGAATTCGGCATCAGCTAAAGAGCTGGCAGAAGCATCCGGATTGTCGCGTTCGGCGATTGGCAATCATATTCGCGTGCTGATCGAACGTGGGATTGTTGAGCCGACCGAGCCTCCGCATAGTCCGAGACAGAGATATCGCCTCGTCGAAAAAGCCAGATAAAGCGTTTAAGGAGCACCTTGGCGATGGATTGCTTGATGTCGTCGACGGATGATTCCCGACTTGCTTGCCACCGAACTTGCCACTTACTTGCCACCTGCTGGTAAGTAAGTGGCAAGTAAGTGGCAAGTTCAACCCGGATCCTGCACGCGTGGCATATCTCCATGGCATATCTCGGTGGAACAGTCGGTGATCGCGGGCTGTTCGGGGCTACACCGTCAGTTCGATCTGGTTGCCCTCGAGGGCGACGACGCAGCTTTCGTAATAGCCGTCGCCTGTGGTGCGCGGTCCGCTCAGCACCTCGTATCCGTCAGCCTTGAGGCGGGCGGTGAGAGCGTCCACAGCCTGCGGGCTGCCCAGGCTGAAGGCGACGTGCGCGTAGCCGGTGCGCGCGAACGGCTTGGCGGGGTCGTCCATGCCGGGGCGCGTCATGATCTCGAGGCGCGCGGCCCCATCGTGCGTGCCCTCGCCAAAGCTGAGGAAATACGAGCGGAAGTCGGTGGTCGGATTATGGTACTCGTCATTCGCCACGGCGCCCAGGTAGGTGACGAAGAAATCCTTCGCCGCCTCGAGGTCGTTCACATACAACGCCACGTGATTGATGCTCGCGCTCATATCGTCCGCGCCTCCTCTTATTCGTTATTCGCGTCGCCGCGTTCTCTTCCGGCCTTCTCAATCGGCCGTTCTACTTATGGTACGGCTCGTTCGCATTGATCTTGAATGCGCGGTAGACCTGCTCAAGCAGGATCACGCGCATGAGCTGGTGCGGGAAAGTCATGGGGGAGAAGCTCAGCTTCCAATCGGCGCGCGCCAGGATCTCGGGTGCCAGCCCGAGCGAGCCGCCGATGATGAACTGGATGTGGCTGGCGCCGTGCAGCGCCAGATCGTCGAGCTTCGCCGCGAACCGCTCCGAGCCGAGCATCTGCCCGTCGATGGCGAGAGCGATCACATACGCGCCGTCCTTGATATGCTTCGCGATGCGCTCGCCCTCCTTGCGCTTGATGAGCTCGTCGGTTCCGGGCGTCGCGTGCTCGGGCGTTTTCTCGTCGGCCACCTCGTAGATGCTCAGCTTGCAAAAACGCTGCAGCCGCTTCGAATACTCGTCGATCGCGTCGCGCAGGTAGCGCTCCTTGATGCGTCCGGGGGCGATGATGTCGATGTTCATGCTCCGCGCTCCTTCCGTCACTGCCATGGTAGCGGCGGGCGGTGGGAGGAAGATACACGATGGCGCCGCTGTGTTGTTGAGCCGTCGTGCCGTGGTGTCGCAGGATGGTGCGCGCCGTGGAAACGAAGTTCTTTAGTACGGCGTGTCGCGGGGTGTAGTCTTTTATTAGGTTGCCGGGCCGTTAGGCTCGGCACTTCATTGAGGGGCATGTGGGGAGAACTCACTAAGGCCGGCGCGGGGTTGCCGGGCCGTTAGGCTCGGTACTTCATTGAGGGGTGATTTATGACGGGAGCCAAATCCTTGTCGTGGACGTTGCCGGGCCGTTAGGCTCGGCACTTCATTGAGAGACGCGGGGTTGGAGGGTGCATGATGACGCCGCTGCGCCATGGAAAGGGTGGGCGCTGTGGAAGGATGAAATTCTCTGAGACGGCGTGTCGCGGATTTAGCATTTGTAGATGGAGTTTTGAGATCGCCGAAGACGGCGGTGCAGGGCTTCATGAAGGGTTCCAATCTGTATCCGCACACAGCTAAACGAAGGGAGGGGAATCATGGAAGACGACAAGAAGGGAGACGACATGGAAGAAAAAGAAAATAAGAAGACAAACGACGCGAAAGGGGACAAGAAGGGAGACAACACCGAAGAGGTTGAGAAGGAACTTCATCTGTATGACATGTTGAAGTTCAACATGGGGCTGGTTGACAGTTTCATCAATTGCATGAATGGCTTTGGCAGCGCCGCGACGATGACCGAGCAGCAGAAGCGTGATTTCCTTGATTGTTACAGCTTGGATGATGTTGAGATCCTCTATGAAAACGATTTCATCTAAATCCTCATGGATGCAAGGTGCGAGAAGCACCAAGACATCCGCAAACCCAGACAAGGCACAAGAAAGGAATCGGCCTGGTCTGTGGCGATGGCAGTTGGGGCACCGTGTTGGAACGGACGGCATGTGCGACGGTGCACGTGAGCGGCCAGGCACCAGGCGTTGCGTTCCGCCGATCCGGCTGCCGCATGGCGCTAAGGTCGGGTATGGTTGCAGGTGAATGAACCAGCCGCGCACCCGCAGGGGCGGGAAGTCCGCGGCGCAAAGCGACACGGTACCGAATGCCGCGCCGAGCAACAAGTGACAATACCTACAGGAGCACTATGCCAGGAGCGAATCTCACACAGAAGGAAGCCATCGAACGCCGCGGAGTCGTCCGCGGCGTCCCCCAGTACGCCGTCGCGCTCGACCTGACGGGCGGCGACAAATCCGACGGATCGGAACAGACCGAGAACTTCGGCTCCGTCACCACAGTCATCTTCGACGCCGAGCCGGGTGCGACGACGTTCCTCGACCTCATCGCCAACGACGTGGAATACGTGGAACTCAACGGCACGCCTCTCGACCCGGACGCAGTCTACAAGGACTCGCGCATCGAACTCGCGGGCCTCGCCGCGCACAACACCGTCACCGTGCGTGCCGTCTGCCAGTACTCGCGCACCGGCGAGGGCCTGCATCGCAGCGTCGACCCGTCCGACGGCAACGTGTACCTCTACTCCCAGTTCGAGGTGCCGGACGCCCGCCGCGTCTACGCCGTCTTCGACCAGCCCGACATCAAGTCGGTGTTCACGTTCACGGTCACGGCCCCAACATCGTGGACCGTCGTGACCAACATGCCCGCCGCCACGGTCAACCTCACCGAGGCCGGCGCCGATGCCGACGCCGCCACGAAGACGTGGGTCTTCGAACCCACGCCGGTCATGAGCAGCTACCTCACCGCGTTCTGCGCCGGCCCGTACGCCAGCTGGCACACCGAATACGCCAACGAGGACGGCCGCATCGTGCCCATGGGCATCTATTGCCGCCAGGCGCTCAAGGACGCCATGGCCAAGGACGTCGACTACCTCTTCGACATCACAAAGAAAGGCTTCTCGTTCTACAACGAGCAGTGGGGCGTGCCGTATCCCTACGCCAAGTACGACCAGCTGTTCGTGCCCGAATACAACGCCGGCGCGATGGAGAACATCGGCACCGTCACCATCCGCGATTCGTATGTGTTCGAATCCAAGACCACGGACGCCATGGCCGAACGCCGCGTCATCACGGTGCTCCACGAGCTCGCGCACATGTGGTTCGGCGACCTCGTGACCATGAAGTGGTGGAACGACCTGTGGCTCAACGAGTCCTTCGCCGAATTCATGTCGACGCTGTGCACGGCCGAGGCCACCGACTGGAAGGACGCCTGGGCGACGTTCAGCTCCGGAGAGAAAAGCTGGGGCGAGGCGCAGGACCAGCGCCCGACGACTCACCCGATCGTCGCGCCGATCCACGACCTCAACGACACGTATGTGAACTTCGACGGCATCACCTACGCCAAGGGCGCCTCGGTGCTGCGCCAGCTCGTCGCCTACGTCGGTCGTGAGGAGTTCTTCGCCGGCATCCACAACTACCTGACCAAGCACAAGTACTCCAACGCGACGCTGGCCGACCTGCTCGCAGAACTCGAGAAGTCCTCCGGACGCGACCTCAAGGGCTGGAGCGCCGCGTGGCTCGAGGAATCCGGCATCACCACGCTGAGTGCCAAGGTGGACACCGCCGCCGACGGCACCATCACCGAATTCACCATCGAGCAGACCGCGACCGCCGAGCACCCCGTGCTGCGCCCGCATCGCCTCGCCGTGGGCTTCTACGACGTGGCGGACGGCGATGACCCCGCCGCCGGCCGCATCGTGCGCACCGCCCGCTTCGAACTCGATGTCGACGGCGCCGCCACGCAGGTCACCGAGGCCATCGGCCGCAAGCGCCCCGCGTTCATCCTCATCAACGACGACGACCTGACCTACGCCAAGCTGCGCTTCGACAAGGTGTCGCTCGACTTCGCGCTGCAGAACCTGTACCGCTTCGACGACGCGCTGGCCCGCTCCATCGTCTGGCTCGCTCTGTGGGACATGACGCGCGATGCCGAGCTGCCGGCCGAAAGCTTCATCGACACGTCGCTCGCCGCGCTCGCCACCGAGCATGAATCCACCACGTTCCGCTACGCGCTGGGCCAAGTGTCCACGTCCGCGTTCCACTATGTGGCGCCGTCGCGCCGCGCCGGCGTGCTCGCACACGTCAGCGACGAGCTGTGGCGCCTCGCCAATGCCGCCGCCCCCGGATCCGACGAGCAGTTCCAGCTGGTCAACTCGTGGCTGTCGTACGGCCATGGCTCCGATTTCGAGAAGAACGCGCGCGGCCTGCTCGACGGCACCGTGACGCTCGCCGGCCTCGAAATCGACAACAATATGCGCTGGGGCATCATCGTGGCGCTCGCATCCGCCGGCTTCGAAACCGCCGAGCAGATCGACGCCGAGCTCGCCAAGAACGAGACCACCGAGAACCGCCAGTTCGCCTACATGGCGAAGGGCGCCATCCCGACCCCCGAGGCGAAGGCCTGGGCGTGGCAGACCGCGCTCCATGACGAGACCCTGACGAATTCGCAGATCGAGGATCTCGCCGGTGGCTTCTCGCTCACCCCGAGCCGCGAGCTGCAGGCCCCGTACGTCGCGAAGTACTTCGAGGCCGTGGACTGGGTGTGGAAGCACCGCACGTTCCACATGTGCGAGGCGCTGCTGCAGGGCACGTCGCGCGGCTCCGGCCTGTATCCGAGCTACGCCGATCCCGCCGAGCTCGTCACGGCGGGCGACGCATGGCTGTCGTCGCATGAGGACGCCGACCGCGCCCTGCGCCGCATGGTCATCGAGAACGTCGATGGCTCGCGCCGCACCCAGCGCGTCCAGGAGTTCAACGCGTCGTTGGCGTGACGCACGCCGTGCACCGCGCGTGTCGCAATTGAGGCGCGTCTGTGTTGGTTTTCCTGCGGTCGCCAGTCTTCGGACCGGCGACCGCTATATTTATTGGATGGATGCGTCGGTTCCGCCGATGCGATTATTGCGTAAGACTGCGCCGTTCAGGCGCTTTTCAAGGAGCTGCAATGCCACAGATGTTCGGCACCGATGGTGTGCGAGGATTGGCCAATCGTGATTTGGATGCTCAGCTTGCGCTGAACCTCGGCGATGCCGCGGTGCGCGTGTTGGGAGACGACCATACGGAGGGGCGCCATCGTGCGCTGATCGGCCGCGACACCCGCGTGTCCGGCGACTTCCTCGCCGCGGCGCTCGGCGCTGGCATGGCGGCGGGCGGATTCGACGTGATCGACGTCGGCATCATCCCGACCCCGGGCATCGCCTACCTCACCTCGGTGCTCAACGTCGAAATGGGCGCCGTCATCTCGGCGTCGCACAACCCCATGCCCGACAACGGCATCAAGTTCTTCGCCCGCGGTGGCTTCAAGCTGCCCGACGCCAAGGAAGACGAGATCGAGGCGATCCTCGGCCAGGACTGGGAGCGCCCGACCGGCGCCGGCGTGGGCCGCATCTCGCACGACACCGTGACCGCCACCAACCTGTACATCGATCACCTGGTCTCCGCCGTCGCCCCTCAGCCCGAGGACGCGACCGCGCCGGCTCCCCAGCCGCTCAAGGGCCTGCGCATCGTCGCAGACTGCGCGAACGGCGCCACGTCCGTCGTGGCCCCGGAGGCGCTGCGTCGCGCGGGCGCCGACGTGGTGGTCATCAACGCTTCGCCGGATGGCTATAACATCAACGACCACGCCGGCTCCACCCACCCCGAGCAGCTGCAGGCCATGGTCAAGGCATCCGACGCGCAGATGGGCGTGGCCTTCGACGGTGACGCCGACCGCTGCCTCGCGGTGGACGAAGACGGCACGCTTGTCAACGGCGACCAGATCATGGGCATCCTCGCCCGCGCCTACAAGCGTGAAAACAAGCTGGCGCACGACACCCTCGTCGTCACCGTCATGAGCAACCTGGGGCTCAGGCTCGCCCTCAAGGACATGGGCATCAAGACGGTGCAGACCAACGTCGGCGACCGTTACGTGCTCGAAGAGATGCTCCGCGGCGGCTACACGCTGGGCGGCGAGCAGTCCGGCCACGTCATCAACCGTGAATTCGCCACGACCGGCGACGGCACCCTCACCGCGCTGCGTCTGAGCTACGAGGTCGTCACGAGCGGCAAGAGCCTCAAGGAGCTCGCCGCCGACTTCCCGCAGCTGCCGCAGACGCTCATCAACGTGCCGGGCGTCGACAAGAAGGCCGCCACCACGAACGCCGCCGTCCAGGCCGCCGTGGCGCACGAAGAGAAGGTTCTCGGAGACACCGGCCGCGTGCTTCTGCGCCCGTCCGGCACCGAACCGCTGGTGCGCGTCATGGTCGAGGCCGCCACGCAGAAACAGGCCGACGAGGTCTGCCGCCGTCTGGCGCAGGTCGTGGCCGACGAGCTCAAGATGTAACGAGCCCGGCGCCGGCGAAGGTCCTGGCGCCCATCCTCCCAACCATCTACCGACAGGCACAGCAACACCGATTGAAAGGCAGACCATGGCATTCGACAAGGCGAACAAAAACAAGCACCTTGACAAGGCCGTGCGCGAGATGATCGCGCAGGCGGGCAAGGACGGCATCCTGCCCATCACCCAGATGGGCGAGCCCGTGCTGCGCCAGCAGACCGAGGAATACGTGGGTCAGCTCGACGAGCGCACCCTGAAGAACCTCATCAAGGTCATGCGCAAGACCATGCTCGAGGCGCCGGGCGTCGGCCTCGCCGGCCCGCAGATCGGACTGGGTCTGGCGCTCGCGGTGGTCGAGGACCACAAGCGCGACGACGACGAAGGCGATCCGCGCGAGATCCAGGACTTCCCGTTCCATGTGATCATCAACCCCAGCTACAAGCCGACGAGCGATGCCACGGCGTCGTATTACGAAGGCTGCCTGTCGTTCTCCGGCTACCAGGCTGTGCGCAAGCGCTGGCTCGACATCGAGGCGACGTGGCAGGACGAGCAGGGCGAGCGCCACACCGAGAACCTGCACGGCTGGCCGGCGCGCATCTTCCAGCACGAGACCGACCATCTGAGCGGCGAGGTGTACATCGACAAGGCTCAGATCCGCTCCCTGACGGACGACGAGAACCTCGTCTATTACTGGTGCGACGACCCGGTGCCCACCGAGGCGGCGAAGGTGCTGGGCTTCGAGCTCTGACGCACAAGGGCCCGGCTTCATGGAGCCGGGCCCTTGCTGTTTGCGTCCTTGGTGTTTGCTCGCCGTCTAGCTTTCCGGCTCGGTGAACGACATCACCGAATAGCGTTCCGCCCTGATGGTGTCACTCCAATAATCGCCGGGGAGCCCGGCTTTGAGCAGCAGATGCGACACGAAGTCGTGCGGATTGTTGAGCTGCTCCCAGACCTGCGGCAGGAACGTGGCGCGATGTGCGCCGTCAGTGATGATCAGCCCGTCGAAATACGGGCGCAGCGCGGCGAGCAGGTCCTCGCGCGTGCGCGCGAGGATGCGCTTCGGCTGGCTCAGCACCGACACCTCGACCGTGAGCTGCGGGTATTCGCTTTCCGAAACCGGGGCGAAGCGTGGATCGTCGAAGGCCGCGGCGATGGCATGGTCCTGCACGTCCTTGCCGATGGACTGGTAGGGCTGCAGAGTGCCGATGCATCCGCGAAGCTGTCCGTTCTCCGTGAGCGTCACGAACGTCGCGGCATGGCGCTTGAGCCACGGTTCGTTGGATTTGAGCGGTTCTTCGGGGAAGTGCAGTGCCCGCGCGATGGCGTTGCGTGCCAACAGCAGCAGGGTGTCGCCCATGCGGTCGGTGTATTCGAAATCGCCGGCGGATGCGTCTGTCCCTTCCGCGGGCAGGTCCCGTGACCGACGCGGATTCCCGCCCGGGGTTCCGGAGGCCGGGCCTTTGCCGTCGTCCGTGGCATCCGCGGCGGCCGCACCCTTGTCTGACGAACCCGTGCCTTCGTGACGTTCGCCGGCATCGTCGGCACCGGCGGCACCATCGTCCGCCTTGCCGCCGGCGCTCGTCATGCGGACGCTTCTGCGCGCGGAGGTGGCCGACGCGGCGTTGCCGGCGGACCGGGCGGCGGCATCGGATGCCGTGGCGTCGTCCTGCCACACGGCGAACGATGCGTATCCGACCACGGCTTCGTTCAGATCGGCGATGGGGATGCGCTCCGACCCTGCCGGCGACACTTCGTCGTCGTCGCCTGACGTGGAGCGGCCCAGAAGCACGGGGTGCAGCCCCTTCTCTTTGCACACCTCGAGAAGTCCGTTGATGGGATAGGCCCCGCATGCGCGGTCGGGGCGGATGGGGGTCGCGGACTCGCTGATGCGCCCTATCGTCTCATCGTCGAGACGTCGCGCGGTTTCGTGCGGGAAGTAATGCGACAGGTCGGAGCTGATGATGATCGCCGTCTCGGGGCCGCCCCACAGCGCCCGCAGCACGTCGCCGACCTCGCGCGGGGTGGCGTCGCCTACGTTCAGCGGCACGATGTCGACGTCGCCCAGCGTTTCGTTCACGAAGGGGAGCTGCACCTCCACGGCATGCTCGCGTTCGTGCGTCGCGTCGTTCACGATCATCGCGGGTGCCTGGTCCAGCGCGCGCCGCTCCGCTTCGACGTCCACCTGCATCGCTCCCAGCGGAGTGTCGAAAGCCGTCGCGTTGCAGCACGCCACGCCGCGGACCGCCACGCGATGGGTGGGGCCGAGTATCACGGCTCGCGTGATTTCGCCGCGGCCGCGTTCCAGCAATGCGTATGCCAGGGCTGCCGTGCCGCCGGAGAACTGGTATCCGGCATGGGGCACGATCACGGCCTTGGGGACGCTGGCTTTGAGGATGCCGGTCTGCGTCATCGCGACCGTCGCGGCCATCGCCTTGCGAAGCTCCTTGCGCACATGCTCTCGAAGAAGGAACGGGTCTGCTGGGTAGAACGAACCGGCAACCGCGGCCGGACGCACGTATGCCTGTTTAGGGGGAATCGCCATTGAAATCACCTCTGAGACCATATAGTACTTGAAGGGAGGGGCGCGACGTGCGGGGAAGCGGGGCGAAAGACCGGGGTTGTGCGGGCTGTCGATGCCATCGCTGCCAATAAATGAACGGATTCGGATCAAAGTGTTAGATTTTGGGATTTCGGTCATGCGTCGCCGATGGGAGCGATGTGTTTTCATGGGATGACAGTTGCGTTGTAAAACTTTTTCGGTGCATTGGCGGAGGCGCGAGATTCCAAGGCTCGCAGCATGGCGGAGCGACGCGCCGAGACGTTCACTAGAACCCGCCGGGATGGCGGATGCCTTGGGGGAATCCCGTGTGTGGGCAATTTTAGCGAAGCCTTCGCCTTCTTGAATGTGGTTCATTGCCGCGAGGTTTACTGCGGGCAGCATGGATTCGCAGGGTGCCTCGGTGAATGGATTCCGCATGGTGCTTGCCACGTGGGGTCTGCGACAGGCAATCCGGCGCATCCATGAAGAATCGCCATATGAAGAAAGAAAAAGAAGAGAAAGGGGCATATGCACAATCGTCGGGTATTCGCTCCGGGAAACCACGTTGCAGTGTGTGCCGCGGCAGTCGTGGCGGCTGTTTTCCTGCTTGTGCCGGGCGCTTTCGCCGCGGACGGCGTGGAACTACAGGGAAGCGTCGGTGGGGGCTGACAATTCGGTGGCGTGGTCCACGAAATCAATCGATTCCTATGCCACGGTGACCGCTGACGACATGGAATCAGGCGCGTGATCGTTGCGCCTACGCATCACATATCCCCGCTTGTCACCTGGGTTATGGAATCCGCGGAAGGGTCGCAGTACATGGCGATGCGTCTGGAGATTGGCAAGAAGAGAAAGATATGACCAACACATCCATCAGGCGCAAGCTGATGGCGGGGTCGCCGCCATGCCGTGCGGTGACATGACGGCCGCACGGACCTGACGCATGCGTCATCGCCCTCGTCATGACAGTTCGCCATGACAACTCGCCCGCTCCCCTCCACGGGGGAGCGGTTTTCTTTTTCTCGCCCTGAGCGAAATCCCGCCGGAATGCATGAGAAAATATGGCACAGTAGACGTACGCATGTTGGTGAAAGGGGAGTGTCATGCCTGACATGGTCCAGTGGGGCGGCAAAGAGATTCCCAGGCTCGCGCGTCTCACAAGCCGCGATGACCCGTGGCCGGTGAGCTACGTCAGCCATATGTACGCAACGGCGGTCGAAGGCTGGCCGGCGTCATGGATCGTGGGGCAGATCAATCAGATCGACATTAGGCGCGCGAACCTGTGCTACATCACGCTCAAGGACGAATTCGAAGAGAACACCGTCCAGCTGGTGGGGTACTCGGCTTTCTCGAAGAAAGTGCGCGACCTCGGCCTCAGACAAGGCGAGAAAATCGTGGTGCGCGGCAGGCCGAACGTGTGGGAGAGGGCCACGCGGCTGTCCGTCGTGTGCGACGAGGTCTTCCGCGAAGGGCAGGGCAACCTGGTCCTTCAGATCGAGCAGCTCAAGCGCAAGCTCAAGGGGGAAGGGCTGTTCGATCAGGAGCGCAAAAGGCCGCTGCCGGAGTTCCCGCGGCGCATCGGCCTCATCTGCGCGCCGGATTCCCAGGCCGAAGGGGATGTGGTCAAGAACGCGCGCCTGAGGTGGCCGGTCGAATTCACGATGGCCTATGTGCATATGCAGGGTGTCAAATGCCCCCAGGAGGTCGCGGACGCCATCCGCAAGCTCGATGCCGACCCTGAGGTCGATGTCATCATCGTGGCGCGTGGCGGCGGAAGCTTCGAGGACCTCATCGGATTCTCCGACGAAGGCGTCGTCCGCGCGGCGGCGGCGTGCGTCAAGCCCATCGTCTCGGCCATCGGGCATGAGAACGACTGGACGCTCATCGAACTGGCGGTCGATTACCGCGCCACGACGCCGACAGGCGCCGCCATCGCCGTGACGCCCAGCTGCGAGGAGCAAAGCAGGGCCATCGCAGACAACAGGCGCCGGGTGAACGAATACATCGACCGTGTGTATCGCGAAAACGAAATCGCCCTCAGGGGGTATCTCAACAATCCGTTGCTCACCAACCCGGAATCCATGGTCGACCGTCCCATGGAGCGGCTCGAGCATATCCGCGAACGGATCATTGGCCAGATGGAGCGTTTCGTCGCCTTCGAAGACCCCGACATCGAAGGGCAGCGTTCCACGCTCACCGCGCTCAGCCCGCAATCCACCCTCAACCGCGGATACGCCGTGGTGCAGGGCGACGACGGGCATGTCATCACCGATCCGGACGAGATCGACGACGGCGCGTCCGTCACGATCCGCGTGAGACGCGGCATCATCGGCGCCCGCAAAACCGAAGGATGCCGGATGGAATGACCCCGGGCTCTGCAGGCCGCGTGCGGCGCAGGCGTGTAAGCGGCGCCGGCAAACGACGCAGCCTCTCCGCGACTTCATGACGAACGAAAACGAAACGCAACGACATCACTAGCGAAAGGACAGCGATGGCAACTGACAGCAAAGACACGACAGCGGACAAGGACGCCAACGGCGCCCTGCCCAAGGTGACGCTCAGGGGCATGACCGACGAGGACCGCGCCACGATCGACTCCTTGGATTACGAAGGCACGCGCAACCAACTCGCCACCATCGTCGAGAAGCTGCAGCACGGCGGTCTGACGCTCGAGGAATCCATGCGCTACTGGCAGATCGGCGAGGCGCTCGCAGACCGCGCGCAGGCGTATCTGGAAGAGGTACGCAAGCAGCTCGAGCAGGCGCGCCGCGTGCAGCAGTCGGGCGAGGAGCATGCCGGCACGCAGCTGTGACGGCGCTTGCGGCGGAGGATTCGTGGCCGGGTGCCACATGGGTCCGGCCGCGGGTTCGTGTCGTCCGGTGAAGGGACGCAGCGTGTTCCCGATCGCAGACGCGGCCATGCAGTGGCCGCGTGGCAGCCAAATAACCAGCCAAAGAAGGGCCACACGGCGGTCCATCCGAGAGCCTATGCCGTCCATAGAAGCCCATGGAAGCCCTTGCGGCGGCCGTTTGAAGGCCTTGCGGCGGCCATACGAATGGGGCCCGTGGAAGAAAACCACGGGCCCCATTCGCGTCCGGTCATGTTTGACACCGGAATGCCTGGCGCTCGGCGCCAGGGCTACGGTCAGTTGCTGCTGTCGAGATGGCTCGGTTCCACGACCGCCAGCACCGCCTTATGGCTGGTGCCTGAGATCTTCACGGTCGTGGCGTTGCCCACGTTCACGCCGCTGTTGACGAGAATGTGGTCGTATGTCGCCATGGCGGGCAGCACCCCCTGGTCGGACGGCCAGGTGAACTGGAATCCCGACCGCGTCACCCGGGCGGCGTCCCGGAAATTGTGGTCAAGGATGTTGCTGAAATGTTTGTGGTTCGTCGTCGCGTAGAAATCGCCCATCACCACGTACGGCGTGTCGTCGTTGTTGGTGACGTTGTTCTTGGCCCAGTCGGCAATGGCGTCGAGCGATTTGCCCCACTGCGCTGACGTGGCGCTGTTCGGCTGGACGGTGCGCACGCAGATGAAACGGATGGTCTTCTTGTCGAAGTCCAGGGTGGCCGCCGGATACTTCGCGTTCTGCGGGTCGATGGACGTCGCCGACGCGTCATGCAGGTCGGCCATGGTGTAGATCACGTTGTAGGTGCCATCGATGGGGGCCGACATGATTTTTTTGGGAAGGTAGTCCGACAGCCCGTTGGCTTCGAGCGTGGCGATGAGGCCGTCGTTGGCCTGTTGCAACGCCAGGACCTCGACTTTCTGGTTGCGCACGGTGTCGACGATCTCGCTGGGGTCGGCGCCGCCCCAGTCGGTGTCGAGCGTCATGATGCGCGCGCAACGGTCGTCGGGCTTGGCCTCCGCGTTGCTCATCGCGGCCATTTGCTCCAGGGTCTTGGGGCTGAGTTCGGTGGATCCGTGGCCGAGATAGGGGATCATGCACAGCAGCTGCACGATGATGCAGAAGCCGCAGACGATGGCCGCGATGCCTTCGCGGAATCGGAGGGCAAGCACAATCGTCACCACGCAGACAATCGAGAACCACACGGCAAGGGCCCCGAATTGCGCGAAACCGGGGATGGTCTCCCATGAGTAGGGAATGAACCACGCGGCGGTGCCGATGATGGCGATGATGGCAAGCAGCCAGATGATGACGGCTGCTGCCTTGTCCTCAGAATGCATATCTCTCTCTCCTTGTAAACCTATCGCGGAACCAGGTTGCTCAGCGCGAAGCGTGGGGCATGGCGGTGGTCTGCATGGTGCGGTGTCTTCCCGAGGTCCGAAGCATATTCGCCGGTCGCTCTCCGCCCATCAGCACACATTATTGTCGTATTTTTATCTGTGGGCAAACCCGGCAGCGGCGACGGCATGACGGAGCGGCACTGTCGGGCGGCGGCCTCCGCAGGCGGGGCGGACAGCGGGTTTGGCGACGACGTTCCACGACGCAACCGTTCGGCCTGCGGCGAACAACAATCGTTCTCATTTATTCTCATTGCTCTGAGACCATACCGCTGAGTAGACTCCAGTAGGAACACGAGATTGCGATATTTCGCTTGGGGCCGCGGCCGCGCGGAACGACGATGGCGGCCAGCGCCCACGGTGCGCAGGGCGCGCACCATAGGAGGTTGGACTGTGACGCTTTCCCATGAGAATTCCACTGCCGTTGCATCGCCCCGCATCCGCATCGGCCTTGATGTCGGCTCCACGACGGTCAAGGCGGTTGTGCTTGACACGAACGCCGAGGCGCCCGTCGCTCCGGCGCGACCGCTTACGGAGGACGATCGTCGTGTGCTGTTCTCTGACTACCGACGCCACCATGCCAATGTGCGTGCGACGGCGGAAGGCCTGCTCAAAGACATCCGCAAAGTGCTGAAGTCCCAGGGCCTCGCCGACGAACCGGTCCGCCTTGCCATCACGGGATCGGGCGGCCTGGGCCTCGCCGACGGCATGCGCGTGCCGTTCGTGCAAGAGGTCATCGCCGAGACCAACGCCATCAACGACGCGTATCCGGAAGCCGACGTGATCATCGAGCTCGGCGGCGAGGATGCCAAGATCACCTATCTCAAGCCCACCCCCGAACAGCGTATGAACGGTTCGTGCGCGGGCGGCACCGGCGCGTTCATCGACCAGATGTCGACGCTGCTGGGCACTGACGCCCAGGGCCTCAACGAGATGGCCAAGGACTACAAGACGCTGTATCCGATCGCGTCGCGCTGCGGTGTGTTCGCCAAGTCCGACCTGCAGCCGCTGATCAACGACGGCGCGGCCAAGCCCGACCTCGCCGCATCGATCTTCCAGGCCGTCTCGACGCAGACCATCGCCGGTCTCGCCTGCGGTCGCCCGGTCAAAGGCAACGTGGTGTTCCTCGGCGGCCCGCTGTTCTTCATGAGCGAGCTGCGCGAAGCGTTCCGCCGCACGCTCGAAGGGCGCGTCGACAACTACATCACCCCCGAGAACGCCCACCTGTATGTCGCCTACGGCGCCGCCATCGTGGGCGACGACGAGGTCGAGATGGACGCCCGGAACGAATCGGCCCCGTCGTCCGTCGACGAATCGGTGAACGAATCCGTCGCCGACGTCACCGAGCCCTCGCCGGCCGCCGGCGACGCTGCCGATGCCTCGCAGCGCATCGACCCGATGATCCCGCGCATCATCGATGAGTTGCTCAAGCAGCTCGACCACCTCAACTCCATGCACACGGCGACCAAGACCATGCGTCCGTTGTTCAAGGACGCCAAGGAACGCGACGAGTTCGACGAACGCCATCACCGCCAGCTCATCATGCAGCGCACGATGGATGACGCGCACGGCCCGCTGTTCCTCGGCATCGACGCCGGTTCCACGACCATCAAGGCCACGCTCGTCAACGACGACCGCGAGATCGTGTGGTCGAGCTACGGCACCAACCAGGGCAGTCCGCTGCTCGCCGCCGCGCAGATCGTCAAGAGGATCGAGGCCGAGCTGCCCGACGACGCCTACATCGCGCGCTCCTGCGCCACGGGCTACGGCGAGGGCCTCATCACCGCCGGCCTGCATGTGGACGAAGGCGTGGTGGAGACCATGGCGCACTACCGCGGCGCCGAGCTCGTGAGCCCCGGCGTCACGTCCGTCATCGACATCGGCGGCCAGGACATGAAGTACCTCGCCATCAACAACGGCGTCATCGAGTCCATCTCGGTCAACGAAGCCTGTTCGTCGGGCTGCGGCTCGTTCCTGCAGACCTTCGCCACCAGCATGGGCCTGTCGATCCAGGAATTCACGCAGGCGGCGCTCAGCTCGACGCACCCCGTCGACCTGGGCTCGCGTTGCACGGTGTTCATGAACTCCTCGGTCAAGCAGGCGCAGAAGGAAGGCGCCACGATCGAAGACATCGCCGCCGGCCTGTGCTATTCCGTCGTGCGCAACGCGCTCTACAAGGTCATCAAGCTGCGCGACGCCGGCGACCTGGGCGACACCATCGTGGTGCAGGGCGGCACGTTCCTCAACGACGCCGTGCTGCGCGCATTCGAACTGCTCACCGACCGCAAAGTGAAGCGTCCGAACATCGCCGGCCTCATGGGCGCGTACGGCGCGGCCCTCACCGCCCGCATGCATTACGAGGACGGCGGGCGCAGCGCCCTCGTGCGCGGCGAGGCGCTCGACCACCTGAGCATGACCACGAGCCGCGACCAGTGCAAGCTGTGCCAGAACCACTGCAAGCTCACCATCACCACGTTCCAGGACGGGTCGCGCTACGTGACCGGCAACCGCTGCGAACGCGGCGGCGACCGCACCAAGAAGAAGTCCACGCTGCCGAACCTGTATGACTACAAGTACCGCCGCGCCTTCGCGTACCGCCGCCTCACCGAGAAGGCCGCGACCCGCGGCGAGATCGGCATCCCGCGCGTGCTCAACATGTACGAGAACTATCCGTTCTGGTTCACGCTGCTCACCAACCTGGGATTCCGCGTCGGCATCTCGGGGCGCTCCAGCCACGAGCTGTTCGAGAAGGGCATCGATTCGATCGCGTCCGAGAACATCTGCTATCCCGCCAAGCTCGCGCACGGCCACATCAAGGACCTGCTCGAGAAGGGATACAAGACCATCTTCTATCCGTGCGTGCACTTCGAGGACCTCGACGTGCAGGGCATGGACAACCGCTTCAACTGCCCGATCGTGGCCAACTACCCGGGCGTTATCGCGGCCAACATGGAGGAGCTGCGCCAGCCGGGCATCCGCTTCATGCATCCGTATTTCAACCTGTCGAACCACGAGCTCATGGTCGACCGCATCGTCGAGGAGTTCTCCTGGGCGAACGTGACGCGCGACGAGGCCGAGAAAGCCGTGAAGGCCGCATACGCCGAAGACAAGATCTTCAAGCACGACGTGCAGCAGGAGGGCCTGCGCGCGCTCGCTTACATGAAGGAGCACAACCGTCGCGGCATCGTGCTCGCCGGCCGCCCGTACCACGTCGACCCCGAGATCAACCACGGCATCCCCGAGGCCATCAACACGCTGGGCATGGTGGTGCTGTCCGAGGACTCCGTGTCGTGGCTCGAACCGGGACGCAAGCTCAACCTCACGCCGTTCATCGGCACGGACGAGGTCCGCCCCGGTGCAAGGGACGCCGAAGGGTTCCGCAAGGTCGACGACGGGTTCAACCCGTATGTGTCGGGCGTCATGGCGCCGGCGCAGCGCCTCGTGGATTCCACTGGCAAGAGCCACGCCACGAGCCAGGAAGTGCTGCTCGACGGACGCGGCGAGGTGGAGGAACCGCTTCGCGTGCGCAACCAGTGGGCGTACCACGCACGCCTGTATTCGGCGGCGCGCTTCGTCTCGGAGTATCCGGGCCTGGAGCTCGTGCAGCTCAATTCGTTCGGCTGCGGCCTCGACGCCATCACCACCGACCAGGTGCAGGAGATCCTTGCCGAGAAGGACGACGTGTACACCGTGCTCAAGATCGACGAGGTGTCGAACCTGGGCGCCGCGAAGATCCGCCTGCGCTCGCTCAAGGCGGCGGTGGAGGAACGCGAGGCCGAAAGGAAGCGCGAGGCGGCTGCGGCCGCCGACGCCGCGGCGGACGTGTTCGCCTCCGGCGACGACCCCGCCGTGCCCAGGCTCCACGCCCCGCGCGTCTGCGCGAAGGCCTCCGCGTCCGACGGATTCCGCAAGACCGGCACAGTGCGCATCGGCGACGAGATCGTGACCCGCCAGGAGGCCGATGCCCGCGCCGCGAAGGCGGCCGAGGCGACCGACAGCGTCGTGGCCCGCGCCGCCATCGAGACGAACACGCAGACCGACGAGAACGGCCGGCTCCCCGTGCATACCTCCTCGCGCCTGTCGAAGTACGCACATAAGCGCGTCTTCACCAAGGAGATGAAGAAGGACTACACGATCATCGGCCCGCAGATGAGCCCGTTCCACTTCGAACTGCTCGAATCCGTGTTCCGCTCCGGCGGCTACAAGACCGAGATCCAGCGCACCGCGTCGCGCGAAGACATCGAATGCGGCCTCAAATACGTCAACAACGACGCCTGCTACCCGTCCCTCATCGTCATCGGGCAGCTCGTCAACGCCATCATCTCGGGCAAGTACGACCCCGACCACACGGCGCTGGTCATCACCCAGACCGGCGGCATGTGCCGCGCCACGAACTATTACGGGCTCATCCGCAAGGCCCTGGTGGACGCCGGATACCCGCAGATCCCGGTTATCGCGCTGTCGACGCAGGGAATCGAGGCGAACCCCGGGTTCCAGATCACGCTGCCGCTCGTCCACCGCGCCGTCAAGGCGCTGGTGCTCGGCGACCTGCTGCTCAAGTGCGTCAACCGCGTGCGCCCGTACGAGCGTGACAAAGGCGCCGCCGACGAGCTGCACCGCAAGTGGAACGTCGTGATCCGCGAGACCATCGAGCATCACGCGCACACCAGGCACGGGCGCGAGTGGTTCGGCCACGGCGTGTATCACTACAGGCAGCTCATCAACGACATCGTCAAGAGCTTCGACACGCTGCCGCTGCGCGACATCCCGCGCAAGCCGCGCGTGGGCGTGGTGGGCGAGATCCTCGTCAAGTACCATCCGGATGCCAACAACCACGTGGTCGACGTCATCGAATCCCAGGGATGCGAGGCCGTGGTGCCGGGCATGATGGAATTCATGACGCAGAACTTCTACACCACCCGGTGGAACAAGCACATCCTGGGCACCGGCGGCAACCCCGTCAGCAAGGGAATCCTGCGCTGGGCCGTCGAGAAATACGAGAAGCCGATGAACGAGGCGCTGGCCGCCTCGGAGCGCTTCGAGCCGGATTTGCCGTTGCCGCAGCTCATCAAGAAGGCGCAGCAGGTCACGTCGCTGGGCGTGCAGGCGGGCGAGGGATGGCTGCTCACCGGCGAGATCATCGAGCTCATCGAGTCCGGCACGCCGAACGTGGTGTGCGCGCAGCCGTTCGCGTGCTTGCCGAACCACGTGACCGGGCGCGGCATGTTCCATGAGATCCGCCGTCAGTATCCGAACGCCAACATCGTGTCGATCGACTACGACCCGGGGTCGTCCGAGGCCAACCAGCTCAACCGCATCAAGCTCATGATCTCGGCGGCCAAGAAGATGCATGCCGCCGGCATGGACACCCCGCAGGCCGCGCGCATCGTGCACGAGGTCGTCGAGCAGGGAAGCTCCGCCGCCGAGGCTCTGAGCGAGGCGAGCGCGGCTGCCGATGCCGCGGAACGCCAGACGCAGGCCGCCTAGCGCACAGGGTCTCAATCAGGGCGGGGCTCCGCTCCGTGCCCCGCGCTCAGCCGCGACGGAGCCGCGTCCACGGCAAGGAGGAATCATGGCCATGACATCATCCGAAAATCCCCAGACGGCAGAATCGTGCGCATCGCTGTGCCGGGACGGAACGGCCGGATCGTATGAAAGCCTTCTGCCGCAGCTCACCGTGGATGAGGAGGCGTCGCTGACGTCGGGCGGCGACGCATGGCATACGCAGGGCATCGCGCGCCTCGGCATCCCCGGCATCACGATGTGCGACGGGCCGCATGGGCTGCGCAAGGACCTCGATGGCACCGGCGCCGTTCCCGCCACATGCTTCCCGCCGGCCGCCACGCTCGCCAGCTCGTGGGACCCGGCGCTTGCGCGCACCGTGGGCGACGCGCTGGCCGAGGAATGCCTGCAGGAGGGCGTCTCGCTTGTGCTCGGGCCCGCCATCAACATCAAGCGCAATCCGCTGGGCGGGCGTTGCTTCGAATACTGGTCGGAGGACCCGTTCCTCGCCGGGCACGAGGCGGCGGGGCTGGTGGACGGGCTCCAGACGCGCGGCGTGGGCGCCACGCTCAAGCATTTCGCGGTCAACAGCCAGGAAACCGACCGCCTGCGCGTCGACGCGCGCCTGAGCGAGCGCGCGCTGCGCGAAATCTACCTTCCCGCCTTCGAATACGTGGTGCGCCGCTGCCACCCGTGGGCCGTGATGTGCTGCTACAACCGCGTGAACGGCGCGTTCGGCGCACAGAACAAGGCGCTGCTCACCAGCATTTTGCGCGGGGAGTGGGGGTTCGACGGCATCGTCATGTCGGACTGGGGCGCGTGCCATGACCGCGTCGCCTCGGTCAACGCGGGGCTGAACCTCGAGATGCCGCCGAGCGGGACGGATTCGCGCGTGGCCGAGGCAGTGCGCGACGGACGCGTGGCCCGCCCGCAGCTCGACGCGATGGCGCGGGGAGTGCTGCGCTTGGCGGATTTGGCGCAGCCCGCGCTGGCGTGGGCGGCGCAGGCCGGGCGAGGGCAGGTGGCGCATGTGGGGCAAGCGACGCAGGCGGGACGCGGACATGCGGCGAGCGGCGCCGGATACCGCTACGATTCCGCCATTCATCACGCCATCGCGCGCCATGCCGCGGCCGAATCCATGGTGCTGCTCAAGAACGACGGCGACCTTCTGCCACTCGATGCGCGTCCCGGTGCGCAGCGCCTGGCGGTGATTGGCGAATTCGCGCGCATCCCGCGGTACCAGGGCGGCGGATCGTCGCATATCAACCCCACGCGCGTCTCGAGCTTCCTCGACGCGTTGCGTGGGCGTGGCATCGAGGCCGTCTTTGCACCGGGCTTCGCGCTCGACGATGGCGCGGGTGTTGATGCTGCGACGAACGCGGGCGCGGACGGCGCGGGTGCCGCCGCAGCGGCGAACGCGGATGCCGCCGTGCGCCTGCGCGACGAGGCAGTGGCCGTCGCGCGCAACGCCGACGTGGCGCTGCTGTTCCTCGGTCTGCCCGAATCGGCGGAATCGGAGGGATTCGACCGCACCACCATCGATCTTCCCGACGGGCAAATCGAGCTTCTGCACGCGGTGGCGCAGGCCAATCCCAACACCGTCGTGGTGCTGGCGAACGGTTCTGTTGTCTCCGTCGCGCCGTGGCGCAACGACGCCCGCGCCATCCTCGAAACATGGCTTCCCGGGCAGGCTGGCGGCGAGGCCATCGCCGACGTGCTCTTCGGCGACGTGAACCCCTCGGGCCGCCTGGCGCAGAGCATCCCGATGGCCATCGCCGACGATCCCACCATGGTTGTCGGCGGCCGGTGGACCGGCGAGGAAGGCCATGTGGACTACGGCGAAGGCGTGTTCGTGGGTTACCGGCATTACGATACGGCCGGCGTGCCCGTCGCCTACGAGTTCGGCTATGGCCTGGGTTATTCGCGGTTCGAGCTATCGGATATCCGCGTCGAGCGCGTGAATGGCGCCGGTGTGAGCCACGATGGCGATGCCGGTGTCGGCGACGGTGCCAGCGCTGCGCAATCGTATGGCACCCCCATCGTGCGCGTGAGTGCCATCGTGCGCAACCTGTCCGACCGCGACGGTGCGGATGTGGTGCAGGTCTATGTGGCACCGCCGTCCGATTGCTCCGTGGCGCGTCCCGTGCACGAGCTCAAGGGCTTCGCGAAGGTGGCCGTGCCCGCCCGCGGCGAGGCGCAGGTCGTCATAGACCTTGACGCCCGCGCCTTCTCCTACTGGTCCGAGCGGTACCACGCGTGGCACCTGGAGACGGGGGAGTACCGCGTCCAGGTCGGTGAATCCAGCCGCCGCATCGCGGCAAGCGTTCCTGTGCGCCTCGACGGCGACGGGCTCGTCGCCCGGCTCGACGGGTGGAACACCTTCGAGGAATGGAGCGACGACCCGGTGGGCGCGCAGGTGGTCGCCGCGCTGCGACGCAGGTGCGAGGCCGGCCAGTTCCCGGCCCTGCCCGAGAATCCGACGATGCTCATGTTCCTGCGTGCCGCACCCATCAACTCGCTGACCATGATCTTCGGCGAGATCGGATCGCACATGGGCGAGTGGATGCTCGCCGAATACGCGCGGCTCTCGGGCAGGGACGCGTAAGCGGCGCGGTGGCGGCGCGTCCGGCTGCCGGCGGGGCGTCCGGTTTCCGGCTGTGTGTCCGGCGCGCGGCTCACTCGCACGGACGCGTAAGCGGCTCCCACGGCTCCACGTCGATCACCGGCGTGTCGAGCACGGCGCGCGTGGCGTCGTCCAGCATGTCGGTGCGCACCACGAGCTCGGTCACGTAGCGGTCGAACCATTCGGCGGACGCCACGAAGTAGCCGTTCTCGCCGGAATCCTTGCCCCAGCTGTTTTCGATCTTCCAGCGGTTCGGCTTGCCGTCGGCGTCGAGGTTCACGCCGGTGAGCGTCATCGCATGGTTGGACGGCGCGTCGCCGTACTCGATGGCCTCGCCCTTGTCATACGGCATGTCGACACCGAACAATTCGTCGACGCGCACGGTGGCGGGGTCGAAGATGCCTTTGCCGCGCAGTGCGAACTGCATGCAGTCGCACGCGAACCACAGCGGGTGGCCGGCCTTGAGCTGGCGCACCGCCGCGTCGCGCAGCGTGCCCATCGGCACGTTGACGAACGTCATCTGGTCGGTGCCTGCGACGTTGGTGCTCCACTTGATGGCGTAGCGCTTCCAATACGGCGTGCGCTCCATGGGGGCGTTGCACAGCGTCACGAAGTCGTCGGGGCGCACCGGCACATAGGTGCGCATGAATTCGAGAGGCGTGATGGAGTCCTCGTGGATCTGCCTGCTGGTGATGGTGCCGTTGTAGTTCTCGGTGCCGTCCTTGGGCTTTGCGGCATTCTCCGCGTTGTCTTTGCCCGAGTCGTCCGAGGTGTTGGAATCCGAGGCATCGGAGTCCTTGGCGCCGGAATCCTCAGCATTGGAGTCCTTGGAATCTGAGTCCTTGTCATCGCCGTCGTCCTTGGTGCGGGCGGTGAACTCGAACGCCGTCGGAGGCTCGCCCAGTGCAATCGCCGTCATGCGGTAGACGGTGGCCATGTCGGCGTCCTTTTCGTCGCGCAGCTGGGCCAGGTCCGAGCCCTTGCGGTGTTCCTCGCGCAGACGCGCTGCGAAACCGCGCAGCACCGTGTTGAGGTATTGCACGAATGCGTCGGAATCCCGGGAATTGGCGGATTCCGGATACGCGTCCATCGGCACCAGGCCGTACTTGTCGGCGAGGTTGACGAACATCTGCCACCAGCCGCCGTCGTCGACGGGGCCTTCGTTGATGATCTCGAAGGTGCGGCTGTCGGTGGGCTCGTCCAGCGTGGCCAGCACGTTTTCGAGATAGACGTTCGCCTTCTCGATCTTGTCCCAGAAGAACAGATAGTTCTCGGAGAACTCGAAGTCGTCGAGGTTCCACCGGTGCATGAGCTCGTAGCGCAGCGTGTTGAGCGAGGCGAACATCCAGCAGCGGCCGGAGCGGCGCTGGTTGGTGATCGAGCCCTGCCTGAGCTCCACGTTGAATTCGCGCGGCAGGTCGCGCACGCCTTCGTAGCTGGTCGCGGCCGCGAGCACGCCGCTGCTCACCGCGGCGTTGGCGGCGACGCGGTTGGCGCGGTCGGATTCGAAGGCGAGCGAGTAGCGCGAGATGTCGTCGGGGTTGACGGGGGCGGGGGTGGGTGTGGGGGTGGTGTTTGTGTTGGTGGAGCTGGTGGAGCTGGTGGGGGCGTTTGTGCTGGTGCTATTGCTGTCGGGGTTGGTGTTGTTAGCGATCGTGGCGGGGTCGGTGTTCGCGTCGTCTGTCATGTTTCCTCCTTCAATCGTGATGCCTGCGGCGATTGTGGTGCCATGATGTCGCGCTTCGCGGACATCTTGCGCCCGCCTCCGCCCATGCCGTGCAAGCCGTTGCAAGTGACTTTGTTT
>DEKK01000013.1 GCA_002353815.1 Bifidobacteriaceae bacterium UBA2724 | reverse complement strand
AAATTACATAGGGACACCCCCCACGGCCAGAAAGTCAGGCCGCGAGGGCTTCACACAGCGAGGACAGCACATGCAGAACCGTCAGATGCCGGACCTCTTCCCGCGTTCCCTCGAGATGCAGCTCCTCGGCGACGGCCCGCAGGCCGTTCGGCCCCGGCACGGCGATGCCGATGTAGACGAGCCCCGCCGGTTTGTCACCGTCGGGCCCGGGCCCCGCGACCCCCGTGGTCGACAGGCCCACCACCCTTCCGATGCGCGACGTGGGGACGGAATACACAGCGACGGTGCCCACGGCCATCTGTCGCGCGACCTCGGGATGCACCGCGCCCTGCTGCTCCAGCAACGTCGAATCGACCCCCAGGATGTGCGCCTTCGCCTCGATGGCATAGGTCACAGCCGACCCCAGGAACACGCTGGAGGCACCAGGAATCCGCACGAATGCATCGGCCAGCAATCCCCCGGTGAGCGACTCCGACGCACAGATGAACATGCCGCGTTTGCGGCAGGCCGTGAGAATCCGTGCTGCCAGGGCGTCACACTGTGTCTGGATGCCGCGGATGTGTTCGGTCTCGGTGGTCTCCGCGGCGCCCTGCCCCGAAGCGGGGATCCTCCCGTCGGCTTCCATCAGTCCATTTCCTTCATCGTGCATCTTCGCCATGCGAACCTCCAGAGTGCTTTCGATCGCCCGTTTCCGCTTCGTCATGCATACCGACGCAGACCGAAACGCCATTCACGGAGCGCAGCGCGGCACACCGCCTGCGCAACGTTCCAATACGCTTCATGGTAGGCACATGCGGTGCAGCGGTGCCAGGCCCCACGCATCCCGGACGCGCCATCGTCCGGCCGCCGTCGGGCCTCAAGCCAAGTCGTTCCCGCGACGCCCGTCGAGCCTGCGCGCGACCAGCACGCCGTTCACATACACGGCTCCGGAGTACAGGCACAATGCCAGTGCAACGATGATGACTGCGTAGACAATCCAGTAATAGACAGTCACGAACGTCGCATGGGGTGCGAAGAAGCTCCACATCGGAAAGATGAGCATGCCAAGGCCGATGCATTCGAACAGCGTCTTGAGCTTCCCCGCCTTGTTGGCGGCGATGACCTTGCCACCCGTGTCGATGACGAACAGACGCATGACGGTGATGCCGATCTCTCGGATGAGGAAGAGCGCGGCGATGAGCCACCCCAGCGGGTTGAGCTCGCCGAACGCGGCCAGCACGACGAGGGCGCCGCAGATAAGAAGCTTGTCGGCGATGGGATCGAGCAGCTTGCCGATCTCGGTGACCTCATGGTTCTTGCGCGCCAGATATCCATCGAGCTTATCGGTCGCCGCCGCCACGACGAATGTGGCGAACGCCCACCAGCGGGCCGCGATGCTCCTCGACCCATCCACCCCTCCGTGGCACAGGAACACGAGGAACACGATGACGAGCACAATGCGCGCCATCGTCACGCGGTTGGCAGCGGTGTCCCATCCACGGAAAAGAGACGCATGGCCGGCGGCGGAATCCTCCGCATCGGCCCCGGCGCCCGCCTGCACCTCGGGCTCCTCGGACGACCGGAGAGGCTCACGCGCCTCGGAATTATGAACCTTGTGATCATCCATGGGATCCATCACTCCTGTCTCTGCTCTGCGTTGTCATCGAGACCCTGCCATTCCCATCTGCAAGGGCGCAAAGCGCCTCCAAAGATCTGGCCATGCCCTCAGTCCGGAATTCATTCAATGTTCATTTCCGGTTGGGCGAACCGTTCCTATCAGACTGTATCACCGAAATCCAACCGCGACGTAATGCACAGGGACGCAATCCGCCTAGGGCGCAATCCTTCGGGCGGAGCTGTCCCGGCCATGCTCCGCGGATCGGCTTCAGGCCACTGTCCGCGTTGAACATCCGCGGAGCCGGAACGACCCGCGTCCGCATACCACCAGGCTCCACGCGGGGTGTTCCTCCGCACAGGACGTTTCAGCCACATGGTCTATCTCCACATGGCCCATCTCCACACGACCTATCTCACAGGTCGTCGGGATACTCATCCGGATACCCATCGACGTAGCCATCGTCGTCCGGGTACTCCCCAGAGTCATCTCCGTACCCGTCGTCGTTGCGCACCCCCGTCGACGCATCGGCGGACGACAGCCCCGGGTCCATGGAATCGGCATCGCCGCGGATGTACGCGAGCACCTGTTGCAGGTCCTCGGGTTTCACCAGCACTTCGCGCGCCTTCGATCCTTCGGACGGCCCCACGACGCCGCGTGATTCCAGCAGGTCCATGAGGCGGCCGGCGCGGGCGAAGCCCACGCGCAGTTTGCGCTGCAGCATCGATGTGGATCCGAATCCGGTGGTGACCACCAGTTCCGCTGCCCTGAGCAGGTCGTCCATGTCGTTGCCGATGTCTTCGGTCGCGGCCTCGCGCTGTTCCTTCTTCTCCGCCTGGTCCGCCATCTCGGCGATGTCCTGGCGGTAGGCGGGCTTGCGCTGGTGTCGCACGAATTCGACGGCCTGGCGGATCTCGGATTCCGACACCCACGAGCCCTGGACTCGCGTGGGCTTGGCCGCGCCCATCGGCATGAACAGCGCGTCGCCCTGTCCGATAAGCGTCTCGGCGCCGGTGGAGTCAAGGATGACTCGCGAATCGGTCGCGGAGGAGGTAGCGAAGGCCAGACGGGACGGTATGTTGGCCTTGATCAGGCCGGTCACCACGTCGACCGACGGGCGCTGCGTCGCCAGCACGAGATGGATGCCAGCGGCTCGTGCAAGCTGCGTGATGCGCTGGATTGAGCTTTCCACGTCGTTCTTGGCGACCATCATGAGGTCGGCCATCTCGTCGACGACGACGAGGAGATAGGGATACGGCGCCACCTTGCGGCCTGAACCAGCCGGCGCATGCACCTTGCCTGCGCGCACGGCCTCGTTGAAGTCCTTGATGTGGCGGAAGCCGAAGAAACTCAGGTCGTCGTACCGCGCGTCCATCTCCTTGACCACCCATTCGAGCGCCTGCGCCGCCCGCTTGGGATCGGTGATGATTGGCGTGAGCAGATGGGGGATGCCGGCATACGCCGACAGTTCCACGCGCTTGGGGTCGACAAGAATCATGCGCACCTGTTCCGGCGTGGCGCGCATGATGATCGAGACGAGCATGGAGTTGACGAAGCTCGACTTGCCCGAGCCGGTGGCGCCGGCGACGAGCAGGTGCGGCATCTTGGTGAGGTCACACTTGACGAAGTGCCCCTCGATGTCTTTGCCCACGCCGCACAGCATGGGGTTCGGGTCGTTGCGCATGATGTCGCTGCGCAGCACATCGCCAAGGTGCACGATCTCCCTGTCGACGTTGGGGATCTCGATGCCGATGGCGGATTTGCCCGGAATCGGCGACAGGATGCGCACGTCGGGGCTCGCCACGGAGTAGGCGATGTTGCGGCGCAGACTCGTGACCTTCTCGACCTTGACGCCGGGGCCGAGCTCGACCTCGTACTGGGTGACGGACGGACCGCGCAGATACCCCACGACGCGGGCGTCGACGCTGAACTGCTCGAACGTGGTGTTGAGGGCGGCGATGATGCGGTCGTTCTCAGGGGTGCGCGTCGCATGGGGCTTGCCCCTGTCGAGCATGTCCAGGTCAGGCAGCCGATAGGGCGCGACCACGGCATGCTGTTCGGACGTGCCTGCGTCGGCTGCGGCGCGGGCCGTCCGGGCGGCCGCCTCGGCCGCCGTGCGAGCCGCCTCGATGTCATTGGAGCCATAGGCGCCATTCGCGGGTTCATCGCCTTCGGCGGGTTCCGCACCGTCGGCGGCGACCGCTCCACGGCCTTCCGGCGCCACGGCGCCCGACGCACCGGACGTCGGAGCCGGGATGGGCACGGCGGCGCTTTCGACCCCCTGTGCGTGGACCGGCATCGCGCGGGTCGCATCATCCGGTTCATCGGAACCATCGGGATAGCCGTCCTGCGAGTCACCCTCCCACGGGTCAAGTCCCTCGACTGCGGGCTGACGGTGGTCGACAGTGTCGGCGTCCATGCCGTGGTCGAAGGCCTGGTCGCCGGCGTAGGAATCAAGGGCCTCGTTCTCTTTCTTCCCCGTGGCCTTGTCGAATAGGCGCTTGAAGAACGGCACACGGCCGCGCTGGGACGGTTCCCCCTCGTCGCTCCCGTCATGGGCGGGCACGCCTTCGGCGAAACGCATCGTCTCGCCGTCGTCGCCCACGAGGATCTCATTGGGGAATTCGTCTTCGTCGTCCCCGTCGTCGGGCTCCGCCCCCGATGCCTCGTATCCGTCCTTCACCCGCGAGATCAGGCCGCGGCACGCGTCGGCGATCTGACGCAGATGGGTGTGGGATACGAGCAGTACCGAGGCGATGCCGATCACGACGAACACGATGATCGCGAAGGGCTTCGACAGTCCCCAGGACAGGGGGCTTCCCAAGATGAATCCGAACAGACCGCCGGCATTCTGCAGGCTTTCCAAATGGAATTCATGCGAATCCGACACCTTGGCGACGTCGATGATGGAGCAGATGGACCACATGAGCAGCGTGAAGCCGACGATGATCTCGGGGTTCCCCGAATCCCTGCCCGAATTGAACAAAAGCCTGAATGCGACGACCAGCAGCAGCACCGGCACCACGACGGACATGACGCCGAACAGCGCGGAGGTGCAGAAATGAAGCGCGACGCCAAGCCAGCCGTTCACACGGAACCATTCCGAGGCGATGAGGAACACCGCGAGGATGACGAAAACGAAGCACAGCCCGTCCCGGCGGTATTCCTCATCGAAATTGCCGTGTCCGAAAAGCTTGCGCAACAGGTCGCCAGGACCGCGCCTTCCGGCAACGGACGTCTCGGCGGCGTCGTCTTTGGAATCCTTGGATTTCGATGCGGATGCCCGCGGACTCGAATTGCTTGATGAACGCGTGGTCGAGTTCGTTGTCTTCGTGGGTGACGATTCGCCAGGTCTGCGTGATGAAGAAGTGCGTGCCATAACGAGCCTTACACTACCAAAGATTGGACCGCGAAGGCGGCAGGAAAGGCACGTCGTTTCACAATTTTTACGGCCCCGGCGCCCCCCCCGGAGGTCAGGCGCATGCGTCCCCGCGGCCACAAGCCGCGGCGCCTCGCGCCGCTACCCCAGCGTCCCCAGGTGGTGCTGCACATACTCGTCGGCATGGGCGTCGGTTGCATCGTACATGCCACGGTCCGCGGCATGTACGATGGCCGCGGCGCGGTCGACGAGGTCCGGCGACCCTGCGGTCAGCCAGTGGATGCGCGGGTCCCGGCCGAACCAGCCCATCTGTTTGCGCGCCAGCCTGCGGGTCTTCTGCGCGATGTCAGCGAAGGCCTGGTCCTCTTCCACCAGCCCGTCGAGATAGTCGCAGATCTGCTGGTATCCCAGCGCGCGCGCCGCCGTGGCGCCCAGATGCGGACGCACCCGCTCCACCTCGGCGACGAGACCCTGGTCGCGCATGGCCTGCGTGCGCTCGTCGATGCGTCTATCGAGGTCGTCACGGCTCAGATCGATACCGATCTGCACCGATGGTATTACATAGTGATATCTCGGCAACGTCGATGAATAGGGCTTCCCCGTGAGTTCGATGACCTCGAGGGCCCGCACCGTGCGGCGCATGTTGCGGGCGTCCATGTGCGCGGCGGCATCGGGGTCCTTGGCCCTGAGCTCGTCGAACAACGCCTCCTCGCCAATCCGCTCGCCGCGACGTTCGATTGCGGCGCGCACGTCGGGGTCCGTCGGCGGGAACGAGATGTCGTCGATCGCCGCTCGCGCATAGAGTCCGGAGCCGCCGACGAGGATCGGGCGGACGCCGCGGCCTTTGAGTTCGGCGATGCACTCGCGCGCCATGCGCTGGAACACCGCCACGGACATGGTTTCGTCCGGGTCGATGCAATCGACGAGGTGATGCGGCACCTGCGCACGCTCCTCGGGCGTGGGCTTGGCGGTTCCCACGTCCATGCCCCGGTACATCTGGTAGGCATCGGCGTTGACGATTTCGCACGGCGTGCCATCGTCGCGCATCAGCCTTTGGGCGAGGGCGATGCCAAGCCCCGTCTTGCCCGATGCCGTGGGACCCACGATCGAGACGACCCGCGGCTCCCCCTCGGGTGCCGCCGCCCCGGACCGGCTGCGGTCGCCCATGTCAGTGCCTGACCGCATACGTCTGCCCTGCCGTGACGTCGGGGTCGGCGATGAGGTCATGCGCGGCGGCATGGGTCACGGTCGCGGTGACAAAATCCCCGGGCCGCGGGATCTCCATGCCCTGCGGCACGCCCACATGCACGAGCACGCCGGTGCGCTCGCGCCCCGTCACGCGATGCGTGTCGGAGTCCTTCTTGCCCTGCCGCCCGGTGATGAGCACCTCGACGTCGCGGTTCTCGAAGCCCTTCATGACATCGGCCGTGATGCCTTCCTGCAGGTCGTGCAGGCGTTCGAAACGCTCCTGCACCACGTCGTGCGGCACCTGTTCCATCTGCGCCGCGGGAGTCCCGGGACGCGGGGAATATTCAAAGGTATATGCGCTGGAGAATCGCGCCTCGCGCACCACGTCGAGCGTCTGTTCGAAATCCTCCTCGGTCTCGCCGGGGAACCCGACGATGATGTCGGTGCTGATCTGCGCGTCGGGCATGGCCTCGCGCACCTTCGACAGAATCGACATGAAGCGGTCGCGTCGGTAGCTGCGGCGCATGGCGCGCAGGATCCGGTCCGAGCCCGACTGGAGCGGCATGTGCAGCTGGTGCATCACATTGGGCGTCTCGGCCATGGCGGCGATCACGTCGTCGGTGAACGCAGCGGGGTGCGGCGACGTGAAGCGCAGCCGTTCGAGCCCGTCGATGGTACCGCAGGCGCGCAGCAGCTTGGAGAAGGCGAAACGGTCCCCCGACGCATAACCATACGAATTCACGTTCTGGCCGAGCAGCGTGACCTCTTTCGCACCGGCGTCGACGCACCGCTGCACCTCGGCGATGATGTCGCCCGCGCGCCTGTCGCGTTCCTTGCCACGCACGGACGGCACGATGCAGAACGTGCACGTGTTGTTGCAGCCCACCGAGATGGCGACCCATGCGGAGACCCCGGATGCGCGGGCGACGGGCAGGTCGGACGGGAAGTAGTCGACGGAGTTGAGGTCGGAATACACCTCAACCTGCGGCCCGTCCCCACGCCGCGCCGCATCCAGCATGCCTGGCAGCTGCGGGATGTTCTTGGTGCCGAACACCGCATCGACCCACGGCGCCCGCCGCACGATCCTCTCGCGGTCCTTCTGCGCCATGCATCCGCCGACGGCGATCTGCAGACGCGGGTTCGTGCGCTTGAGCCGCGCCCACAGCCCCACGGTGCCGTACATGCGCTCGGTCGCGTTCTCGCGGACCGCGCAGGTGTTGAGCACGAGCAGGTCGACGTCGTTCGCCTCCACCTGCTGCGCGGTGGCGGCGACATAGCCGTCGGCCTCGAGCACGCCCGCGATGCGCTCGGAGTCATGCACGTTCATCTGGCATCCCAGGGTGTGGATGTGGAACACGCCTTTGCCCCGGTCGCTCCGTGCACCGCCTTCGGTGGATTCGCGCTCCTCATCGGTCATCATGTCTTCGTTCATAAGAATCGATGATACCGACATGCCTCAACGCAACGCCAGAGGACCACCGGGATGCGCTTCCCCGGCGCCCCACGAAGGCCGGTGGATTCCGAAAGGTCAGCAGCGGCCAATTCCAAGAGTTTCCCGTCTCCTTTGTGTACTATGGAAACGTGAGCGCCAACGAGAGATGACGGCTGGTTTCACAGTCCATGGAAAAGCGAGAGATTTCACAGGCTCACACGAAAGTTCAAAGGACAACCGGATAAATTCAAAGGACAACCGGATCACAATGACGAATTACACCAACGAACCGCAACCTTATGGCGGACAGGACCAGGCCAACGCCTACCAGCAGCAATACCAGCAGCAATACCAGCAGCAATACCAGCAGCAATACCAGGGTCAGATGTCCCAGCAGCCCGCCGGAGACTACTACCAGCAGCAGGGATACGCACAGCAGCAGGCCTACTACCAGCCTCAGCAGCCGGCGTACGCGCACCCCCAGGTCGCCATGGGCGGCGGCGCACCGGCGTCGGCCGCCCCCATCGACCCGTTCGCCGCGGCCCAGGTTTACCAAGCCCAGAACAGGGCCGTCATGATGACCTACCTGCAGATGGGCATCGCCCTGCTCGTCACGGCGTTCACCGCGATGGCCATGAATATGAGCGGCGTCCTCGACTCGATGCTCACCACCAGCAATGGCTCGGGCCTCCTCCTGCTCACCGTCGTCTCATGCATCGTCGAGGTGATTCTGGTCATCGCGATCCAGAAGAGGGCCATGAGCCTCAAGAAGAGCGCCGCTGCGACGCTGCTCTACCTGTTCGCGTTCGTCAACGGCCTGTCTTTCTCGCTGCTGTTCGAATGCTTCTCCATCACGTCGATCGGCATCGTGTTCGCCATCTGCTCGCTGTATTATTTCGCCCTCTCGATGCTTGCGGTGACGACGCACAAGAACCTCCTCGGCCTGGGCAGCATCCTGTTCACCGGCCTCATCATGCTGCTCCTCGCCGAGGTCGTGGTGTTCTTCGTCTTCCCGGGCAACACGGCCAACATGATCATCGCCGCCGTCGGCGTTGCGATTTTCTCGTTCTACACGGCATATGACACGCAGATGATGCGCGCCACCTTCGAGAAGATCGGCCCGAACCCGCAGGTGCTTGACGCGCTGAGCGTGTCGTTCGCCCTCGACTTCTACCTGGACTTCATCAACCTGTTCATCTATCTGCTGCGTCTGTTCGGCAGCCGCAACTGACCCACAGCCTGCGCAAAGCGGGATTCCGGGCCGCCACGCAATGGCCGCCCACAAACGCAAGCGGGGAGAAGGCACACGACTTCTCCCCGCTTGCGTTTTCCTGCGTTGTTTCCCTGCACCGTCGATCCACGTGACGCAAGTTCATCCAGCGCCGCCCGTCCATCCGGGCAGAGCAGGGCGCCTCACAGCGTCCATGTCGCGTATGGCAATCACGGCATGCGACGTCATGACGCGGCGCGGTCATGCGTTGCGGATGTCACCACAGGTATGCGAAAAACGCGAAAGCGACAGCAGCCACGATCTCCATTACTCCGAGCAACGTGAACGTCTTGGCCATGGACGACGTGGCCGGCACGCGAATCACATATGCACGGCCCGGGTCGTCGGGGTCATACCACACGGTCACATGTCTGCCCACTGGGAACGGCTCGGCCAGGGCGTTGCCGTTGCGCTCCAGCGGGGCGTCGTCATAGGAATAGACGCGCAGCTCCTCCGGCAGGTCGGCGATGTCACGGATGTTGGTATGCGGGCCGGCCACATCCCCGCGGACGCCGCGGGCCGTGTACGACGCGAACGTCGGCCCCGTCACGGTGTGCTTCGTGCCGTTCACGGTGTATTCAACCGTGGGCAGAAACGTGGAGCCCGTCACCTGCTTGCTCGTGGAGTAACCGCTCACCCTGCCCTGCGCCTTCTGGGTGCACCGGACGCGCAACTGGGAATCCCGGCGCCTCATGACGATGGCAGGTACGAGGCAGGCGATGCCGCCCACCGCAAGAATAAGGGCCAGCAATGCCAAAAAGTGACTCAGTGCCATGTGCGTTCCTCGCTGTTGTCGCCTGATGGCCGCGGTCATGCACATACCGGGACCGACGGCGTCGATTCATTCGTTCATCGTCCACAGTAATGCCTGCGCCCAGGCCGCGGCGCTTCTTTCTCATGATCGGCGGCCCGGGACCGCGACCCATCCTGCGCCCGCACGGTCCGGAAAGCCCGGTTCCCGCGCTTCGGGATAGGCACGGAGCCAGCCGTGTCAAGGAATCAGAGGATGCCGTTCAACACGCCGAACACAATTATCCTTGTGTTCTCGGAAATTCATGATAGATTTATGTTTGTTGCGAATTTCGCACTGCGGACATAGCTTAGTTGGTAAAGCGCGACCTTGCCAAGGTCGAGACCGCGGGTCCGAGTCCCGTTGTCCGCTCCCCTCAGGCAGCCATCCACATGGAGGCTGCTTTTTCTTTCCCTTGCCCCTGCTCTTCCCAGTGCGCCTCATGCACCATCGCTGCGGGCTGTCACTGTGCGCCCTAACTGTGCGCCCTAACTGTGCGCCCTCATTGCGAGCGCCCCCTCCGCCGCCGGCGGGGTCACGGCTCAGGGATCGCCCCACCGCGGACCGAATCCGCTGCGCCGCTTCGGCAATCCGATCGGCAACCCTTGCCGGCAGATCCGGAATCCTCACGGCAGCTCGCTGCCGCCCGCCGCACCGACCTTGGCATGATCCGCTCCCCACTGGCGAGGTTCCAGATACACGCGATACGCAGCGCGGTACATGAGGCTCACCCTGTCCGAAAAATCCATGCCTTCGATGGCAAAGACATCGTTGAGATAGTCGTTGACGAGCTCGATCGTCAACGCCGCTACGAAGTCGAGGTACTGTTCCACACACGCCTCGTTGCCCGGATCGACCGACGACAGCATCCGGGTCAGCGTCGGCACGACGCTGTAGCGCACAATCGCCGTGAGCCGCCTGCGGTTGTTGACGTTTTTCACAAACACATGGCTGCGGAGGATCTCACGGTGCTCCTCCACCTTGTCAAACAATGCACGTACGAAAGTCTCCGGTATCGCAGGATTGATGACAGGCGAGAGCTCCTCGAAGTCCCCTTGCACCACCGTCACCGCTTCGCCCACGAATTCACGCAGCAGCTCGTCCGTCGAAGCATAATGGGCATAGAAAGTGTTCCGGGCCAGATCGGCACGGCGCGAAATCATCGTCACGTTGATCTCACCCAGAGGTTTTTCATCGAGCAACTGCGAAAACGCTTCGTTGAACAGCACCATGGAGCGCATGGAATTGCGGTTCGCGCGCCCTTCGTCTTTGCGAACACCCAGCTTCTGGCGCTTGATGGCGTTGACCGATACGGTCCGTCCATCCATTGCTGGCGACACAGCTTCGCTGTCTGACACGACGCCCCCTTTCCTTCGATATCCCGTTCCCCACGCCCCACTACGTTGTGAGAGGCCCTGCGCCACACGATTCGCCTATGAATGCAGTGTGAGTCGACCGCGAGAAACAGGCTCGGCATTGAGTCTTTTCGACACTCCCCATAGTAATCGATTCGTCCGGCGGAAACGCATGGCACCGCCGAAATATTGCAAATACTCTCAAATCAACGTAATATGTAACTGTGTTCAGCGGTGAATCTGTTGGTTCCTTTCTCTCCCTCACCAACGCCGTCTGACACCGGGTACGTGAAGGTTCTGCGAGGCAATTCTCTTCCCATCTATCCCCGACTCGTATGACCTTGGCTCTAGTCGATTTTTCCTAGGGCACACCCCCGAGAAATCAGGGGGACATCTGCTTCCCAAGGATGTCCCCCGTTTTTACTTCTTCACGGACTCGGACTCCCTCGCGGAGTCCGCCCACCGCCTCGTGCCCCGCAGCGCATGGCGGGCCGATGTGCCTGATGCGACCGATACGAAAGGACGGGCATGGAACTCAAACAGCTTCGGTATTTCTATGACGTCCTGCGCCTTCATAGCTTCACCGCCGCCGCCCGCGAGAACCATGTCTCGCAATCTGCCGTGTCGCAGAAAATCAAGGCCCTGGAATCGGAGCTCGGGGTCGAGCTCCTCGACCGCCAGGGACGTGAGTTCTCGGCCACGCAGGCCGGCACCAAGCTCTATGAATATGCCGAGGCGATCCTCACGACCACCGACCAGGCGGTCGCGGACATTCGGCGCACCGCCGCCGGCAAGCTCCTTCCCCAATTCACCATCGGGGTGCTGGCGAGCTCAGGGCTGTGGGAGCCCGAGGCAGCGACGGCGCTGTTCAAGCAGAACCACCCCGATACCAAGGTCATCACCCGTTACGGCACGAGCGAGCAGCTCCAGCGCGCGCTGCTTAACGGCACCGTGGACGTCATCGTCGCCGACGCCGGAAGCCAGTTCTCGGATTATTTCTCGACCACGACCATCATGTCGCGCTACAACACGGTGGAAATCGCACAATCGGTGGTCTCGAAACTGCCGTCCTCGTCGCTCATGCCGGCCGAGGAGGAGCTGTCGTCGGAATCCCTGAGCGAAATCCCCTGCATCCTGCTCTCGAACAGCGGCGGCTATGCGCTCGCCGACAGCGAAAGCGAGAATTCATTCGACAACCTCAACGACAGCCCGCGCGACAACGCCGCGCAATCCGGGCTCAAAGACGCGACGCGCAACATTCTCTCGCGTGGCGTGAACCCGCTTTTCGACGCCCGTACATTTGTGCTCCCCGACGGGACGAAAGTCTTTGTGCGGCACCCCGCCCCGCACAACGCCCCTTCGAACGAAACCGCGCAACATCCGACGATCAGCGCCCGGCACGAAGCGCAGGAGGCCTATCTGCGCAACGTCCTGCACCTGACATGCCCCACGATCGAGGCCGAGAACGTGCGGCAAGCCCACGTCATGGTGGCCGCGGGCAAGGGATTCCTGCTCCACGAGACACGCAAGCCCATCGCCCCGCACGGAAAACTCGTGCGGTTCGTGCCTCTGGTGGACCGGGATGGTCCCGTTCGCCACACTTTCATGATCATGTCGATGAAAGGGCATCACATACTGGCCGTGAACGACTATACCGACATCATCATGCAGCTGTTTTCGGATACGACTTTCTGATTCCCCCCGCCGCCAGCGGCGGCGCGCCCCATGCATTCAGCCGCACCCAATGGGCCGCGTCGTCCAACGGAATCGCGCCCCGCCCATCGAAGCAATCGGTGAACGGGGCGCGATTCCGGGCCGTGTCGGGCCATGCCGGCGCCGTGTCGGTGTCTCGTGAACGGCTGTCTCATGGACGGTTTGCCTAGCGGCGCACCGTCACGAAGCACTGCCTTCGCCCGCGACGCGGTCCTTTCCGTAGATGTCGGGGATGAAGCGGTGCTGGTCGTGCAGCTTGGGCCAGATCACGACCTCCCCCATGTCAAGCGATGCGCGCACATCGATCACGCGCTGGTTCGCCGATCCACGGAACTGGAGCAGGGAATCCTTCTGCGCAGCGATGTAGCGGCCATCGACGAGTACGTCCACGCATTCGAGCAGCTCGCGTTTGTCCGGCGTCTCGCCGGGGCGCATGAGTTCCTCCCAGGTGTAGCCTGTCCAGCACCAGATGTCCTTGGTGTCGCCGTAGGTGTCGCGGATGCGATGCACCAAAGGCAGCAGCATGGGCGTGTTGAGCATCGGCTCGCCGCCCAGCAAGGTCAGGCCCTGGATGTAATCGGTGGCAAGGTCCTTGACGATGGCGTCCTCCAGCTCGGAGGTGTACGGATGCCCCGCCTGGAAATCCCAGATGGAGGAGTTGTAGCACCCCTCACAACGGAACGGGCAGCCGCTGACATACAGCGAATTGCGGATGCCTTCGCCATCGGTCACGACCATGCGCTTGTAGTCGGCGACGACCCCGCGGCTCATCGTGCGACCATCCCACTGCCCCGCCGCCGGATTGTTCGATTTCGCGTACGGAATACACGGACCGCGGTCGGCATCGTCCTGCGCGAAATCCCTCCAGGAGTGGCGACGGGACCGCCCCCCGGTGTTGATCCAGTCGCCGATTGCGGCGGCTGTCTCGTCAACACGCGAGGGAGCCTCGAAATCGGACGGCGACGACGTGGTTCCCGAAGAATTCTCCACTGGTATCGTGCCCCTACTACTCGTTCTTGTCATCCCACCACGTCTTGCTCGTGCCATCGGCGAGGACGACACGGCCGGTCTCGCCTTGCATGTGCTTGACGCGGTGAGCGATCTCTTCGTGGCGGCCATGCACCATCGGGCGCTGCACCGGGTTGCCCAGATAGCCGCAGGTGCGCTTGGTCACGTTGCACTTGTTCGGGTCGGAGTTGCCGCACTCGGGGCACTTGAAGCCGTCCTCGGTGGGTTCGAAGTCGCCTTCGTAGCCGCACACGAAGCAGTGGTCGATGGGCGTGTTGGTGCCCAGGTAACCGATCCCGATCTTGTAGGCGTAGTCCCACACGGCCTCGAGGGCCTTGGGGTTCTGCTGCAGGCTCGGGAACTCGCAGTAGTTGATGAAGCCGCCGGAGGCCAGATACGGGAAGTCCTTCTCGTAGTCGAGCTTCTCCATCGGGGTCGGGCGCAGCCACACCGGGTAGTGGAAGCTGTTGGTGTAGAAATCATGGTCGGTGACGCCTTCGACCTTGCCGAACTTCTGCTGGTCCATGCGGCAGAAGCGGTCGGTCAGCGACTCGGCCGGGGTGGAATACACGGAGTAGTGGTAGCCCTCCTCCTTGGCCCACTTCTTGCACAGGTGGTTCATGCGGCGCACGATCTCGAGCGCGAACTCCTTGCCGTCCGGATCCCACGTGTGGTCGGTCATCCAATCCTTGCCGTAGAACACGCTCGTCGCCTCATACAGGCCGATGTAGCCCAGGGACACGGTGGCGCGCTCGTTGCGGAACAGGGAGTCGACGGAATCGGTCGGCTTGAGACGGCCGAAGGCACCGTATTCAAACAGCGTCGGGGCGTTGATTGGAGAAGCCTGCTTGCAACGCATGATGCGGAACTGCAGCGCGTGGTGCGCGACGGCCATGCGCTCGTCGAACAGATGCCAGAAGCGGTCCTTGTCGCCGTGGGATTCCAGCGCGATGCGCGGGATGTTGACGGTGACGACGCCGAGGTTCATGCGTCCGTCCTCGACATCCTTGCCGGTCTTGGGGTCGGTCCATCCCTGGAGGAAGGAACGGCAGCCCATCGGGGCCTTGAAGGAACCGGTGATCTTGATGATGTTCTCGTAGAACACCACGTCGGGGTACATGCGCTTCGTGGAGCATTCGAGGGCGAGCTGCTTCATGTCGTAGTTCGGGTCACCCGGATCGGCATTGAGGCCGTGCTTAATCGTGAACACGAGCTTGGGGAAGATCGCGGTGTGGCGGTCCTTGCCCAGGCCGCGGATGCGCACGAGCAGGATGGCGCGCTGGATCTCGCGGGCGAACCACGAGGTGCCCAGTCCGAATCCGACGGTGACGAACGGCGTCTGGCCGTTGGACACGCGGTTGGAGTTGATCTGGTACTCCATGGTCTGCATGGCGTCGTAGATGTTCTTGCGCGTCATGATTTTGGCGTAGATCTGGCGCAGCTGCTCGAGCTCCGACGCCTCGGCGTCGAACGGCACGTCGGGGGCGATGGTTTTGCCCTCTTCGAGGTGCAGGCCCTTAGGCTCACGCTCGCGCATCTCGTCGATGAGACGGCGCGCGGCGTCGATCGGCATTCCGTCGGGCATGATCATCCCGGCCATGTCGAGGTTCTTGCGGTAGTCGATCTCGGCGTAGCGGCTCATCATCTCGTCGCAGCGGTTCACGGTCTGTCCGCCGTACTGGGAGCTGGCGATGTCCTTGATGATCTGGGTGATCTGCGTGGCGGCGGTCATGATGGACTTCGGGGAATCCATCATCGCGTTGCCGAGGGCGAACCCGTGCTCGAGCATGTCACCGAAATCAGGCAGCGAGCAGTTGCTCTGCGCGGTGAACGGCGAGTAATCCGCGTCATGGAAGTGGATGTCGCCCTTCATGTGGGCGTTAGACACGTCCTTGGGAAGCATGGAGAACGCCGTGGCCTTGCTCACCGCGCCCGCCAGCAGGTCGCGCTGCGTGGCGTAGACGTTGGAGTCCTTGTTGGCGTTCTCGCGCACCAGGGATTCGTCGCGGGTCGTGAGGCGCTTGACGGCCTCGTTGATGTCCGTCGCCTTGGCACGATCGATGTCGCGGTTGAGGCGGTAGTTCGTATAGGCGCGGGCGACCTCGTACTCGTGCTCGTTGATGAGGGCGTGCTCCACGAGGGTCTGGATGTCTTCGATCTTGACCGGATTGGTGTAGCGGTCGCGGATCTCGCCTTCGACCTGATCGACCATGGAGTTGATGATGCTGTGCTCCTCGCCGCCAATCTGACGGTTGAGCTCCTTGTACGCGGCGGCGATGGCGTTGTAGATGTTCACTCGGTCGAAATCGACGACACGACCATCGCGCTTCTCGACCTTGATGGTCTCGGCGGCATCGTCAAACGAAGAATCGGCATCCGTCATCGCATCCACTTCGACGCGTTCATCCAGCATCTGAGTCTCCATGTCTCCTCCTGTATCGACTGTCCTGCAGGCCCGGCACATCGTACCCCGGACCGCTGCTTCTTTGTTCAGCAAGGAACAGGATACCCCAGAAAGACGCGATGCAACCCATATTTAGGCTGTGACGTATTTCACATCCCCACATATAGCGTTTTCACATTTTTGAGAAGCCTATAAATCCTTGGTTTTCGGGTTTTTCCATTTCGGAGTTTCCCTACATCTGGTTTTGAAAAGATGACATATCTGGGCGTGTCGTTGACATGCCAGTGCCAACCAGCCAAGCACATCGGCATATTGTATCCGGCCGTCGCGCATCGCCCCTCCCCCGAGGCCGCGGCGTGCGCCCCCCCCTCCACGGATCGCGGAAACGCAACGAGGGGCTTGGAATCCCAAGCCCCTCGAGCATTCGCCATGGCGTCGGATGCCAGACGTCAGCCGCGCATGAGGTTGCGCAGCACGTACTGCAGGATGCCTCCGTTGCGGTAGTAATCAGCCTCTCCCGGGGTGTCGATGCGCACGGTCGCGTCGAAGGTCACGGTGGATCCGTCGGCCTTCGTGGCGGTCACCGCGATGGTGGAGGGCACAGGGCCGTCGTTCATGGCCTCGAGACCGCCGATCGCATACGTCTCGGATCCGTCAAGCCCCAGGGACTGAGCGGACTCGCCTTCGGGGAACTGGAGGGGCAGCACGCCCATGCCGATGAGGTTGGAGCGGTGGATGCGTTCGAAGCTGCGCGCGATGACGGCCTTGACACCGAGCATCATCGTGCCCTTGGCCGCCCAGTCGCGGGACGAGCCGGTGCCGTACTCCTTGCCCGCGAGCACGACGAGCGGCGTGCCCTGGGCCTTGTAGTTCCGGGCGGCGTCGAAGATCGTGTTCGGCTTGCCGGTGGTGAAGTCATAGGTGTATCCGCCGGGCGTCACCTCCTGCCCCATCGAGGCCAGAAGCTGGTTGCGCAGACGGATGTTGCCGAAGGTGCCGCGCACCATGACCTCGTGGTTGCCGCGGCGCGAACCGTAGGAGTTGAAATCGCGCGGCTGCACGCCATGCTCAACCAGATACTTGCCGGCGGGGCTGGAGGCCTTGAACGCGCCTGCGGGCGAGATGTGGTCGGTGGTCACGGAATCGCCGAGCAGCGCGAGCACGCGGGCCCCCGAGAAGTCCTTGACGGGTTCCGGTTCGGCGCCCATGCCGTCGAAGAACGTCTGGCGACGCACATAGGTGGAGTCCGGGTCCCAGGCGAACAGCTCGCCCTTCGGAACGTCGAGCCCGCGCCAGCGGTCGTCGCCGTCGAACACGGAGGCGTAGTCCTTGACGAACATCTCGCGGCTCAGGGACGAGGTGATGGTCTCGGCGATGTCATCGTTGGAAGGCCAGATGTCCCTGAGGTACACGTCGTTGCCCTGCTGGTCCTGGCCGAGCGGCTGGGTCTCGAAGTCGAAATCCATGGTTCCGGCGAGGGCGTAGGCGATGACGAGCGGCGGCGACGCCAGGTAGTTCATCTTGACGTCGGGGCTGATGCGGCCTTCGAAGTTGCGGTTGCCGGACAGCACCGCCGTGACGGCGAGGTCGTTGTCGTTGATCTCCTTGGAGATGTCGGGGTCGAGCGGGCCGGAGTTGCCGATGCAGGTGGCGCAGCCATAGCCGACAAGCTCGTATCCGAGGGCGTCGAGGTCATCCTGCAGGCCGGACTTCTTGTAATAGTCCGTGACGACCTGGGAGCCCGGGGCGAGCGACGTCTTGACCCACGGCTTCGGCTTGAGGCCGAGCCGGTGGGCGTTGCGCGCGAGCAGACCGGCGGCGATCATGACCGACGGATTCGACGTGTTGGTGCACGAGGTGATGGATGCGATGGCCACGGAGCCGTTCCTGATGTCGAAGTCGCCCTTGACGGCGGACTCGACCGGCACGTCGCCGGTGTTGGTCCTGTCGGTGACGTACGCCGGCAGCGTGTCCTCGAAGGTCTGCTTGGCATCGGACAGCAGGATGCGGTCCTGCGGACGCTTCGGGCCGGCGATCGACGGCTTGACGGTGGACAGGTCGAGCTCCATGTATTCGGAGTACGTGGGTTCCACGTAGTTCGGGTCGGTGGTGTCGCCCCACAGCTTGTTGGCCTTGGCGTAGGCCTCGACGAGGGCGATCTGCTCGTCGCTGCGTCCGGTGAGGCGCAGGTAGTCGAGGGTGACCTGGTCGATCGGGAAGATGCCGCAGGTGGAGCCGAACTCCGGGCTCATGTTGCCGATCGTGGCGCGGTTGGCCAGCGGCACGGAGGCGACGCCCGAACCATAGAATTCGACGAACTTGCCGACGACGCCATGCTGGCGCAGCATGTCGGTGATGGTGAGCACCACGTCGGTGGCGGTGACGCCCTCGGGGATGGAACCGGTGAGCTTGAACCCGACGACGCGCGGCACGAGCATGGAGATCGGCTGGCCGAGCATGGCGGCCTCGGCTTCGATGCCGCCCACGCCCCAGCCGAGCACGCCCAGGCCGTTGACGGTGGTGGTGTGCGAATCGGTGCCGACGCAGGAATCCAGATATGCGAGCGTGGTGTCGCCGGCGGCCTTGGTCATGACGCACTTGGCGAGGTATTCGATGTTGACCTGGTGGATGATGCCCGTCCCCGGAGGAACGACGCGGAAGTTGCGGAACGCCTGCTGGCCCCAGCGCAGGAACTGGTAGCGTTCCTTGTTGCGCTTGTATTCAATGTCCATGTTCTGCTCGATGGCGTTGGGCACGCCCGCCACGTCGATCTGCACGGAGTGGTCGATGACCATCTGCGCCGGCACCTGCGGGTTGATGACCTCGGGGTCGCCGCCAAGGTTCCTGACCGCGTCGCGCATCGTGGCGAGGTCGACGATGCAGGGGACGCCGGTGAAGTCCTGCATGACCACACGGCTCGGAGTGAACTGGATCTCGTGGCTTGGCTCGGCCGCGGCATCCCAGTCAAGAAGCGTCTTGACATGGCCGTCGGTGATATTGCTGCCGTCGGTGTTGCGGATGAGGTTCTCGACCAGCACCTTGAGCGAGTAGGGCAAATGGTCGATTCCCGGCAGATTGGCGATCGAGTAGTAATCGAACGTCTTGTCGCCGACCGAAAGCCGGGCAAGCTGCGAATCGCGATAGGACATAGGGCCTCCGTTGTTCATATATGTGTTCCCTATTTTGTGATGTAATCCCTACCATTATTACTTGCTGCGCATGACGATTGCCGAAATCCGCCGAAATATGGCGGTGCGCGGCAGGACGAGGCGGGGCGGGAAGGTCAGGGCCGGCGCCGGCGCGCCGACGAGGGAAGCGTGCAGAGCGCGAACACGACGGACGACAGCGCCACGGCGACGCACGTGGGGGCGATGAGAGACCCCGCGGGAAGTCTCAGTTCGAAGAACCCCGCGACGAACGGGATGCACATGCCCGCGTATCCCGCCACGGCGAAGACAAGGACGAGGACCCCGCGCCACGACGCGAGCGGCCGCGCCACCTGCGCAAGGACCAGCAGGCTCAGCGTGAGCAGGATGATGACGCATGTGGAGCGCAGGTCGCCGAGGCTGGCGTCGGCGTCCAGGTCCCATCCCATGGTCCCCGGAAGGAACCACGTGCAGCACAGCAGGGACACCGCGATCGCCAGGCCGCGCGGGACCGCAAAGCGCAGCACGCGCGTGAGGAATCCGGGGATGTAGCGCCGCGTGTTGGGCGCCAGGGCGAGGATGAACGCGGGCATGCCGATGGTGAGCGCGCCCACATACGTGATGTGCCGGGGCAGATAGGGGAACGGGATGCCGGTGAGGACCACGCCGAGCGAAATCAGCGCGGAGTACACGGTCTTGGACAGGAACAGGCTCGCCACGCGCTCCATGTTGGCCATGACCTGGCGGCCGCGCGCCACGACATCGGGCAGATGGGAGAACCGGGAATCGACGAGCACGACCTGCGCCACGGCCTTGGTCGCGGGAGCGGCGTTGCCCATGGCGATGCCGAGGTCCGCTTCCTTCAACGCGAGCGCGTCGTTGACGCCGTCGCCGGTCATGGCGACGGTGTGGTGCGTGCGGTGGAGCGCCTGGACGATCGCTTTTTTCTGCTCGGGCAGCACGCGTCCGACCACGTCGACGTCCTCGAGCACCGCGGCCAGTTCGTCGATGTCGGAGGGAAGGGTGCGGGCGTCCACGGCGCGGGGCGGACGATCGCCGCACAGCCCGACCTTGTGGGCGATGGCAGCGACTGTCAGTGGGTTGTCGCCCGAGATGATGCGGCAACGCACGCCCTGTTCGCGGAACCATGCAAGCGTGGCAGCCGCGTCGTCGCGCACGGATTCCGCGCACACCACGAGCGCCACGGGCCGCAGCCCGGCGGGCAGCCGTTCGCCGATGGCACTGCCGGAGGCCGCCGCCAGCATGAGCACGCGGGAACCTGTCGCCGCGATGTCGCCCGCCCTGCGCATCACGTCGGCATATTCGCGCCGATCGTGCGCGAGCAACACCTCGGGCGCGCCGAGATACCATGTGGTGAATCCGGAGCCGGCGTCGCCGGTCACGGCTGCGCTCCATTTGCGCGCCGACGAGAAGGGCATGCGCGCCACGGGCCCCGCCCCACGCTCGCCCTCCTCCACCACGACCGGCGCGACGGATCGCCCCTCCGGGTCAAAAAGACCGTAGGACCCTGCGGCGATCCCCCGCAGCACGGCGGCGCCGGTGATGTTGGGCGTCGTCTCGTTGCACACGTCGTACAGCGCCTCCACGGTTTCGCGGATGCCGGGGACGGGACCATGCGCGTCGCCCACCAGGCGCAGCTCGTTGAACTCGATGCCGCCGTCGGTGATGGTGCCCGTTTTGTCAAGATTCAGGCAATCGACGCGCGCCAGCGTCTCGACCGCCTCGAGCTCCTGCACGAGCGTGTTCTGGCGGGCCAGGCGCATGGCGGCGATGGCGAAATTGAGCGACGTGAGCAGCACCAGCCCCTCGGGGATCATGCCCACGACACCCGCCACGGACGACACGACGGCGTCGCGCCACTGTCCGCCGGCGATTGCGGCTTCCCAGCCGCCGACGCGGCGCATCTGCGAAAGCACCAGCAGGATGCACAGCGGCACCACGACGAAGGTCATGGCCTTGAGGATTTTGTTGATGCCGTCCTGCAGGTCGGAACGGGTGCGGGTGAACACCTTGGCCTGCGCGGTGAGCTTGGCCGCGTAGCCGTCGTCCCCCACCGCGGCGACCCGCGCGACGGCGAGCCCCGACACGGCGGTGGCGCCCGAATACGCCATGTCGCCTGGTTTCTTCTTCACGGTGCGGCTCTCGCCAGTCAGCATGGACTCGTCGAGCTCCAGCCCCCATGATTCCAGCACCTCGCAGTCGGCGGGCACCTGCTCCCCCGCCCTGATCCACAGGACGTCGCCGAGCACGATGTCGTCGAGGTCGACCTCGACGTCCTTGCCGTCGCGACGCACGAGATTCGTGGATTTGACGAGAATCGACAGCCGGTCGAGCGTGCGCTTGGACTTGAGCTCCGTGAACACGCCGATGAGGGTGTTGATGATGATGACGAAACCGAAGACCGCGTCCTTCCAGCGTCCCGTGAGCAGCACGACCACCATGGCGGCGAGGATGATGCCGTTGAACAGCGTGAATACGTTCGCCGTGATGATCTGCCACACCGTGCGGGTGGTGCGCGTGCGCTGTACGTTGGTCTGCCCATGCGCCACCTTGTCGCGCACCTGTTCCCCGGTGAGACCGTTTTCGTGGATCACGGGCATGTTGCCGTCACCAATCGCCATGCATCACTCTCCTGTTGAGTTCGGGTCTGCCTGAGCCACACCGCCGCGGACGCACCAGCGGCCCTGTCACAATCCGCTCAGATGGACGTACATCTCTTTCTCATGGGAGTCGGCGTTGATCACCGCAGCCAACGCATGGTAGACCGAATACACGTTGTTGGGGATGTCCTCCATGTCACGGGTGGGAATGAAATTCGCGGCGTAGAGCAGCTGGTCGTCGGGATCTATCGATCCGTCGAGGAAGATGACGGGGGTGCCCACCTGGCGCGCGACCCCGAGGGAATCCTTCCATGCCGAGTTCTCGGGGTCGTCGGGATGCACCACGATGAAAGTGATCTTGCGCTTGCAGAAATCCTCGACGGCCTTGCGTTGCTGGTCGCCGTTGTCGGCCTCGGCGTAATACACGCTGACGCCGTTGTTTTCGACGTTGGTGCGGAACGTCTGCACCAGATCGTCGTCATCGTGGCTTCCCACGAGCGCGACGCTGTAATCGGAGCGGTCGATGTAATCATGCGCCACCTCAATCTGGGTGTCCTGGGTATCGCCCACGGCATGACCGATGGGCGCGCAGGATGCCAGGCACATCGTCATCATGACGAGCGCGGCGACCGCCGCCAACAGAGTCGACCGTCGCCTCACACCGCAAGAACGTGACACAGCGCGACCACCTTTCGTATCCATCGCATGACCGCACGGCTCAACGGCTGCGCCAGACCGGACCAGCCGGACTCCCGACGATCCGCGGCGCCCGCCGCAATCCATGTCTCATCTATCATAGGGTCTTCTCCCCATGGTCGTCGCAGAGGACCGAGTCGATGCCGCGATCGCCTCGGATGCCGCAGCGCCCGCCGCCGGCGGCGTCGGCCATGGAACGCCGTGCACCGGTCAGAGCTTGAGCAGGTCGAAGAAATCCCACATCCGCATATAGTACAGCCTGTTGCCGTAAGCAGAGGATGCGTCGACGACCTCGTACTGGCACATCGCCATGAGCACCGCCAGGACGATGCTCAGCACCGCCAGGACGCACAGAATGCGGTACCGACGCTCCGCAGCCGCGGCATCGTCTCTCGCCGCAGCGTCCTGCATCCATTCCATGGCCACGCACAGGGCGGCCAGCAGGAAGAACATGGCCGCGTTCGACTGCCCGAAGACCGAGAGCCCCGTGCACAGCACGTCGGCGCACACGCACAGCACCCCCAGGACGACCCCGGTGACGCACAGCGCACGGCTGTCGCGGCACCGCCGGACGGCGCGCGGCACAACGAGCACAGCCAGCAGCGGGATGAGGAACAGCAGGCCTCCGACGGTGAGCTGCGCGTCCAGAGGCCCGTTGTAATGGGTGATGACGTTCTGCTCGCGAAGATAGGGGAATTCCGGCATGAAGGTCGGCGGGTTGGCGAGGTAGTACCACA
>DEKK01000007.1 GCA_002353815.1 Bifidobacteriaceae bacterium UBA2724 | reverse complement strand
TGCCGGTGGCGGCGGGCCTCATGTGGTACAACGCGGCTCGTTTCGGCTCTCCGTTCGAGTTCGGCACGAGGTACCAGCTGACGGGCGAGGACGTGCTGCACCAGGGCGTGCACCTGTCGCGCGTGCCGCTGGGCCTGTGGTACTACCTGTTCATGCCGCCGAAGCTCATACCCGAGTATCCGTACATCTCGGCGCTGGGTGTGACGACCCGATACAGTGGATTCATCGACGTGTGGTTCGTCAGGGGCGGGCTTTTCTTCATCGTCCCCTTGCTGCTCATACTTCTGGTACCCGCCGCGGTCCGCAGACTCAAGAAAACGCGGGCGCTGTACGTCCTGTGCATGGTGCTGGCCGTCGTCACCACCGGCGTGGAGACGATCTTCGGCGCGATTTTCACCCGCTACATGTGTGATATCGCGCCGTTCCTCCTCATCGCGGCCCTGTGCGTGGTGATGGAATGGCTGCAGGACGCGGCGCAGCGAGGCGATGCCGCCGTGGCCATGCGCCGGTACCGCGTGGCGTGTGTGCTGACCGTGTTCACGGTTCTGATGCTCGTCCTCGGGTTCTTCTGCATCGACGAGGAAAGCAACGTGTCTCCATTCGGCAATTACCCGTTCTATTTCAGGATGTGGGATTTCTTCGACCTGCTCAAGTACTGAGTCGTTGCGGGCCGCTGTCCGGCTGGCTCGACGGCGGTCCGTCCGGACGGGGCTCGTTCCTCGTCATCGCCGCCGTCGCCGAGGCCGCTGGCGCCGATGCTGCCGGCAACGATACGAGGCGTCTGGGAATTCGCGGCATTGGACGATACCATAGATACGGAAGAGAAACTCAGGCGACCGAACTCGCGGGAGAGGGAGATGACAATGGCGGACGACGATATGGATACGCGGGGATTCGACGACTACGACCCGACGGGCGGCGTTTTCTTCGTCCATGATGCAACGCAGGATGACGATTCGGCCCCGGGAACCGGCGCCCCGCAGGGGGATGGCGCGGCAGGTGTCGCGCTTTCTGCGGATTTCGGCGCTTCCGGTTCGGGTACGGCGGTGGAATTCGGTCCTGCGGCGCCCGCAGGTCCCGCGGCGCCCGCAGGTTCCATGGCACCGTCCAACCCCGCGGAATCGACTGGCTCCGGAGCTTCCGACGCCGACGCATCCCGTTCCGCCTCCGAGACACAGGGGGAGCCCCGGACCGGAGAGGGCGAAGGGAGCGAGGGGGTTCCGTCGCATACCAAACGCCGGGGAGCCATCGCGGGCATCGTCATCGCCGCCGCCGTGGTCATCGCGCTGTGCGTCGCCTTCGGCATCGTGCGTGCGCGCCGTTCCTCCGATGCGACGCCGGCGAACACGAACACCATCACGCAGGCGGCACCCTCCGAATCGTCGTCCGACGGTTCCACGTCGCCGCACAACGATGTGGACTATGCCGCCCTCATGCGGGCGTTCCAGTCCACGGCCTCGGGCGACACGCTGGCATACGATCTGACCGGCGCCACGAAAGACGTCGCCGCAGACGCCACCCCGGTCGGCATGCACGGCAAGCTCAGCGTGGGAGACGCGGAAGGATTCCAGGCGCCCACCATCATCGACGAACACGGCAACCCCTTCCAGCTTCATGCTGCGAGCACCCATGGCATCCAGTGGTTCCCGCAGTATGTCAACAAGGGCGCGTTCCAGTCCCTGCGCGATGAATGGGGCATCAACGCGGTGCGTCTCGCGGTCTATGCGCGCGAAGGCGGATACACGGACGGTGACGCCGCATCCATGGACGCGACCATCCAGGCAGGCGTGCAGGCGGCCACCGACCTGGGCATGTATGTCATCATCGACTGGCATTCGCTCAACTACAATCCGAACGACACCGCGGACCAGGCCGATCAGTTCTTCGCAACCTATGCGCAGAAGTACGCGGCGTCGGACAACGTTTTGTTCGAAGTGTGCAACGAGCCGACCGGCACCCCGTGGTACGACGGTTCGGGCAACGACATCTACAGTTACTGCTCGCGCATGATGGCCACGATCCGGGGAGCGGGCAGCGATGCGATCGTCATCTGCGGCACCAACACGTGGTCGCAGGACGTCGATGAAGTGGCATCCAAACCGCTCAAGGACGACGGATACGCGAACGTCATGTATGCGCTGCATTTCTATGCCGCCTCGCATTACGACGAGATCAAGAACAAGCTGCGCACCGCGCTGGAATCCGGAACCCCCGTGTTCGTCAGCGAATTCGGCATCAGCGAGGAGTCAGGCGACGGGCAGACCGACATCGCCAACGCCAACGATTGGATCGACCTGCTGGTGCACAACAACATCAGCTTCGCCTGCTGGTCGCTGAGCAATCTGGACGCGTCCTCGGCGTATCTGGTTGCGTCGTCGACGAAAACCGACGGTGGGTGGACCGTCGACGACCTGTCGACCACGGGCATCTGGCTGGTCAACACTTGCCGGCAGCTTGATGAATACATCGCCGCCGGCGTGGCCAACGCGGACGGGGCCCAGGAAGGCTCCGGCTCCACGGCGTCGCCGTCGGCATCGGCGGACCAGCCGACTGAGACGCAGGATGCAACGGGCTCGGCCGATGTCGCGGTGTCGGCTTCCGTCACTCAGGATTGGGGCAGCGGGGAGACGGTCGAGGTGACGCTCACCAATTCCGGCGGCAGCGACCATGCCGGAGGCTGGACGGTTGAATTCGATTTCGACGGCACCATCACGAAGCTGTGGTCGGGGTCGGTCGCCAGCCATTCCGGCAACCATTATGTGGTGACGAACGCCGATTACAATGCGACGATTGCGGCGGGGGCGACCGTCGATTTCGGCTTCACCGCCGACAAGGCAAGCGCCTCCTCGGTCACCCCGGCGAACTGCACGGTGCACTGACCGCGTCCGGCGCGCCGCGGTTTCGTACCCATGGTGCGGCCCGCGCGATAGGGTGGCCGCGGGTCACAGACGACAGGAGGAACGATGAACCTGTATGAGCCCAGCCTTGCATATGGCCATTTGCTGGTGGGGCAGATGCTGCTTGCCATCTGCTGCGTGTTCTACCTTGCATGGTGGTGCGTGACCTTCATGCCCGGCATCGACAAGAAGAAGTGGACGGTGCCTCGCATCGTCTTCATCGTGCTCGCCGCGCTCATCGGCGTTGCCGGCCTGTGCCTGAGCTATATCGCCATCATCGTCGTCCACGAGCCCACGCGCGTGTCCAACGCAACCGTCGTAGCAGTCGCCGCGATCGCGTTCATCCTGCTGTATTTCGTCACCGTCTGCGTGTTCGACCGGCGTTTCACCTGCGAGCTGTTCCTCATCGTCGGATGGGGAGCGCTCGAGGCGTGCGCCGCGAACGTGCTCAACGCCAGCGCCCATCTGTCCGACGTCTGGTTCGGCGTCATGCTGGGTGTCGTTCTCGTGGCATGCGCGGTGAGCCTCGTCATGTATGTGCTGTATTACCGGCTCGCGCCCCGCAAGGCGTTCGTGAGCGGCATGGTGCCGCTGATCACCGAAGGCGTCGCGACCGCCCTGCTCGTGCTCGTCTGTCAGTGACGGCGCTTCGGCGTGGCGCATAGCTGTGTTCGTCGCCCCGGTGGCACCATCCTCGGTCCAAGGAATCGGGAAAAGTAATAAGGTGATGAATCGTAGTGGCGTCTGGGAGGACCGGACGCGGGACGGCTTTGGCGAAGGAAGTGACACGATGCGGGCGAACGGCGACGATGTTTCATCCCGCGGCCCGCGACGTCGAGCCGGCGGACGCCTCGTCCGGTGGGCGCGCTCCCGCGCCCGTCTCGTCTGCATCTGCCTGCTCGCCGTCGTGGCGCTCGAAACGTTCGGCTTCAACCATTATTTCTGGTCCACTGTGGACAACCAGCCCATCGACCGGCCCGTCATGGTGGATGGCAGCGGCAACAGCGTGGAATACGGCGCGGTCTATGACGTGGGCAACGACGGCGTCACCTTCACAATCTATCCGGGCGGCGACGAGGGCGCATACGTGGACGTGGATTCCATTGACATGCGCGTCATGGCGGCCATGCAACAGGGCACGGCGGGCATCGACATGGATTCCAACAGCGAATGCTCCATGGTCGCGCGGATTGTCGTGTATTCCGAAGGTGCGCAGGACGGATATTCCTCCGACACCGCCAGGCAGGACTACGTCGGGCCCCAGGAGGTTCCGTGGAATACCTCCGACACGGGGCGCCTCGTCTGTCCGGCGGTGCCTGAATCCATGTACCGGCCGCTGCAATTGGCGGGCAAGGTGAACAAAATCGAGCTCACCCTCGACACGACGACCAGCTCGGTCCCCGCAGTCGTTTTCAGCGATGTCATGCTCAACGGACGCGTGCCCCTGCGCTTCAACGCCTGGCGTGTGCTGTTCTGGTTCCTGGTGGCGTTTGGCGTCGCGTGTCTTTTTTCGCGGCGTGAATCGGCGATCGCGGCCTTCATGCGGGACGGCGTGGTCCCCGTCACGGTGGATAGAGCGACGGCGGTCTCTCAATGTCCGGGCGCTCGCGGGGCCGGAACCTCGACGGCGTACGACCGGCTGACCTACGGGCAGCTGTGCTCCCTGCTTGCCGCCATGGCGGGCATGATGGTGCTGGTGACGTTCCTGCAACTCAATGGCGCCGACAATGGACGGGGCTCGGGGGAGCATTATGGGTACGCCAACCTTGCGCGCTCCCTGCTCGCGGGGCATCTGGATCTCACGGTCACCGACCCGTCGATGACGGATCTGTCGGAGTACGCGAACCCGTACGACGAGATCCACCGAGCCAAGCAAGGCGCCAGGGTTCCGTGGGATACCGCGTATTACGACGGCCGATATTATCTCTATTTCGGCATCGTCCCGGCGCTGCTGCTCTATGTGCCGTGTCGGTTCCTCACCGGTGCCGACATGCCCGAGCCGTGGGCGCAGAGCCTCGTGTGCATCGCCACGGTCGCCGGCATGTTCCTGTTGGTCGACGAGCTGCGGCGCCGCCTGTGCCCGCGCATGCCCCGGAGGCTGTTCGTGCTCATGGCGTGCGTGCTTTCGCTCGCCCCGTCGTGCGTGATCATGGTGCAGCGCGCGTCTGTCTACGACACCGCCCTCGGTTCCGGAGTGGCTTTCGTGACGTGGGGCCTGTGGCTGTGGCTGCGGTCGGTGCGGGGCGTGGATTCCCGGGGGCGTGGCCTGTCGGTGTGGCGCGCGGCCCTGGGGTCGCTGTGCATGGCGCTGGCGGTGGGGTGCCGTCCGACGATGGCGTTGTACAGCCTGCTCGCGTTCCCTGTTTTCTGGCGGGTGGTGGTGCGCCCGCGGTCGAACTGGTGGCGCGTCCTTCTGGCGGTGCTGCCGTATGTGCCGGTGGCGGCGGGCCTCATGTGGTACAACGCGGCTCGTTTCGGCTCTCCGTTCGAGTTCGGCACGAGGTACCAGCTGACGG
>DEKK01000005.1 GCA_002353815.1 Bifidobacteriaceae bacterium UBA2724 | reverse complement strand
GTATCTGCCGTCGAGGGTGCAAGCTTGTGCTCCCTCGGGGCAGCTGCATTGCCGGTTCGGCAGGCGGGTCACTGCGATTCAACGCGCGTTGCGCGGTATCGTGGGCGAAACGTAATATGAAGAGGTTCAGAAGGCATGGCGCACGGCGCCGGACCAGCCTGCAGAAGGCACAGACTAAGCAGCGAGGATATTGTGGCTAACATTACCGAAAACGAGAACAACCAGCCCGCATCCACCACGGCCGCGGAGGCGGCCGCCGAACAGACCAAGGAACAGAAGACCCAGAGCACGATCGACCATGCTCAGCTGCTCCTCGACCAGGACGAAGCCATCGCCAAGAAGATCGACGATGGTGCGACCCTCGACGATGCCATCGACACCTCCGACCCCGAAGGGCACAACGAGCAGGTGCAGATGCGCGTGGCTAAGCGTGCGCTCATGCTCAAGGACGGAATCCAGCCGTATCCGGTCACGCTTGACGTGACCGACACCATCCCCGGGGTACGTGCCAAGTATGACGGCAAGCTCAACGCCGGCGACGAAACGGACGACGTGGTGGGCATCGCCGGCCGCGTCATGTTCCTGCGCAATACCGGCGGCCTGTGCTTCGTGCAGCTGTCGGCCGGCGACGGCACCACGATCCAGGGCATGATTTCGAAGAAGCAGGTCGGCCCTGATTCCCTGAAGCAGTTCAAGCAGCTCGTCGATCTCGGCGACCACCTGTATGTGCGCGGCCGCGTCATCTCCTCGAAGACGGGCGAGCTGTCGGTGTTCGCCACCGAATGGCGCATCGCCGCGAAGGCTCTGCAGCCGCTGCCGGCCCTGCACAAGGAGCTCAACGAAGACACCCGCACCCGCAAGCCCTACATTGGCATGATCGCCGACCCGAAGATCCGCGACATGGTGCGCAACCGTTCCAAGGCTGTCACGTCGCTGCGCCACACCTTCGAAGGCCATGACTTCCTCGAGGTCGAGACCCCGATGCTGCAGACGATCCATGGCGGCGCCGCCGCCCGCCCGTTCACCACGCACATGAACGCCTTCGACCTCGACCTCTATCTGCGCATCGCCCCGGAGCTCTTCCTGAAGCGCTGCCTCGTGGGCGGCATCGAGCGCGTCTTCGAAATCAACCGCGACTTCCGCAACGAGGGCGTCGACGCCACGCATGCCCCGGAGTTCACGATGGTCGAGGCATACCAGGCCTACGGCAACTACGACACCATCGCCGCCCTCACCAAGGAGCTCATCCAGAACTCGGTGAAGGACGTGTTCGGCGGCTACAAGGTTACGCTTCTCGACGGCACCGAATACGACTTCGGCGGCGAATGGAAGCACATGAGCATGTACGATTCGCTGTCCGAGGCGCTGGGCGAGGAGATCACGCCCGGGACCACCCAGGAGCATCTGGCGGCCATCGCCGACAAACTCGGCGTGGAGCGCGACGAGGTCGAGAACCGCGGCAAGCTCGTCGAGCACCTGTGGGAGCACTTCTACGAAGACAAGCTGTATGAGCCGACCTTCGTGCGCGACTTCCCGGTCGAGACCTCTCCGCTCGTCAAGGGCCACCGTTCCAAGCCGGGCGTGGTCGAGAAGTGGGATCTATATGTGCGCGGCTTCGAGCTCGCCACCGGATACTCTGAGCTCAACGACCCCGTCGTGCAGCGCGAACGCTTCCTGGCACAGGCCAAGGATTCGCTTGCCGGCGACGAAGAGGCGGGTGATATCGACGAGGACTTCTTGGAGGCCCTGGGCGTGGGCATGCCTCCGGCAGGCGGCATGGGCATGGGCATCGACCGACTGCTCATCGCCATGACCGGCGCAACGATTCGCGAAACCATCACATTCCCCCTCGTCAAGCCGCTGCGCTGATGTCGCTGTCTGGCGTTCCGCGGTTCGGCTCGCGGTGATGCGGCCGGCGAGAATCGTCAGACATGCGGTTGGTGGACGGTGTGGCGTCCGGATATGAACCGGGCGCCACACCGTTTTTTATGCGCTGCAGTGTATCGCGCATCGGTTGCTGCAGCGTGTGCATTGCCGCAATGCCTGCCCGTGGCGTCTTTCGCCGTGCAGAAGCGGAACCGGTGCGAGGAAACAGAGTAAACAGGACAGAGTGGACAGGCGGGGGAATCGGAAGAAACGGAAGCGCCGGAAAAGCCCGAAAAATCAAAAATCAGAAGTGCAGGGTGCACAGCAGGTATGTGAGGGCAAGCGACCCCGAGAGCTCCACGGCCTGGCGGAACATCGCGCGGAAGTCGCTGTCATCGTCCGGTGCGAAGATGCTGTAGGTGAGCAGCGCCGCGACGGATCCGGCCAGTATCGTTCCGCACATGCCCAACGTCGAATGGCACAGTGCGGAACCGATCCCCGCCATGACGACGGAGGCCCAGGTCTCGACGGCGATCAGGGAGCGCGCGGCCTTCGGGCCGATGCGCACGGCGAGCGTGAGTTTGCCCGCCGCCGTATCGGATTCTATGTCGCGCAGGTTGTTGATGCCCAGCACGGCGCATGCCGACGCCCCGGCGCTGATGGCTCCGACAATCCCCAGGGGCGTGAGGCGGCCGATCATGGCATATTGCGTGCCGAGCGTGGCGACGAGTCCGAAGAAGACGAAGACGGCCACCCCGCCCAACCCTCGGTATCCATAGGGGTGTTTGCCGCCCACATAGAACCATCCCGCCACCAGACAGGCGACGCCCACGGCGATGAACCACCACTGTCTGGTCAGGGCCGTGAGGATGACGCCTGACAGGCAGGCGATGAACGCCGATCCTCCGGCGAAGCGAAGCACAAGCCCGGGGTCGGTGCCCGATGCCACGAGCCGCGTGGGCGCGGACGTTGCGGAGGGCGACGACTCGGCACGGGCGTCATCGGTGCCGCGGATCCCGTCCGAATAATCGTTCGCGAAATTCGCGGCGATTTGCATGAAAACTGCGACGATCAGACAGAGCAGCCATATGACGAGTTGAAGTGTCGGCAGCCAGGGGATCGCCGTGCGATGAAAATGGTATGTGCCGCAGGGTGTTCGCTCGGGTGCGCAGATGTACGGCGAGTATTGTCCGATGTGCGTCTCAATGTACTCGACGGCCGCTGCGCCGCCGATTGCCACGGGCGCCACTGATAGAATCAGTGTGCGTGGACGCACTCCGCTTAAAATCGTCATATACACCCTGTTTCTCTCTCGTTGTTCAAGGATACAGCGCGGATGGCATGGAAGAAGGATGCGTCCATGTGACCACTGGCTGCGCGTGGTGCCGGCACTGGGGGAATTCAGGTTCTTGACAATGAATTGTCTGCGTACCGCAGGTGAAATGCGAATGCAGAGACCCGGCTGGAGCTGAAAAATACAATGATGGTCATGCGATGGTGAAAATTTAGTTGAGCGATCCAACGGTTTGGATACTATTGCCGGTAGGAAACGGGAGTTTTCGCAATCGCTTATCGATGTGTTCGATAAGTTTGGTTATCGTGCCGGTGAGCTCAAGAGACAAGCGGCATCGGCGCGGTGGGTGTCTTCGCGGCGCGGCACGCCAGCGGAGTGAACCTGCAAGCAATGTTGGACTATCTGAAGATAGTGGAATGTCCAAAAGAAAGTGAGAGATTCATGACGAGTCCGAATCAGCCGCAGTTCCAGCAGCCTGCTCCTCAGCAGCCGCAGTATCAGCAGCCTGCGGGCCAGCAGCCTGTGGGCCAGCAGCCGCAGTATCAGCAGTATCAGCAGCCTGCGGCGAACGCCAACGGCGGCGACGGTTTCTTCGCCAGCATGAACAAGCTTATCTTCTCGGTGAGCAATCATCCGGTGAATCTGGCCGGCCTCATCGGTATCATCGGCGGCCTTCTGGGCGCGATCGGCACCTTCCTGCCGTTCATTTCCGCCAAAAACGGCATTGTCAGCGTCTCTATCTCTTTGTTGGGCGGTGAGGAGTCCACCGTGGAAGGGTGGATCATCATGATTGCCAGCCTCTTCGGTCTCGCCGCGGGTCTTATCCACAACAAGGGATATGAAATCGGCGGAATCATCTGCGGCGCCGTCGCCTTCCTCCTCCCCATCCCCGTGTGGGTGGAGTGCAACAACAGTGCTGACGAGGTGGGCGTAGGCTCCATCAGTGTCCAGATTGGTTTCTGGTTCATCATCCTGGGCGCGTTGATGATCGTTTTCGCTTCGGTCGTGCAGCTCATGATGCTGAACAAGGGCATTGCGCAGGTGACGTATCGCTTTGGCTACGCCGGCAAGATGGATGCCGCGCTTGTCCAGCAGGTGTCGCAGATCCGCCAGCCTGCTCAGGCTCAGCAGGCACCGCAGGCTCAGCAGGCACCGCAGTACCAGCAGCCGGCGCAGACTCAGCAGTCGGCGCAGGCTCAGCAGGCACCGCAGGCTCAGCAGCCGAATCGCCAGTAGCACCGGTGCTCGGTGACCGTCCAGCGGCTTCCCATGGCTGACATTCGCCGCTGACATTCACCGCGGTTGCGTGCGTCCCCCCTCGCTCCGTGTACGCTCGGGATTCCGCGTGGATCCCGAGCCATGCGGGCCCGCATTCAACGCGGTTCACGGCTTTGTTTCCGCGGTGCACGCGCACAATCTGTGTCTGCCTTGTCATTGCTGTGCACACCAGGACGTCAGAAGGTTCAGGCGATGGAGAGAATGCATGATATCTGTTGTCGGATGGGTGCATAATAGATAACGAAACGCAATTGTGCCAATGCTTTCTGCGTTTTCGCAGACAGCAGAGAGATCTCGGAAGGGAGATATATGTCGTATCCAAATCAGCCGCAGCAGCCTGCACCGCAGCAGCCGGCTCCCCAGTACCAGCAGCAGGCTCCCCAGTATTACCAGCCCGCGCCGCAGCAGAACAACAACTTCTTCGCCACGTTTGCGAAGCCGGTCTTCTCGCTGAGCCCCCAGTATCCAGTGAGCCTCGCGGCCCTCATCGGCATGATCGGCGTGCTTTTCAACTTTGTGGGCCTGTTCCTGCCGTATGTCTCGATTTCTGGCTGGTATGACAAGTCGTACAACTTCTTCAAGGTCTCCGTGGTCTGCTCGGTCTTCTCGATCATCTTCCTGGTCGTCGCGGCCGTGCTGCTTTTCTTCCGCAGCAAGCTCACCCAGTACATCACGGCGCTTCTCGGCTTGATCGATTTCATCTTTGTGCTCGCCAACCTTGGCTATGGCCCTGAGTCCGGATACGGCCTGCACGTGCACCGCGGCTTCGGCTTCTGGCTGATGCTCGTGGGCACCCTCGTCATCATCTTCGCCGGCGTCGTGGGCGCTCTCATCGTCCAGAAGGGCTTCGCCGCCGAGATTCCGTTCCCGGCCGCCGTCCAGAACGCATTCTCCAAAGCTCCGCAGCAGCCGCAGTATGCCGCACAGCCGGCTCCGCAGTATGCCCAGCCCGCTCCGCAGCAGTATGCCGCCCAGCCCGCTCAGCCGCAGTATGTTGCACAGCCCGCTCAGCCGCAGGCAGTCCCGCAGCAGCCGGCCAACAACATGCCGCAGACTCCCCAGCAGTGACACATCCCTCCTTGCGGGGCATGTATCCGGGCAGATGACGAGAGCCGTCTGCCTCCGGGGCGTCGAATGACCGTCGCAGGTGACTTGATCCCGTGCATAGACAATATGCGCGGGATTTTCTTACGGTCGATGAGACGCCGCGATGCCATATGAAGAGCATCCCACGGAGAGGCGTCGTAAGATCAGAACGTTTTCGGTTCCGCAACCGTGTAGATTCGGGATATCGCTAAAAATGGAACGCCGGTATCGGAGTCGGCTTGCAGCAACAGAAAGGATTATGATGACATCGCAATATGACGCCTCGCAGGGGCAGGAAGGGCAGATTCCCTCCGCGGCCGTCGCAAATCAGCCCGCCGTAAAACAGCCCGCACAGAGCTCTTCCCCGCAAGTTTCGCAACCACAATATCCGGCGGGGCAGTATCCGCAGGGCGTGCATACAGCTCAGCAGCAGCCTTTCCAAGCTCAGCAGCCGGCGGGTGCCGTATCGGAGGCGGGATTCTTCCCCACCATGTCGCGCATCGTCATCTCGCAGCCGAAGCCCATCAGCCTCGCGGCGCTGCTTGGCATCATCGGTTCGTTCGTCGTCATCCTGGGGTGCTTCTTCCCATTCGTCACGGGGCTCGGGGAGGCTGTCAACTACTTCGGATCGGGGACCGGCGAGACTGGTGACGGCGTCCTCCTTGTCATTTTCATGATTGCCGTCATTGCATTCATGGTCATATCCAAAAAAGGCACTGCGATTGCGGCAATTGTGCTGTCCGCGCTGACCTTCCTGATTCCGCTGTACGATATCTCCCGCCTGCCGGCGTATTCCTTCATCCACAAAGGTTCCGGATTCTACCTCGTGATGTTGGGCAGCCTCGTAGTCCTGTTCGGCTCGATCGTGCAGATGCTGCTCATCGGGAAGGGATTGCTGCCCTCTGACGCGAACCAGTATGCTGCTTTCACCCCTGCGCCTTACTTCGGTCAGGGCCAGCCGACGGTGAGCGGACAGGTTGCACAGCCAGGACAGGCTCCGTCGCCATATCCTCAGCAGTCCGCGCAGCCGGGCCAGTCGGCGGTGTATGCCCAGCCGGTCCAGACCATGGCTCCCCAGCAGTACGTCCAACCAACTCAGCCGGCACCGCAGTATGCTCAGCCCGTCCAGCAGCCGGTTGCCCAGCAGTATGTCGCACAGCTGGCTCCGCAGTATGCTGCGCAGCCGGTCGCGCCGCAGTATGTTGCTCAGCCCGCCCAGCCGGTGGCTCAGCCTGTCCAGCCGCAGGCAACATCGCAGCAGCCGGGTGAGCAGTCTGTCGGACCTCAGAGTCTCCAGCAGTGATGCGACTTTCCCCTGATATGAGTCAGTTGCCGAGAAAAGCGGGCGTTCTGCCGCCTCCGGCTGTCGCTGTTCTCTCGTGAAGCGGGGCGCGTCGACGAAAACGGATAGGGGGGGGCCGCGGAGTGCCAGTGCGCATTCCGCGGCCCTCTCGATTTGTGAGTACAACGATGCATTGCGCAACAATTCACGGGTCGCTCGTCGTATTTGTCGTATAGACTTGGGGCTATGACATACAAACTCGTACTGCTCAGGCATGGCCAGAGCGCATGGAACAAGACCAACCAATTCACCGGCTGGGTTGACGTCCCGCTGACCGAACAGGGTCGCGAAGAAGCCAAGCGCGGTGGCCAGCTTCTCAAAGAGAAGAACGTCCTTCCGGATATCGTCTTCACCTCGCTGCTGCGTCGCGCCATCAACACCGCCAACATCGCCCTTGACGAAGCGGATCGTCTGTGGATCCCCGTCAAGCGCAGCTGGCGCCTCAACGAACGCCACTACGGCGCCCTCCAGGGCAAGAACAAGACCGAGATCCGCGAGAAGTACGGCGACGAGAAGTTCATGATCTGGCGCCGTTCCTACGGCACCCCGCCGCCGGACATCGATCCCAACGACAAGTACGCTCAGAACAACGATCCTCGCTACGCCGGCGATCCCGTGCCGGAAGCTGAGGCCCTCGCCAACGTCGTTGAGCGCGTGACCCCGTACTGGGAGTCCGAGATCGTGCCGGAGCTGAAGTCCGGCAAGACCGTCCTCATCGCTGCGCACGGCAATTCGCTCCGCGCCATCGTGAAGATGCTTGACAATCTCTCTGAAGAAGAGATCGCCAAGGTCAACATCCCGACCGCCATCCCTCTCCTGTATGAGCTTGACGAGAACATGAAGCCGATCAAGCCTCGCGGCGAGTACCTCGATCCCGAAGCTGCCGCTGCCGGCGCCGCCGCCGTGGCCGCCCAGGGCCAGAAGTGAGTCCTGCGAACCGCATGACAATGCACATGATGTGACGCGCGGCGCACGATTCGCGTGACGCGTGTTGCATGAAGGCCGGAAGCCGAAAGACTCCCGGCCTTTTGCATGTCTTCGCGCAGTCCGCCTGTAAGACGCTGTGCGGCAGCGTCGCGCCTCGCGGGCTGTGGACATCGCGGCTTCTGCCGAGACGCAGAAACACACGATGCCCAAAACCGAAAAGCGGCAAAACCGAAATACAGAAAAGGGGACGGGAATTCATCCCGCCCCCATGGGCACATGTGTGATTGAGGAATCTCGGCGCGTTCTACTGTTCGCGCGTGTCACTCATCGATACCGCTGGTAAGCACCGGGGTCGGGTCCTTGGACGGGTCGAAGCCGGACACCATGTACACGATGCGGCGTGCGACGCCCACGGCGTGGTCGCCGATGCGCTCGTAGAAGCGGGCGATGAGCACGGCGTCGATGGTCTGCTGACGGTCGCCGTCCCACGAGTCGGCGTTGATGATGTCAAAGGTCTTGGTGTGCATGTTATCAAGCCGGGCATCGTTGACGATGAGCTGCTCGGCCTTCTGTTCGTCGCGGGTCTTGAGGATGTCGATGATTTCGGAGGTGGCTTCGGAATCGAACTTCTGCATGTCGGTGAACACGTCGCGCATCGACGGCGTGATCGCGGAGTTCGGATATGCGCGGCGTGCTGTTTCCGCGATGTGGCGGGCGAGGTCTCCCATGCGCTCGAAAGTCGATGCGATGCGCAGGGTGGAAACCACGGTGCGCAGATCGGTGGCGACCGGGCTTTGCTTGGCGAGCATCTTCACGCACTCGTCGATGACGCTCGCTTCGAGCGCGTCGATCTTGAGATCTCCGTCGATCACACTCTGCGCGGCGTCGATGTCGTTTTCGAGCAAGGCCTTGCCGGCGCCGTCGATGGACGTTTTGACGTCCACTGCCATGGTGTCGAGGTCGTCGGCAATCTGCTGCATTTCCTCATTAAAAAGTACGCGCATGTGTAGCACCTTTCCTTCTGTGTCCATCATTCATTGTATGGGAGAATCGCAAGGTCAAAAAGGCGTGCGGTGAATATCCCGTGAACAAAGCCGTCCGCAAGCCGAGTTTTCCCTCGATGCCCGATTGCAGATGAATAACGGGATATGAGAAGATGACCTCGGTGAGAACGATGGCATTTCTATTGATTGCACTGGCGGTGTGTTTCGCCGCCGCCGTATGCCTCGCTGTGCTGTATGCCCAGGCAAGGGCGAAGGCCCAGGCCGACGACGAGAAACACGGGGATCTGTCTGCCGAAACCGCGCGGCTGCTGGCATCGCTGAATTGCGAAAGCATCGTTGTCGATGATTCCGACGATATCGTGCGCGCCTCTTCCGCCGTCTACCGTCTGGGGTTGGTGCGCAACGACACCATCGCCGATGAACGTCTGCGCGAGCTGATCATCGCGGCCCGCAAAACCGGAGAGGTGCAGCGTTTCGATATCGTGACGCAGACCGCCCAGGACTTCGTCACCGCACAGACCCTCGATGCTGATGCGAGGAATGTCGCCGACCCGGCTGCCCCCGGCGTCGTGAGCGACTTCGAATCCACCCCGCGCCCCAACTGGTTGTCGGGCATCGTCACGCCACTCAACTCCAAGCTGACGCTTGTGCTTGTCGAGGATGAGAGCGAACAGCGCCGTTTCGCCGAGATCCGCGACGATTTTGTGTCGAACGTGACCGTGCAGCTCGGGGAACCGGTGGACCAGATAGAAAAACTGTCGGCGCAGCTCAACGATCCCCAGACGCCGGTCGACGAAATCCGCGCGAACGCCGCGACCCTCGAACACCAGTCGCATTATCTGCGCCATCTCGTCGCCGACCTCGTGCTGCTGCTCCAGGCGCAGAAACGCGTCGAGCCGACGCCGAGCAACCGCCTGTGCCTCGATTCCATAGTCGATCAGGTCGCGGCAAGCGAAGCCGACCGTTTGGCCGAAGCCAAGGTCTCTCTCAAAGTGAATCATGACGATGTGCCCACATATGTGCACGGTGATGCGTCGCAGCTGACCGCGGCCCTGACCAAGCTGGTGGAGAACGCCATCGAGTTCTCTCCCGACGGCTCCCACGTCACGGTGGCGGTGGGGCCCGACGCCACCGGGCGATATGCTTCGCTGCGCGTGGTGGACAACGGTCCCGGCATCGCCGCGAACGACCAGAGCAGGATCTTCCGGCGTTTCTATCGCGGGTCTGACGAAGGTCGCTTCCACGGTGGTGACGACGGCACGGGCCTGGGGCTTTCCATCGTGAAGCATGTCGCTTTGACGCATCAGGGCACGGTGAAGGTCTGGAGCAAGCGCGGGCAGGGCAGCACTTTCACGATTCTGATTCCGCTGTGCAACGATGGCGACGACGACGCGCAGTCAGACGCCGGGCGCGACGTGTCTCACCAGACGCCGATGGCGGTCGTTTCTTCGGTCAGCGCAGCGATGTGACCTGCGCGCCGCTGGCGGCGTGACGCCTGCGCGCCGCTCGAGGCAGTTTGCGCAGTTCGTAGTCGCCGTCGGTGGTTCTTGGGTGTTAGTCGTCCGCGTTGTCTGCGGCGTTCTCGTCATCGGTGCCATTGGTGTCGGCGCCATCGCGGTCGGCGCGGTTGCCGGTGCCATCGGTCTCAGCGCCAGTGCTGTCGGTGTCGGCGTCATCGGTGCCAGCGCCATCGGCACCGCCTGTTTCGTCCTCGCCCAGCAGCATGTAGATGTTTCGTTCCCTGTGCTCCCAGATGAGCAATCCAAGACCGACCAGCACGCCGAATCCACAGATGACTGGCGTATCCATGCCAACTGCGCCGTTCGCATACAGCACGCTGGTGACGATGGTGGCGACAAGCCATACGATAGTCCCACCGCAGAACGGTGGAAAGAGGTCGACGTGCACGGGTCGTGGTCCAGGCTTCCTGGCTGACGGATCCCAAATCGGTGCAAGTCTCATGCTCATTACCTTACATCCCTCTCAGCGAAAGGTCATGCATGGCGGGGAATCATCGGCGGGCGTTGTGTGAAGCCCAGCGTGTTGGGGTATGGTTGAAAATCGGTTGCTCAGTTGAAAGGAGGCCCCATGTATCCGATCTCGCCGGTGCCAAAGACGTATTCGTGGGGCTCGTACGACCGCCTGCAGCAGCTGTTCGGCGTCGAGCGGGATGGTCCGCTGGCGGAGATGTGGTTCAGCGGACACGCCGCCTCGCCGTCCTCGGTGAACGTGGATGGCGTCAGCCTCGACCTCGACGAAGCGATCCGCCGCGCTCCGCAGCTCATGGTGGGAACCCATGCCTCCGAGGAATGGGGCCCGGTGCTCCCGTATCTTTTCAAAATCATCTCGGCGCGAATTCCGTTGTCTCTGCAGGTGCATCCTTTGGATTTCGAAGCGCGAGCGGGGTTCAACCGCGAAAACGCGAAGAATATCCCGATCGATTCGCCCATCCGCTCATTCAAAGACACCTTGGCGAAGCATGAGATGGTCGTCGCGCTCGAACCCTTCGAGGCCTCGGTCGGGTTCGCCCCGCGCACGGAGCAGCTTCGCGTCCTGTCGTCGATTGACCACCCTTTGGCGCGCGAGATGTACGAGGCGCTGTCGTCGGAATCCGGCGTGAGATCGTTCTTCCAGACGGGGCCGGTCGGCGACGGCGGCCTCGATGCCGACATGCCGGCTGCGGCGCGCGTCTGGGGGCATACGCAGCGGCAGATTTTCGCAGCCTTCCGCATCGCGGTCAAGGCGCCGTCCGAAAGTTGCGAAGGACTGACCCAGGCCATCCGCACCGCCGCGAAGTCCTGCTCGCACCGGTCCGTCGCCAAGGTGCTCGACCATGTGCTGCAGGCGGCCGACGCTTTCCCCGGCGACCCGAGCGTGATGTGCGTGGCGATGCTCAACCCCGTGCATCTGGAGCAGGGCGAATCCGTGTTCATCCCCGCCGGCACCCCGCATTGCTATCTGCATGGAACCGGCGCCGAGATCATGACGAATTCCGACAACGTGCTGCGTGCCGGGATGACCCCGAAGCACAAGGACATCCCGAACCTGCTGCACAATCTCAACTGCAATCCCGCCCCGCCGATCGACCCCACGTCGCATATGCTGACGTTCTTCACGCCCGACCTGGCCGTCTATCGTCCGCGTCTGCGCGAATTCATGCTGTCGTACGGAAGCGTGGGCGACAGCGGGTCCGACACGCTGTGGGCGCGGATGATGGCGCGGCACCGTTCCTCGCGCACCGAACATGCCCAGAACTGGGCGCCTTCTACGGCGCTCCCCGCCGCATCAGGGCCCCGCGTGCTGGTGTGCATCGACGGGCGGGTGACATGCGTGAGCGACACGCAGCGGGTCAGCATCGGCAAGGGCGAGGCGCTGTTCGTGCCAGCATCGGACGGCCGTGCACAGGTCGTGTCGCATGGCGGCGAGTCGGGCGTGTATTTGCTGGCGTCCACATCGGTGTGATCGGTTCCACCGGTGGTGTCGCGTCGGTGACGTCATATCGGCAGCGCCGTTGGAATGACCGTCGGCGATCCGCCGTCCCTGGCCGTCCTTCATGATTGCGTCACCATGAATCCATCACTCGGCGCTCCTGCCGAGCATGAAACGACGCAGCGCCGCGCGGTTCGATGCCGCGCGGCGCTGCGTCTGAAAAGAACGGGGTCTACGACTCTGCTCCGTCTGTGCCATGGTCGTCACTTCTTCATTTCGCTCACTGCGTAATCGATGCAGTGGGTGAGGGCCTCCACGTCAGCAGGCTCGACGGACGGGAACATGCCGAAACGCATCTGGTTGAGGCCCAGCGCACGGTAGCCATTGCAGTCCACGATGCCGTTGGCGCGCAAAATCGCCAGCACTTCGGACGCCGGCACGTCGTCGGCGAGGTTGATGGTGGCGACACAGGTCGAACGCGCGGGGCCGGCCGGGACGAACGGAGTGGCGTAGTCACTCGCCTCAGCCCAGTCGTACATGATGTCGGTGCACTGACGGCAACGCGCGACGGCCCAGTCGAGCCCGCCGTTGGCGAGGATCCACTTGATCTGCTCGTCCATGAGAAGCAGCGTGGCGATCGCAGGCGTGTTGAGCGTCTGGTTCTTGCGCGAGTTCTTGATGGCCTTGGTCAGCGACAGCATGGAGGGGATCCAGCGCGTGGCGCCCTCGAGCGTCGCCGACTTCTCCACGGCTTCGGCGCGTGCGATGGCCGCGGGGGAGAGGATGGCGATCCACAGACCGCCCTCGGCGCCCATGGCCTTCTGCGGTGAGAAGAAATACGCATCGGTCTGACTTATGTCAACCGGCAGTGCGCCGGCGGCGCTGGTGGCGTCCACGATCATGAGTGCGCCGTTTTTCTCGGTGCCGGGAATGCGCTGCACCGGGACCATCACGCCGGTCGAAGTCTCGCTGTGGGGCCAGCAGTAGGCGTCGACGCCGTCCACGAATTCCGGCACGGCCGCCTCGCCATACGGCTTCTCGAAGATCACAGGCTCCTCAAGGAACGGCGCTGCCTGCGCCTCCTTGGCGAATTTGTCAGAGAACGAACCGCAGACGCCGAATGCGGCCTTGCGCTCGATGAGACAGGCGCAGGCGATGTCGAAGAACTGCGATGCGCCTCCGTTGCCCAGCACGACCTCGTATCCGTCGGGAAGCTGGAAGAGATCGGCCAGGCCCTTGCGAATGGATGCGACGATGTTCTTCACCGCGTCCTGACGGTGCGACGTGCCGAGCGGGGAGCGCCAGGACTCGAACAGCACCTTTGCCTGGCTTTCGCGGATTCGGCTCGGGCCGGAGCCGAACCGTCCGTCGTTCGGAAGCATGTTCTGCGGAATCGTCACATTGTTTGTCATGTTTTCAAGATTAGCGTGTCGCGGGACAACCACCAAGGCGGAGGGCGGCCAGGCGGACGTTCCGCAGGATGCACGGGGGCTGATGTTTCGAACCCGCGCCACGCGTGGACTTACGTAAATGTAACCAGACGGGGTAAAGTAACTTCCAGAGGGCGCAACGGGGCGTCCGAAGTACAAGGAGCGAATCATCATGACAACGAAAAATGACAAAGCAATTCTTGTTGGCGTTGACGGCTCTGACGCGAGTTTCAAGGCGACGTGGTGGGCTGCGAACTATGCCAAGCATGCAGGGCTGACGCTGCAGATCGTGTGTGCGTATTCGATGCCGAGCTATGCGGCCGTGTCGTTCGACGCGACCTATACGGCGATGGGCGATGACGCCGTCGCCCATGCGGATGCCGAGGAGATCCTTTCGAAGGCCAAGGCCATCGCGAACCAGCAGGGCGTGGACGCCGAGACGCTGATCGTGACAGGGGACCCGAGTTCGGTGTTCGTCGAACTGAGCCGCAACTACAACCTCATCGTGATCGGCAACCGTGGCAAGGGCGGTCTTGCCGAGCGTCTGCTGGGCACCACCAGCTCCAGCCTGCCGGCTTATGCATATTGCCCCATCGTCGTGGTGCCATACACCGACGACGATGGCACGGTGATGCACCTCAACAACACCATCACCAAGGTCGCCGTGGGCTCCGACGAGTCCAAGTGGGGCCTCAAAGCGTTGGAGATCGGCGCGGAGTTCGCCCACGCGTGGGGCGCCAACCTCACGGTCATCTCCGCCGTACCCTCGATGAAGAAAGACAAGATCGAGGAAGGGGTGCTGGCTTCGTACGCCGACGACCTTGACACGCGTCTCAAGCCGATCGTCGAGAAGTACCCCGACCTGCACATCGACAAATCGGTCGTGCCCGGTTCCGCAGTGGACGCTCTCACCAAGGCCAGCAAGGAAAACGACGTGGTGGTCGTGGGCTCGCGCGGCCGCGGCGGGTTCACCGGTCTGCTGCTCGGCTCCATCAGCCAGGGACTGCTCCAGCATTCCGTGTCGCCGGTGTACGTGGTTCCGCGCAAGTACGTCGAGGCCGCCGAGAACGAGCTGGCCAAGGCGCCGAACTCCCCGGCGGACGTCCCCGCCGTGCCTGTCGAAGAGATCGAGGGCGTCTCGTCCGTGTCCGTGGCTTCCGCCGGCGAGGACGTCGCCGAGAAAGTCTCTGAGAAGATCGATCCCGAGCGCTGAGCCGGGCCTGAGATCGCGGGTCTGCGGACCTGCCGGCTGCCGCGACGGATGCGGCGCCGGCCCGTTTGCGATTCCGATGCCTCGGGCTGGGGCTGAGGCGGCATGAGCTGGCATCTGGAATCCGTCAGTCGCGTGGCGCGCCGTGCGTATATGCTGAGCATATAGGTGCGGCGCGTTGTGCATGCGCCGCTGTCGTCGGTCGCCTGGCGGTGGTCTGCTCGGCAACGCCGGGCGCCGCCAGGCAATGCAGGCACTATGAAGGACAGACAATAAATAAGGAGTCACTATGTCTCGTCTGTGGGTTGAAAAGAACAAAGACGGTTCCTGGGACGCGTTCTCGGACGACGGCGCGCACATCAAGTTCGGCCACAGCTCCGACCGCGGATTGTTCTCGCCCGGCGACCTGGTGAAGGTCGCGCTCGCGGGATGCGCCGCGCTGTCAAGCGAAATGCCCGTGGAAAGCGTGCTGGGCGAGGGGACCGGCGCCCGCATCGTGGTCGACGGCACTTATGACTCCGACGCAGACGCCTATACGTCGTTCGAAGAGCAGATCGTGGTGGACGCCACCAAGGCCGGTCTGTCGGAGGAAGACGCCAAGAAGCTCGCCGAACGCGTGCGCCGTCACATCGAAAGCGGCTGCACCGTGATGCACACCTACCGGGAGGCGACGCCGGTGCGTATGAACGTCGAGGTTCGCCGCTGACGTCGTTCCCTCATGGGGACGGATCGTTCGACAACGGAGCGCCCCGCGCGGATAGCCCATGCCGCGCGGGGCGCTCTGCCGTTTTTGTGTAGGCGCGGCAGGCGCCGGGCCGGGGTCTGGGGGCGGGGGCAGACTAGCATATATGGCATTGACTCAACAGCAACTTGATGACATCCGCTCTCGCGTGCCGGAACGCCCGCAAACCAGCATTCCCATGCCTTACGAAGACCTGGTGCGCAAGATTCTCATGGAAGGCGTGCTCAAGGGCGACCGCACGGGCACCGGTACCATTTCGCTGTTCGGTCAGCAGATGCGTTTCGACCTGCACGACTCCTTCCCGCTCATCACCACCAAGCGCGTGTGGTTCAAGGGCGTGGCGTATGAGCTCCTGTGGTTCCTCAAAGGCAGCAACAACATCGGTTGGCTCGTCGACCATGGCGTGCATATCTGGGACGAATGGGCCGACGAGAATGGCAACCTCGGTCCGGTGTACGGCGTGCAGTGGCGCAGCTGGCCGGCGCCGACGCCCGATGACCCCAACCGCACCATCGACCAGATCTCCAACGTGCTCGGCCTCATCAAAACCGATCCCGACTCCCGTCGCATGATCGTGACGGCGTGGAACCCCGCCGAGGTCGAGAAAATGGCCCTGCCGCCCTGCCATGCGCTGTTCCAGTTCTACGTGGCCAACGGCAGCCTCAGCTGCCAGCTGTACCAGCGCAGCTGCGATATGTTCCTCGGCGTGCCGTTCAACATCGCTTCGTATGCGCTGCTCACCTGCATGATGGCACAGCAGGCGGGGCTCGAACCCGGTGAGTTCGTGTGGACCGGCGGCGACTGCCACATCTACGACAACCATGTCGATCAGTTCCTCGAGCAGCTGTCGCGCGAGCCATATCCGTATCCGACGCTCGAAATCGACAAGGCGCCCAGCATCTTCGATTACGAATACGAGGATTTCCACGTTATCAACTACCGGCACCACCCCACGATCAAGGCGCCGGTGGCCGTCTGACCCGAGGTTCCCGCTGCCTGCGGCCGGGGTCGCCGCGAGGCGGGGCGCAGGGCGGATGCCGGACTGACGCGGGGGCGGGCCGCCGGTGATCGCCCTGCATGCCGTGTGGTGCGCCATGCGGGATGCTACTATGTGGTTTTAGTGTCTGCCCTGGCCGCGCCGCGGTCAGGCTAGCTAAGGAGTGATTTTCGACAATGGAGCATGACAGTCACAGTCGTACCGACCATCACGAACCCAAGCCCGGATTTTCCGGGCACCTGAGCGACCATCGCAACGATGACCCCTTCGAGGACGAAGAGGAATACGACGAGTTCGATGGTGATGACGAGCCCAAACGCACGTGGGTGAATCTGATTTGGGCACAGGCCCATACCCCCGATGGCGGAGAGGGCATCGGCTTTGAAGGCGGCATCCCGTGGCATCTGCGCGAGGACCTCAAGCATTTCAAGGCCCTGACCGTGTCGCACCCGGTGATCATGGGGCGCAAGACATGGGAATCCATGGGATGCAAGCCGTTGCCGAACCGAGACAACATCGTCATCTCTTCCGACCCTGGATACCGGGCTCCTGGCGCCAGCGTCGTCACAACGCCCGACGACGCTCTGGAACTGGCGAGCCAGGCCGCGATTCCGGACGACGGGATGGACCATTCCGAAATCTGGATTATCGGCGGGTACTCGGTGTTCACCGAGATGCTCTCCGAGGCCGACCGCGCCTATGTGACGCAGGTGGACGGCACGTACAAGGCCGACACGTATGCCCCGCATCTCGATGACGACAAGTGGCGCGTCGAGGACGAATCCCCGTGGATGACCCCCGAGCAGGACACCGACATCCCGCGTTTTCGCTACACCGTGTATCGCAAAGTAGAGGATGACGAGGATTCGGACGACTGACCCCGGGCGAGCGCCGGACCGGGGGCATGGACTTCGCCGAATAAACGCGTCGTGCGGAGTGTATGCGCCCGCCGTGCCCAGCGCGCGCGGCATTGCGCGGATGGTGCTCCGGCCGCTCGTCGGACTGCTCGCAGGTCTGCTCGTGGTCCTGTGGCATCGCATCGCATCGAAAGAACAAGAGGAACCTATGACATCCGAAGACGACAAGAAGTACACGATCACGACTGTGTGCACGGGCAACATCTGCCGTTCCCCGATGGCCGAGATCATCCTGCGCAAGTACGCCGACGACGAAGGGCTTTCGGACGCCGTCAAGGTCATGTCGAGCGGCATCAGCGATGAGGAATACAGCCATCCGATCGATCCACGCGCCGTGCGTGTGCTGCGGGCGCGCGGGTATGAGATTCCGAAGCATCATTTCGCGCATGCCATCACCCGCGACGAAATTGACGAAACGGATCTGTTCCTGCCGATGACCGCGTCGCACATGCGCGCGCTGCTGCGCATGCTGCCGCCCGAGGACCGCGACAAGGTGCATATGTACCGGTCGTTCGACCCGAATCTGCTCACCCCGGCCCCGGGCAAGGAATACGAGATCGACCTCGTGGACCCGTGGTACGGCGGCCCCGAGGATTTCGAGATCGCCATCAACCAGATCGAGGAAGTCGCGCCGTACATCATCGACTGGGTGAAGGGCGAGATCGGCCGCTGATGCGTGCCTCTTGTTCGTAGTTGGCAAGGCGCCGTCTGATAGACAAGCGACGCCTGCCGCCTCCGGGATGGAACCGGCAGGCGTTTTATGGAAGTGGCGCGTCCGTACACGACATCCGGCGACGGTTGTGCGCCGGACGATGGCGTTGTTGGCGCCGCGGCATGGCGGCGTATACGATACGAGGGCATGCACCGATGAGAGACGAGTGGATGCGAAAGGGGACTGCAATATGGAGCCGCAGCATGGTTACCGGCGCGAGGGGCGTCAGACAAGCGCGTATTCCGAGCAGTATTTCAAGTCCGCGCCCGGCCAGCCGGGCGTCGCGGGGGAGTGGAGCGAACCCGATGTCCCGTCCGGACAATACTGGGCGCAGGGCGCGCCGCAGGTGAACTCACCCGGTGCGCCACAGCAGGGGCCCTCCATGCCGCCGAATGTACTGGTGCCGCCGAATGTGCAGCCCGGTTCTCCGTACGCGGCATATCAGCCCTTCGGCGCGTATGGCGCGCGGCCCGTGGCGTATGCGCCGTATTCGTTTCCCGGCCAGCGTGCCGGCAACAACGTTGTCATGCAGACGTACGGCGCGCGCCCCTCTGGTGGCGTTCCAGAAGGGGCCGACCGAATCGATCTGGTGCCACGCGACGGCGCGTCCGTTGTGTTCTGCATCGTCGCGTGCATCGCGGCGCTGCTGGGTTCGATCACCGGAGGCGTCGGGGCAAGTGCCTTGCGCGGCAAGCTGCTGTATGCGATGGTGATCCTCGTCGTCGGAACCATCGGAGCCGTGGGCATGGTGGCCAAGGGAGCACCGCTTCTTCGCGATGCGAGGGCCACGCGGCGGGGGTGGAGAATCGGAGGTTTCGGCAGGATGGCGGTCGTCATCACCGCGGTGCTGCTGATAGCCGGTCTTGTGCTCGGGTTTTTCGCGGTGTCTGACTATTCGACCGGTCCGGTGACGGAAACCGTGACATTCGTGGAAGAGGGCTCGCTGAGAAGCACCACGGGGAGGCGCGATCCAGATGATTATCGTCCGGGACACCATCACAGAAGCAGGCAGACTGCCGAGTACTACGAGTTCCGGACTGATTCGGGAAGGACGTTCCGCATTTCCCTTCCCAACGGCTATGGCGACCTCATGCCCGAGGGGCTTGAGCCAGGGCAGCGCGTCCGGCTCACGTATTACCCGCGCACGGGGATCCTGGTCCCCGACCCCGCGCCCGTCATCGTCTGATGAGGTTCGTCGGAAAGGAACGGCCAGGCATCGGAAAACACGGCTGCGTAGAAAAAGCTGCGTATCGAAAAAAGCAGCGTACGGAAAAGCCGCGTACGGAAAAGCAGCGTACGGAAAAGCAGCATAGAGAAAGAAAAATAGCATAGAGAAGCCGCAGATAAAGAAAAACCCCGCACGAGGCGGGGTAATGGTGGCTCCGAGCGGCATCGATCCGCTGACCTCACGATTTTCAGTCGTACGCTCTACCAACTGAGCTACAGAGCCATTGAACAAAAAACCCAGGCGAACCTGGGTTCTTGATCTCGCGACTCCGGCCGGACTTGAACCGGTGACCTCCGCCGTGACAGGGCGGCGCTCTAACCAACTGAGCTACGGAGCCATCCGTTACCTTGTTTCAGGCAACAAAAGAGATAATACAGACACCGCGGCGATTGCGCAAATTGACGGCGCGAAAATTTGCGTGCGGCGTGTCGTGTCTGTTTTCAATGTTTCGGCGGTCTCGTGTCACAGTACAATTCTGCTGTAATTCATCACGGCAATCCAAGGATCGGCATGGCACACGAAGCAGAAACAGACGAATCGGCGCGCGCGGACGAGACGCGGGACGTCGTCACGGGGGCCGATGGCGCCCCGGCGCCGCAAGGCGAGGGGAGCGCCGAGCCTTTCCAGCGGCGTGTCGTCTCATTCGTGCGCCGCTCCTCTCATCTCGACGACCGCATGCAGCGCATGTGGGACGAGAATGCGCCCGAGTTCCTGCTGAGCATCCCGAACGGCGGGCGCGACCTCAGCGTGGACCCGGATTTCCGCTTCACCACCGGGTTCGTGCGCAGAGAATGGGGCAACGACCATCCGCTGATCGTCGAGATAGGCACGGGGCAGGGCGAGAACATCGCCGCCGCCGCGGCGCGTGACCCGCAGACCAACTATCTTGCCCTTGAGGTCTATGATCCCGGCGTGGCGCACACGTTGCTCAAAGCCGGCAACGGCAAGCTGCACAACCTCCGCATCGCGCAGGTCAACGCCCCCGAGCTGTTCGCGGTCATGGAGCCGGGGATGCTCGAGGAGGTGTGGACTTTCTTCCCCGATCCCTGGCCCAAGATGAAGCACCACAAGCGGCGCATCGTGCAGCCGGCTTTGGCGCATGACGTGCACGAGGCGCTGCGGGCGGGCGGGGTGTGGCGGATCGCCACCGACATCGACGACTACGCGCTGCATGTGCATGAGGTGATGGATTCGGCGCCGGGCTTCGTCAACGACGGCACCCGCGAGGTCTCGCTCGCGGTGGAACATGTGGGCAAGGGCGACGCCGGTCGCGCCGCGGAGCTGCCGCATGCCATGTTCCGCGAGTCCGAGCGTTTCGACGGGCGCGTGCTGACGAATTTCGAACGCAAAGGGTTGGATGCAGGGCGCACCATCCACGACTTCACCTATCGCGCCGTGTGACATCCGGCGCGGTGGCAGGTGGAGCTGGAGGCACGGTCATGCGCCGGCGCCCCTCTGTCTGCTCGCCACGCCGAAAGTCCCCGATTTGCACGAATTCGCATGTGTGAGTATGCTATCCCATCGTGCGCCCCCTTCGTCTAACGGTTAGGACACCAGACTTTCAATCTGACAACGAGAGTTCGACTCTCTCAGGGGGTACGATTCGAGGCCGGCGATGAGCCGGTCTTTTTCTTTCCTTCTCGCTTTCCTTGTTTTCTTCTTCCTCGATCCGTCCCGGAACCCGTCGCCGTGTCCAATTTCACCATTCCATGTTCTTGCCCTTTTCTCGCCGTCGGCACCCATGCGCCACGTCGTGCGACGGGGCTCGCGCGGCGGGAGTCCGCATAGTTGTCATTGCTGTGGACAGCCGAATGATCACAGGTGATTTTGCGGCGACGGCTGTATACAATAAGAGCACACCGACACAGGCGTCGGCCGAGCTTCGCGAGCGCAACCAGCACACCGCGTTGCCGCGCGTCATCAGTGCGTCCGCGCAGGGCGCCAGGCACCCACGAGGCTCAGAAACGCGCCATCGCGCCATCGCAATCCGTGGTGGGCTGCGATCTGCGACCACCATGATGTGCGCGCGGCTGCGGCATAGTTCAAAGGAGAACGACATGGTCTACAGGATGATTTTCAACCAGACGGCTTATTTCGGTCGTGGCGCCATCAAGGAAATCCCCGGCGCCGCGAAGTCCCGTGGATTCACGAAGGCCTTCGTGGTCACCGATCCCGTGCTCGCCGATCCGGCCGTCGGCACCGCCAAGAAGGTGCTCGACGTGCTTGATGCCGCAGGCATGCCCTACGAGGTGTTCACGAACGTGAAGCCGAACCCGCCGGTTGAATGCATTCAGGATGGCGTCGAGAAGTTCAAGGCGTCCGGCGCCGACTTCCTCATCGGCCTGGGCGGCGGTTCGCCGCAGGACACCTGCAAGGGCATCGGCATCGTCGCCGCCAACCCGGAGTTCGCCGATGTGCTGAGCCTCGAGGGCGTGGCCGACACCAAGAACCCGTCGGTCCCGATCTTCGGCGTGCCGACAACCGCAGGCACCGCTTCGGAGACCACGATCAACTACGTCATCACCGACACCGCCCGCAAGCGCAAGTTCGTCGCCGTCGACCCGCATGACATCCCCGTCGTCGCATTCGTGGACCCGGACCTGACCGACGGCATGCCGCGCGGCCTCAAGGTCGCCACCGGCCTCGACGCCCTGACCCACGCCATCGAGGGCTTCGTCACGCCCGGCGCCTGGAGCCTGTCCGACTGCCTGAGCCTGCAGTCCATCCGCATGACCGCGCACAACCTTGCGAAGTCCGTCGAAGGCGACGTCGCGGCAGGCGAACAGATGGCGTATTCGAGCTACATCACCGGCATGGCCTACTCCAACGTCGGCCTCGGCCTGGTGCATGGCATGGCGCATCCGCTGGGCGGCCGCCTGGGTGCGGCGCACGGCGTGGCGAACGGCATCCTGCTCGCCCCGGTGATGGACTACAACAAGGAATACACGGGCGAGAAGTACCGTGACATCGCAGACGCCTTCGGCGTCGCCGACGCCTACACCGGTGACATCGCCACCGTGCGCGACGAAGCCGTGACGGCGGTCCACAAGCTCACCGTCGATCTGGGCAACCCGACGAAGATCTCGCAGGTGGGCGCCACCGAGGCCGACCTCAAGCCGCTGGCGCATGACGCGTTCAACGATGTGTGCACGCCCGGCAATCCACGCAAGGCCACGGAGGAAGACATCCTCGCCATCTACACGTCGCTGATGTGACGCACCGCGGCGCTCGCGGCGTCGCGAAACGTCGGTGTTTCGTGACGCAGGCGAGGTCGGATGGACGTTGACGGCGCCCTGCTGTCTCCATGGGATGACGGGGCGCCGCAGCCATCGCGCTGAATACGAAACGGGACGCTCCTGCGCATCGTGCAGTGCGTCCCGTTTCGTTCGTTCGCTTGCCGATGGACCCCGCACGCCTACTCGGCGTTGTCGCCCTCGCCGGCCCCGCTGTCTTTCGGCGCCAGATCCGCGTTCTCGTCCTGGGGCCACTCGAGGCATGCCTTCTCGGCAAGCTCCATCTGTTCGTCGAGCCAGACACGCTCGGCGGGGTCGATCCGTGCCATCTTCAGATAGCGCTGGTACTGCGGATAGAACACGTGCAGCACTGGATACAGTGCGCGGAACGTGATCTCGGGCTTGTGCTGCCGCCAGTGCTGGGGGTGCGCGTTGAATGTGTTTTTGAAGCGGCGCATGTACGCCAGGAAGCTGTCGGGTTTCGAATCGATGCGCCGCGCCGACATGCCGGCGATCATGCGCGGGCAATACACGGTTTTCAGATCGTCGCCGATGAGATGCAGCGAGATGTCGATGTCTTCGTGCATGACGTCCGCCTTGTCGCGGCAGACCTCGGTGCGGATGCGCTTCCACGCGGTTGCGCGCAGCGCCATGTTGGATCCGAAAAGCAGCGGATGCGAGCCGTCTGCGCGGTAGATGCGCCGGCGGATCGTGTTGTCGCCTTTCAGCCCGAACTTGCGCGCGGGCATGTCGTAGTAAGCCACGGGGCCGGTGCAGCCCATGGCGTCCTCGTCTTCGGTGAAGACCCCGGAGACGACCTCGACCCAATCCGGCTTGATCATGCAGTCGGCGTCGAAGCGCCCCAGCACATCGCCGGTGGCATGGTCGAGCCCGTAATTGCGCGTCGGAATGAGCCCCTGCTCGGCATCCTGCTCCATGAGGATGACGTTGGAGTGGGGGTGGCTGTCGATGAAGTCCTGCACTATCTGGCGGGTGTCGTCGGTGGATTTGTTGTCGACGACGATGATTTCCTTGGCGGGCATCGTCTGCCTGACACAACAATTAAGGCAGTCGACGATGCGCTCTGATTCGTTCCATGCAGGAATCACTAGCGAAACTGAAAGCATGCTTTCACAATAGTGGATTGCGAGAAAAGGCGAGGCCCGCTAGGCGTCTTGTACGTGAACGCTCACATGGTCTGCGCAAAGCGCCGGCATGCTCTGCGCAACGCGTCAGCGCGGCGGATTGCCACCTGTGATGAAGGCGTGGAAGAGTCGTGATAAGCGCACTTTGGCGCGTCGTAATGCCATAATGAGCCATATGCAACCTGATGATGAAGAGCCGAAGACCACGCAGATTGACCTGGCCTCGCTGTTTCCCAGCAAGGGCGACCCGCGCCGACCTCCGGAATGGTTCGGCCGCGGACTGCTCTATATCGCCATCGCCGTCTTTCTGAGCGTCTGGGTGTGGAACGCCTGGGCGAGCATCCAGCCGTTGGTCCTCATCGTCGTGATTTCCATCTTCGTCGCATTGGCGATGAACCCGATCGTCGAAAAACTCGTCAAACACGGATGGAGGCGCGGCGCGGCGTCCGGCGTAACCCTCATCGGCGTGTGCGTGGCCGTCGTCGCGCTCTGTGTGGAATTCGGCCAGATGTTCGTGCAGCAGGTCATACAGATGATCGCCTCCCTGCCGAACACCTACCTCACCATTGGGAACTGGGTCAAGAGCCAGTTCGGGTACCAACTGCCCCAGATGGAAGACCTCGGCGACACGATTCTCAAATGGGTCCAGAGCCACACCAACAACATGGAGCAATACGCCGGCCAGGCGTGGAAATACGTCACGTCGGTCGGAGGCGCGGTCTTCGCAGTCTTCACCGTGCTGCTCGTCACTTATTACATGTCGGCGTGCGCCCCCTCCATGCGCAAGTCCTTCTGCCGCTACATGTCGCCGAGGTCGCAGAAAAAGTTCCTCGTCACGTGGACCGTGCTGCAGGACCAGATCTCGAACTTCCTGTATTCGCGCATCATCCTCGCGCTGATCTCGAGCGCTTGCATGTCGGTGTTCCTCGTCTTCATGGGCGTGCCGTACTGGCTGCCGCTGTCGCTGTTCTGCGGCCTGGTGTCGCAGTTCGTGCCGACGATCGGCACATACATCGGCGGCGCGATCCCCGTGCTGTCGGTGCTGACGACCAACGGCCTCAAATACGCCATCATCGTCGTGGTCTACATCGTCATCTACCAGCAAATCGAGAACCTGTTGCTGTCGCCGAAGATATCGCAGCGCACCATGGACATCAACCCTGCCGTCGCATTCCTCGTCGTCGTGCTGTTCGGCTATCTGTTCGGCGCGCTGGGCGCGTTCCTCGCACTGCCCGTGTGGGCGTCGATCCAGGTGCTGTTCAAGATGTACACGAAGCACTATGACCTGATTGACTCACCTTTGCTCAACGACCAGAAGACAGTCAGGAAATCCGCGATGGTGCAGGGCGCCGAAACGGTCAACGAACGCATCATCAAGCCCGTCGCCGACCGCCTGCCGCGCGTCGCGCGGGGCTCGTCGAAGCATGCCACCGTCGAGGACGAGTACCAGCAGCTGCTTGAGGACGAATTCGGCACGGATGTGTTTGCACCGGACGGTCGCGACGACCAGGACGATTCCGAAACCGTCGCGATACCGCAACACGCGCCCGGTCCCGACGACACGGCGACGGACGACGGCGACCTCGACACCACCGATGTGACGGAGGGGCTGCGGCATCGCAACGAACAGGGGCCGGCCCCCGAAAAGTCCAAGTTCCGCAAGGACTCCAAGGGCGGATCGTGGTCCGATGGCGGAACGCACGCCGACGACGACGCCAACGGCACCGGCTCCCGTGACGACGAGGGCGGCAGCGGCGACGGAGACGGAGACAACGGCGGATCCGCCCACCGCTCGAGCTTCGACCACCCCGCGCCGGCGAAACCGCGCAAGGGCCACAGCGCTCGCAAGGAATGGAACTGATGGGTCTTCTCACATTTCTCGACATCATCATCGGCATCATCGGCACCTTGGTCATGGTGTACCAGGTCGTGTGCATCGTCATCGGGGCCTTCGCCAAGACGGTGGACTACCCCGACGCGCCATTCGACAAGAACTACTGCGTGCTGATTTCGGCGCGCAACGAAGCGAAGGTCATCGGCAACCTCATCAACTGCATCCACCACCAGACGTATCCGGAAGAGAAAATCGACATCTGGGTCGTCGCCGACAACTGCGACGACAACACCGCCCAGCTGTGCCGCGACATGGGATGCCACGTGGTCGAGCGCTTCAACAAGGAGCAGATCGGCAAAGGCTACGCGCTCACCTATCTGCTCGACACCATCCGCGAATCCGGCGCCTCCGAGAAATACGACGCCTACATGGTCTTCGACGCCGACAACCTGCTCGACAAGCATTACGTCGAAGAGATGAACAAGGCTTTTCATGCGGGCTTCCAGGCGCTCACCAGCTACCGCAATTCCGTGAATTTCTCGGAAAACTGGGTGTCGTCGGGTTCGGCGCTGTGGTTCGTGCGCGAGGGGCGATTTCTCAACGGCACGCGCCACGTGCTGGGCACCAGCTGCCACGTGGGAGGCACGGGGTTCCTGTTTTCGCGCAAGATCATGGAGCGCAACAAGGGCTGGAAGTTCCATCTGCTCACCGAAGACCTCGAATTCACCATGGACACGATCCTTCACGGCGACACCATCGGGTATTGCGGCAAGGCGATGCTGTATGACGAGCAGCCCGTCACCTTTGCGCAGTCGTGGCGTCAGCGCGTGCGGTGGAGCAAGGGGTTCCTGCAGGTGTTCCGTTACTACGGTCTGGAACTCATCAAATATGCGATCCGGGAACGCGATTTCTCGGCGGTGGATCTGTCGCTCATGATCTGCCCGCTCACATTGGTCACCATCATTCGCATCGTGCTGGGACTGATCTTCGCCGCCTGCGGGTTCGTGACGTGGCAGAGCCAGCTGGGCATCATGCGCGTGTGGGGCCTGGCGTTGGTGGAATCTTTGCTCACTCTCATGCTCCTGGCCGCAATCACTTCGATTTTCGAACGTGACAAGATCGGTGCCACGAACCGCGAGCTCGTGGCGTACTGCCTGAGTTTCCCCGTGTACATGCTGAGCTATGTGCCGATTTCGTTCGTCGCCATCTTCTCGAAACCCGAATGGAAGCCGATCGCGCACCAAGGCGCATCGAAAGAAGTGGTGGCCGAAGAGATGGGCGAAGGGGACGAATGACTGGCCGTTCGCACTGTCCTGCGTCCCCTGTCGCGCCGAACGGTTCCGTATGCGACCGCCGTCGGCGCAGCGGCGCGATGCGCCGCGATGTATGCTGACCGCGGTAAAGTTCACGGTGTCGTTGAGTATTTGCCATACGCCTGTTTCCACTGGGGGAATGCATGAAACACGCTGAAAAAAGACAAGGGGTGCCTCTGATCCTGATTCGGATCATCTCCGCATGTGTCGCTTCCGTGCTTGTGTTCTCCGGATTGGTCATGGCGGGCAGCAGGTACCGTCAGCAAGGCTCCGAGACCATGACCTATCGCCTCTCCATCCGCACTGCCAAGGCTGCGGCGACCCTCGCACCGAACTTCACCCAGGACGGCTCCGGTGTGTCGGCCGGCATGGCGGCGGCCATCAAGCAGCAGTTCGATGCGTTCACGCAGAGCGCCGACATCGGCACGACGTATTCCGCGGTCTTCCTCGACATCAATGGCAACCGGATCGCCGAACATGACGCCGAGACCGCCCGCGAACCCGCCTCGACGACCAAGACCCTCACGGCGTTCGCCGCAACCAGGCAGCTTGATCTCTACCAGACGCTCGACACGCAGGTGCTGGTGGATGGCGACGTGACGGATGGGAAAGCCACGATCGTGCTGAAAGGCAACGGGGACCTGCTGCTGGGCAGAGGCGAGAACGACCCCAATCATGTCAACGGCCGCGCCGGAATCGCCACGCTGGTGAAAGAAACCGCGTCGGCGCTCGAGGACCAGGGCGTGTCGCAGGTCACATTGGAATACGACGACACGCTGTTCGGCGACAAACGCCTACCTGACGGAATCGACAGCAACAACCAGGACTATATATTCGAGATGCCCATGGCCTCGATGGCCATCGACATGGACCGCCAGTGGGGCACCTACGTGCCCGAGAACCTCGACGTGCAGGATTCCGCGTATCCTCCGAAAACGGCGACCGCGGCCCTGAACGTCGCCAAGGAATTCGCCAGCCAGCTGTCGGGCGTCGGCGTGACGGTGTCGAACGCCGACAATCCGGAATCCGTCACGACGCCTGACGACGCGACGCAGATCGCGTCCGTCTCGTCAGCCCCGCTTTACGAGGTCATGCGGGTGATGCTCAAGAATTCATGGAACACCCTCGCCGAGGAATTCGGACGTCTCATCGCGCTGAAGATGGGATATGAGAATTCGCCGGCGGGCGCGGCTCAGGCGGTCACCGACACGGTGAAGGCCGCGGGGATTTTCTCGGACGGCCTGTCTCTTAAGGACTGCTCGGGCCTGACGCAGGGCACGCGCATCGCGGCGCTCACCCTGGCCCAGGTCGAGCGGGATCTCGTACTTGATGAGGATTCGGACGCGTCGCCGATGATGAACGCCATGCTCGTTCCCGGAATCGACAAGCCCAGGGCTGGTTTCGAGGCGCCCACGTTTGGCCTGGAGCGTCTGAAGACCGGCACGCTGGAGAACGCGCGCGCCTTGACGGGCACCATCATGCTCAGCGACGGGTCGGTCGTGTTCTTCGCCACCGTGTGCCAGGACCCCGCCGTCGCGTGGGCTGTGTCTTCCGACGAGTTCGCGCTCGCAAACGCGGTCGGCAAACTGTGACGCGGCGCGGGGCCTGCTGGTGCGGTGGCGCGGCGGCCGGGAACCTGCCGCATGGAGGGCGAATCGGCGAAAACGTAATTATCGCTTACAGCGAACATTGCCTGTTTTTCAGGTATTTCCCAGTTAATCGACGAAGTGTTGTGAGAAGATGGTCGATATGAAAATTTCGGATGTTGCTGAGGATATCGATCGCGAACTGGTGACCCGCGCGCAAATCGATGCGAAGATCGAAGAAGTCGCCCGCCAGGTGTCGCAGGATTACGCAGGTCGCGACGTGCTGCTGGTCGGTGTGCTCAAGGGCGCGGTGAACACCCTCGTGGCGCTGTCCCAAGCCATGAGCATCAACGCGCAGATGGATTTCGTGAGTCTGTCGAGCTATGGCTCGGGCACCTCGTCGAGCGGTACCGTGACCATGCGCCAGGACCTGTCGACCGATGTGCGCGGCAGGAATGTGCTCGTGGTCGAAGACATCATCGATTCCGGTCTCACGCTGGAATGGCTCGTCAACGAGCTGCGGCGCCGTGGGGCGGCGTCGGTCGAGGTCTTCGCGCTGTTCGACAAACCTGCGCGGCATAAGACCGAGCTCCACCCGAAGTATCAAGGTATTGTTATTCCAGACGAATTCGTCGTTGGTTTCGGTCTGGACTACGCAGAAAAATACAGGAATCTGGATTCCGTGGCAATTCTCAAGCCATCGGTGTACAGCAAGGAGGCAAAATGAGCTTTCCCAACGACCCCGGGAATGGACGGAACCCGCAAAACGGTTTCGACCCATTCGACGATCCAGATGACAACAACGGGGGCAATGGCAACAACAACCGCAAGGGCGGCAAAAAGCCCTGGTGGCGCAACCCGTGGATTTGGGTGGGTGTGATCGTGGTGCTCATCCTCGTCGGCTTCCAGCTCAGCAACGCCGGGGCGGCGAGGATCATCGACACCAAGGACGGCTTGGAACTGCTCAAGGACGGCAAGGCCACCTACGCCGAGATCGACGGCGGCAGGTACACCGTCACGCTCGACCTCACTGATGACTTCGTCAAGACCGACAGGAACGGCCAGTCCCATAACTATGGCAAGAACGTCGCGTTCTACTACGTGTTCCCGCAGGGCGAGGAGGTCGTCAGCGCCGTCGAGGACGCCAACCTCAAGGACGGCTACACCTCGACGATTTCGTCAAGCAACAGCGTCGTGGAATACCTCATAACCACGATGATTCCGTTCGTCATCATCTTCCTGGCGTTCTGGTGGCTGCTCGACCGCATGCAGGGCGGCGCGGGAGGTGCGCTGTTCGGCAACAAGAGCAGCAGCAAGAAGCTCGGCGAAGGCGACACCCCGAAGACCAAGTTCAAGGACGTCGCCGGCGAAGAGGCGGCGGTCCAGGAAGTCGAAGAGATCAAGGACTTCCTCAAGGACCCGACGAAATACCAGAGGCTCGGTGCGCGAATCCCGCGAGGCGTGCTGCTCTACGGCCCTCCGGGAACCGGCAAGACGCTGCTGGCGCGAGCCATCGCAGGCGAGGCGGGCGTCCCGTTCTATTCCATGGCGGGCTCCGACTTCGTCGAGATGTTCGTGGGTCTGGGCGCTTCGCGTGTGCGTGACCTGTTCGATGAGGCGAAGAAGAACGCCCCGGCCATCATCTTCATCGATGAAATCGACGCCGTCGGACGTCGCCGTGGCAACAGCGCCAACGGCGGCGTGGACGAACGCGAGCAGACGCTCAACCAGCTGCTTGTCGAGATGGACGGCTTCGACAACGACACGAGCCTGATTGTGATCGCCGCGACGAACCGCCCCGACGTGCTCGACCCCGCCCTTCTGCGCCCCGGCCGTTTCGACCGCCAGGTGGCTGTGGAGGCGCCGGACCTCGCCGGACGCGAGGCGATTCTCAAGGTGCACGCCAAGGGCAAGCCGTTCGCTCCGGGCGTCGACCTGCACCAGGTGGCAGTGCGCACCCCGGGCTACACCGGCGCCGATCTGGCCAACGTGCTCAACGAAGCCGCGTTGCTCACCGCGCGTGCCAACGCCCAGCTCATCGACAACCGCGCCATCGACGAGGCGATCGACCGCGTGATGAGCGGTCCGCGCCGCCGTTCCACCGGCATGGCGGCCGAGGAGCTGCGCAACACCGCGTACCACGAGGGCGGCCACGCGCTGGTCGCCGCCGCACTGCACAACACCGACCCCGTCACCAAGGTCACGATCCTTCCGCGAGGCCGTGCGCTGGGCTACACGATGGTCATGCCGACGTCGGACCGTTACTCCGAGACACGCAACCAGCTGCTCGACCAGCTCGCCTACGCCATGGGCGGGCGCACCGCCGAGGAGGTTGTGTTCCATGACCCGACCACCGGTGCGTCGAACGACATCGAGAAGGCCACCGACATCGCGCGCCAGATGGTGCTCGAAGACGGCTTCTCCACCAAGCTCGGCTCCGTCAAGTGGGGCGACGCCAAGCAGGAGGACGGCATCGACGGACTGCAGTCGCGCAAGTTCTCGGAAGAGACGCTCCAGATCGTGGACCACGAGGTGCACGACCTGCTTGAGAACGCTCACAACGAGGCATGGCAGATCATCAACGAGAACCGCGACATCCTCGACGAACTCGTGCGCCAGCTCCTTGTCAAGGAGACGCTGAACGAGAAGGAACTCGCGGTGGTGTTCAAGGATATCAAGAAGGCTCCGGAACGCACCCAGTGGCTGTCGAACGAGAACCGCACGGTGTCGGACCGTCCTCCGGTTCCGATCCCCGAGTCGCTGCGCCGCAGCCTGCAGTCCGCCGCCGAACGCGAGGCGGACAATGCCGCGCAGGACGATCAGCCAGCTGGTCAGCCGGCTCCCGGAACCCCCGAGGTCCCGGACGCGCCGCAATCCGATGCGCAGCCAGGTCAGCCGGACCAGCCAGGGCAGTCGAACGCCTGACGTGATGTGATGGCGCGGCGTCCTAAACGGCGATGGACCGCGACGGCTCCGATTGTCTGCACCAGCGGGCCCGGGTTTCCATGGGAAGTCCGGGCCCGCTGTGTCGTATGCGACGAATCGGGGAATCTCGCGTCTGCCGCTCCTGCCGTCGGTGCTGCGATGCATGCCGTCCGCCTTGTCTCATCTGTCGTTTTCTGCGCCGCACGTGACTGCGGTGCATGCGAATCTCGCTGTCGGCGCGGTTTCCGCGCTAAGGTAAGGATTCGGGACATCTGAAAGGCAAGGTGTAATGGTCAACGACAACAATGATTCCATGCGCGCCACGGCGGATGAGGAACTCATCAGCCCCGACGGTCTGCACCGTTACGACTACGACGGCGTGCGCCGCGCGGTACGCGACTTCCTCGTGGCAATCGGCGAGGACCCCGACCGCGAGGGTCTGCTCGACACCCCGGACCGCATCGCACGCGCGAGCAAGGAGCTGTTCGGCGGGCTCTACAAGTCGCCGGAGGAGCCTCTGCAGCGCCAGTTCAAAACGGACACCGACGAAATGGTGGTCGTGCGAGACATCGAGCTCTACTCGGTGTGCGAGCACCATCTGCTGCCGTTCTTCGGCGTCGCGCACATCGCGTACTGCCCGAGCAACGGCATGGTCGTGGGGCTGTCCAAGCTCGCACGGCTCGTTGAGGTGTATGCCCGCCGTCCGCAGGTGCAGGAGCGTCTCACCAAGCAGATAGCCGACACCATCATGTCGGAGCTCGACGCCAAGGGCTGCCTCGTCGTCATCGAATGTGAACACCTGTGCATGTCGATGCGCGGAGTGAAGAAATCCCAGGCGCGCACCACCACATCGGCGGTGCGTGGCATCATGAGGAACGCGGCGACCCGCGCCGAAGCCATGCAGCTCATCTGCAGGGGCTGACAGCAGCCGCCTTTCCGCCGGGCGCCATGCCAGGCGGGAAACCATCGGGACGACGCGCGCCGGCGTCACCGCGACCACAGGGCGCGGGCGGCATCCGGGCCGCGGGAAAGCCCGACGGAATAATTGAAAAATCGATAATTGAAAAGTCACGGGCCTGCAGGCGTTCGCGCATGCAGGCGCAACAACCCCGGAACACAAACTGAGGTACACAATTGAGGGGACATATGACAATGACAGAAAACACCGCAGCACTGTCTGCGCACGCACCCGCCACCGCACCGGAACGCGAACGGCGCATCGCCGCCGATCCCACCTTGCCTTCATCGCTCCGGCGTCTGCATGACGCGCCGCAGACGCTCGTCATGGGCGTGCTCAATGTGACGGCGGATTCTTTCTCGGACGGCGGGCTGTGGCTCGACCCTGACAAGGCGGCACAGCATGGCCTCGACATGATGGGTGACGGCGCCGACATCATCGACATCGGCGCCGAATCGACCCGCCCGGGAGCGCAGCGCGTGGACGCCGAGACGGAGAAGTCCCGGGTCCTCACCGCGGTGAACGCACTGACGCCGCATGGCGCGATGCTGTCGATCGACACGACGCGCGCGTCCGTCGCGCAGGCGGCGCTGGACACCGGCGCCCAGATCATCAACGATGTGTCGGGCGGGCAGATGGACCCCGACATGCCGCGCGTGATCCGTGACAACGACTGCCTGTACATCCTGCAGCATTGGCGTGCGTGGCTTTCGGGTTCGGCGAGCGGGGTCCCGGACCGCGACACCTCGGTCTACGAGCATGGCGTGCTCGCCGACGTCATCGACGAAATGCGCCGCCAGCTCGACGCCGTGCTCGACGCCGGCGTGGCGCCGGGACGCATCATCCTCGACCCGGGTCTCGGTTTCTCCAAGCCCGACGCCGAGCGCAACATGCCGCTTCTCGCAGGTCTCGCCCGGATCCAGAAGCTGGGATATCCGGTGCTCATCGGCCAGTCGCGCAAGCGTTTCATCGGCGGCATCCTCGCCGGATTGGATTGGTGCGCGCCAGCGGACGACGCGCAGGCCGCCGAAGACAAAGACAATGCGACGGCGGGGCTGTCAGCGTTGTGCGCAGAGCATGGCGCCTGGGCCGTGCGCGTGCATGACGTGCGTCGTTCCGTCGCGGCGGTCGCGATGGGACGGGCGTGGCGCGAGGCCGCACAGGCACAGGCGTAGGCTTGGCATAATGAGGTTTCGCCGCCATGCGATGCAGCCGCGGCGGTGGATGCGCCCGCCGCGCGGGTGCGCCACGCCGATGCGACGACGCGCGCACGGCCCGCGCTGCTGCGTTCCATGACGGCGGCCAATGAGGAGGATGCAATGGCACAGCTTGACACGATCACGCTGACGGGCGTCAGCGCCATGGGCACGCATGGTGTGCTTGACGCGGAGCACCGCGATCCGCAGCCTTTCGTCGTGGACGCGACGATGTGGGTCGATCTGTCGGACGCCTGCCGCAGCGATGATTTGGTCGACACAGTGAGCTATTCGCAGATCGCGGAACGCATCGTGTCGGTCATCGGCGGGGAGCATTGCGACCTCATCGAACGGCTGGCGCAGAAAATCGCCGATTCCATACTGCTGTCATGGCGCGTGCGCCGCGTGCAGGTCACCGTTCACAAACCCAAGGCGCCCATCGGTGTGACGTTCGGCGACGTCAGCGTGACCATCACGCGCTCGCAGACCGACCTGGGCGACGCGACGGGCGAGGGGCTTCGCGAGGATTCGCAGCGTCCCTCCGGTGCAGCGGACGGCGGGGCCATGCCTGCGCAGGCGGCCTCCGCCGCGATGCGTGCGGGCTCTGGGGGTCCGGCGACCGACGGCTCGCGTGCCCGGGACATCCATCACGTCGTCATCGCCATGGGCGGCAACATCGGCGACGCGGCGCAGGCCATGCGCAGCGCCATCGTGTCGATCGACGGACTGCCGGGCACCCAGGTCACGGGGATCTCGCCACTGTACCGCACCGCGCCGTGGGGCATGGAGGACGGCACGCCCGACTTCATGAACGCCGTGGTGCAGATCGACACCACGCTCGACCCGGGCACCCTGCTCACGTCGCTGCAGCTCATCGAAACCGCGCATGGCCGCTCGCGCGACGTGCACTGGGGGTCGCGCCCGCTGGACCTCGATATCATCGACATAGACGGCGAGGTGTCCGACGACCCGCAGCTCACCTTGCCGCATCCGCGCGCATGGCAGAGGGCCTTCGTCCTCGCGCCGTGGCTTGACCTCGACCCCGCCGCGCGTCTGCACGGCGAGCACGGCGGAGCAGTGCGCGATCTCATCGCCGCCGCGCCCGACTGCGACGCGGTGCGGAAGATCTCGGATTCGTGGATTCTGTCAGGCCAGGGATTCCAAGACCTTTGATCACAAACGGTTCGGCTGCTCGACACGATGCAGTTCTGAAGGAGGGCATATGAAAGCCAAGCGCACACCCTGGTGGTATTACATCATCGGCATCGTCGTCGGCGCAATCCTGGGATACGCCCTGGTGCGCATGACGCGCAGCATGAGGATCGCGCCCGTGGGCACCTCGTGGTTCGTGTCGGGCATACTGTTCCTGCTCGCCATCGTGGTGCTCGTGCTCGCATGGCAGGTGCGGCAGTATGCGACCGGCAAAACGAAAACCATCGACACCGCCAAGGCCGTCAACACGCTGGTGTTGAGCAAGGCGCTCGCCATCGCCGGGTCGGTGCTCGCCGGTTTCTACGGCGGCCAGCTCATCATGTGCATCGTGTGGCGCGACGTCGCGTTCTACCACGGTCTCATCCCCGAATGCATCGTGGCGTGCGTGGTGACGGTGATCGACATGGTCGTGGGCATCGTGGGCGAGGGGTGGTGCCAGCTGCCTCCGCAGGAAGGGCCGGAACACCCGAATCAGAAAAAGAAGCGTGCGAAGGCCCGGCGCAAACCCGCCACCGCGAGCAAAACCGAGCACAAGCCGGTGATCGGCGCCATGCGTGACGAAGAGGAGTGAGCCCGCGGCAGCGGTAATCCCAGACTGTCGGAGGCAGGGGAGCCTGGGATTACCGGTGCGCTGTCGTGCAGTGCCGCGCCGAGAGCCGTGCGCCGCGCTCACGGTCCGTTACTTCCTCTTCGCGCCTGCGAACTCCATGAACGTCTCGCCGGCGGCCTTGTCGTAATATCCATACATCTTCTGCACGGAATTTTCCATGAAATAGTAATAGAAGATGTATGGCACCAGAAGCACCAGAAGCACCAACGCCATGACGAACGCGCCCATGGCCCCGGTGGCGAAAAGCACGGCGTAGGCCATGAGGTCGCAGATGCCGAACGCCAGCGTGACCATGAGGTGGATGAGACGCTCGTGCTGGGCTATCCGAATCTGTGCGAGGATGCGTTTGGCGAGCTCCGGATCGGGCGTGCTCAGATCGAGCGAGTCGAGATATGCGAGATATGCCAGGATTCTTCCCTTCATGACCCCTCCCAAGGTGATGTGCGGCGTCCAGCGAACGAGGCGTGTGGCGCCGGGCCGCGGGCGATGCGCGGCGCACCGCCCGCGGCCACGGTGCCGTCTCATGCCGCTTGCTGCGATGCCTATTATTCTAGGCATGTGAAGTGCGAATCCAGAGAAAGGCGATGGCTGCCATGCTCACGTCCGTGAATGTCCGCAATCAGGTTTTCAAACTCACCGTTTTCAAACAAGGGTACAAGATCGATGCCGTGGACTCCTTGCTTGACGGCATCGCGGATTCGCTGCAAGCCTGGGAGAGCCATCGTCCCGAGGACGTGGAGACGAGCTCCACCGCGATCGCCATATCCCAGCTGCCGACCGCGCGCTTCCGCGAGACGTACAACATGGCCCAGGTCGACGCATTCTTGAAGGAGGCCCAGGAGACGTTGGCGTTCTACGAGAGGAATGGGTTGCACTGAGGGAACGGGGCGCCGCCTGTGGATTGGTTCGCGAAGGATGCCGCACACGCGCTATGCCATTGCCCCGATGATGTGACACAATGGGGTGTATGCCTAGATTTGAATTGAAGATGATTCCCAACGGCGGGGACATCGTGCTGCTGACGCCTGGCGACGATGCCGGGATGCGCGTGGCCCACGTCTATCCGCCGCTTGAACAATACCCATTGGGCAACGACCGGTACATCAACGACCGTCCCAACGTCTTCCTCGACGTCGTGGACATCATGGATGGCAACGACCCTGCGCCGAACGCGTCTGACGAAGACACCGACGCCGGGCTTGCCGACGAGGGGAATTCCGTGTCGCTGAGGTCCCTCGCCCAGCGTGCCGCCCGCGCGGCCGCCGACGGCTCGGGCAACGCCCGCCGTTTCAAAGACGGACGCGACCTGTGGAACAAGATCACGTCGCATGCGCTGGCGAATGTCTCGCAGCCCGACGCCGAGCCGATCGTGGACGTGCGCCGCACCCACAACTGGAAGAAGAACCAGCCGCTGCGCAATCACGGCGCCGACCCCGGGGCATGGTTCGTGAGCGGATATTATTCGCGGTCCAACGTCCGCAAGGATGCGTTCCATGCGTGGCGCGGGCTCGACCAGGTGTTCTCCGCCATCGCCGAGACCGCCGATGCCGATGCCGAAACCGTGCAGGAGGTCGAGAAACTGCGCGTCGCCCGCGACGGGAACGCGGATTACCCGACCTATGCCGACATCGCCGTGCTGGTGGGGGATTCCAACATGCTCGTGTTCCACAACGACAGGTCGTTCGCCGAATGGCTGCGTGACCAAGGCAAGGCGCAGGAATTCATGACGCCGGACACTCCTGTCGACGTGTGCGTGGCGCCGGATCCCACCGCCGATGCCGACGATCCGGGATACATCGCCCCGCGCTCGCAGATGCCGGCGGCGCATCTCGCAAACGTGCTCGCGCCCCGCGAATAGCGCCGGTGCGTTACCGCGCCTTTGCGGCGAGCGTCAGGCGTGCTCGGACGTGTCCTGCGGCACGCGGACCATGGCTTCCTGCGCCATGACGGCGACCAGCGTGCCGTCGGCGTCGTAGACCTTGGCGTCCGCCAGGCCGCGGCCATGGGCGGCGACAGGGGTGTCTTGCACATACAGGTGCCATTCGTTGATGTCGATGTCTTCGTACCACCACATCGAATGGTCGATCGACGCATAGCTCAAGCCGCGCGTCATGAAGCTGAGCCCTGCGCGGCGGATCACCGGCTCCATCATGATCTGGTCGCAGCCCAGCGCGAGCAGCGCGCGGTGCATCACCTGAGGCGCGTCCACATGTCCGCTGGCGCGCATCCACACGTACTGGCGGCCGGAGTCCCGCGCCGCGGAATCCTTGTCGGCGGCGAGCATCACGGTGGGCATCACGTGGCGGATGTCGAACGGCGACTGATTCACGTAATAGTCGGCGAAGGCGGACTGGCTGGTGTACGGCGCCATGAGCTCGCGGGCGCTTGCCAGCGTCTCGGGCGCTGGCACATCTTCGGGCATGGGGTCGTGGAACTCCACGCCGCTCTGGCCTTGTTTCTGGAAGCTTGCGATGGCGGTGAGGATCGCGCCGTCGCGCTGCGTCACGTTCACGCGGCGCGATGAGAACGAACGGCCGTCGCGCAGGTTCTCCACATCGAAAAGCACATCCTGGTTGATGTCGCCCGCCGTGATGAAATAGCCGTGCACGGAGTTGGGGAGGCGGTCGGGTTCGACGGTTTTCGATGCGGCCATCACGGATTGCGCGATAATCTGGCCGCCGTACACGCGGCGCGTGGGGAACGAGATGCTGCGGCCGGTGATGTAGGTGTGGTCGCGTGACGTCACGGGCGTGTCAAGACGAAGCACCTTGAGGATGCTGTCGACCGGCGATTCGCCGTCGGCTTCGCCGAGGACGACGGGGGATGCGGAGGTGTCGTTCAATGGGGCTCTCCTTCCTGGGATACACGATGAATTGTAGCCGTTGCGCGGCATGCGGCCTAGGTTCCCCGGTTCTTGCCACGGTCGGGTGGGACGACAATGCCCATTCGGCGGGGGCGCCGGATGGGCATTGCGATTGTGGAATGAGACGGGGCGGGGTGGATGAGGCGGAATGTGACGGCGCGAAGTGGCTCCGCTGGCCGTTGGTTCCTGCGGCATCCTGTCGGCCGGCGGCTCGCACGACGTCCGACAGGATTAGTTCTGCCAGTTGATGCTCTGGTCCGTGGCAAGCGGGAATTCGCTGATCGCGGTGCCGTCGAGGTCCTCGTGGTGCATGTCGATGGCGTTGATCTGGCTGTTGCCGTAGGTGCGGTAGTAATAGATGCCCTTCGTCGTGTTGACGCACGACGTGTAGATCGTGTATTCGTAGCTGTTCTCGCCGAGCTTGCACAGGCCCGTCTGCTGGTACACGGAGCCCAGGATGTGGAAGAACTGCGCCACGGAGCTCATCTCGTCGTCGGCGCACACAGAGTTCATGCGCGTGAACGCGACTTTGACGAAGCGGCTGGCCGAATCAAGACCGCCGGGCAGACCGATGCTGCCCATGCCGCGCGAGTAGCGGTCGGCTTCGAAGCCATCGGCGAAACGGGTCTGGGGCTGTTCCTTGGTCAGGCTCATGTAGTTGTTGAGGTTCCACAGCTGGTAGTCGAACGGAGGGTTGTTGGTCATGACGCCCACCGGGTTGTCGTGCACGTGCAGGCCGTCGGCCATGCTCTCCACGACGATGGTCTCGGTGGCGTCGGAGATCATCCAGTGCAGCGGAGACAGCGGAAGCTTCTCGGAGAAGTTGATCGACACGAGGTTGATGCGGTCGAGCAAGGTGCGGGCCTCGGCAACCGTCGCGCAGGATCCCAGGATCCACGGGATGAATTCGAAAGGCGTGACGTTGTCTTTGCAGTCGGCGTGGGGGAAGTACGTGGCGTTGCCGGGGAAGTTGAGCCCGGCCATGCTCAGACCTTTCTCGTTCGTGGCGTCGTAATACAGCGGATATCCGTCCGCGACCGTCGCCATGCCGATGAACGCGTAGTGCGAGGCCTGCGTGGGCATCTCGCGGTAGGGCAGGGGGAAGTTGCGGGGCGTCACGACGACGCGCTCGCCATACGAAAGCTCGAGGTCGAGGTTACGTCCGAAGTAATGGTCTTTCGTTGTCAGTTCCAGCGCTGTGCACATAAGAAATGCTGCTCCCTTCCGGCGCGGGAGATTCCGCGTCGTTGGCTCCATGGTAACGCGGATGCGCGTTCCGACGTATAAAAAAACGGATTTGTTCACCCTGAGAAAAAAGTGGCCCCGCAAGGCCTGTGATGTGCTCTTGCGAGTCCTATGCGGGGTCGTGGCCTCGCGGTCTCGCGGTCTCGCAGTCCATGGGGCGTTCATGTTGATAAGGTGCCGCGGCGCGACGGGGTCTGTTGCGGAGGGGGAGTGCCGTTGCACCGTGGGAGGGTGTCGGGAAGATGTAGCGAAGGTCACAGTGTTCCCTCGGCGAATTCTTCGAGTCGCGCGGGCATCGTCGTGTATCTTGCAGGTAAGACGCCACAGCCAAGGAAGACGCCACAGCGGCGCGACGTCGCGTCGGCCGTACCGGCCGCGGATCACAGAACATCAAGGAGGCACCATGGACGCCATCTATTCCGGACTTGCAGACAGGCGATCGATTTACGCCCTCGGCAAAGACATTCCCGCGAGTGACGACGAGGTCATCGATTTCATCCGCCGCACGACCGAGCTCGTGCCGGACGCCTTCAATATGAAAAGCCAGCGCGTGGTCGTCGCCCTCGGCGAGAAGCAGGACGCGCTGTGGGACACCGTGTATGACGTCTTCGGCGGCAAGGTGGCGCGTGAGAAAATCGACGGCTTCAAGGCTGCGCACGGCACCGTGCTGTATTTCTACGACGACGCCGTCATCAACGCGATGCAAGAGAAGGTCCCGGCGTATGCGCAGAACTTCCCGATCTGGGCGCTACAATCCAACGGCATGCTCCAGTTCTCGGTGTGGACCGGCCTGAGGGCGATGGGCATCGGGGCGAACCTGCAGCATTACAACCCGGTCATCGACGACGCCGTGAAAAAGATGTTCGGTCTGCCTGACACCTACGTGCTGCTGGCACAGATGCCGTTCGGCTCCATCAAGGCCCTGCCCGACCCCAAGCCCGCCGAGGACGTGGACAGGCGCGTCACTATCGCGCGCTGACGCCGTCGTTGGGCATCCGCCGTGCGGAACGAATGCGGCGGATGCGGGCTCGGAGCGGCGGATTGAACCGCCTTGATTGAACCGCAGCAGATTGAACCACCCTGGTTGAACCGCCTGGATTGAACCACCCTGGTTGAACCGTGCAATGAACCGCACGCTGCGCGCCATCGCATAACGGCGTCATGGACGTAACGAAAGGGGGCGGGCGCCGGAATCCTTCGAGACTCCGATGCCCGCCCCTTTGCCATGGACAGCGCCATGGACGGTGCCGCGCGTGGCGGAATCCGTCAGCCGCGTGTCAGCTTGCGATGCAGACGGTGCGGACGCGCCGCTTCCTCGCCCAGACGCGCGACCTTGTTTTCCTCATAGGCCTGGAAGTTGCCCTCGAACCAATACCAGTTCGCGGGATCGTCGTCGTTGCCCTCCCATGCGAGGATGTGCGTGGCGATGCGGTCGAGGAACCAACGGTCGTGCGAGATCACCACCGCGCAGCCCGGGAACTCGAGCAGGGCGTTTTCCAGACTTTCGAGCGTCTCGACGTCCAGATCGTTCGTCGGCTCGTCAAGCAGCAGCAGATTGCCGCCCTGCTTGAGCGTCAGCGCCAGGTTCAGGCGGTTGCGTTCGCCGCCGGAGAGCACGCCCACGAGTTTCTGCTGGTCGGAGCCCTTGAAGCCGAAGCTCGCCACGTAGGCGCGCGTCGGCACCTCCACGCCGCCGACTTCGATGAAATCGAGTCCGCCGGACACGGCTTCCCACAGGTTCTTGTTGGGGTCAAGGCCGGCGCGGTTTTGGTCCACGTACGAGATCTTGACGGTTTCGCCGACCTTGAACGTGCCGCTGGTCGGCTGCTCCTGGCCCACGATCATCTTGAACAGGGTGGACTTGCCCACGCCGTTGGGGCCGATCACGCCCACGATGCCGTTGCGCGGCAGGGTGAAGCTCAGGTCGTCGATGAGCACGCGGTCGCCGAATTCCTTGTGGATGTGCTCGGCTTCCAGCACCACGGAGCCCAGACGCGGCCCCGGCGGGATCTGGATCTCGGAGAAGTCGAGCTTCTTGGAGTTGCGTGCCTCTTCTTCCATCTGGTCGTAGCGTTCCAGACGTGCCTTGTTCTTGGCCTGGCGGGCCTTCGGCGAGGAGCGGACCCAGTCGAGTTCGTTCTTCAGGCGCTTGGCGAGCTTGGCGTCCTTGGCGCCCTGGATCTCCATACGCTTGGCCTTGGTCTCCAGGTACGTGGAGTAGTTGCCCTTGTATGGATACAGGTGGCCGCGGTCGACCTCGCAGATCCATTCGGCCACGTTGTCCATGAAGTAGCGGTCGTGGGTGACGGCCACGACGGCGCCCTTGTAGTTGTGCAGGAACTGCTCCAGCCACAGGATCGACTCGGCGTCGAGGTGGTTGGTGGGCTCGTCGAGCAGCAGCAGGTCGGGGGCTTCGAGCAGCAGCTTGCACAGCGCCACGCGGCGGCGTTCGCCGCCGGAGCACACCTTCACCGGGGTGTCGGGGTCCGGGCACTGCAGCGCGTCCATCGCCTGCTCGATCTGGGAGTCCAGGTCCCAGCCGTTCGCGGCGTCGATCTCGGTCTGCAGCTTGCCCATTTCTTCCATGAGCGAGTCGAAATCGGCGTCGGGGTTGGCCATCTCTTCGCCGATCTTGTTGAAGCGCTCGACTTTCTTATACAGGTCGCCGTAGGCTTCCTTGATGTTTTCGCCCACGGTCTTCGTGTCGTCCAGCGGCGGCTCCTGCTGCAGGATGCCCACCGTGTAGCCCGGCGAGAGGTAAGCCTCGCCGTTCGAGACCGTGTCAAGGCCGGCCATGATGCGCAGCAGCGTGGACTTGCCCATGCCGTTCGGGCCCACGACGCCGATCTTGGCGCCAGGCAGGAAGCTCAGCGTCACGTCGTCGAGGATGACGCGGTCACCGTAGGCTTTGCGGGCCTTGATGAGGGAGTAGATGAATTCAGCCACTATCGTTCCGTTCTCTTATGAAGTTCTGGAATTAGAACTGACATAGTTCATCTGACATTATTCCTTATGACGTCTACATGATGCGCGGCGCGGGGTGTGGGGAGGCGCGGTGCGGGCAGATGCCGCATGCCGGACGCACTATCAGAATGTGGGACATTGGACCTTGCGGCATGAGGGCGTCCCTAATATGACACATGCCGCAAGGTGGCATCGGCAAACAGGATGAGGAGGAAGCCCATGATCGGTGGATTTTCCATGGTGTCGCTGCTCCTCGTCTTCCTCGCCGGTGTCGGCGCCGGATTCGTGGGATATGCGGTCGGAGCCTCGTCGCTCGTGTCGTATCCCGCGTTGCTTGCGTTCGGCATCCCGCCCGTGCTTGCCAACGCCACGAACACCGTGGGCGTCGTCGGCACCGGTTTCGGCGGTGCCCTGGGCGCACGCGTCGAGCTCAAGGGACAGCGTCCCCGCGTCATCGCCTACATCGCAATCGGCGTGGTCGGCGGAGTCCTGGGCGCCTTGCTGCTGCTCGGCTTCGACCCCACGATTTTCGAGCACGCCGTGCCGCCGCTGATCCTTATGAGCACATTGCTCATCGCTGTCAATCCGCGCGGGCGTATGGAGGCGCGGCAGGCGGCGCGCGACGTTCTCGAGCGCACGGCGTCCGGGCATGCGGTATCCTCCGGCACCTCCCGCACGCAGGCGAAGAAGCAGATTCAGCCCATGTCGAAGGACCCGTGGTGGCTGTGGATCGCCGTCTCGTTCTGCGGTATGTACAGCGGCTATTTCGGCGCGGGCGCCGGCACGCTGGTGCTCGCCATGCTCGACCTGGGGCATATCGGCTCGTTCCACCAGATCAACGCCCTGAAGACGCTTGTGGGATTCGGCGCGAATATCTCGGCCTCCGTCATCTTCATCTGCCGCGGCGTGGTGGTGTGGCCCGCCGCCATCGCCATGTGCGTGGGATGCTTCCTCGGCAGCTACATCGCGCCGCCCATCACGCGCAGGATTCCCGCGAAGATCATGCGCATCGCCGCGGTCGTCGCCGGTCTGATCCTGACTGCCGACCTTGCGGTGAAGGCGTATCTGTGACGCCTTGCTGTGACGTCCTGCCTGCGGTGCGGGCGACTTCGCCGACGGGATTTACACGCCCCGGATTCCACAGCGCGTCGGCGTGACGGTGCGCCCGGTGCATCCCATGGCGCGGATGTGCCAAGATAATGGTGAACTGCGGACGCGGCTGTCATACGGACAAGCGCCATGCACGGCACTGCGTCGGGAAGGCGACATATGCGATACGGCGAAGAGACCCCCATGCGAAACGGACACAAGGATTCCTATGCCAATGTGGGGAATCCCCGGAATGATTACGTCGAAGGCACGGCGTCGATTTGGATCGATCTCGACGCCGAGGGCGAAGAGGCGGCGTTGGAGCAGCGGTACACACTGGAATGCTGGCGTCTGCGCGATTCGGCGGACGACTCGGCCAGGCCCGTGCTCCATGTCGAGAGGCTTGATTCGCCGATGCTCACGGCGCTTGTCGACGTGGACCATGCCGACGCGGCCGAGGTGGATGACCTGTATTCCCATGCGGCGCGGCTTTCGGGCTTCGATGGCGACGTGGCGGACGGCGCGGCGTGCAAGGAGTTTTTGCAAAAGAAGGGGCTGCTCGCCGACTCGGAGTTCGTCGATGACGCCATCTGGGAACGCCGAGCGCTGATTCCCACGCCCGAGGGCGAGCGCACGGAGGAGGGACGTCCGCAGAAGGCCAGGCGGGGATTTTTCGGCGGGCTGTTCGGGCGCCGGTAGTCCGGCGCGGACGGCCGTCGTGCCGCCGGACGGGGTCTGCGTGGCGGCGTTTCCGCGTGGCGGCGGCTAGATGTCAAGCGCTGCGTCGAGCACGGGGCGGTATGCCTTAACGAGGCGGTCGAGGCTCCATGATGCGTTCGCGGGACTCGTACTGGGCAGGCGCGTCATGGGGATCGACAGCCCATCGGCGTCCAACGCGGGCTTGCAATACTTCGTGAAGTATGTCGCCGATGCGGCTCCCGTGCAGAAAATCGCCTGGATGCAGGCTTCGTGCAGGATGGGGCGCAGATCGGCCGCCACGGGGTTGCGTATCGAGGCGTCTGAGGCGCCCGCGATGTCGCATTCGACAAGGGCGTCATAGAGCGCGATGTGATGGCGGATTGCGAAGTCCCTGCGGTTGGCCACGCCTTCCGGCACGGGTTCGCCGAACAGCGCCGCCATGACGCGCCAGAACCTGTTTTGCGGATGCATGTAATAGAAACCGTATTTGCGCGACTGGGGGCTGGGAATCGATCCCAGGATGAGCACGCGCGAATCCGCGGCCCACAAAGGGCCGAAAGCGTCATGCGTCACATGCTGCATGGTGCGTGTGGCGCGGCGCGAGGTAGTGATGCGAGATGAAGCCATGACTTCATTATGCGGCGATTTCGATATGCGGCGATGGCGGATGCGGCGATGCCGGATGTCACGCGGCGGTCAGCGTTCCTTGAAGTACTTGAACATGAGCTTTTCGCGCACCAGCAGGGCGCCGAGCAACACGCCCGCGAGCGCTCCGACAGCTCCGGCGACGGGCATGCGCAGCAGCGCGTCGTCGACGGCAGGCAGGTCGAGGTCGTTCCACGCAAGCCGCTCCCAAGCGCAAACCGGCAGGGAGATGGCCACCGCGCACAGGATCCACGACGCGGCCTCGGCAAGCATCTGCACAAGCATTGCGAGCTTGGGAACGCCGCAGTGCAGCGCCGAGGCGAGCTCAAGGCGCCGTCGTGTGACCGAGACGAAGCCCGCGATTGCTGCTGCGATGGCGATGGCGTATGGTGCGGGTGCCGAGGAACGTTGCTCGAATGCGCCTGTCGCATCGTATTGCTCGCCAAGCGTGGAGTTGAGCTGCGTTATCCTGGGGCTTTCGTCCGAATCATTCGTCGCGCCGGTGGCCGTGTAGAGAAGCAGGCTGCGAATATCATCCGGCACCGGCCATGTCTTGACAAGGCACATGTCGAACGTGTCAGAGTCTGTCGAGACCGCTTGCAATGCCGCATATCCGAACATCGACGTGTCGCGTCCGTCGTCGGGGAACGCATAGATGCCTGACACGTGTGCTGAGCCGCCGTCGCGCACCGGCTCGTCTGCTCCCGTCGCGGAGCCCGTGGCCTTGGCCGCCTGATCCGACATCCACACGCCTTGGTATGCGTCGGCGTCGAGCTGTGCGGCGGTGTCGGATCCGGAGGATGCGAGAAGCCGTATTGCGCCAGGCGTCGCGTCCCATGTGGGCACGTAGGTGGAGGGAAGTTTCGCCATCGTGATGTTGCTGGCGCTGCGACGCACAGCGCCAGCTGCGAGAATCCCGTCGGCGCCGTTCAGTCCGTCGCACGCCGCGCCGCTCACGTGCCCGTCGTATTCGATGGCATACGTGCTGCCGCCGGCGGCGACGAATTGACGGCGTTGTGTTTCGATGCGTGCGAGCGACGAGCCTTCGACCGCTATCCCCGCGATGATGAGCACGGCGAGGATGATGGTGAACAGCGCCATATGTGTAGTACCAGTGGTGATGTTGCGCCATGCTTCGTCCATCACTCCGCGGAGCGTCATGGCTGTGTGGCGGCGGGTGTCGATCGCGTCGTTTCCTGAATCGTCCCTTGCGTTGCGCGGAGCGCCGGGGTCTTTTCCGCAATCCTTCATCGATCCTCGTCCCCTCATGCCTGGTAATCCCGCAAATCGATGACGTCGGTGCATGCATCGCGCGCGTTCGGATCGTGCGTCGCGACGACCACGGTCGCGCCGGACATCGACAGCGCCTGCAGGCGGTCGGTCACGGTGCGCGCGGCGTGTAGGTCGAGCTGCGCTGTCGGTTCGTCCACAAGCAGAAGCCCCGCGTGCGACGCGACGCCCCGCGCCAGCATGAGGCGCTGCGCCTCGCCGCCGGACAACGCTCGGAAGTCGCTGTGCGCGCGATGGCTCAGGCCGAATGCGGCGAGCAGTTCGAGTGCCTCTGACTCGGCTTCGCGCCGCGTATGGCCGCGTGCGATGAACGGCAACGCGACGTGGTCGATGGCCTTGCGTCGTGCCACGCCATGCGGGTTTTGGAAAACCCAGCACGTGCGGCCACAGCCGATGCGTTCGACCGATCCCTGCGACGGCCTCAACCATCCGGCGATTATCGACAGCAGCGTGGATTTTCCTGAGCCGGACGGTCCGGTGAGCGCATAGACGTGGTGGGGCAGCAGCGTCATCGTCAGGTGGCGAAACAGCATGTCGCGTCCGTCGAATGTGTGACCTACGTTGTCAAGCACTACGCGCGCGCCTGCACCGTGTGCAGCATCCGCGTCGTTCGCGCCGACCATATCAGTCTCGACCGCGCCATCCACGTCGTACATCCCACTCATCTGCACGTCGCTGCTCTAGCCGGCGCAGGCACGTCCACATGGTCGAACGCGTCATCCGCGGTCACCATCGTGCGTCCCAGCTGCGATGCGACGATTGACACTGCGTGGGGTGTGCCTGCGTCAACCACACATCCCTGCGTGCCATCCACGTCATACAGCGCGGACGGCGGCACGCTCACCACGCTGAGCGGTGTGGCCAGACTCCATGAATACGAGATTTGAATTGTGCCCGAACCGCCGGCATCCGCACCGTCCGCTGCGCCGTTCGCACTGCTCAGTGCCTGCGCGTATTCGGGACTTGCAAGCACCGCGTTCACCACGTCGGGGTCATCCACCTCGGTCATACCGTCGGGGATCGTGTACTGCTCGCCGTTTATCGAGACCGTACGGTCGCCTGCAGCGAGCGTGCCGCTCGACAGCGTGCGAGAGAACGTGACGGACGTGGGCAGGATGGATGTGGAGAACATCTCGTCGCCTTCGCCAATGGTGCCGCCGTAGGTCATCTTGCTATCGGCTACGGTCACGGTCTGCTGCGGAAGCCAGATGAAGTCGCTGCGGGCGATGGTGTTGTCGGTGGCGTTGGGTGCGCCGATGGCGGTCGCGAGAGCGTTGTATGCGGCGATGGTCGCAGAGGTCACGGTGTTGGAGTCCGGCGCCGCGTAGCCAAGATGCCGCAGTTCGTCGTTGAGCGCCTTCGCATCGTTGCCTTTCACCCCGACCGGCATGTCGCGGTAGGCGGGGACGGAAAGGTAGACGAACGGCAGCGCGCGGTCATCCACCGAGATGCACGACGTGCCCGATGCGATCTGTGCACCGGCGGAGCAATCGGCATGCGTCACGGTCCCGCTTATCGGCGACATGACGCTTTGGCTGCGAATCTGCGCGACCGTGACGCTCACGTTATGCGTGTCGCTGAATTCGCCGGATTCCACGGCCACGCTGTCGGATGACGTGGTGCCCTGGAAGGTGGCCGGCTGCTGTGTGCGCGTGTAGAGGAACGCGCCGCCCGCGCCCAGGCACACGAGCACGATGGCCATCAGCACGGCGACGGAGAAGGTGACCCCGAGGCCGTGCCGCCGTTCGGGTTGCATTGTCTCGAGCGCGGCGTCAGAGGAATCCGTTGCCTCGGAAGGATCGTCCATCCCATCCATCCTTTTCATCCCTTTTCTCTCCATGCTCCCTTGTGCCTGCGGGTGTGAGCGCGGGGCGCGGGGTCACTTCGTGTTTGCGGCTGGGTCGTCATGGCAGCTCTCGAACTTCTGCGCCCCCGCCGAATCGTATTCGGGACGGGAGGGGTCGGTGTACCTGCCGAACGTGTTGGCCATCCTGTCTTCGTCCGACATGATCTGCTTGTATTCCTCGGCGGTCATCCCGTCGCCGGCGAGCCCGTTTGAGACGAGGCATTTCACCACGTCGCCCGTCAGGTCTTCGTTGTTCGGGTTGTTGGCGCTGAAATCCACGATGGCCGAGATCGCCTCGAAATCCGTCGACGTCTCGCAGGCGCGTTCATCCTCGCCCATCTTCTTGAAATCATCGTCGCTCGTGCCGGCGGGCGCCTTCCAGCTCATGGCGCTCGTCTGGGAGTTCTCGAACTTGACGGTGACTCCTTTTTCGGCGGCGCAGGCGATGAGCGCGTTCTTGGCCTCCTCCCATTCCTCGTCGGTGATCTTCCCGTCCTTGAGGATCCCCTTGGCGAGGTCCGTCTTGGCGTCTTCGTAGCCGTCCCTGTACATGGTGGCGTAGGGTCCTTCGAACACCGTCCCGTCGGAGGCCTTCACCGCGGCCTTCGCCGTCGTCGGATCGGACGACGGGGCTGCGCCGTCCGACCCCGCGGAGCCGCATGCGCCCAGGGAGACGAGCAGCATGGCCGCCGCGGCGGCGCCGGCGCCCCTCCGCGCTGCATTCGTGAACATGAGAAACTCCCTTGTCTCTTGTCTCTTTGTTATCGGAAGATACGGGCGGCACATGGCGTTTCTGGCATGCGCCGCCCGCGATGAGGCCGGGTCAGATGCTGTACGTGCCCCAATAGGCCGAGTAGTCCACGACCGGCTGCCCGTGCGTATCTGCCTTTGAGTAATGGAACGCCATGGCCCACTTGCCCGTCACTGCCTTCCTGCAACCGTCATTGTATCGGAATACGGCCCAGTGTTTTGATTTCACGCAGTTTTTGTATGAGAAAGAGTATTGCGCCGTCACTTTTCCCTTTCCGACTTCCGTATAGGCGTTGGCGGGGGTCACGTGCGCTGTGCCGCCCGCGAGCAGACTGACGACGAGCAACACTGCCGCAGCGATTCTCCGGAACCGCTGAATAGAAGCAGAGGTGTTTTTCATTTTTCTTCCCTTTCAGATGATGGGGCCGTGCCGAAAGCTCGAACCCTGATTACAGCGTAGTGGCATGGTCCCCGGTGTCCTTGTCTTGTAAACCGGTTTGTAAACCACCATCTGGATATCGAAATTCGCACTATTTATGTGGATAACCTACCCTTTCCATAGGCGATGGGTGCGCATCAGGCAATGCATCGTATCTGCGATGTTGCGCCGATATCGCCTTGTATGGGAGGTGCCGATGAAGGCTCTGTGTTCTCTGATGTGTGCCGTGGTGTCGTTCGGCATGCTGGCTGTTGCCGTGCCAGGACATGGTTCCGGAGATGACGATCGGCAGTTTATGCAGCTTGTGGGAAAGGTGCAGCTCATAGTGCCATGTCCTCCTGAACTCTCCTGGCTTTGCGGAGGAGATTAAAGGACTGGCCATGTTCTGGTTATGTTGCAGCACTGTTTCGGAAGACAGAGGTCGTAGGCTCGTCTCGCCGCGTGCCGTGCGAGGGGATGGTGTCAATCCAGCGGCATGTGCATGACCAGGCTCCAGGCATCGGATGTGCGCGAGGTGACGACGGTGCCGCCGGCCCTTTCGATCTGCTGAGTATGGAGTTCGAGCCCCAGTCCCGATGATGGCTTGTCGGCGAAGGCTCCGTTTGCGCCGATGGGGTTTGATTGCTCCACTGTCAGTTCTTTGCCGATGCAGGTGATGGAAACAAGATATGAGTTTGCGCCAGTGATTCCGTGCACAGATATGTTGGTGTACATCTCGTCGAGGAAAGAGTGGATGATTCCCGTCGTTGCGCCGTCCACCTTGGCATCGGCAGGGCATGATACAAGGCTGAGACCATGCAAACCCAGTTGTGCAAGCTGCGCATCATGCCGTCGTGTTTGTTCGCGAAGCCACCCGTCCAGCGCGATCTCCTGAACTTGTGCGGTCGGTATCTGTGCAGTTGGCGTGGCTGCGGCCGGTGCGGGTATGGGCTGTACGGGATTGCGCGAATCTTTGCCATGGAGTTCTGTATTGGTCGTCACAGGTGGCGTGGAATCAGTCGCGTCGACGGGTTCAGCTTCATCCCGGAGCATCGTGATGATACTCCGCACGTCGCCGAGCACGGCGATGATCTGGCTGTGAGCCTCTTGCATCGCGGCGCGGTCGGTCTCGCATCCTGCGGATCGAATGTTCGTCTCGAGTCCCATGGCCACGGCCGCAAGGTGACTGGCCACGTCATCATGTATTCTGAGCGAAACCTTCTCATTGCGTTCCCAAGCCGCCATCACGGCCTTCAGCTGTTTGTTCTCCGCTTCACGCTCTGCGATGCTCCGGGCGAGTTCCGTCGTTTCGTCATTCCACCTCAGGCAACGGCCGGCGATCCAGAACGCAATCATGGCGAGCGGAAGCATGATGTAACCTCCCAGGTGGAGGCCACGGGACAGAATCATGCATATGTATTCCGTTGCGCTCACAGTGACGGCCACCGCACCGATCCATGTGCGCATCGAATAGCCGATGTATCCGAGTGCTAGCCAGACTCCCCAATACTCGGCGGGACCGCCGTTGAGCGGAAGCGGCATCGCGATGGCGAATTCGACGACCAATGCAAGGGAGCAGGCGCGGGGACTCCATGGGAAGACGGCGAGAAGCGCGCAATGGATAGCGCCAAAGGCAAGCGACAGACCATCCTGTGGCGGCTCGAACACGGCTTCCATGATTGACAGTGCGAGACACGTCCAGGCCGTGGCGCGTTTGAATGCCACGTGGTGACGGGAAATCAGGTTTCGGCGCGGATGCGAGTCATCCACCGTCGGTGCGTCCATCGGCAGCGGATGCACCCCATCGTTTGAAGCATTGCCGTCTGGTGCGGTGACTGACCTAGCGTGGGATGTCTCGGACTGCCGGGTCCGGGTCTGGCGATTGTTCTCGCGACCTGCCCATGAATCGATCGTCTTCTCAATCCTGTTCATCGTTCAACCCCCTTCAGTCTCATCCGTTCTCCGTTCGCTACCGACGCGTCATGCGCGGGATGCGAGGTCATGCTCGCGATGCTGCTGCGCGGCCTGCGCTTCGTATTCCACATACATCCTCACCGCATCGGCGGTGTCGGCAACGCCCAGCTTGATGCGGCAGCGGAAGAGATATGTCTTCACCGCCGACACCGTGACCCCCATCATCGATGCGACCTGTCTCAGGGAGCCGATGCCTGAGGCCAGGGCATGCAGCGTCTGGCGCTCGCGATTGCTGAGCGAATCGATTCGATGGGTGCCATGCATGAGCGCTTGCATCTGCAATGGCAGACCGGTCTTCCCACAGCGCGATGGATGTGGCGAATCGGTGTCTGCGTGGCTTGCCGCAGGAGGCGTGGCAGCGGAGAAATGTGTCAGTGGGCCGGCGGCGGAGGCGTCTTCTCGCATGATCCGCTCGTGGGACTGCTCAGCTGTCTCCAATGACACGGTTCCGTCATTGCGCGCGATGGCGTGGAAGTCTCCGATGTACGCAGTGCGGATTGCTTGGAAAATACCTGCCAGTGACTCTTTGCCCACGATGCATTGCGCTCCGTTGTACAAGGCCTCGGGAGCGAATCGTGCTGTGTCGTATGATGTCATGCCAACGATGGCAATGTCTGCCGTTCGGCTGCGGATCTCACGGCATACATCGGCACCGGTCATGGCGTCCAATGACATGTCGACCAACAGAACGTCCGGTTCGGGAGGGACGGCCAGTGCGAGGCGCAGCGCTGTCTGTGCGTCCGATTCACACCACAGCATGTCGAGCTCGGGGTGGTAACGCTCTGCGTATGCCATGATCTGGCGGAGTGCAAGCGGATCATTGTCAAGCACCGCGACCCGCGTGCATCGTGCGGCAGCTGCGGGTGGTAACGTTTGGCCGCATGGTTCCGCGGTCTTCCCGTCATCCCTATCATCCATCAATTTCCCTTTGAAGCAATCAACCTTGATGTGTGTACAAAGCTACCACCGTGAGTGACGTCATCGGGGCATTTAAAAGAATCTGGCCGATCGTCGCGGCTCCGAGGCGGCGGTGTGTCGAAACGCGGCTCCGATAGAATGGAGCCGGACCATATAAAGCCACGGCATCGTCTGATGCGCCGCATGATTCAAGGAGGAACCCCATGGTCGCGATGACCCAGGATATGCAAGAGATGGTTTCGAACAACCTGTGCTACATCGCCACGGTTGATGAGAACGGGTACCCGGACATCGGTCCGAAGATTTCGATGCAGGTCAAGGACGATTCCCACCTGTTCTATTACGAGCGCACCGCCCGCCAGCACCTGCATAACCTGCGCGACAACGGCACGATGGTCGTGGCGGTCGCCAGCAAGGACAACAAGCGCGGCTATCGTTTCCACGGTCCCGTCGAGCTTGTCGATTCCGGCGATTTTTACGAGGAGGCGCTGAAGTACGCCGACGGGCATGGGCTCAAGCGCCCCGCCGTGGTGCCGGTGATGACCGTCACGCGCATCGATTTGCTCGATGCCGGCCCCAAGGCGGGAACCATCATCGCCCAGGATTAGTCGCCGGGCCGGTCTTTCTGCAAGGCGCCGCTTGGCGAGGGCATGGCAAGTCTGTGCTTGCCGTCCGGCCCGTCTTGGCATGGCGTTGTGGAAGACGTGTTCACGCGAGGCGTGGCATCGGTTGCGGTGCCGCGCCTCGCGTCGTTTTCCGCGGGTGGGGCGGGTGGTGGTGCGGTATCCACGGGTGGAGTGGTGCGCGGCTGGGGCGCGGTGTGGTATGTGCGACGCGGTGGGTGGTGCGCGGCTGGGGCGCGAGGTCGCGCGGCGTGCCTGGAGCGCGGTGACTGCCGCGCGACTCGGTGACTGCCGCGCGGTTCCGCCGTTCGCAAGACATGGAGCCGGTCGCGTCGAGCGCTTGAAACGCGGTGCGATCAGCGACCGTATGTGGCGGGGATGGCGCGGACCCGCTGGTCGATGGCGTCCATGATGGCGAGGAATTCCTCGTCGGGATGTCCCGTGGGGTCGTCGAGCTCCCAATCGTCATCGAAGGGACGTCCGATGAAAGGGCAGCGCACGCCGCAGCCCATCGATATCGCGATGTCCGGGCGCGGGATGTCGGAGATGAGTTTGGGATGCTGCCCGCGGGCCGACATATCGATGCCGTACTGGTCGAGCATGAGGCGTTGGGCGTCGGGGTTGATGGTGTCTTTCAGCGAGGTCCCCGCGGAAACGAATGTGAATCGGTCGAATCCCGGTCTTCCTGTCCGCGCGTACTCGCTGGCGAGGGCTTCGGCGATCTGGCTGCGGCAGGAATTGTGGGTGCAGATGAACGCCACGACGAGTTTGCCGCCGGAGGTTGCGCCGGGTTGCGCGTTGCCTGTCGCAGATGGTGCGGGTGACGGAGACGCCAGATCGGGGAAGGCGGCGGATAGCGCGGGTGACGAAGACGCCAGATCGGGGAAGGCGGCGGATAGCGCGGGTGACGGAGACGCCGGAGCGGGGCTATTCGTTGTGCCGGAGAATGCACTCGGGGTCGGGGCGTCGGCGGTCGGCGTGATCCGGCCGGAGATCGTGGAATCAGTCATGCCTGCGATTCTTTCATCGTTGCTTTCGAAGGTGAGTCGCATCTCGTGCCAGGCGACGCCGCCGTGCGTGGAATCCGACATTCCCTCATCCACGAATCCGAAGGAAGCGTAGTAGTGCACAAGCCGGTCCTTGCACGTGAGCACGAGTCCGCGTCGGCCGTGGCTCCGTGCGTCGTCGATGACCCGGCGCAGCACCATGCCCGCGTAGCCGCGGCGCCGGAAGGCGGGGTGCGTGTCCACGCCGAAGATCATCTGCCATGCGCCGTCGGGGGAGTGCAGCGACGGGTCGTCGTACATCTCGTCGCGCAGATGCGGTTCGTCGGTGGCCATGCCGTTGACGAAGCTGAGAAGCGTCGGGGTGTTTCCGCGATGCGCCCGGTCGGCATCGCCGCTGGGAGTTTGTTCGATGCTTGTTGATTCGGCGCCTTCGGGTTCGATGCCTTCGGGTTCGATGCCTTCGAGCAGCCAGAAACAGTCGGGGTAAACGGCGATCCGTGCGGCGAGGGTGTCGCGGCTGGCCGCTTCGGCCGGCGGGAAGCAGGCCTGTTCCACGGCATCGAGCGCGTCGAGGTCGCCTGCGGTTGCGGTGCGCACGGGCAGAAGGCGCAGGGCGTCGGGCGATGAGGGGTTGGGCGATGAGGGGTTGGGCGATGCAGGGTTGGGCGATGCGACGGCGGGTTGTAGGGCGCCGGAATCGGGGGATGTCATGGCGCCATCGTACCGCGGCGGACCGTCGCACGGCAGACTTCGCATGCTGTGCGGTCGATGCGACCCGCTACTCGGAGCCGCGACGCGTCACGTCCGTTTGACACGCAGACGGTTCACCGCGAGGCCGACGCAGATGAAAACCGCGGAATAGAGCAGCAACAGTGCCGTGGACGATGCCCACGAGGAGACGCGCGGCGCATCGTCCATAACGCCCTGCCCGCCGAAGGAATCGTAGATTGCGGCGACGTACCACCAGCCGGGCAGCAGCTTCGCCACTGCCGTCACGCCCGCAGGCATGAGCCATTGGGGAAGCCATGCGCCCGACAGGAATGCCGACGCCAGACCGACGGTGTTGATGATGCCGTTGGCGGCGGGGGCCGATATGCCGAACTGTCCGAGGAGGAATCCGAAGCATACCGTCATCAGCGCGAACGTGAGCATGCTGACCACCGCCATGGCGAGCGAGGCAGGGTTGATCGCCGCAAGGCCGCCGTCCGCGGAGGCGCTGAAAGCGAGGGCGATAAGGAGGCAGCACAGCCACGCCACGATTCCGATGCCGCAGCACACGGCCAGCACTCCGAGCGCGATGCGATGCGCTGGCGCGGCGCTGGCGCGCAGACGGCGCATCGTGGCCGGCGTCTGGAACGCGGTGATGACGAAGGTGACGCCGAAGGCGATTGTCAGAATCAGGGAATAGATCATGGAGGTCGTCGCTCCGAGGAAGACGAGGGAGCTGGCGCTCGCGGCGGATGATGAGCGCGATGCATTGTCGTCGTTGGCATCAGAGGCAGTGCCGTTGCCGTCCGCGCTTTGCACGGTGATGGCGGGCGTCGCGTTGTCCTGCGAAGCGTCGAGCACAGTGGCGAAGGCATCGTCCGTCGTGTCGCACACGCCGGAGGCCAGTGCGGTGCGCGCCGATCCGACGAATCCGCTGATCTGCGTCTCCAGAAGCGTGGTTGCGGCGGACGGCGCCGAGACATCGTCGTTCGAGGCGAACTGGATGGCAGGCATGGCGCTGTTCTGCGTTGCACCGGCCTGAGCCGCGCCATTGCGCGAGGCCGCGAGGAAATCGTCGGCATACCCCTGTGGCACGATGACCACGAGGTCAGCGTATCCGCTGGTGAGTGCGTCCTGAATGTCGTCGGTTGTGTCTTCGACCTTCACGATTGTGGCGGACTGCTCCAGGTAGGAGCGTATCGCGGTGCCCGCGGAATGGCCCGAGACGCTGTCGCGGTCGATGATGGCGACGGAGGCACGCGGCGGCATGTATTCGGTGACGGATGTATCCTCGTACGATTGCGAGACGTTCATGGCGAGCATTCCTGCGATGAGGCACAGGCCCAGCAGGTATCCGAGCAGGAGCGGAAGATTCGCGCGCAGGATGCGCCACGCTGTTTTACAGGTTTTCATAGCTGGCCCTCCTCAGTTCGATTCCGGCGATGGCGAGCCCGAGCACGCCCATGGCCAGGAGGATGATGGCGGTGCGCAGGAACGGTGCAAGGTTGTCGTAGTAGACAATGGCGTAGAACAGGTTGGTGACCTGCTTGACGGGGTTGAGATACTGGAGGGCGGGTGCGGCACGGTTCACGGAATCGGCGAACGACATGTTTCCGTACAATCCGGTGAACGCCGACAGCGCGAGCGTCACGATGATGCTGATGCCGATTTTGGCATTCAGCGTCACGCGCGGTATGGCGCCCAGCGCCAGCCCCAAGCAGCTTGATGTGCCAGCGGCGATGATGACCGCCGCCGCGGCGAGGATCCCTCGCCCCGCGAAACTCACGCCGATCACGAAGCGGATGAACAGCAGGTCCACGAGACCGCAGATGCTGGTCATCAGCCATGATGACAACAGTATGGAGGCGATTTTCGCACCGTGGGACAGCGGCGACGAGCTGATGCGTGCGCCGAGCGGCGACAGGTTCGCCTGGAGGCGCGTGATAGAGTCGCATGTCAGGGACATGGCCATCATGAGGGCCATTGCAAGGATGGCGATGTGGTAGCGGGCCATGGGCGTGGATGTGCGGACACCGGGGTAGGGAGCCGCCATGCTCTCGGCGTTCCCATCGGAGAGAAGTGCGGTGAACCACGCGGGGTCATTGAGCTTCGTCGGGTCGGTTTGCGCGGCGGAGGAGATCGCCTCCATGATGATGGCGGAACGTTCGTTGTATTGGCCGATGAGCGTTGCCAACGTGGTTAGCGACCACGCCTGTCCGTCGCTACCCGAGATCCGCGCCTGTGCGATGTCAGCGGCGGCTTTTTGCGACAGGGTCATCGTCAGGCGACCATCGGTGTCGACGCTCAGGTAGGCGAGCACGTCGCCAGTGCGCAGGAGTGACTGCGCAGCGGTAGTGTCGCTGACATCGGTGCGGGAGATTAGCGGGGGCGAAGATTTCGACGATTGCCCGGTTGGTGCGGCTGCATGGGTATGTGCGACACCTGATGTTGCGCCGGCGGCGCTTGGAGCGATGGTGCTGCCATTGACGTCGTCGGATGCGCCCGACAGCGCCTTGACGAAACTCTCGGCGCCGTAGGAGTCGCGCCACGCATCGTCAGTGACGACAGCGACCGGTGCCGTTTCCAGCACCGTGCTGCGTGCAACTGAACCGAACACCGCCTGCATGATTGATGACAGAATCAGAGGGAAAGCGATGATCCAGAAGAGTGTGGAGGGGTTACGGAGCGTCGCTTTCAGTTCGGTGACGAATGTGGTCCACATGGCGGCCTCCTATTCTTCGTCGGTGCTTCCGGAATCCCGGAGCGCCGTGCCGGTGAGGGCGAGGAACACGTCGTTCAGCGTGGGCGGCTGGGATGTGACATGGCCCGGGTGGATGCCTTCCGTTTGCAGGACATCAAGAATGTCCATGAGATTGTGGTCTCCGCGGGAGCAGCGGATTTCCAACTCATCGCCTTTGTCCTGGACGTTCTCCACGAATGGGAGTGCGGCGATTTTATGAAGAACGGCATCGGTTCGGTCAGGTGCGGTGATCGTGATGCGCTCGCCGGTCGCAACCATGCCTGTCAGTTCTTCCACGGTGCCGAGGGCGAGATGACGACCATGATCCATGATGAGGATGCGGTCGCAGATCTGCTGGACCTCCTCCATGTAATGGCTCGTGTACACGATGGTCGCGCCTTCGCGGTTGAGTCGCTGTATGCCTTCGAGGATGGCGTTGCGACTCTGCGGGTCGACGGCCACCGTGGGTTCGTCGAAGAAGATGAGCTCCGGCCTGTGTGCGATGCCGCAGGCGATGTTGAGTCTGCGCAGAAGGCCGCCGGATAGTTTCTTCGGGCGGAATTTGCGGTAGTTCCCCAGCCCGACGAATTCGATGGCCTCCTCCACGAGGTGTGCGCGGCGCTCGCGGTCCGGCACATACAGGGAGCAAAAGTAGTCGATGTTCTCATACACCGTCAGTTCCTTGAACACCGCCACTTCTTGGGGGACCACGCCGATGCGTCGGCGCAAGTCGCGCGACGAGTCTGTCATGGGCTCGCCAAGGACGCGGATTTCGCCTGAATCATAGGTGAGAAGGCCCAGGATGCAGTTGATCGCCGTCGTTTTGCCGGATCCGTTGGGGCCGAGAAGCCCGAAAATCTCACCGGTGTGCACCTCGAGGTCGAGGGCGTCGAGGGCGAGCATGTCGTCGTAACGCTTCACCAGTCCATGGACCGACACCGCCAGGTCGGAGCGGTCCGACGCGGCACCTCTGGCGGGAGCCTTGGCATGTGCGGTGCTGCGGGATGTATCTGTGGTTTCCATGGTTCCATCGTGTCATCGATGGCACGTTCGACACGGATGACAAATGTCACTGTTTCCCCATTCCTTGGGAAACGATGACTTTCGTCACCTTCATCCGCCATGGGTGCGGAAGTATGATGGCATTGCGACGTGATAGGCGTTTCCGCGCGCATCTACAATCCTCGATTTCCAGTCCCGCAGCCATCCCAGAAAGAGAAAGGACGAAGGATGAGCCGACCCAGCATCTCATGCCGTGGTGCCATGACGGGCTCGCGGCCGTTCTTCTCTCGGTCCGATTCGCGCCGTGTCCTCGCAAAGGCGGCGGTCCTGCTGTGTTGCGCGATCGGGGCGTGGCTCATGGCGCCGCCCGTGGACGGTATGTTCACGGTCTCGCTTGTCTCTGGGCTGACGGCGGTATGCGCCACGGCGATATGCGAATGGGCGACGCACCCGCAGACGGGGACGTGCGTCGTCGCGGCATGCGCTGTGGCCACGGTGCTTCTTCCAGCGGGCATGGAACCATGTGCACTGGCGTTCCTTCCCGTCGTGGCCGTGGATGCAGGACTGCAAGATTGCCGCAGACGGTTTTCACGCGACATGGATCGCGACGAGGCGCGATGGGAATCCCCATCGCTTCAAGGAGCCCTTGGCTATCTCCGGATCCATCGGGATGCCATCCTGTGCATGGCCGCTGGAGGCGTGGCGTTGGTCAGGACGATTCCGGCCGGCATCCCGTATTCGATGATTGGGACGATGGGCGTCGTCGCGTCCCTGTGCATCGGCTGGCAGCTGCAGGCGGTGACGGAACTTGAGAAATCCCTGCGCCGGCGCGAGGACGAGCACAGGATGCTGCGCCGTACCTCGATGGCCCGTCTGGCGGAGGCGGACGAGGCCCGTGACGAAGCGGTGCGCACGGCGCAGTTGCATGAGCGGACGCGCATCGCCAGGGACATCCATGACAACGTGGGGCACCTGCTGACACGCGCCATCATGCAGACGCAGGCTGCGGTGGCCGTGGAGGAGTCGCTTGGCGACGGCGACGCGGCGCAACGTGCCCGTGGCATCGCCGACACCTTGGACGAAGCGATGACGACGATTCGCCGCTCCGTCCATGATCTGGAGGATGAGGGGACGGATTTCGCCCAGCTGATGGAGTCGGCGGCCCACTCCCTTCCCTCACAGGCCCTGTCGGTCACTTTGAACGACTCCGTGGCATCCGCGCCCGCCCCGGTCGCGCGGTGCTTCGCCATCGCGATACGCGAATCGCTGAACAACGCTGTGCGCCACGGCGGAGCCCGCCACGTCACCATCGCCGTCAGGGAACTTCCCGCGCTCTGGCAGCTCGTTGTGCAGGACGATGGGCGCGTGGTCGCCGACCGACCGGAGGAATCGGCCGACCCGTCGAAGACGTCCGCCGTCGAAGGCTCGACGCGCCATGTCATCCGCGCCTATCGCCGCGACGTCACCCGGGGGATGGGATTGCACGACATCTCGGCGCGCGCCCAATCTCTGGGAGGGACGATGACCGCAGGGCCGGTGAAAACGGGCTGGCGTGTGTTCGTCGCCATTCCGAAGACGAGTTTCTTCTGCCCGGCTCCGGCGCGGGGCGTGGCCGCCGCCCGCCCGATGGCGAATTGCAGAGCAAGGAGGATCGATGTCTGACCAAGGCGCCGGGAGCCGTCCCATCAGCGTGGCGATCGCCGACGACGACTCCATCGTGTGCAGTTCGCTGGGCACGATTTTGGAAGCCACGCATACGGCGGTGGTCCTCTGGTCCGCGCGCAACGGCGCGGACGCCCTCGCCCTGTACGGCCGCCGACGCCCCGATGTACTCCTCCTGGATGTCCAGATGCCGGGGATGGACGGCCTCGAGGCCGGACGGAAAATCATGGCCGAGACCCCCGACGCCCGCATCCTGTTCCTCACAACCTTCGCCGACCGCGGATACATCGACCAGGCGATTGCCCTCGGCGCTCGCGGATACCTCATCAAACAGGACGTCGCTTCCGTCGCTCCGGCGGTGAAGGCCGTGATGGCGGGGCAGGTCGTGCTGGGGGCCGAGGTGCTGGGGAAAATCGTCAACGGTCCTGCGGGGCACGGTCCGCAGGGGAGGATGGGTGGAAGCTCCGCTTCCGACGCTTCATGCGGCACGTCGTCGATCGGAGGCGGAACCGGCGCCGGCGGCGAAAGTGGCGGCGCGAACGGGGCGAACGGGGCCTATGGATCGGAATCCCTGCACGCCGGTTTCTCGGAACGCGACCGAGAGCTCATCGAGCTGATTGCGGAAGGATGGGACAACCACATGATCGCCGAGCGTCTGTGCCTTTCCGAAGGGACCGTGCGTAACCGCGTCACCCGTCTGCTGGACAGAGCCGGGTGCATGAATCGCACGCAGCTTGCCGTGATGTGGGTCGAGGAGAAAAACCGGAAGGGAGGCATGCCGAAGTGAATTCCGGGGGTCTGTGTTAACCTAAGAGACCTATGGTCCGTCTCATGGACCCCTTTTGTCACGAAAGATAGCAGTGTCTGCATTCCATTCATCGAAAAAATCAGCATCATCCCGTCGCGCCTCAGGACAGGGCGCACATCGCTCTCACGGCGGCAACGACCGCCGTTTCAACGGTTCGTCCCATCGTTCCGCGGGCCGCGGCTCGCACGCACCCAATTACGACATCATGCCCGAGGAGCCGCAGGCCGCGGAATTCTCGGCTGACGAAATCTCACATGACGCCGACCGCACCGACCTCACCTTCGAGCAGCTCGGCGTCCCCGGTCGCATCGTCTCCGTCCTCGCCGACGATGGCAAAATAGTCGCGTTCCCCATCCAGGCCGACACGCTTCCCGATTCTCTTGCAGGCCGCGACGTGCTCGGCCGCGGCCGCACCGGCTCGGGGAAGACCCTTGCCTTCGCAATCCCGCTGGTCGCACGGCTCGGCGAAGGGGGAGGGGCGTCCGCCATGCGCGAGTTCCGCCGTCTGCGCAACAGCCACGACTGCGACGAAACCGATGCCGATGCCCGCAAGCGCATGCGTCTGCCGCATCCGCGTGGCATGGTCCTCGCCCCGACGCGTGAGCTCGTCAACCAGATCGACGAGGTGATACAGCCTCTCGCGCGTGCCTACGGCATGAGCACCGTCACCATCTACGGCGGCGTGAGGCAGAAGCGCCAGGTGGATAGGCTCAATGCCGGCGCCGACATCGTGGTGGCGTGCCCCGGTCGCCTGGAAGACCTGCTCGGGCAGAAGCTGCTGTCGCTCGAAGCGGTGGAGGTGTCGGTGCTCGACGAGGCGGACGAGATGGCCGACATGGGCTTCCTGCCCGCCGTCACCCGTCTGCTCGAGCAAACCGACCCGCAGGGGCAGCGCATGCTGTTCTCCGCCACGCTCGACCACGGCGTGGACGAGGTCGTGTCCAAGTTCCTGCATGACGCCAAGGTCCACGCGGTGGCCGATTCCGACGAACCGGTTGACACGATGACGCATCACCTCTTCGCCGTGTCGCGAGGCAACAAATACGAGGTCATCAAGGAACTCGCGATGGGCAAGGGCAAGCGCATCCTGTTCACCCGGACCAAGTTCCAAGCGCAGAAAATGGCCAAGAAGCTCGTGTCGCAGGGGATCCCCGCCGTCGACCTGCAGGGCAACCTGTCGCAGAACCAGCGTGACCGCAACCTGCGGGCTTTCGAAAACGGCCTGGTCCGCGTGCTCGTGGCGACCGACGTGGCGGCGCGTGGCATCGACGTCAGCGGCGTCGAGCTGGTCGTTCAGACAGAGCCGCCCCAGGATTCGAAGTCGTTCCAGCATCGTTCCGGGCGCACGGCCCGCGCCGGCGAATCCGGCGACGTGGTGACTTTGGTCCTTCCCGAACAGGAACGATACGCCAAATCGCTCATGCGCAAGGCCGGCATCGAGGTCGAGCCCGTGCAGGTCATCCCAGGCTGCCCCGCCATCGAAGAGCTGGTCGGCGACCCAGCCGAGCTTGTGGAGGATTGGTCCCTTGCGGGCGCCGAGGAAAAGGCGCGCAAGGATGTCGAGGACCTTCACCATCGTCAGAACGCCAAGGCCCGCCGCCAGGCGCGCGCCGCACGCCGCGAGGCGATTGCGAACGGACAGGATGCCGGTTCCGCCGATGATTCCTACGATTCCTCTGATCCCCGCGATTCCGCCAGCGGCCGTGACTCCCATGGTTCGCGCACGGACCGCAACGAGCGCGGGGATCGGCGCCGCATGAACGAAAAGGCGTGGGAGGGTTTCGAGCCCAGCCCCAGAAAACGCCACCGCGACAGGGCATTCGAATCGCGCGATCGCGATGATTCCCGCGAATCGGCGCATAACCGTGAAGACCGGCGTCACGCGAAGTATTCCGACGATGATTTCGACGCGCGCGGTCGTTCGCGCACAGGGTCGCCGAAACGGCACCATGACGACGCCCGTCTCGACGACCGCCACGCTGGCGGCTACCGCGGTGGAAAAGGCGGGAACGGCGGAAACAGGCGCGCTGCGTCGCAAGGCCGCTTTTCGCAGCGCGGCGGCAGGCGCTCGTTCGGGTCGCGGTAGGCCATGACGGCATATGATGGCGCCGCGCCGTGCGCCGACCCGCGCTCGCGGTACGCCGAGCAGGCGGCGATCAGACTGCTCGGCAGCCTCCTCGTGCGCGATTTCCCGGACGGGACGCGCGCCGTCGTGCGCATCGTGGAAACCGAGGCCTATGACCAGCTTGACCCGGCCAGCCACACATACCGTGGCCGCACCGAGCGCAACCGTGCCATGTTCGGTCCCGCGGGCCACGCTTACGTGTACTCCATCTACGGAATGCACCATTGCATCAACGTCACCGCGGGGCCGGAAGGCTTCGGCTGCGGTGCTCTGATCCGGGCGGCGCAGCCCGTCGAGGGGCGTGATGTTCTGGCGCGCCACCGCTATCCGGCGTCAGACGGCGCGCTCGCCGCCACGCAGATCCGCAATCTCACCAACGGTCCGGCGAAACTGTGCCAGGCGCTCGGCATAGGCATGGATTTGTACGGGCACGACATGTCCCGGCCACCGCTGCGCATCGTGCCGAATCCGCTGGAACCGGGCGAAACCGTGGCATGCACGCCTCGAATCGGCGTCAGCAAGGCCGTCGACCGCCTGCGGCGCTATATTATCGTGGGAAGCCCTTGCGTCACCCCGTCGCCGTTCAACGCCGTGGCGGAGGGGATTGAGAGTCGATGATCCGATGAGTGTCTGGGGATCGATATGTGCAATGATGTGGAAACGCCCGCCGCGGGGTGCGCTGACGGGCCAATCGTGGATATCAAACGTGCGTATGAAGAGCCTGCGGACGACGATGGGGCGCGCATCCTCGTCGACCGTCTGTGGCCGCGCGGCAGGTCCAAGGCAGCGGCCTGCCTCGAGACGTGGGCGAAGGACGTCGCCCCATCCAAGGAGCTACGCTCCTGGTTCGCCCATGTTCCGGAGCGTTTTCCGGAGTTTGCCGAACGTTACCGCGCCGAGCTCGACGCGAATCCCGACGGCGTGCGCGAGCTCACCGACGCGATGGCCGGGCACGGCCGTGTCACTCTCGTGTATGCGGCCAAGGACCCCGAGCATAACAACGCCGTGGTGCTGCGCGATTGGCTTGTCGAACGCGGCCTTGCGCGCCGGGCATAGGGCGCCCGGTTCCATGCCCGGCTCCTTGCTTGGAGCCGTCGCCTCTCCGCTGGCCGGCCGCGTTTACGACCGTCACAGTGCCCGCGGGCCGTTGATGACCAGCGTGCTGCTGGTGTTCGTCGCGCTCGCGCTGTTCGCCGGGCTGGTGTCGAGCCTCACGGTGACGCTCGTCGGCATGCTGTATGTGCTGGTGCGCGTGGGCTTCACCATCGGATTCGGCGTGACGATGTCGGATGCGAGCACGCAGGTGACGATGAGGCTCAAATCCGACCAGAACTCGCTGTTCTCCATGATGCAGCAGATCGGTAGCAGTTCGCCGGTTCGTTCGGCGCCGCGGTGATGTCGGCGGTGATTTCGGCGCAGATGCTGTCGGCGCCGACGATGCAAGCGACCGTCTCCGGCAGCCGCATGGACTTCGTTATTCTCTTCGTGCTCGCCGTCTGCATGCTCGTGGCGATCGTGGCGTCGTTCCGTGCCACACGTGCCGCCGCCGATGCCGCGCCGTCGCCGCAGGCGTAGTTCCTGACACGCAAGGCCTGGCGCGCATGGTTCCAGCGCCGCGGTACAGTGACGGCATGAGAATCGTATTGCAGCGTGTCAGCGAAGCCAGCGTCGATGTACTTGACCCCGCCACGGGCGGGGCCGATCCGACTTTCGAGAAACAGAGCATCGGGGCGGGGTATGTGCTGCTCGTCGGGGTGTGCGACGCCGACGACCAGACCGACATCGACTGGCTTGCCCGCAAAATCGCGAACCTGCGCGTGTTCGAGGACGCCGATGGGCGCATGAACGACTCCATTGCGCAGCACAGCGGCAGCATCCTGTCGATTTCGCAGTTCACGCTCTATGGCTCCGTGCGCAAGGGCAACCGTCCGAGTTTCGTGGCCGCGGGCGAGCCGGAGCACGCCAAGCGCATCTGGCTTGCGTTCAACGACGCCTTGCGTGCGCAGGGGCTTGTGGTGAAGGAAGGGCGCTTCGGCGCGCATATGCGCGTGTCGCTGCTCAACGACGGTCCCGTCACCCTGACCATCGACACGAGGGAGTAGACGCCGGTCGGCTTTTCCCGTGTGCGTGTGGATGCCCGCGCTGGTGGATTCGCCTGCAGACGTTTGGCAGATTCCGGGCGGGGCGATCATCGTGTGCCTTACGCGCGTGCATTCCCTTGTGAAAGCATGGAGCCCAATCGAGAAAAAGCGAGGCTCCCATGGGGCAGGCGCTACAGCCCGGCCTGGGTGGCCTCGCAGTCAGTAATGCAGTTAGTAATTCTGGCGGGTGGGGTTGGGAAGAGCAATGTCGGTGGTGGTCCCGAGTGCGGAGTGCCTGTGTTTTGCCCACATTTTGCCCACGTTTTTCCATGGATTGGCGTTATTCGTCGTGGTTCCGCATGATTTCACATGACGGCTAGCACCCCCCAAACCCCAGTAACCGCAATGAAAAAGCCCCGCGACACTTGCTGTCGCGAGGCCTTGGGACAAGTAGGGTCGCTGGGACTTGAACCCAGGACCAACGTCTTATAAGGACGCTGCTCTAACCGACTGAGCTACGACCCCATCCGACGCAATACTACTCGATGCCACGCCGGAATATGGTTTTGCGGCGCGGTGACCGCAGTCGCGGAGGCAGGCGCCGGGCATCGAGGAGTGCCGCAGGCGCGGCGCAATAGGTATGATTGGCGTAAGAACGTAGCATTCCAACGACAAAAGGATGGATATGACACAGGAAACGGGCAATCCGAAGGGGTTCGATGCGGCTGGTTCCGCCAATGCGGGTTCCCAGAAGCCACTCGAAGAGACCCAGCCTTTCAATCCATTGACCGGCGAATCCTGGAATGCCGCGAACGAGAACGCGGTTTCGAACAGCTGGAGCGTTCCCGTCCAAAGGCCTTCCGCCCCGAGCGTTCCCACCGTCCCCATGGTCCCCGATGTTCCTTCGGTTTCTACTTCTGGAGCGGCTCCGACCGCCGCGACGCAGCCCATGGCCGCTTCTCCGGTTGCGCCCACGCAGCCTGTGTCCGCTGCTTCGAGCGCTCCGACCACCGCGACGCAGCCCATGGTCGCGCCCGCCGCTCCGACCGCCGCAACGCAGCCCATGACTCCTCCCACTGGCAATGACGCTTCCACCGATACCGCCGCCACGCAGTTCATCGACGCCCCAACCCCCTACGATCCTTACGCCGGTCGCCGCATGGCTACCCAGTCCTTGAACTTCGAAGACCGTCCTTCGGTTTTGCCGAACGCCTCGAATGGCTATCTGTACGCCGGGTCCGACGCAGCGACCCAGGCCATGATGCCGCTGCCTGCGGATCCGGGTCAGGATGACGATATCGAAGCCACGCGCACCATGGTGTATCCGGCCGGATTGGATCGGCAGCCGCGGCCGCGCACCGCTCAGTCGACGCGAACCGCTTCGTCGACTCCGGCGAGCTCGGAATACCCGCCGCGTTTCGTCCCGGACAACACCGCTTCCGGTGCGGACATGCCGGCAGTGGCTGCGAAGGAAGACGAGGATGCCGAGGGAAATGACCAGAAGACGAAGTCGAAGAAGGGCAAGATCATCGCGATCATCGTCGTCATCGTGCTCGTGTGCGTCGCCGTCGGCTTTGGAATCAAGTACTTCACTTCCAACAAATCGTCAGACACCGCCAGCACCGGCAACGCCCTGACCGATTGCCAGAATTCCGTCACCGCATATAACACGGCGCGCGACCGGTGGAACACTTCGGTGTCGAACGCCAACTCGGCGTCCGCCGTGACGGCGGACCAGGTGGCGGATTCCTCCACCGTCGACAACCTGGCGCGCGCCCTCAGCGCGGATGTGCCGCAGGTGACGCAATGCGACGCCTCGATGAGCGACGACAAGCTCAAGCAGGCGACCTCCCTCAACAAGGATGCCGCCGACACCTTGCAGACCAACGCCGACGCGGTCGATAACGCGGCAGCCGCGGTCACGACGTCCAAGTCCACCAAGGACGGCGAGGATGCTGCTGCCTCGGCCGCTGCTTCGAGCTCAGCCGCGGCGGAAGCCGATGCCGCGGCCGTGTCGCAGGCACGCGACCAGCTCAAGACAACCATCGATACCGCGAATGCGCTGCTTGCCACCGCCACGACCACCCTCGGGGCGACCGACGCGAACGTGGTGCAGCTGCAGGGCGACATCGCCAACGCAGAGTCGGTGAGGGATGACGACAGCAGCGATGTGGCATCGCTCAACGCTTCGCAGACGACGCTTCAGAATGACATCACGGTTGTGCAGAACGCCATCACGGCCGCGGTGGACAAGCAGAACCAGTCCCAGACGGATGGCAGCGGCGCGACGAGCAGCGCGTCCACCGATGCCTCCAGTTCGGAGGCCAGCGCCGCCAACTGATGCAGGCGCTTACGGCGCTGACGGGCGCTTCAGGTACTGACGGATGCTTTCGGTGCTGACGAGCGCTTCCCAGTGCTGACGGGTGCCTGGCGTCGGTCGGTGCCCGCCGCCTCCGACATGACAATCGCCGCCTGACACGGTTCCACGCCGCGGCAGGCGGCGATTGCGTTCTGCGGTTCGGCGATGGCGTGTGCGCGGCGCGGTCAGGAAGTCATGCGGCCGTGTGCAGCCCACGTGAGCTCCGTCCACGCGGACGCCTACGCGCGACCGGCCATGTCTCGTCCATGCAGACGCCTGACCGAACACGCCACGGTCACGCGATGGACCAGCCGCAGCGGCGGTCTTCGGCGCGCATGTAGCTGAACAATTCGGTGTGGCTGATGCCATCGATTCCGCGAATCGAGCGATTGACGAGCTGCAGCATGGCCTCGTCGTCTTCGGCATAGACTTCCGCCAGGATGTCGAAGCGCCCCGCGGTGATGATGATGTAGTCGATGCGGGGGATGTTCCGCAATTGCGCGGTGACCTTTTCGATGTCGCCGTTCACGGTGATGCCCACCATCGCCTGACGGTGGTAGCCCATCTCCTCGGGGTCCGTCACGGCGACGATCTTGATGATGCCGTCTTCGGTGAGCCGTTGCACGCGAAGGCGCACCGCCGCCTCGGAAAGCCCTATCTCCTTGGCGATCGACACATAGGAACGACGACCGTTTCGTTGCAGCAGGGTGATGATCTTCTTGTTCGTCTCGTCCAGTCCCGATGAGGGGGATTCCATTGCGGACGGTTGTGAAATCTGTGATGGTGTGCGAATTCCATGGTTGTCGTCTTGGTCTTGCGTCATGTCGATATCGTAAACAGCGGCTTGTGAATATTCGGTTTCGTAAATTCGCATGCCTTGTATCTTCGAATTTCGTGAACGCCGGGGCGAAGCGGTTGCGACACGCCACGAAAGGCACGCGAAATCAAAGGAAACGCGCCGTCCCGAAAAGATGTAATCAAAGTATTGACAACAACGGAACGGGGTGGTTCTATATAAACCACAAGATGTAATCAAACAAATTACATCAAACCCGCGGCGCGAAGCGCGGCGGGAAAACACCAACGTCGGTGCCAGCGAACGGCAGCGCGAACGCAGGCGGAGTCGGCGAGGGCAACCACATCCAGCAGCGCATCAGCGTGGTCCGCGCTGACATGACCGTGCGTATGCGCATGTCGGCGGCAGCGACCACGATGGCATCGGAAACCGCCGCCGACATCGTGGCGTTCCGGCATGCGAACCGCATGCGAACCATTCCGGGCGCGCAATCGTAGAAGCGGAAAGCGAAGGCCATCATGCTGATCTCCACGAAATTCACCATTGCGATCCACATGCTGGCCGCGACCGCGTATTTCGGCGGCGACCGCAAGGTGACGAGCGCGCTCCTTGCCGACAGCATCGGCACGAATTCCGTCATCGTGCGCACGATCATGGGGCAGCTGCAGGACGCCGCGCTTGCGTGGGCGCGTGGGCGCACGGTGGGTTGGGGGCGCACGATTTTTGCGTGAGTTTTCGCTGCCTTGACGATGCCGACACGCCGATGAAGGCCGCCAATTGCCACGATTTCCCTTCCGCAAACCACAAGATGTAACCAAAATATTGACAACCATGCCGCAACCCCTGTATCGTCATAACCACAAGATGTAACAAAAGAGATTACATCAAAGAACGGCGCCGGAGGCCGGCGCGGAACAGGAGAACATCATGACGAAGAAGATCGCAGTCGTTGCAGCCGATGGCCGCGCCGCCCGCAAGATCATCACCGAGGCCGTGAACCGTGGCTTCGATGTGACCGCCTTCGGCCGCAAGGACGAGAACCCCACCGATGCCCAGCACTACGTCAAGCGTGATATCTTCGACCTGACGGCCGACGACCTCAAGGGCTTCGATGCCGTGGTCGACGCCTTCGGCGCATGGACGGAGGACACCCTCCCGCAGCACTCCACGACGCTCGCCCACCTGAGCGACCTGCTTGCCGGCACCGACACCCGCCTGCTTATCGTCGGCGGCGCCGGTTCGCTCTACGTCAACCCGGAGCATACGGTCACCCTGTCGCAGACGCCGGACTTCCCGGACGCCTTCAAGCTAGTGGCGAACGCGCAGGCCTCCGCGCTCGCCGACCTGCGCAAGCGCGGCGACGTGAAGTGGACGTACATCAGCCCCGCCGGCGACTTCCAGGCCGACGGCGACCGCACCGGCAAGTACCTGCTCGCTGGCGAGGAGCTCACTCTCAACGATCGCGGCGAGTCCATCATCTCGTACGCCGACTACGCCATCGCGATGGTCGACGAGATCGAGAAGGGCAACCACATCCAGCAGCGCATCAGCGTTGTCCGCGCCTAACAGGCAGGAATCCGGGCTCGCCGCGCACATGTCGGCGGCGGCGACCACGATGGCATCGGTCACGATGGCATCAATCGCAATGACATCGGTCACGCTGGCGGGGCGTCTGCCGGCGTCTCGCGCGTGACATCGGATCGGCGCCATCGTAGGAATGCGCCATCGTAGGAATGCGCCATCGTAGAAGCGGAAAGCGAGAAACACCATGCAGATCTCCACGAAATTCACCATCGCGATCCACATGCTGGCCGCGACCGCGTATTTCGGCGGCGACCACAAGGTGACGAGCGCGCTGCTGGCAGACAGCGTGGGCACGAATCCCGTCATCGTGCGCACGATCATGCGCCAGCTGCAGGACGCCGGGCTGCTGGAGGTCAGGCGCGGCCCCGGCGGCTGCAGGCTCGCGCGCCCGCTGCGTGACATCACGTTCCTGGACGTGTACCGGGCGGTCGAGACGAACGCCGACGACGGGGTGTTCCGTTTCCACGAGAGTCCCAATCCGCAGTGCCCGGTGGGCCGCAACATCCACGCGGCGCTCGACGGGCAGCTCAAGGAGATTCGCAACGATTTCGAAAAGGACCTCGCGGGCCGCACCCTCGACGAGGTATGCGACGTCATCGAAAGCCGCGCCGCGCGCGACGCTGCATGACGCATCCCGCCGCGCTCGCCTCAGCGCCGCCGCGCCCGCTGAACCCCCATATCCTGCGCGCCTTGCCCGAATCCGACGAGGCGCGTATAATGCAACAGGTTCCGGTTCACGTCTGCCACAGGGGCAGGCGACCCGGGCTTCTCATATCCTAGGAGAAAACTATGAAGCAGGGTATCCATCCCGAATATGTGCCGACCGAGGTCGTGTGCTCTTGCGGCAACCACTTCGTGACGCGTTCCACCGTCAAGTCCGGTCACATCACCGCTGACGTGTGCGCAAAGTGCCATCCGTTCTACACGGGCAAGCAGAAGATCCTCGACACCGGCGGCCGCGTGGCTCGCTTCGAGGCTCGCTACGGCAAGCGCAACGCCAAGTAGCAAACGTCGGACGCCAGTTTCGGGACATGGTGTGCTGCAGCACGCCGGGAACCGGGACTGGCGTTTTTGTATGCCCTGGGTCATGCCCGGGGTTCCATGCCGGATGCGGCAGGCGGCGTGCCGGGCGCTGTGCGCGACTTCCTCAATGCGACGCACGGCGAGCAAGACCAGAGATACGGACGGAGAGTTATGAGCGACGACACAAAGTTCCCCGCGGCGCAGGCCGCCGTCGAGGAGTACCACAGCATCGAAGAGCAGATGGGACACCCCGAGGTGGCGGCAGACCCTGCGAAAATGCGCAAACTCGGGCGTCGTCACGCCGAGCTGGGTGTGATAGTCGCCGCGTACCAGAAGTACTGCGGCGTGCGTGATGACCTGGAGGCAGCGCAGGAGCTGGCCGGTGAAGACGAATCCTTCGCACAGGAGGCGAAGAGGCTCGAAGAGCAGCTCCCCGAGGCCGAAGAGGCCCTGCGCACCGCGCTGATTCCGCGCGACCCCGATGACGCGCGCGACACCATCATGGAGATCAAGGCCGGGACGGGCGGCGAAGAGGCCGCGCTGTTCGCAGGCGACCTGCTGCGCATGTACACGCGCTATGCCGAGAAGCGCGGATGGAAGGTCGAGGTCCTCAGCGAGAACTCGACGGAACTGGGCGGCGTGAAGGACTGCGAGGTCGCGTTCCGTTCCAAGGGCACCCCGGAACCCGCCGACGGCGTCTGGGCGTCTCTCAAATACGAGGGCGGCGTGCACCGCGTGCAGCGCGTGCCCGTCACCGAGTCGCAGGGCCGCATCCAGACCTCCGCGGCCGGCGTCTATGTGTTCCCCGAGGCCGACGATGACACCGACGAGATCGAGATCGACCCCAAGGACATCCGCGTCGACACCTACATGAGCTCCGGCGCGGGCGGTCAGGGCGTCAACACCACGTATTCCGCGGTGCGCCTGACCTACCTGCCGACCGGCATGATGGTGACGATGCAGGACGAGCGCAGCCAGATCCAGAACCGCGAGGCCGCCATGCGTGTGCTCAAGAGCCGTCTGCTTGCCATCAAGCATGAGGAAGAGGCCGCCGAGGCCGCGGATCTGCGTCATTCCCAGGTGCGTTCGCTCGACCGTTCCGAGCGCATCCGCACGTATAACTTCCCGGAGAACCGCATCGTGGATCACCGCACCGGATACAAGGCGTACAACCTCGACCAGGTGCTCGATGGCGATCTGCAGGCCGTGATCGACTCCGACATCCAGGCGGACGAGGCCGATCGCTTGGCGCGCGCCGCCGGTGGCAATGACTGATGGCTGATTCACCGGCCACCAGGGGTCTTCCTTGCGGCGGCGCCGGGACCGGCGTGCCGAGCCCCGCGACGGATTCCGCGATGGATTATGCGACGGGGCGGTCGGGGAACGGCACGCTCCCGGACGGGCGGCTTTCCAGCGTGCGCTCCGCCGTGGCGGCCGTGGGCGCCGCCTTGGGGTCGGCCGGCGTGGACCATGGCGATTTCGAAGCCGTGATCCTGCTCGCATGGGCATGCGGATGCGAGACCGGCGACGTGCGCCGCGCCATGCTCATGGGTGACACGGTGGAGGAACTTCTCGCGCGCATCGTCCATGCGAACGACGATGCGGACGGTGACGCGGATGGTGACGCGAACTGTGACGCGGAGGAGTGCGAAAACAGCTCGCGAAGAGGCTACGATCCGTCCGAAGCCATGGCACGCCTGCGCGACGCCGCTCGGCGCCGCTGCGCTCGCGAACCGCTGCAGTATATCGTCGGCGCCGCGCCGTTCCGCTATCTGAGTCTCGCTGTCGGCCCCGGCGTGTTCGTGCCGCGGCCCGAGACGGAAACCGCCGTGGATCTGGCGCTTGACTGGCTGCGGTCCGCTTGCATACCGGGAGCGGGCACCCGCATCGTGGACCTGTGCGCTGGAACCGGAGCCATCGGCCTGTCCCTCGTCACCGAACTGCCGGCGAGCCAGGTCTGGGCCGTGGAGAAAGACGATGACGCCATCGTCTGGACTCGCCGCAACGCGAACCGCGTTCTTGACGGCATTGCCGGAGCCGCCGACCGCTACCATCTTGTGCAGGCGGATGCCACCGATGCCGCGACCCTCGCACAGCTCGACGGCACGGTGGACGCGGTGGTGACGAATCCGCCGTATATTCCGCTTGCCACGCCGCCCGAACAGCCCGAGGTCATCGATTGGGACCCGCATGTGGCGCTGTTCGGCGGTTCGGATGACGGGCTGCGCATCCCCGTGCTGCTGCTGCGCCGCATTGCCGCTCTGCTGCGTCCCGGCGGGCTGGTGGTGATGGAGCATGACATCACGCAAGGCGCGGCGTTGTGCGACGCCGCGTCGCGCATGGGTTTCGTGCAGACGCGCACCGAGCCGGACCTGACCGGTCGCGACCGCTTCCTCGTCGCCTGCCGCGACGGAGAGTAAGGCGGGTTGCCGCGGGAATGCTGCGGCGGCGCGTTAGCTTTCCGGAGAGGCCTGGTGGCGGGGTAATCGCGGTCGGGGGTGCAGGATTGTGCGCCTTCGGTGCGGGTTATGGGGCCGGAATGGCGGTTGTGGCGGGGTATCTGCGGTCGAGGGTGCAGGATAATGCTCCCTCGACGCCGGTTGTGGTGCCGTAAGGGCGGCCGGGGTGGTCTATCTGCGGTCGAGGGTGCACGATGCCGCACCCTCGGCATTGAGCATCATGGCGAAACCATGGCGAAGCCAGGTGATTGGCATTGCGGGAGCGATCCGTGCTCGCTTCGCAGAGTCGTTTCGCCTGCGCGCCGCTGTGAATCGTGGTACGGCACATGCAATGGCGTCTGGAACGGCATCGCTCATGTACCATTGGAAGCGTTACGTAATCCTGACCTGATCCGTTACATCGTAAGGAACACAGACATGGTTGCAGAGGAAGACTTCACCGACAGGAGGAGAAAACTGATGCGGCAAATCGCCGCGAATCTGGCGCAGGTGGATGGGACGCGGTTGCGTCCTGGTGCGACCGATGCGGAGATTTCCGAATTCGAGTGCGGCAATGGCGTCGTGCTTCCCGCGTCGTTCAGGAGCTGGCTGGAGATCAGCGACGGCGGGCGTCTGTTCTCTCCGGAGGGCATCGAGCTGTATGGCGTCGTCCATCCGCCGCTGCTGGAGCTCGATGATCCCTATACGCCCGAGGGCGGCTGGCTTGTCGTCGGAATGATGCCGGATACCGACCTCGTGCTTGTGAGTCTGACGGGTGAGGCGACGGTGGTCTATAACCGTGAGGGTGGCACTTTCGACGATGCCGTGCGCTATGGGGACTTCTTTGCCTTTCTTGAAGACGTTCTTCGCCAATGGACGATTAGCGGTTAGTCTGCCGCGTGTCCGGCCGGGGGCCGTGCGCGGGGTGGATGCTGGGCCGTGTCGTGTCCTGCCGGCGTGGGTCTGCGTCCTGTGCGTGGGGTGCGCGGGGAGTGCTGGGCAGGGTCGGTTGCGCGGGGAGTGTGAGGGTGCCGCGCGCGGGGGGTGGTCCGGGCGTTCGTCCTGTTACGCTTTTTCCAATTTCGGTTGCCGTGGGGTGATGGAGCCCGGGCGGTGGCCGGGTTGCATCGGAATCGGAGAGCCGGAGGGGTTCGGTAATGCGCGGGATTGTTTCCACAAGGCGTTCGGTGCGCGGCGGCGTGCACCGCGGAGGTGCGCGAGGCGTGTCCCTGCGTCTGGCGCCAGGCATGACATCTGCTGTTGCCCTTCGATGCGCGATGCCGCGGCGGTTTGCATTGATGCGTTTGTGCGGTGTCCATGTCTTTGTCGATTTTGTGGGATGAGGTTAGGGAGTTAGAAATGAAACGATTGAGATTTTCGGCTGCGGGTGCAGTCCGGGAAGGCTGCGGCGATCCGACGGCGGATGGAATCGGGCGATGCGTAGTGGTGAAGTTCGTTGCGGCGATTCTGATCCAGGCGCTGGTGATTGCCTTGTGTTTCCAAATCCAGCTGGGGTATTACGGCAGGCCCGCCGGAAGTTCCGGCTGGACCGCCCTCAGAACGACGTGCCCCGGCGTTGCGGGCGAGTGTCTGCTCCTGCGAGCAGGCGAGGACGACTTCGAGGACAGCCGGACCATTGTCGTCCCGGGGTGCGCGACGGGCGACCCGGTCTTTGCCGATTCCTATGACGGTGTGCGGCGTCTCGGCGAGAAGGGCAGTGGCCGGTATGTGCGCGTCTCCTTCCCAGGCTGCCCGTCGGATGAGGCCTTCCTCGTCCCCGTCACCGACTGAACGGGAGGGTGTCATGGAACCCGTGGAGGTCTTTCATCTGATCATATTCGTTGCACTGGTGATTGCGTGCCTTGCCATTCCACTATGCATCGTTATGCTGGCGTTCTATTTCGTCTTGTGGCTTGTGGAAAGGGGAAGGCCGACCGGCGGCGCGCACGCGCTCCATGGCATGTCGACGGCGCTGAACGCGTTCCTTGGGTTCCTGCTGGTGTTTCTTCTCTATTACGGGGTAACCACAGTGCCGTACATCGGCAACCGCACGTGGTGCAGGTCCCAGTCGCCCGACGGGACGTATAGCCTGCGGGCGGACATGCTGGCCAGCGCCACGATCATGTCCGGGACGCCAACGCGGTTCACGCTGGAGCGTGTCGGTCCTGGGGGCGATGTGCTCTGGAGCCGTCGGTTTGTGGTGTACGTGCCTTACGATGGCGGGTCGTGTGCGGTGGAATGGGGTGACGGTTACGTTGACGTCGGGGCGGATAACCCTCGCTATGAGAAGCAGAAGGACTGCTTCTTCTCGTATTACTGGGGTGACGAGGAGTGATAGGGCGACGAGAAGTGATAGAACGCGCATGATGGAATCGGGGCGGGCGCGACAGGTGCATCGTGTCGAGGCGCGGAACGAATCGGAGGCGATTTGCAGCGCCGGCGCCTCAGGCAGAGGCGCTGGGTGATGGCAGGGGAGCCTGTCCCAGTTTGTCGCGCCATGCCTGTGCGGCTGCGATGACGGCGGGATCCTGGTCCGCGGAGTAGGTGTCCGTGTCTTCAATAGTCAGTATGCCGAGTCGCTGGAGCATCTGCACCGCGATGCTGTCGAAAAGATTCCGCAGGTCGAAATCCTCGATGGTCTCGCCGGTGCGGTGCTGGAAGCGGGTTCGAGAATGCGATGATGGTGATGGCCCTTCCTAAGGGGATGTACTAGTGCTTACACACGAACAATTCTGGGGCTTTCTGTCCGGGCGGCTTCAGAATTGTTCGAAAGGTGATGATAATTGCGTGTTCTCAACGGGGCATCCATCATGCGCATGATGGGCAGTGTGCTGATTGAGGAAGACTGACATGCGCGGCAAGATGAAGGTCTCGTGCCGGCACGGATGTGTGTGAGACAATCATAGAAGTCCGGTGCCCTGTCCGCATGTCGACTCTTGCCTGAGAATACCGCGACCTTGCTCGAGTCCGCAAGATTGGCTCGACACGTCGGATAAACACACCGCACAACCCAACACCGAAAGATATATATCTATTATATCTATCTATAAAGTTGGATTTGGCATTCTTTTATTGTGGCGTAACCTACTGTAGAGTAATCTAATGGGAATTCATCTGCTGGAAGGGGGCGATTAAAGATGGACAACACCAATTTGCTTGACGATTTGTTGACTTGCGCACCTGCAATGGAAATCTCCAATCAGGATGAGCACTGGCACTTCATTACCTGTGGTGTGATTATTGGTTCGGGTGGGTGCTGAATTCCCGCCTCTCTCATGGTCGTTGCACTACCAATTCGACAACGGCCATGAGTTTTTCACATTCTCTTCCATTTGCATCTTCAATTTCATTCTAGGAGAATATTCCGATGGATAGCTCTGCGACAGCCATAGCAATCGTCGTCGATCAAAAGTGCAACATCCAGTGCGATCACTGCTGTTTTTCGAGTTCTCCGCGAAGCCAAAGGCATTTGAGAGATGAAGACATTCTTTCCATAGTAGATCAGGCGATTGCCAATGTAAACATCCGAACTGTTGGTTTCAGTGGCGGAGAAGCAATGCTCCGTAAAAGAGTCATCATCCAAGCATTGGAAAGACTTCATGCAAACAACATGACTGCTTCAATCACCACGAATTGTTTTTGGGGACGGAAGCCAGCAATTGCAGATCGCCTCGTGAATGAGCTAAAATGCAAAGGTCTTTCAATCCTTACAATTAGTTATGATTATTTCCATGCACAATTTATTCCTGTGAGCTGCATATCGAATGTTTTGGAAGCTTGTCGACGTCACCATTTGCAAGCGCGCATCAATATCGCAGTGACTCATAGCCATGACGCGGCTCACGTCGTGCAGCAGTTGGGAGATTCGGTGCTGGGGGTTCCTATTTCGATATTCCCGATTCAACCCGTGGGGAGAGGGGCATCTGTACCAGATGACGATATCATTCAGGTGGAGAATGAGCCTGCTAACATGCGCTGTCCCGGATTCGAACCCACTTTCCACTTCGACGGTCGAATTTACCCATGTTGTTCCCCGTCGGTATTCTCGACACCACTATCAATCGGTACCATTCGGAATTCTTCAGTCGAAGAAAGCATCGCATATATCACACATAATGCTTTTTTGCGCTGATACGGCAAGAAGGCTTTGGATGGATTTACAAAAAGGGACAGGAACTCGGATTCTTCCCCACTAGGAATCAATCTTTTGTTGACGTATGCGAGCTTTGTCACATGGTAACAACAAACGTTCAATTCATGACAGCGCTCATTCCGCAGATTCAACAACGTTTCTCAGACTTCGGCCAATTCAGAAAGACGCAATGCCATCATGATGATGCCTAATCATTACTTCAGCTATCTCGATGAATACTGTGAGATGCTCCGATATGGTAATACCGTCGTTATTAAAGATTTCAAGTCTGGAAGATATTACCAAGTCACGGGAATGACGGTCCTCCTACGAGAAATTCCGTGGGAGGACCGTCATTCCACAATCACATCAACACGATGCTATCTCTTCCTTCTACTCTTCATTGGTATTTCTGGAGTCACCTTCGCTGGCGTAGCGATTTGGGATAATATGCTGCCGATATGCGAACTTGACAGTTCGCTCCTCATTGGCTGTTTGATATTTGCGATGGCTCAGATTTGTATTCATGAGAATGCTCATTGGGTGGCCTTGCGTCATTTTGGCCGGAAGCCTGACAGCATTGGTCTCCATCTGACGCTCTATGTTTTTCCTAGCATTTATGTTCGCATGAACGATATATCGCTTCTCACTTTTCAAGAAAGAATCATTGTTAATGCTGCAGGTCTTGTAGCCAATATTATTTCAGAACTTGTTTTTCTCGTTGTTGGATGTTTAATGCTGAAATGTGACCTATTTATTCGCATCGCCTATCTCTACAATTTCTCGTTATTGTTCAATTTCCTTCCAATATGGCATACTGATGGGTATAGAGTCCTTCTGGCAATCAATGGTTTTACCGAATTCAAGGGATGGAAGCACAACCCTCCATTAGTAAAAATGATTTCGCTCCTCAGCATCGCTATCGCAGTAGTGTATCTATTCCTTGCAGTCTGTTGGCTAGCAACGATGATACCTGAACTACCTAGCAATTTTAGGCATTAGGGTATTGCCTCGCCGCTATTGAATAGACAAATTTTAGATAGATGCGGGCACCTTTCCAATTCTGGGAATAATTATTAAGGAGTTCGATGATTCATTTCATCGCGGAAGAGATGCATGCATGTCGCCGCCAATGGCTCGCGTTGGGCGTGTTCCTAGCGGTAGCGGTGTGTCTGTTGTGTCTGTCGATCGGCTTCATCGCCGCCGGTGCCCCCTATGCCGATGACCTCGACTTTGGGTTGCGCGACATTGGTGAGGAATACATCTCCCTAGGTGGCATGCAACTGGCTTTCATTGCGTTCGGGGTGCTGGCCATCGTCCCCGCCGTTGTCTCCACGTCAATCGCCGTGGATTCGCCGCGCATCGCGCGGTGGCAGCTGGCGGGTGCCAGTGTCAGGCAGAGTCAGGGTTTGTACTGGTGCTCTCTTGTCATCGATGCCGTCATCTTCAGCATTCTCGGTGGCCTGGTCGCCTGGTTGCTGTGGCCGGCTTACTCGTCGTGGGCCCTTCGCGTATCGTTTCCCTCGGTCGATGAAATGCACGAATCGATTTCCGCCATCGCGCTTCCGATCGGTATCGCTGCCGGCATAGCGGTGACGGCGCTTGCCGGAGCGGCCAGCATGAGGTCCATCTCCCACATCGATATCGCCACGGTCGTGCGCGACACGGGCCTGTCGAGAACGCGCCACCACCCTGTGCGTCTTCTTTTGGGTATCGCCGTGGCGGTAGGAATCATCACCGGATATGTAGCGATTTCGAAGCAGCCATCCACCATTTCCTCCGACACCTTGGACGGCCTGATGGCGGCCTATTGGGGCTGCGCCTTGGGTTGGCTTCTTGCACTCGCATTGTGCGAATCCGCTGTTGTGCCTCTTGCCGTCGCAGTCGTGTCCCGTCTCATCCCGCAATCGGGAGGACTGGGCTCCTTCTTGGCGTGCGGCTCTGCCAGGCGTCGCATCCGCATGTCGACCGCCATGGTGACGCCTATCTGCGTGGCGGCGGGTACCGTCGGCGCCATCATGGGGCTTGTACGGCAGATCAGGAACGTCTCACGTGCCCGGGGCGTTCCCGAATCCGAGTTGCAGGTGACTCCCGCCGGGCAAATCGTCTTCGAATTCATGTCACCGATCATCCTCGCCGCGGTCGCGGCGTTTTGCATCATCGTCATCACAGGCGCTCAACGTAAAACCGATACTGCACTGCTCATGGTCGCCGGCGTTCCGCGGCGTGCCATCATCGCGTCCGGCTTTGTGGAAGCCTTCGTTTATTCCCTCGTCGCGGCCATCCTGACCGTTGCGATTCTCGAAGTCAATGCGCTGGCCATCGGTGCGGCGTTGGGCGCAGGACCAGTTCCGGGCGCCGGCTATGCGGGCATCGACTCCAGTGCGTTCTGCATCATCGCAGCGGGATTTGCACTTCTCGCAATCCTGCTCGTTTCAATACTCGCCTTACAAACACAGCGCGATCCGCTCACTATCGTTCGTGCAACGGACAGATAACGAGTGGTGACGCGGAGATCCCGTTCGTGATACCACGATTCCCGCGCTTCCATCCATATCTTCACTCATCACACATGTCTAACAGACTCAAGGACCAGCCATGATTTCTCACAACAACACAAAAACCGACGCAACCGCAAGCGATGCACCTGAATCGGCCGAAGACTGGCGGCCAGTACAAGCGCAAGGCGTGATTAAGCGATTCCGCCTCGGCAGGCGCAAGGAATGGAACGAGGTGCTCCACGGCGTGGATTTTTCCGCAGATGTTGGTGAATTCGTCTCCATCGTAGGGCCGTCCGGTTCCGGGAAATCCACACTGCTGTACTGCCTGTCGGGACTGGAAAGCGTGGACGGAGGAGCGGTACGGCTTGGCGGAACCGACATCACTCGCATGTCGCGCCAAGATGTGTCTGTGGTCAGGCGTGATACCGCGGGTTTCATCTTCCAGGACTACAACCTCATCGATTCGCTGACCGGGCGGGCGAATATCGAGTTGTCGCTGCGCCTGTGCGGACATCGTGCAGGCCAGGCGCGGCGGCTGGCGGAGGATGCGATGGGTCGTCTCGGCGTGGGGTATCTCGCTGGCGCATATCCATCCGATATGTCGGGTGGCGAACGTCAGCGCATCGCCATCGCGCGCACTCTCGCGTGCTCGCCAGGCATTGTGTTCGCCGACGAGCCGACGGGTGCACTCGATTCGAAGAACGCGGACATCGTGGTCGGCCTTCTCAGGCAGATCGCCGAGACGGGCACCACCGTCGTCATGGTCACGCACAGCCTCGAGCTCGCCGCCCGTACCGACCGCACGGTGGTTCTGCGTGACGGCAGAATCGTCGATTCCATCGCGCATGCCGACTAGCCGAGTCGCCGCCTGTTGCGCGTTCTCGTGGTGTGAAAATGCACGGCAGGCAATAGCATGGGTTGCGATGGAATCGAGTATGGAACAACTTTGCGCATTGCACACGCGGCATGCGGCACCGGTCCTGCCGGTGAGCGACGAGTCGCTGGCGCAGGCGGAACGCATCATTGCGGCGGGCGGTCTCGTGGTCATTCCCACGGACACGATTTACGGCATTGCGTGCAATCCGACCAACAATGCGGCAATCGACCGTCTTTTCGCGGCCAAGCGCCGTCCGCGATCCAAGTCGCTGCAGGTGCTGCTTGCTTGCGTCGACGGCATCGGCGAGCTCGGCCTCGAGCTGCCCGAGCCGCTGGACGCGCTCGCGGCATCGTTCCTGCCCGGCCCCTTCTCGCCGATCTGCCTTGCGAGACCGCAATGCCGGCTCGCCACAGTGCGCGCCGACGACCACACGCAGGCCGTGCGCGTGCCCGATTCCGACGTGACACGGCGCATCATCGCCGTCACAGGGCCACTCGCGGCGTCCAGCGCCAACATCTCCGGCGGCCCGTCGGCCATGACGGCGCAAGAGGCATACGCCCAGCTCGGCGACGGCGTGGACCTGTACATCGACGCCGGCCCCACGCCGGGGGCGGTGGCCAGCACCATCGTCGCCGCTGATCCGACGGCCGCCGACGGCATCGCGATCCTGCGCCATGGTGTGATCGACGATTCCCGCATCCGCGCCGTGCTGCGCGGAATGAAGAACGACGCGGGGAAGACTGTTGAGAGAAGCGACGGCACGGTGCCCTCTTCGGCCGCCGTGCCCGTCCCTGCGCCCACCGAACCACATGCCCAACCGAACGGAGGCCGCGCATGAGGGTCTATCTGCTTATCGCCGCCATCGCGGGCGGTGTGACATGGCTCGTCACGCCGCTGGTGCGGCACCTCGCCATCGCCCTCGGCGCGGTGGGAAAGGTGCGCGCGCGTGACGTGCACACGGTTCCGACGCCTCGCATGGGCGGCGTCGGCATGCTCATCGGTTTCGTCGCCGCCATCCTCTTCGCTTCGCGCCTTCCCTTCATCTCGGGTGTCTTCACTGGCAACGACCAGGCGTGGATCGTGGCGATCGGCGCGATCCTCATCGTGTTCCTCGGCGTGCTCGACGACATCTTCGACCTGGACTGGATGCTGAAACTCGCCGGCCAGCTGCTGATTTCGGTTTTCGTCTCATGGGGCGGCATCCGCATCGTCTCGCTGCCGTTCGGGGCGCTCGTTTCCGCGTCCCCCAGCCTGTCGATGGCGGTGACGGCGTTCATCCTCGTCGTGTCGATCAATGCAGTGAACTTCGTCGACGGCCTCGACGGCCTTGCCGCGGGCATTTCCGGAATCGGAGGCATCGCGTTCGCCGCGTATTCCTATATCATCGCCCGGCATTCCCCGAGCTATGCGTCGGTCGCCACGCTCATCGACGTGGCGCTGGTGGGCGTCTGCGCCGGGTTCCTCTTGCACAACTGGCATCCGGCCAAGCTGTTCATGGGCGATTCGGGATCCATGCTGCTCGGCTACCTCATCACCTGCGCTTCCGTCATCATGACCGGTCACCTCGACCCCGCCACCGTGCATACCAGCCAGTATGTGCCGGCGCTGATGCCGGTCCTGCTGCCGCTGTTCGTGCTGTTCCTGCCGTTGCTCGACATGACTCTCGCGGTCACGCGCCGCGTGGCGCACGGACAGTCGCCGATGCACCCCGACCGCAAGCACCTGCATCACCGCATGCTGCGCATCGGGCACAGCGTGCAGGGCGCAGTGCTGATTCTGTGGGCGTGGGCGGCGCTGTTCGCATTCGGGTCGCTGTGCACGCTGTTCTTCCGCTGGCAGGTCGTGGTGCTTCTGGGCGCCGCCGCGGCGGTGGCGTTGTCGGTGGCGACGTTCTGGCCGGCGATCCGTCGGCGCATCCTCGGACGCCACCGCGTTCTCAGCCAAGGAAGGCGGTCCGGGCGCGCGGATTCCCGTGGCGAATCCTTGCATGAACTCGAAGGGCGCCATGTCAAGGTGTCCGAGGCCGGCACCCCGGTGAAAACGACGGGGCGGGGCACGGGCCCGGACAATGCGCCGACGTCCGAGCGCCCGTCCGCCCATACGAGGCCAAGGGAGGATTGACCATGGCACGACGTAATCCGCTGGCCCGCGCCATGGTGCGCGCCGCTGCTATCTCCACCCTGCTGCTGGCGGTCGTCTGCGCCGTCGGCGTCGTCTATGCGCGGCGGCACGGCGTGGCGTATGGCGTCGCCTCGTCGTTGTGGGCGTGCGGCTATGCATGGCTTGTCTGCGAAGCCACTCCGCTGTCGATCGCCCTGCTGATACGGCGCGGCCGGACGGGCAATGCGCTGGCGCGCGGCATGCTGTTGAGATGGGGGATCAAGCTCATCGTGGTCACCGTGGCGTTGTTCGTGACTGTCGAATCCGTGTCGCTCGACCGGTGGCTTTTCGGCATCATGATGGCGGTGGGCGTCGTGCTGGGGGACAATGCCAACGTCATCGCCGTGCATGCTTCGCACATACCGATTTTTAACGACGATATGATGAAGCATTGATGTGATGAAGCGGTGATGCGGTGAGCGTCGGCCGGGGTGCGACGTGGGCGCGCGGTGCGGTGATTGCGGATCCGCTGCGGGGCTTGCGAGGCGCGCGTGGAACGTTCCGGCGTTCGCCTTGCGCGGACCGCAACACGCGGGATTGCTCTCACGGCGAAATGAGTGCCGCAAAGTCTTGCGGCACTCATAAAGTAATTTTATGGCTTTCGATAACACAGCTGAAAATTCCTACAATCCGCTTCCCGCTCCGTTCCAGAAGCTGGGACTCGCTTATGATGACGTTCTGCTGCTCCCCAACGAGTCGGACGTCATTCCTTCCGAAGTGGACACCACGACGCACCTCACCCGCAACATCACGATGAAGTCCCCGATTCTCTCCGCCGCAATGGACACCGTGACCGAATCCCAGATGGCCATCGCCATGGCCCGCAACGGCGGCATCGGTGTGCTGCATCGCAACCTGTCCATCGAGGACCAGGCCAACCAGGTCGACATCGTCAAGCGCAGCGAATCCGGCATGATCACCGATCCGCTCACCGTGCATCCCGAGGCATCCCTGACCGATCTCGACAAGCTGTGCGGCGCATACCATGTCTCCGGCCTGCCGGTCGTCGACAACGACAACCGTCTCGTCGGCATCATCACGAACCGCGACATGCGCTTCGTGGACCCGGCCGACTATGACACGCTCAAGGTCAAGGACATCATGACCAAGGACGGTCTCATCACCGGCCCGGCCAACATCTCCAAGGAGGACGCGCACAAGCTGCTCGCCCAGCACAAAGTGGAGAAGCTGCCGCTGATTGATGACGAGGGCAAGCTTGCCGGCCTCATCACCGTCAAGGATTTCGTGAAGACCGAGCAGTACCCGGACGCCACGAAGGACGAGCAGGGCCGTCTGCGCGTCGCCGCCGCCGTCGGCTTCTTCGGCGACGCATGGCAGCGCTGCACCGCGCTCGTGGATGCGGGCGTCGATGTGCTCGTCGTCGACACCGCGCACGGCCATGCCAAGCTCATGCTCGACATGATCCAGCGTCTGAAGTCCGACCCGGCCTTCCGTGGCGTGGAGATTATCGGCGGCAACGTGGCAACCCGCGAGGGCGCCCAGGCGCTGATCGACGCGGGTGTGGACGCCGTCAAGGTCGGCGTCGGCCCCGGCTCCATCTGCACCACGCGTATCGTGGCGGGCGTCGGCGTGCCGCAGCTCACCGCTGTGTACGACGCCGCCCAGGCCTGCACCCCGGCTGGCATCCCGCTCATCGCCGATGGCGGCATCCATTACTCCGGCGACATCGCCAAGGCCATCGTGGCCGGCGCCGATTCCGTGATGCTCGGCGGCCTGCTCGCCGGCACCGAGGAGGCTCCGGGCGAGAAGGTTCTGCTTCATGGCAAGCAGTACAAGGTCTACCGTGGCATGGGCTCCATGGGCGCCATGGCTCCGCGCGGCAAGAAGTCCTATTCCAAGGACCGCTACTTCCAGGCCGATGTCACCAGCAACGACAAGGTCGTTCCGGAAGGCGTCGAGGGCGAGGTTCCGTATCGCGGCTCCCTCAACTACGTGCTTTACGAGCTCGTCGGCGGCCTGCACCAGACCATGTTCTACACCGGTTCCCGCACGATTCCGGAACTCAAGCAGAAGGGCCGCTTCGTGCGCATCACCGACGCCGGCCTGCGCGAGTCCCATCCGCATGACATCGTCATGACCAAGGAAGCCCCGAACTACAGCGGCTTCCACGACTGATCCCCAGCGGTCGGCTCTCTGATAACACTGGCCCCGTGGGCGCCTCGTTTGCGCTCACGGGGCTTTTGCGTGCGCTGCGAGGTCGGGGCGAAGGCGGTGATGTATCTGTGGTCGAGGGTGCAGGTTTGTGCTCCCTCGGCCGTGGTTGTGTGCTGTTGGGCGCGGTGTCCGGTTGTATCTGCCCTTGAGGGTGCATGGTTATGCTCCCTCGGCCGTAGTTGTGTGCTGTTGGACGCGGCTTTTTGCGTGTATCTGCCGTCGAGGGTGCAAGATTGTGCTCCCTCGACCGTGGTTGTGTGGCGTGTGGGCGCGGCTTTTTGCGTGTATCTGCGGTCGAGGGTGCAGGTTTGTGCTCCCTCGGCCGTGGTTGTGTGTTGTTGGGCGCGGCTTTTTGCCTGTATCTGCGGTCGAGGGTGCAGGTTTGTGCTCCCTCGGCCGTGGTTGTGTGCTGTTGGGCGCGGCTTTTTGCCTGTATCTGCCGTTGAGGGTGCAAGATTGTGCGCCCTCAGGGTCGGTTGTGTGCTGTTGGGCGCGGTGTCCGGTTGTATCTGCCCTTGAGGGTGCATGGTTATGCTCCCTCGGCCGTAGTTGTGTGCTGTTGGACGCGGCTTTTTGCGTGTATCTGCCGTCGAGGGTGCAAGATTGTGCTCCCTCGACTTGGGTTCTTGAAACACTCCGCTGCATGGCGATCCGAACATCTGATGAGACGGTTGCTTTTGCGCGACGATGCTGATTCATTTTTCGAAATGGCTGTGGATAACTCTGTAATCGACGGCAGAATGACCGAAGTTTTCCACAGATACCGTAAGGCACTCTGGCGCCTGCGCGCGTGCTGTTACCGTGCTCCCATGAATACGAAAAAATCAGGATTGCTTACGAAGGCAGAAGGTCAGTTTTTCGAAACGTCTCACAGCAGATTGCTTAGGGTTCGCGCCGGCATCATGGAACGGTGCATCGAGGCGCAGAACCATACGTCGTTTCCGCTGGTCTTCGGACTCGATACGGCATTGAAAATGCTTTGCATTGACGTGCCGATTGAAGTTGAGAAACGGCTCGGGGCGAGCTCTCGTGTCACGTCTGGAACGTCGAAATCCGCTCGATCCCGTGTATCGGGAAACAAGTTCGCGGCATCGGCATCGGCGGCGGCATCGGCATCGGCGGCGGCATCGGCATCGGCGGCGGCATCGGCGGCGGCATCGGCGGCGGCTTTGGGATCGGTGTTCGTCGCAAAGTCGGCATCGCGGCAATCGTCGTCGCGCCCGGTCTCGACATCTGATGCCGTTCGCCAGCGTCATGCGTCGGCGGGGACGGCTGCACGACGGCGGCAACCGTACGACTTTCTCACCGTGTGCGTGGATTCGCGCGTGGCACGCCGACGGGTTGCGGGGACGCGCTGCGTGCAATGGTGCCATCCGATTGAAATCGTGGAGACTTGCGGTATTTCATGCGTGGCGCCTGCCGATACGTGGCTGATGTTTGCACCGTATGTTGGGCTCGAGGAGCTCGTGCTGCTCGGGGATGCGATGATGCGGCGCGACGCGGATCAGCGTTGGCTTTCGCTCGATGATTTTCACGCGGCGGTGGAGGCGTTCGAACGGCATCTTGCTGACAAGAAGATGCATGCGCCGCGTGGGTTTGACAATTGTCGCCGCGCATTGCAGCTCATGTCTGAGGAGACCGATTCGCCGGCTGAAACTCATGCGCGGTTGTTACTGGAAAGCTACGGACTGCCGCGTCCTGAAATCAATGCGCCGGTTGACGTCCGCGACGAACGAGGGGTGACGAGACGGTTTTACCTGGACATGGCATTTCCCCAATGGGGAGTTGCGGTGGAATATGACGGACGGCATCACGCTGGATCATGGGAGAGTGACCAACATCGGCTCAAATTGCTGGCGGATGACGGATGGATGACGGTCAGCGTGATATGGGACGATTTGATCGATGACCAGAGACGTCAGGGCGTGGCAAACAGTGTAGCCGAACGTATCGCGCAACGCGGTGGGAGAGTGACGTTGTTGAGACAGCCGATGAGTCTGAGAGAACTGACCGATCGTCGGCGATTGCGCATGCCTTCGGAGGATGCCGGATGATTGAGCCATTTGGCTCCTTGAGATAAGCGCCCTTGAGGGTGCAGGTTTGTGCGCCCTCGGGGGTGGTTGTGTGCTGTTGGGCGCGGTTTCCGGTTGTATCTGCCCTTGAGGGTGCATGGTTATGCTCCCTCGGGGGTGGTTGTGTGCTGTTGGGCGCGGTTTCCGGTTGTATCTGCCCTTGAGGGTGCATGGTTATGCTCCCTCGGCCGTGGTTGTGTGCTGTTGGACGCGGTGTCCGGTTGTATCTGCCGTTGAGGGTGCAAGATTGTGCGCCCTCGGGGGTGGTTGTGCGCCAGCCATGCGCAACGGACGCATTCGGCGGTCGCTGTATCGACGGTGTTAACGCCCAGTAACCGATGGTGGAAACATGAAACTTATCCTGTCGTCGGACGAAACAGCCCATTTCTATCGTCAGCATTGTCAATGTTCCTGACGATCAGTGTTTGTACATACCGCTTGTGCGGCGTGAATGTGCATTGAGAAGAGAGAAAGGCAAGCGACATGACTGACGAAATCGCTACCGCGATCTCCGACAGCGTTTTCGGAGTATGGTACATCCTCGGCGCCTGTATGGTGTTCTTCATGCAGGCCGGCTTCGCAATGGTCGAAGCTGGTTTCACTCGTGCAAAGAACGCCGGCAACATCATCATGAAGAACCTGATGGACTTCTGCATCGGCACCATCGCGTTCCTCTTCCTCGGCTATGGACTCATGTGCGGCGAGGACGCCCTGGGCGGCTTCCTCGGCAAGCCGACGCTCGGCATGCTGTCGACCAACGGTTTCGCGGACGTCAATTGGTCGAACTTCTGGTTCCAGCTCGTGTTCTGCGCGACCGCAGCGACCATCGTCTCCGGCGCCATGGCTGAGCGTACGAAGTTCATCTCGTACGTCATCTATTCGTTCTTCATCTCGTTCGTGATCTACCCGATCGAAGCCCACTGGGTGTGGGGCGGCGGCTGGCTGAGCCAGCTCGGCTACTTTGACTGGGCAGGCTCCACGGTCATCCACATGGTCGGCGGCGTCACCGCTCTGATCGGCGCCATCTTCCTTGGGCCCCGTATTGGCAAGTACACCAAAGACGGCAAGTCCAACGTCATCGCCGGCCATAACATCACGGTCGCGGCTCTCGGCTGCTTCATCCTCTGGTTCGGCTGGTACGGCTTCAACGGCGCCGCTGGCACGACCGCCGCTCAGGTTGCGCAGATCTTCGTGACCACGACGATCGCACCCGCCGTGGCCTGCGTCACCACCATGTTCTTCACCTGGGCCAAGGACGGCAAGCCTGATGTGGGCATGACCCTCAACGCTTCGCTCGCCGGCCTTGTCGGCATCACCGCCCCCTGCGCCGTCGTCGATTCCATCGGCGCCCTCATCATCGGCATCATCTGCGGCTTCCTCGTGGTGCTCTCCGTCGAATTCGTCGACAACAAGCTCCACATCGACGATCCGGTCGGCGCTTTCTCCGTGCACGGTCTCTGCGGTCTCTTCGGTGGCATCGCCGTCGGCCTCTTCGCGAATCCGAACATCGCCAGCGAGTACGGCGTCGAGGTCGGCGCCGGCCTGTTCTACGGCGGCGGTGTCAAGCAGCTCGGCATCCAGCTCCTCGGCTGCGTGGCGATTCTCGCCTGGACCATCGTGTGCGCCTGCGTTCTGTTCGCCATTCTCAAGGTCACCGTTGGCCTGCGCGTCTCCGCTGATGAAGAGATCACCGGCCTCGACATCTCCGAGCACGGCCTCGCGACCGCATACGCCGGATTCCTGCCGACCGTCCCCGCCATCGCGTCCCAGGCTGCTGGCGGCGTGGATGTGAAGGGTCTCAAGCCGGTGCCGGTCAAGATCCCGGGCAGCCCGATGACCAAGGTCACCATCATGTGCAAGGAAGACAAGTTCGTGGAGCTCAAGGACACGCTTGCGCAGATCGGCGTGACGGGCATGACCGTGAGCAATGTGCTTGGCGCAGGCGTGGAGGCTGGCAAGACCGGTCAGTTCCGCGGCGTCAAGACGAACTACAACCTGCTGCCGAAGATCCAGGTCGACATCGTGGTGTCGGAGGTCGATCCGCAGCTCGTGGTCGCCGCCGCCACTAAGGTGCTGCGTTCCGGGGACAAGGGCGAACCGGGCGATGGCAAGATCTTCCTCTCCGCGGTGTCCGACACCTACCGTGTGTCCACCGGCGAGGACGGCGTTGCCGCGCTCAACATGACGCCCGAAAAGTAGGATTCAGCCACTGGGATCCTTCGGTCTGAGCGCGATGGCGGGCGGCGCAACGGTTTGGAGGGACTCGGATTGTGTGAATGAAGGCTCGGTGCGAGCAATCGCGCCGAGCCTTTTGCATGCGCGGCGCGGCGCGGGGTGGCGCGGCGCGGCTTGGCGAGAGACACGCGGTGCGGCGAGAGACACGTGGTGTGCGGCGAGGGACTCGCGGCGAGGTGGTGCGGTGAGGGACGCGCGGTGCGCGGCGCGGGGCGTGCGCGGCGAGATGCATGAACGGGGGTCGGAGCGCGGGGCGTCGGTGAATATCTCTTCGCCCGAATCGTCGGCACATGCGCGTGTATCTCCGGCTGATTGTGTACGCTCTAATCACACCGATTCATGAATTTCGGTAGTCACGGCATCCCCGTCCAAAGCGGCTCATAAGGCACAGGAGAAGATTCGGGTTTCGCCTCATTCTCTTTTTCCGCTATCGCTGTGCGACGATGCGTCCGGCGAAGCGGGGTCAAGACAGCAAAGGAACGGCAGCATGTCACTGCAATCATCCGAGGAAACCAAGGTTTTCACCGACGTCTATCGAAATCTCCCCATCACGCCCGGGCGCACCACGTCCGTTGTGCTCGAAAACAACGAACGCCTGCGCCATGTCGTGTTCGCCATGGATGCGGGGTGCGACATGAAGGAGCATGCATCGCCGCGGGCGGTGATTGTGAATCTTCTGGAAGGCGTGATGGATTTCTGGATCGGCGCCGATAAGCATGTGCTTCACGCGGGTGATGTGATTTACCTGTCGCCGGGTGAGAAGCACGCGCTGGTCGCAGTGGAACCGTGCTACATGTCGTTCACGCTGGTGGATGTCGCGAACTTTGCTTCCGTTGGTGCACAGGATCGATGACGGTGCCGTCGACGTGATGGGTGTGACGGGGCGGTCTGTCTCTGACGGTTTGTCTTGTTGAGCGCATGCTAAGGATAAGGCTTGGCGTAGGGCCAAGCCTTATCCTTTTTGCTGCGCCGCGGAATGGCGCGCGAGTGATTCGTTACTCCTCGATCACTTCCACGGATTCGATGATCACGGGTTCGAGCGGCATGTCGCGGGCGTCGGTCTCGACGCTTTCGATGGCGTCGACCACTGCCTTGCTGTCGTCGTCAGCGACCTCACCGAACACGGTGTGGTGTCCGTCGAGCCATGGGGTGGGGACGGTGGTAATGAAGAACTGGCTGCCGTTGGTGCCGTGCATGCGTCCGTCGGGACCGGGGTGGATGCCCGCATTGGCCATCGCGAGGATGTAGGGACGGTCGAACTTCACGTCGTTGATCTCGTCGTCGAAGATATACCCCGGGCCACCGGTGCCGTTGCCGGCCGGGTCGCCGCCCTGGATCATGAAGTCCTTGATGATGCGATGGAACGGGGTGCCGTCGTACAGCGGGTCGTTGCGGGTCTCGCCGGTGTCGGGATCGCGCCACTCCTGCGTGCCCTCGGCGAGCGCGATGAAGTTCTGGACGGTGAAAGGTGCTTTGTCGTCGAAGAGGTTGACGGTGATGTCGCCTTCGGACGTATGAATGATTGCTTGTGTCATGGTCTTATCGTACCTGTTTGCGACGGAAATTCGCACACGTGTTTGCGCATTGGCTGCCGCTGATTCGCCCGGCGTTGGGCAGGGCTTCGGTCGTGGGGCAGCCTAGCATCGGGCAGGCCGCGGGATACGCGGCGTTGCGTTGCTTTCTGAAAGAGCCCTTCGGTGGGGTAGGTCTGAACAAGTTCAGGTGACTGGCACCGGGGGCTCCGTTCTGGGCGAGGCTCACGCATACAGCTCGGGGCGGCGCAGCTGGGTGTAGGGCTTGCTGTTGCGCGTGGCGCGCGCGGCGGCGAGGTCGACGTCGGCATACAGGATTTCTTCGCCTGCGCCGGCTTGCGCCACGGTTCTGCCGTCGGGGCCGGCCACGATGGAGCGTCCGGAGAACTCCATGCGGTCCTCCGTGCCGCAACGGTTGCACATGGCGACGAAAACGCTGTTTTGGAAGGCCTGCACCTTGATTTCCCAGTCGAACATCTCGGCTGGCTCGGCGGTCGTGTTTGCGGTGGGCACAAGCACGAGATCGGCGCCGCGCAGCGCCTCCGCGCGAATCGATTCGGGATAGTGGCGGTCGAAGCAGACCACCACGCCGATTCGTCCGATCGCCGTGTCGAACACCTGGAACCCGCGGTCGCCGGGCGTGTAGTAATCCTGCTCGTAGAACTGGTCGGCCTGCGCGATGTGGATCATCTCTTGCGTACCGACGAGCTCGCCGCCGTCGCTGATGAGCAGACTCGTGTCGAAACGCTTGCCGTCCCGCTCGATGTAGAAGTTCGGCGACGCCCAGATGCCAAGACGTGCGCACGCCTTGCGGAACGCCTGCGTCTCGCGTCCGTCGAGCGTCATGACGTACGGGGACGCGTCGCGGCCGGGGTACTGCGGGAAGAACGGCGAAAGCTGCACTTCGGGAAAAACGACCAGGCGCGCGCCGGCGGCAGCGGCGGTTTCGAGTGCGCGCAGTGACTGCGCGAGGTTGTCGTCGGGCGAGGCGGACATGCGGTTCTGGACAAGCGCGATTTTCATGGAGCCATTGTGAGCGGGCGGTAGGACAGTGCGCCGCGGGTTTGCTTCGTTTCATCTGCCGCGGTAGTCTAAAACGTTCATGTGCATGAACGTTCTGAAGAAAGGCGGCATGATGGCACACGACGACAATCAGGTCTTCACCCCTGAGGAATCCCGCATGATCTGGATCGATTGCGAGATGACGGGGCTTGACATTTTCCACGATGAGCTGTGCGAGGTCTCCGTGGTTCCCACGGATTTCAACCTCAATGTGCTCGACAAGGGTTTCGACATCGTCATCAAGCCGTCCGACGCGGCCGTCGCGCATATGAACGATTTCGTGCGCCACATGCACACCGTGTCCGGGCTCATCGACGAGTGGAACGCCAACGGCGTCTCCCTCGAGGAGGCCACGCGCCAGGTGGTCGAGTACGTCAGGCCGTTCCTGCCCGCCGAAGGCCACGGCAAGGCGCATCTGGCCGGCAACTCCATCCACTCCGACAAGAAGTTCCTCGACCGCTACATGCCTGATCTCACCAGCCTGCTGCACTATCGTGTGATCGACGTCAGCACCATGAAGGAGCTCGCGCGCCGCTGGTACCCGCAGGTCAGCCTCAACAAGCCCGCCAAGCACGGCGGCCACCGCGCGCTCGCGGACATCGTGGAGTCCATCGACGAGCTGCGCTACTACCGCGACATGTGCTTCGTGCCCGCGCCCGGCCCCGATGCCGAGGATTCCAAGGCCGGCGCCGCGCGCATCGAGGCGACCAGCCTGCTGCGCGTGTATGAGTCCGAGGGCAATCCGATTGAGGATGCCTCCACGCCCGAGAAGGCCGAGTACTGATTCAGGCTGGTTGCGGGTCGGACCAGCCTGATGGGATTCGGGCTGGTCCGACCCGCCTGACCCAGACTGTTCTGTCGGCCGTGGTGAGAAGTCTGTCGGCCATGGTGAGAAGGCGGTGCCCGGGCGCAATCCCCCGATTCCGGCCAGTGCGACACTACGCCGGGAGTGAGTTCCGGATCCCTGTTATCTTGTTGAGTTTGCTCTTTGCAACTTCGGCTGCTCTGGGGGAAACCTGATAACGCTCAGCGATCTGTTCGATTGACATCGTTGCGATGCGTTGCGCCGGCATCAGCAATTCGCCGGCAAAAGCATCTGCCTGCCACTCGGAATTTTCATAAAGCCGAGTTCGGCTCATGACGGGTTCTCGCCGTGCCAAATCTCTATGCATGAGTAGATGGCCGATTTCGTGTGCGATGGTAAAGCGACTGTAGCCGTCGCCAGTGCATGCATCTTCGTATATGTCTTGCCGCAACACGATTTGATTGTTGTCCGGAATGGTCAACGCGCTGATGCCGTTCATCTTTTCTGTTGGGAGGATGGCATAGTCGAAGTCGTTGAACGATTTTGGGAGTGTGAGTTCGAGAAGATCGACAATCGGTATCGCTTGCCTGTCATCAAGGCCGGAACCAAGCCTTACTCTCTCGGCGTAACGTCGGATGTTCTCGCGACTTGTCGGTGGAACGACGAAACCATTCTCGAAGTTGTCGACACGGTCATTCTTGACGAATGCCTCGAAAGCAGAAAGGGCCATTCACTCTCCTTTCCTCAGAATATCTAGGATTCGTCGTTTGTCCTCCTCGCTGACTTTCCTATAGCTTCTAGCGAATGTCAATGCAAATTCCTTGTCGTCGGCATCGACATCGTCAACGGGTATGCGTACCTCTCCCCATTCGTCCGACAGGGCGGCCCCGATGTCATCCTTTTCCTCGTCAGTCAGAGCGTAGGCGTTTTCGATGCGCTCCATGAATCCATTGGGTGCCTTTCGTGTGCCGTTTTCGATTGATGACAGCATGGATGACGACATGTCAAGTTTGCCTGCCATGTCCTTAAGCAATTCGTCTCTGTCGATGCGCATCTTGCGCAAAGCCTTCCCCAGTGGAGTTGCCATGTCTTTCCTTCTTTGTTGCTCGGCGCTATTCTGGAGAATGATTAGCGATGCTATGCGAATCCTCCTGTTTTCGTTGGCGTCGCTGTGCATTCTCATTATTCTGTCTTTTTGTTGATTTGCGGCGGAATGGGTTTCACGTGAAGTGAATCCCATATACAAATTATAGGCGACAACTCACACGATGAGTATTTGCTTTTCCGAATGGCGCTCCTTCATTCTTTGATGGGCGTCGTGGAACCATTTGCAGGGTGTGCCGGTCAGTTCCAGTTGGCTGCGCATCACGTCGTCCTCTTTGCCGTACAGATACACGATGGATGGCCGCACGGATAGTAATTTTTCGGTGAATCGGGTGTCGGCAGGTGATTTCGTGCGTGCGCATCCGAGCGTTCCCGTGGCGCAGGGGATTCCTTGAGGTGTGTTGCTTAGACATTGCAAGGATTCCTCGGAGCCGATTCGAAGATTTTGCACGATTTTTACGCCTTGCGCTCCGAGCAGTGCAATAAACAGTTGATTGGCGAGAATGATTTCCTTCTGCCATTCGACGTCCATATCGGGAGTGACCGTGAGGTCTGGTGCTACTACTCCCATGAATTCACGGTAGATCGGAAGGTTCTGGTCGATTTTGTCGAATCTGGGATAGATTCGTCTGTCGGAACTGTAGAAACACAGGAGTGTTCGCCCGCGGTCTTTGATGTATGGCGCGTTTCGCATCGTGAAGGTCACCATATCGTGAGGTTCTCCATGCATGAACCAATTCGATTCCAACGCGGGGAAGCCGTTGTCGTTGAAGGTGCAGCCCAACGACGCGAGGCGCTTGGTAAAGAGATCAACGTATTCGGGAATGCTGCAGGCGTCGTGTTTCATTGATATTCCAGCCTTTCATTAGGCGATCGTGATGAAATCTGGGTGCCGTGTGCATGCTGAGGGCGGCAGAAGCAGATGCAAATCGGCTTCTGGGAGAATGCTCCTGAGCTTCGCGATTACCTGTGCGAGTCGTAGAGAGTAGAACCGGCGGTGGGTGGGGCTGTGTGCTTCGGGAATGTAATCGAGCGACAGTCCGAGGTGCCGGCAGTGTGCGAGGGGCAGAGTCAATGCAGCCAGCTCGTCATCCGATTCCACGTTGAGCAGCCGCCTGAATGACAGTTGGCGTCGCTGTCCGTCCTGGTCGAAGAGCGTGTCTCTCGAACCTAGGTCCGAGAACGTGCCGTCGTCGCATTCGAGCGGGATCGCACCCTTGCAGGGTGGCAAATTGTCCCAGTACGCGCCCGGCAGAAAATACGTTGATTTCATGTGTCGTAACATCCTCAACAGCACTCGATGCCGATGCCGGTGTTGTATTCGATGGCCTTGAGTGCGTAGTCCTTGAGTTCCTTGTACATGGGCAGGAATCGTTTGTCGTTAGGATGCCTGATCTGCTCGTCGAGCCAGGGCACGAGCTTCTTGCACTGCTCCGCGTTGAGGAAGTCGTACTCATACATGCCGAGCAGTGAATCGCAGATGGCGTTGACCGGATCGCAGAAACATGTCTCGTAGGCTTCCCAGTCCTCGTCCATGTCGCAGTCCTCGCTGGTAAAGAGGACGGAGACGTTATCCGTCTCGAATGGTCCGTCGCCCGGGATCTTTCCGTACCAGTGCTCAACTTTGCCAAGGTCTCGGTAGAGTGTCAATATCATCGTTCCCTCCTGTGTCCGGGTGTGTCGTGGTTACATTTGCGGGTCATTTGTTGCTATTGGTTGGCGTGTTGTTGTCTCCGTTCGTTTCCGGTTTTATTCTTTTCTTTCTCCTTCTCTCCAGTGTTTTGAGTATTCCCTTTCTAGTGTCATTGCCGTTGCGCTTCTTGATCTTGTAATGCGTGTTTGAATTGTCTCCCAACGTGTTATCTTCAATGTGGATTGCTCCTCTTTTCTTCTTTGATTTCTGCATGTGGGGAATTTTCGGGTAGACCCTGAGGGATCCGTTGAGCATGTCGCAGACGACCTGATAGCCGTGGTTGTGGTCTTTGGGGTTGTCTTCGTAGACCCACTTGTATCCGCATGAAAAGACGCGCCGTAATGAAAGAAAGGATTTCACAAACAGTGAAACAGATGGGAAGTCTCACCCATTTTTGTTGTTGTGTTCGGCAACGCAGTTTGACGAGCGAGGTCGTGGCGACGAGCTACGGCGTGGGGTGGATCTTTCCGTCCGTTCGAGGCAGGGAAGCGGTCGATTTTCAACAGCACTCGATGCCGATGCCGGTGTTGTATTCGATGGCCTTGAGCGCGTAGTCCTTGAGTTCCTTGTACATGGGCAGGAATCGTTTGTCGTTAGGATGCCTGATCTGCTTGTCGAGCCAGGGGATGAGTTTCTTGCACTGCTCCGCGTTGAGGAAGTCGTAGTCGAAATTGTCGAGGTCCGAGCCGCAGACGTCGTTGATGGGGCCGAAGACGTTGTCGTAGTACGCCGGATACGTTTCGTCGTCCATGTAACAGTCCTCGGAGGTGTACAGCACGGAGACGTTGTCCGTTTCGACCGGTCCGTCTCCCGGCACTGGCCCGTACCAATACTTGACCTTGGACAAATCGTGATACAGCATGAGAATCATGGATTGGCTCCTTAGGCGTGTTTGTTGTACTTCAGCATAGGGTTGTCTTATTGGTTGTCGTTGTTTGACGTCTTGCCATGCTTTTTCTTGTTCTTGTTTTTTCTCCTTCTCAACGTCCGCTGGATTCCTTTGGCTGTGTCATTGCCGTTGCGTTTCTTGATTCTGTAGTGTGTGGTTTCGTCCTTGCCGACTGTGTTGTCTTCGATATGAATGGCTTCACGCTTGGTTTTTGACTTTTTCGTGTGTGGGATTTTTCGAAGTACTCTGAGCGAACCGGTTATCATATCGCACGATACGATGTAACCATGGTTATGATCTTCGGGGTTGTCTTCGAAATTCCATTTGTATCCTTGTTTGTGGCCGTGCGGGTCTTTCGGGGCATAGCGTTTGCGCACTTCCTCAATGTCCACGAGCGGCCATGTGCCCTTGTAGCGACGTTCGCGATCTTTCCTGATCTTGACTCGCCTTTTGTCTTGTTCGGTCTCGTCAGCGTGTTCCGCGAATTTGAGAGCGTTTTCATGGTACGTTTTCTTGCTGTCTGACAAACTGACTTCCTTTGCGTCGGCGGTTCTGTTATGAAAAAATTCTGACGCTTGAAAGTATAAACACGAAAAAGGAATCGTCAACACGTTTTACGGAATAATTTCACAAATAGTGAAATTATGGAGGAACCCCTGTCTCTGCCTGTGACGGAGAGCTCGGGTTCTTTCCTTGTATTTTGCGCATTCGCGCGGAGAGTTGCCAAACCATGGTGCATCGCCGGGGACTCTGAAGGTAGCGCGTTTTAAGGGTGTGGTATAGAGCAGAGAAGCTGTGGCAAACGAACGCCGGTTGTGCGGTGTATATACGATTTTGCCCCAGAAATCGGCCTTCGTTTGTCACGAGTACTCTGGGTGAGGCCGGACCAGCCGAACCGGCCCGCGAGCCGGACGAGCCCGCCAGCCCGCGAATCCAGGAGAAAGGGAGCCCATGAAACAGTCGGATGCGTTGAAAATCCTCGACGCCGGTGCCTCCGTGTTCCTGACCGGCGCGCCCGGCGCGGGCAAGACCTACGTGCTCAACGAGTTCATCCGCGAGGCGCGGTCCTGCGGCAAGGTCATCGCGGTCACCGCGACGACGGGCATCGCCTCCACCCACATCAACGGCCAGACGATCCACTCCTGGAGCGGCGTCGGTGTGGCGCCCGTGCTCACCGACTCCCTGATGCGCCGCATCCGCGCGCGCCGCCGCACGTCCATCCAAGGCGCCGACGTGCTCGTCATCGACGAGATCTCCATGATGCCCGCGTGGCAGTTCGACATGGTGGACCGCGTGTGCCGCTCCGTCAGGCACAAACCCGAGCTGCCGTTCGGCGGGCTGCAGGTCGTGCTTTCCGGCGACCTCTACCAGCTGCCGCCCGTCGTGCCGTCGCAGCGCGACCGCTACCTCATCGACCAAGACGAGACCGTTGCGCAGTTCCGCAACGGCTACACGAGCCACGGGCGCAACCCCGACGGCTACGTCACCGAATCCTTCGTGTGGGGCGAGTTCAGCCCCGTCATCTGCTACCTCACCGAGCAGCACCGCCAGGACGATGGCTCGCTGCTGCGCGTCCTTACCCACATCCGCCGCGGCGCCGTGACGAGCGACGACGTACAGGCGTTGCGCGAACGCATCGCCGCGAAGCCGGACGACGACATGCAGGCGGTGCGCCTGTATCCTACGAACAGGCAGGCGGATTCGCTCAACAACCAGCGGCTTGACGAAATCGATTCGACGGCGCATGTGTTCGTGTCGTCGTCGCAGGGGCCGGCCATGCTTGTCGAGCATCTGAAGAAATCCATGCTCGCGCCGCAGATGCTCGTGCTGAAGGAAGGCGCCGAGGTCATGGCGTTGCGCAACGACCAGGACCACCGCTACGTCAACGGTTCCCTCGGGACCGTCGTCGGCTTCCGTTCCGAAGGCAAGGACGCCGACGTGGATGTGGCGCCCATCGTGAAATTCGAAAACGGGCACACCGTGACCATGAAACCCGTGGATTGGGAAATCACCGACAACGACGACGTTCTGGCGAGCGTCAGCCAGATACCGCTGCGCTGTGCGTGGGCGATTACCATCCACAAGTCGCAGGGCATGACGCTGGACGCCGCGGTGATGGACCTGTCCCGCGTTTTTGCGCCCGGCATGGGATACGTGGCGCTGTCGCGGGTGGAGAGCATGGGCGGGCTGTTCCTCGAAGGGCTGGGGCGTCGCACCTTCGAAGTGAGCCGCGCCGCGATGGAGGCGGACTCCGTGCTGTCGCGCGATTCGGAGGCCGCGGAGCGCCGCCTTGCGTCGGTGGGGCCTGCCGGTTTCGGACCAAAGGATCCGGAGGACGAGTTCGGCGAGGCGCTGTTCTGACGGCTGGATGCGGTGCCGTGGACGGTTGGCGCTCGCGGTGAGCGGCGCGAACGGTGGACGGCGCTCGCGATGGGATCCGTTGTGCGTGTCGATTGCCATTGCGCGGCGGGCGGCGGCGGTTGACACGATAAGCTAGTGTGCAGCGGCGGATGGGGGATTGCGCCGCGTTGAGGAAGGTAGGACTTTATGTACAGTGCGATGACTTTCAGCGAAGCCCCTGTCACCATGGGCCTCATCGCGATCAATGTGCTGATTTTCATTCTGGAAAGCGCGGCTGGCGGCAGCCTCAACCTCGATGTGGCGCATCGCTTCGGTGCCATGACCGTGAGGGACCTCGAACGTGGGCAGTGGTGGCGCCTGGTCACGTCGATGTTCGTGCATTACGGCATCGTGCACCTGGCGTGCAACATGATGTCGCTGTACTACCTCGGCGCCGTGATCGAGCAGGGGTTCGGATCCCGTCTGATGAGCGGGTCGGTGTTCCTGGCCATCGTGTATGTCATCGCTGGCATCGCCGGCAACCTCCTCACCTGGCGCCAGCAGAAGAGCAAATACGAGTATTCCACGCAGTCGGCGGGTGCATCCGGCGCGATCTGCGGTCTGCTTGGCGTGTACGTCGCCATGCTTCTGACCCCGGGGCTGCGCGCGTACGTCAACGCCGGCGCCGTCATGATGAACGTCATCCTGTGCATCGCCCCGGGAATGGCGAACAAATCGATCAACATGTGGGCGCACCTTGGCGGCTTGATCGCCGGCGCGGTGGTGGGCGTCGCGTATTTCGCGCTGTTGATGTTTGCCTGACTTCCAATGTGGCGGGGCGGGGTGGGGCGTGGGGCACAGTACGACGGACCGGCACGGCAGGGCGCAGACATGTCGGGCAGAACGGCACGGCGGGGCGTGGTACGGCGGGCGCCCGTATGTCACGGAACGCGAATAATCTGTGTTTCTATGAGCTCACATGTTATGCGAATGTCCACACTGTTCCTGCGCACGCTGCGCGACGATCCGGCCGATGCCGACGTCGATTCCGCCAAGCTGCTGACGCGCGCGGGATATATCCGCAAAGTGGCACCGGGCCTGTATGCCTGGCTGCCGCTGGGCCTCAAGGTCCTCAACAAGATCGAAGCCATCGTGCGCGAAGAGATCGACGGCATCGGCGGCCAGGAGGTCCATTTCACCGCCATGCAGCCGCGCGAACCGTATGAGCGCACCCACCGTTGGGAGGAATACGGCGAGAACATCTTCCGTTTCAAGGACCGCCACGACCAGGACTACCTGCTCGCCCCGACCCACGAGGAGATGTTCACCCTCATGGCGAAGGACATGTATTCGTCGTACAAGGACCTTCCCGTCACGCTGTACCAGATCCAGAGCAAATACCGCGATGAGTTCCGCCCGCGCGCAGGTCTGATCCGCGGCCGCGAGTTCGTGATGAAGGACGCGTATTCCTTCACCATCGACAAGGAAGGCCTCATCAAGTGCTATGACGACGAGCGCGCCGCCTACCGCCGCATCTATGACCGCCTGGGCGTGAAGTATGTCATCGTGCACGCCGTGTCCGGCCCTATGGGCGGTTTCGAATCCGAGGAGTTCCTCGCCCCGCTGCCGATCGGCGAAGACACGTTCGCCATGTCGCCGTCCGGCAAGGCATGGAACGTCGAGGCCCTGACCACGCCGGTGCCCGATCCCGTGGATTTCACCAACACCCCGGCCGTCGAAGCGCTGGAAACCCCCGATTCGAAGACCATCGAGGCGCTGGTCTCGCAGGCCAACGCGCTGCATCCGCGTTCCGACGGGCGTGAATGGACCGCGGCCGACACGCTGAAGAACTTCATCATCACCGTGAAGCACCCCGAGGACGACGACCATGACAAGCCGTGGCGCGAGGTCGTGGCCGTGGGCGTGCCCGGCGACCGCACCGTCGACATGAAGCGTCTCGAGGCGAGCTTCGCTCCTTGCGAGATCGAGGAAGCCACCGAGGACGACCTCAAGCAGCATCCGGAACTCGTCAAGGGCTACATCGGACCGATGGTGCTCGGCCCGCAGGCGAAGGCCGCCGGCATCAAGAACCCGATCCGTTACCTCATCGACCCGCATGTGACCCGTGGCGCCGAGTGGATCACGGGTGCCGACAAGGAAGGCGTGCATCTCTTCCACGCCGTGTGGGGCCGCGATTTCGAGGCCGACGGCACCGTCGAGGCTGTGCAGGTGCGCGATGGCGACATGAGCCCCGACGGCTCCGGTCCGCTGAGCTTCGAACGCGGCGTCGAAATCGGCCAGGTGTTCCAGCTGGGTCTCAAGTATTCCGAGGCGCTTGACTTCAAGGTGCTCAACGAGCAGGGCAAGGCGGTGCCCGTGTGGATGGGTTCCTATGGCATCGGCGTGTCCCGCGTCATGGCCTGCATCGCCGAGTTCCACCACGACGACAAGGGCCTTGCGTGGCCTGTGTCCGTGGCGCCGGCGCAGGTGCATGTCGTGGCGACCGGCAAGGACCCCAAGGCCTTCGAGGCCGCCGACAAGCTCGTCGCCGACCTTGACGCCGCGGGGGTCGAGGTGCTGTATGACGACCGCACCGGCAAGGTGAGCCCCGGTGTGAAGTTCAAGGACGCCGAGCTCATCGGCGCCCCCATCATCGCGGTCGTCGGTCGCGACACCATCAACAACGGCACGATCGAGATTCGCGACCGCAATGGCGACAACGACGAGGCGGTGCCGGTGGCCGATGCCGCCGCCCGCATTCGCGAGCGCATCGCGGCACTGAAGTAACGCACGCAGCGGCTTCGTGCCGATGCACGTGCATGACGCCGTGGCACCGCCCGACAGGGGTGACGCCACGGCGTTTTTGTATGGTGGGGCGTGTCTGGGGGAAGGGCTGGCGTGGGGTGAGTCGTGGGTTAGGCAGCAGGTGTGGGTGTGTGTGAGGGCGAAGGCGTGCTGGGGGTTGGGGACGGGCGTGGGTGATGTCCGGTCCGTGGGGAGCGATCGCTGCAATTCCTGTCTTGCTTCTGATGCTTGGAAATCCGCGGTTTTCTGCGCAGCCCGGGCCTTCCGGGCAGACATTGTGGATAACTATCCCTGTGGATAACTTCGTGAAAGCACCCTGAGACCCCCTCACTTATACACATTTGCAAAAACGGGCGATCTGCTGCGACGCGACGCGCGATAGTGGGTATCACTTCGGCGGCAGAGAGCATCGCACCCGCCGCCGAAGCCTACTGAAACGTCTCAAGGAAAGGAATGGACATGACTCAGCAGAGCACTGTGACGGTGACGGGATATGTGGGGGCGGACCCCAAGATGGTCAGCGCCGAGGGCAAGGTGCCGTGTTGCGTGTTTCGCCTGGCGAGCACGCGCCGATACTTCAACCGCAAGAACGGCAAGTGGGAGGATCTGCCGACGACGTGGATGTCGGTGCGTTCTTATCGCCAGCTTGCACAGAACGTGAAGGATTCGATTGCCTGCGGCGACCCAGTGGTGGTCAATGGCCAGTTGGTGTCGAACTCGTGGAAAGACAAGGAGGGGAACGCACGAACCACGTTGTGCATCGAAGCCCAGGCGGTCGGACATGATCTGTGCAGGGGAGTGGCGCGTTTCGAACGCCGGATGCCGAACGAAGGACATGCGGAAGGAGCCGAGGGCTCTTCCGCCGAAGCCGGGCGGAACAGCTCCCGCGTTGCCGCGGCGGACGGTACGGAAGGGGAGGACCCGGAGGATGGAGGCCCTGATGTTCCGCATGACGCGGATGTGGATTCTGCGGCGGGTGCGGAGGAAGAGGAAAGCGAGTTCTCCGCCGCGCGATTCTAGATGGGGGCGGCAGCGGTGCGAAGGGATGGGGAGCGCTTCGTGCCCGTGCCGCTGCTTCGCGGAGATGGGCGGGAAGGATGATCCGGGGACGGCATTGCCCCGCCCGGGGCCTTTCGCAAGAGGAATGAGATGAACTGTGCCATGAACGAAGTGTATGGAAAGTGAACTGGGAGTACCGCCCGTTGTCAGAAAGAAACTCTTTCCGAACCCGGAATGAATTCACGCTGACCCCACGGACCCGTCGAAACGGTGACAATCTTGAGAAAACGGTTGAATGAATATGAGAAACATAAATATGTGTGAGTAGCTGAAGCGCAATGTCATTGCTGATGTAATAAACTATGCGCAGAGAGAGTTAATGAAACGCCATGTGAGAGAGTGGATTCTTCTATGGGCAGTGTTGGGCAAGTGGTAGCGAACCGTTATCGGATCTGCGCCGAAGTCGGGCACGGTGGCATGTCCACCGTGTATCTTGCCGTGGACACCAAGCTCAACAAGCGATGGGCTCTCAAGGAAATCAGCAACATCCTTGATCCAGAGCAGCGTGCATTGGTCATCGAAAGCCTCACCAATGAAGCGAATCTGCTCAAGGGCGTCAGCCATCCGGCCATTCCCCGCATCGTGGACCTGTTCCAAGACCATGGCATGCTCTACGTGCTCATGGATTACGTGGAGGGGCGCACACTGTCGTCGGTCCTGGCGAAGGAAGGCCCCCAATCTGAAAACAGGGTGGTCGACTGGGCGATCCAGCTGTGCGACATCCTTGATTATCTGCACCGCCGCAATCCGCGCATCATCTATCGTGACGTGAAGCCATCGAACATCATGCTGACGCAGGAAGGGGCGATCAGGCTCATCGATTTCGGCATTGCGCGGGAGATCCCGGACGACAAGACCGACCGTCGCAAGCTCCACGGCGACCCGCGGCCTCTCGGCACGCCCGGTTTCGGCGCCCCCGAGCAGTTCGAAGAGGACGGCACCATCGACGACCGCACCGATGTCTACGCTCTCGGCGTCACCATGTTCTATCTGCTCACGGGTATCAATCCACACACGCAGAAAATGGTGCCGATCCGCAAGATCAACGACGAGTTTTCCCAAGGCCTCGAAGAAATCATCACCAAGGCCACCCAGGCCAAGCCGGAGAAGCGTTACGACAACTGCGCCGAGATGACCTACGCGCTGCGCAACTACCGTGAGCGCGACGCCGCCCATCGCAGAGTGTTCAGCCGCAACATCGTCATCTTCCGCAGCATGGTCGTCGCGTCCATCGTGTTCGCGCTCGCCGCGTGCGGCAGCGCGGTAGCCGCGGCGGTCACCCGGCGGCAGGATTTCAACCTGTGGATGAACGTCGCCCGGCAGAGCGCCGACGATGCACAGTCCGAGGACTCCTATCTCAAGGCCATCGAGATCCGACCCGGCGACCCGTCCGCATACGAGGGTCTGATTGCACGGTACGAGGCGGATGGCAAGTTCACCGATGACGAGGAGGAAACCCTCAACAGCGTCCTGACGGAGCACTACCAAGAGCTCAAGGACACCAAGAACGTCGAATGGGGCGAGCTCGCATACAAGACCGGGCTGCTGTATTGGTACTTCTACCAGCCGACGGGCGCGGGCAGCCAGTCCCTGGACGACCTGCGCGTGCGCGCCGCCTCGCCGTGGATGCATGACGCCGCCGAGATCGAGTCGTTCGACGATTGCGCCAACGCCAAGATCTATTCCGAAATCGCGGACTTCCAGACGCAGATCGTGTCCAAGATCAACCAGGGCGAGGACGCCGGAAGCTACAAGCCGCATTTCGACCACATGGTCGAGCTCATGGGCGTTGCCGAGAACGAAGACAACCCCGTGGTGCGCCTGGGCATCGCCGAGATGACCCTCAACGCGCTGGTTGTGTATCCGCGGTCGTTCCGTTCCGACGGCGTGGACCAGAAGAGCATGGAGGCCCTTGCCAAGAGCGCCCGCGCGCTGGCCCAGAACACGCAGACCCACAACGACAACGAAGACAAGACCCGGTCCGATGTGCTGGCGACGGCAGACAACGCCGACACCGCCATTGAAGACGCTTTCACCGATGTCGAGGGGAGCGAGCAATGACACTGGAGATGTGGAGGATCCTCACCGTCGTGTGCGCCGCGCTCTCGGTGGTCTTCGCGATAGTCGCGATCATCGTTTACAAAGCGCTGCGCATCAAACAGGCCAAACTGGTGCTGTCGGGCGCCGATGCCGCCAGCGAAATCCAGAAACTGCGCTCCAGCAGGGTGGGGACCTGGCTCAACCCAGTGCCCAGGGGGGAGGATTCCAACGTCGAGATCAACTGGGTCGTGTCCGATGACGCCGACTCCGGCACCGGCGAGATGCGATTCAATGATGTGTCCGGTGACGATTCCGACGACGGGGCGGTTCCCACCGTTCTGACGGGCGGCGCAACGGCTGCCGCATCCGGGGCCAAGCGTGACAAGGCCGACTCAGACCGGCGCCGCGAGCTTGCGTGGAAGGTCGCGAAGCTCGAAAACGAGCCTGCGTATTCCAGCGACTTCGACGCCATAGTGCGTTCCCTCACCCAGGCGGCCGGCGGCGACGCTGGGGATCCGGATGACGGAGCCACCGTGTTGGCCGGCCCGACATCCCACGACGGGCGGCCGTTCCATGGTTTAGCATCGCCGGAGGAATCCACGTCGCACGATGGCATCGGAACGGACGATGCCGACAATGCCCCCACGGTGTTCAAGGCGGCGGATCAGCCATCGCGGAACCGGTGCTCGGGCTCTGGCTCCGACGATCTCGACGGTCGCGTTGGTCTTGATGACGGTGACGAGACCAGGGCTGCCGGATCCGACGTCACTGACATTGATGATGCGCCCACAGTGCTCAAGAAGCCCACGCACCATGCGGCGGCATCGCGGCCTTCGGCGGATTCCCCGGTCTCACCGGAGCCGCTGCACTTGACGGGTCTCGCGACGAACCCTCTGCCTGCCCGGTCTCTGCCTGACATGGCGGACGGTGCAGAGAACGATCCCATGGACGACGAGCCGGATGCACCCACGGTCTTGGCATCCCAGTCGGAAGGAAGCACGAGGAAATGAAACTGCAGAATACTTTGCGTTGCGCCGTGGCGGCCCTGTGCGTTGCCATCGCATCCCTGGCATGCATCGTGGCATTCGCGGCAAACGCGCCGCTCTCCGTTCCATCGGCTTCGGCCACGGCGGATTCCCCCATTCCCGCCGATGGATTCGGCAACGGACTGGGGACCATCTACGGCAATACCGTCGAGCTCGATTCCTCCGCCACGGTCCGCGCCGTCTACCTGGGGGCCGCTGCGGACGGCTCCGATGCATCTCACGCCGCAAACGCCGATGGCACTAAGACCGATGACACCAAGACCGATGGCTCCAAGGCCGCCGCTGGCACCTGGGACGATCCGGCGAACGACCTGACCGACTTCGAATTCGAACCGGACTCCGCGAAGAACGCGAACCGCGATATGACCGCGGTCGTCACCGGCCCGCGCTCCATCGTGGTCAGCGTCGCATTCGGTGACGGTTTCTCAGGCGATTCGCAAAACGCGACATTCATGTATACCGGCGCTGACAACACCACGCATTCCCTCACGATGCAACCCATCGCTTCGTCATCCGCGGCGGACGGCGACGGTGGTTCCGGCGATACGCTGAGCGACATCCTCGCCAAGTCCCAGACGCTCGCGGCGAAAGCAACGGCCGTTGAATCCTACCTCGACCAGTCCGCCGCGGATCCCCAGACCGATCTGCGCTATTACGTCGTCACGCTGGGTGATGCGAACGGCGACGGCGGCGACAAGACCGCCGACGGCACGGTGGTCTCGTTGGAGAACGCGCAGATCGAGTTCGCCGCCTCCGACGGTGGGAATGCCAGCGACGTCCGGCTTCCGCTGGACAACGTCCCCAAGACCTTCGCCTTCGACACGGAGGAAAGCGACATCAGCCTGTCGTATCGCATGGCTGAGATGACCGACGCCTCGAAGTTCCAGCCGCTCCCGCCGGATGGTGCGGGCGCCACGACGGTGCCGAGTGACATCACGCTGAGATTCGATGGCGACGGCACCCTGCCGTACAAGGTCGCGGTGCTGCAGAACCTGGCAGGCAAGAATGAGACGAGTGGCTATCCGATCGCATATTCGTCTGCCGATTCCACCAACCTTTCGCCGCTGTGCACCGTGCAGAAATCCTCGAGCGCGGCGCAGTACGGTGCCGTCGCCGTTGACAACGGCAGCGTGGAATGCACGGTCCAGGTCAACCAGAAAAAGAACGTCACGTTGTACAACCTCAAGACCGTCGACGGCGGCATCGTGACATCCGGCTCCATCTCTGACACGACTTCCGACAAGCTGGCCAGCCATCCGCTCATCTTCGATTTCGACAAGACTCCGCCCTCCGTGGAGTCGGTGACCTATCTCGGCCACAAATCCACCGTGAGCGCCTATGCGGACGACATCGGCACGTCCGACGTCTTCGCATCGGACGGGTCCCTGTGCTTCGGAATCGTCGCCACGGATGAATCGACGCCCCTGACGGTCATGTCGGTGCTCGGGGATTCCGCCAATCCCGACGGGGTTTACGTCAACCAGAGCGCCAGCCCCATGCAGGGATGCCCCGCGGCGGCTGGAAGCCCGGCACAGACCATCTACGCCGTGGTGACGGTCAAAGGCGGCAAGAAGCTGCGCTTCGATGACAGCGGCGACGGCATCCATCTGAGCATCGAAGACACCCACGGCAATTCGAGCCGCGTCTCGTCGGCGAAGGATTCCGACGGCTCTGCCCTGGACTCCATCACGGTGGGAAGCCACGGCCAGGCTTCGCTCGACGTCCGTGTCGGATACGACGACGGCAAGTACTTCCAGGCCTCCAGCGGGAACTACACCTCGTCGAAGAACCTGACGGTGAATCTCGCCGAGAATTTCGTCGACGGTTCGACGGATGATGCGCTCAAAGCCGCGTTCCGCGAATCGGTGCGGCAGGAGATGGGCATGTCCTCGTCCACGAATGGCACGGCCGTCTCCCTGATCGGTCTCAACGACCTCACGAGAAAGACGTCGAAACAGGTCTGCACCGGCACGAACGACTGGACCACCGGAGGTTCCGACGGCGACGGATCGTATTCGTGCACGATTTCGAGCGACGGCGACGACTCGATTGGTGACGGCGACTACAGCGTGACCGTCCTCGGGGATTCCTCCTGCGCGGCCGCCGGCACGTCCCCCATGGCATCGTGGCTTTCGGCGGGGTCGGGCATCGGTTTTGTCGTCGACTCCAGCCGGCCCACGCTGTCGGTAACCCGGCTGCCTGAGGCGAGCGGCGACATCTCGAGCCTCACGGTGACCTCGGACGGCGGCGAGGAGGAATCGCTGTCGTACTACCCGGTGTATGGGAAGGATGCGCCGACGATCACCCTCAAGGTGCAGGATCTGTTCCCCGACGCCGCGAACGCAAATTTCACCGGCCTGAACCAGGAAGGGACCTCCGGCCTCGACACGAAGGCGTTCGGCGACTCCATGCTGAAAGTCACGTACCCCGCGGTTCGCTATATGAACGGCAACGAGAAAATCCAATCCAGGACCGTCATGCTGCCATACGTCGGTGACGACGGTTCCGCATACGGCGTCCACAGCGACGGAAGCTTCGACCTCACGCTCAGCGACAGCGGCATGTACAGGCTTGACGAATTCACCATCGAGGCGCGTGACAATGCCGGCAACCACCTGGGCTCCGACAACGCCGGTGCACAGCTCGCCGAAGCGGTCAACAGCTATCTGGATTCGACCGGTTCGACCAAGCGCGACAACGTCGGTGCCATCGTCGTGTCCCTTGAGAAGGGCCTCAGGACCAGCGTCACGGTCAGCGGCGACGACCGCAGCGGCACTGGGCAGTACTACCGCGGCAACCTGAAAGTCACGGTCACCGTCGTCGATCCTCTGTTCCCGCAGAACAACAAAAGCGATTACAAAGGCTACCGCCTCACCTTCGTCAACAAGACTCTCGCCGGGCAGCGCGAGGCCGCGGCGCAGAAGGGCTCCTGGGCCCTGCAAGAGCTGGATGATGATACGTACAATTACGGGATCGGCGATGGCTCGGCGGATTCCTCGGACGACAAAACGTCATGGAAGAACACGACGGGTGACACATGGACGCGCGTCTACAGCCTTCCCGTCGGGGCCAAGGGCGACGACGCCGGCAAGGTCCCCGAAGGCGATTACACGGTCGCCGTGTACTACGCGGGCGCCACGTCCATCGATGTGACGAGCGACTCCGCGGTGCATGATGCGATCGCCGACGGCGCCGTGCTGATGTCCGGCGACGGCGCGGTTTCGACCGACGGCATCGACCAGACAGGCACGCGCTACAAGGACATGGCGATTGCGAAAGCCGGCGCCGCGTTCGTCTACGACAGCACAAGTCCCCGGTTTGGCCGTCTCGCAGTGAGCGCCAAGGGCGGCACCAAGGTCGGCGGTTACTATGCGTCGCCCAGCGCCATCACCATCACCATCGAGGGTGTCACCGATGGAGTCTCGGGTGTGGACGCCGGCACGCTCGCATTCAAGGCGGATGACGGAGGCACCATCGTGGATGCGGTGTCGTACACCAAGGACGGCGGGGAAGCCGATGCCTCCGACCTGGGGCTGACCTTCTCGCAGGATGACGCGACGGGCACGATAACCCTCACGCTGAACCAGGATGACCAGCGCCTCGACCTGTCCAAGACCTCGATCTACATCGAAGACAGGGCCGGCAACTACCAGACCACCGGTGCGCTGAACCAGTACGACCGGGGGTCGTCCTACCAGTCCAACCCCTTCGAGGACGTGACGACGGCGATCACCGATTTCACCAAGCCCACGCTGTCGATTGCATACGACAACAACGACGTGCGCAACGGCAAGTACTACGCGGCCGGCCGCACGGCGACGGTCACGGTGACCGACAACACCTTCGACGCGCTCCAGACCGCCGTCCCCGACAGGGTGATCGTGACCGTGACGCTCGATGACAGGACCGCCGGATACACCGCGAAGGACTTCTCGCAGGACGCCGACGGCGACTGGGTGCTGACGCTCGATTGCGGCAACGACGGCGACTGGACCCTCCAGGCGGGATTCAACGACATCGCGGGCAACGCGTCGGACACGGTGGATGACGAGTTCACAGTCGACACCATCAGCCCGGTGCTGACGCTCAGCTTCGACAACAACGACGCGAGGAACGGCAACTATTACAACGCCGACCGCACCGCCACGCTCGCGGTCGTCGACCGCAACCTCGACACCGGCGACGCGTCCGCCGTGCACACCTCGTTCGACGGCGAGGCCGACAAGGGGCCACAGGGCATGTGGGAGCGCAAGGATGCCGACGCGAAACCCAGCGACTCCACGGTCTGGATCGACAGCGTCACATTCTCTTCTGATGGCCGCTACACGCTGGACGCCACGGTCACCGACCTGGCCGGCAACGTGTCCAACTCTGTGTCGGAAGGCGAGTTCATCATCGACGAAACCAATCCGCTGATCACCGTGAGCGGCATCGAGGACCAGACTGCCTACAACGGCACGGTCGCCCCATCGATCGACTTCACCGACACCAACATCGATGCACAGACGATCACCTACTCCATGGTCGGCGCACGTGACGGCGACATGACCGGCATCCTGGGATCGTCGATTGTCAATTCCGACGACGGCTCGCAGTACGTAAGCTATGATGACTTCCCCCACGAGCTGTCGAACGACGACGTCTACACGCTGCAGGCGACGCTCGCCGACAAGGCCGGCAACACCGCGACCCAGACCATCCGGTTCTCGGTCAACCGCTTCGGGTCCACCTATTTCTTCGAAGGCGCGACCGGCTCCCTGCGGGGCGCGTACCTCAAACAGGCCCAGCCGGTGACGGTCACCGAAATCAACGTGAGCGGCCTCGACACCAACAGGTCCGAGATCACCGTCGCTCACGGCTCCGATTCGCGCAAGCTCGGCTCCAAGGAGTACAAGACGGCCGTCTCGACCGACCGTGGCTGGAGCCGCACCACCTACACACTTCCCGCAACGCTGTTCAGCAAGGACGGCTACTACCGAGTCCTGCTGTCGTCGCGCGACCTTGCGGGCAACCTGTCGCAGAACACGATGAAGAACAAGAACGCGACACGTGACGGCGACGCCACGGTCATGTTCGCGGTCGACGGCACGGCCCCCGAGTCCTCGGCGGTCGGCATCGAATCCAACCGCACCTACGTCTGCGACTCCAAGCGGATCGGCATCGGTTCCAAGGACAACCTGGGAATCAAGTCGGTGACGCTTATCATCGATGGCAAGGAACGCGGGACGTGGACCGGCGATGAGGTCGAGTCCATGAGTCCGAGCACGACGATTCGCGCCGACAACGCGTCCCACACCATCACCGTCCGCACCGAAGACCTGGCAGGCAATGTGTCGACGACCACCTACGACGGCGTCGTGGTGGCCACCACGACGCTGCAGTACCTCGAGCGACACACCAACGTGCTGCTCGTCGTCATCATCGCCTCGGTCCTCGCGCTGCTGGTCATTGCAATTGTTGTCGCGGTGCTCATCCACCGTCGGCGTTACCTGTCCGGGCTGGGGAAGTGATTCCCAGGCCCGGAATCCGCCGGGGCAAGGCGCCGCGGCGGATGGCCGAAACCCATGGGGATTCGGCACACACCACCAAGTTGGAAAGGATAAGTGGTGACTTATGGCAAATCTCGCTGTTGATTATTCTGCGATGCAGGAGACCTCCAGCTCTCTGCAGGCTGGCGAGCAGGATCTGATCAGCATCCTCAACGACCTCAAGGCCAAGGTTGACCAGCTCGTGGCCGACGGCTTCGTGACAGACAAGGCCTCGGGTGCCTTCCAGGCCGCCTATGAGCAGTTCAACTCCGGCGCGACCCAGACCGTCCAGGGTCTTGAGGGCGTCGTCGCATACCTGAACAAGGCTCAGGAATCCATGTCCGCCCTCGATTCCGACCTCGCTTCCTCGCTCTCCTGAGCACTGCCGGACTAATCGGTCAAAATCGTTCGATTCGTTCCCAAATCAGACTTGCCGCCATGGCAGCTGGTTTGGGAATGAACGGTTTTTCATTATTCGTTGTCCCGCCCTGTCCTTCGACACAGGGCGGACGAAATCCAGACCAAGGGGATGGAACATTCCATGAAGGGACTTGTCACAGTCAACGGCGCCACGAGCAACGCGTGCTTCACCACATACCTTGAGGCACGTGACGCCGACACATTGGGCAGCGTCCTTCCGTCCCTGATGAACATGTCTGGAGAGGCCGGCTCGGCGCCCGTCGTGCTCATCGACGGGAAGCCGGCCAAGGCCGAAGACACCGTCAAGGCCATCGGCCTCCACGAAGGCTCATGGATCTCCATCGCGTCCGACGCGCAGGCGGCGACGCGGCTTGTCGACCCGCTCGTGCACGCGCCGCGGTCCAACGACGATCTGCAGCTGCGCATAATCGGCGGTGCCGACGCGGGCAAGGTCTTCGACATCACGCCCGGGATCATCGTACTCAGCGACGTGCTCGACCCTGCGAAGAATTCGCGGCTCGCCGATCTCATGCTCGACGTGAAATCGGCCGAGGACGTCACCGTCATCCCCAAGGTGCGCGAGACCGTCGTGGGATTCAAGCGCCGTCTCTTCCGCGTGCAGAAGAAATCGGAGATGCATTCCGACATCTTCATCGGCGACGACGAGCTTGTCTCGCCCCGGGCGCTGAAGCTCGGCGAAGAGATTGTGCTGCCCGAATGCATCCTTTCGGTCACTTCCGGGATCGATGGCTCCCGGGTCGTCATGGAACGCACCGACAACGGGCTCAAATACGCTCGTCCTCCGAAAATCGGCAGCCATGCGACGAAGAAAAGCTACACGTTGCCGAGTGAGCCGCAGAGGCCGCAGCGCGCGCCGCTGCCCATCATGTCGATTCTGCTGCCGGTCCTCATGGCGGCGTTGATGGTCTACATGATGCACAACATCCGCTACTGCCTGTTCGCCGCGATGACGCCGATCATGATGATCTCGTCGTACATCACCGGCAACCACAGCAGCCAGAAGCAGTACAAGCTTCAGATGAAGCGTTTCAAAGAGTCCACCGCGCGCATCCACGAACAGGTGGGCAAGGCCATCAAGGCCGAATCCGAGGACATGCGCCGCGAATACCCCGATCCCTCGCAGGTGTTCGACGCATGTCTGCAGCCGACCGACCGCCTGTGGAACCGCCGGCCCACTGACGATTCGTGGCTGCGGCTGCGCGTGGGCACGGGCGAGATCGATTCCCTCGTGACGCTGCAGGACCCCAGCAAGATGGAGTTCGAACGCACGCAGAAGTGGAAGCTGCAGCATTCCCCGGTCACGTTTTCGCTCGTCGATTCCCGATGCGTCGGTTGCTCAGGGTCGCCTGACGTGCTGTATCCGCTGGCCCAGTGGATGGTCATCCAGCTCGCCGCGCTGCATTCCTGCTCCGATCTGTCGCTGTATCTGCTGGCCCCGCAGCGCAAAGACACGGGAACGAGGAAATGCGACTGGTCGTTCGTGCAGTGGATCCCGCACTTCAAGCCGCTTTTCGGCCAACGCACGGTCCGCTGCGTCGGTTCCACCACCGAGGAGCTCGCGTTGCGCATCTCCGAGCTCGTCAACCTGCTCGACCAGCGCGTCGCCGACAACAAGGAGCGCGTGCAGAAGCGCTGGAGCGGGTCCAGTATCGTCGTGGTCATCGAGCACCCGCAGATGCTCCGTTCCATGCCGGGCATGGTGCGCCTGCTCCAGGAAGGGCCGGGCGTCGGCATCTATTCGCTGTGCATCGCCGAAGACATGAGGCAGCTGCCCGAGGAATGCCAGACCGTCGTGCTCGCCGAAGGCAGCGACGTCCAGATTCGAAGCAACGTGGCGCAGGACGTCTACGACATCATGGCGGACGTGATCCCCGACCGCTGGGCCGAGATCGTGGCGCGGTCGCTGGCACCCATCGAAGACGGAAGCCCGAATAACGAGGATTCCGGCGTGCCGACGCAAAGCCGCCTGCTCGACCTGCTCAACCTGCGCGCCCCCACCGGGCAGGAGATCGCATCCCGTTGGGACATGTCGCCGCAGTCCACGTCGTGCATGATCGGCGAATCCGTGAGCGGCCCGTTCAGGCTGGACATCCGCAGGGACGGCCCCCACGGCCTTGTCGGCGGCACCACCGGCTCAGGCAAGTCCGAGCTCCTGCAGTCGCTCGTCGCGTCGCTGTCGGTTGCGAACCGCCCGGACGCCATGAACTTCGTGCTCGTGGACTACAAGGGCGGCGCCGCGTTCAAGGATTGCGTGAAGCTCCCGCACACCGTGGGCATGGTCACCGACCTCGACAACCATCTGGTCAAGCGGGCGCTGGATTCCCTGGGCGCCGAGCTGACCCACCGCGAGCACGTCCTGTCGAAGGTCGGCGCCAAGGACATCGAGGATTATTCCGACATGCGGGCCAAGAACCCGTCGATCGCCCCGTTGCCGCGCCTGCTCATCGTCATCGATGAGTTCGCGTCGCTGGTGCGCGAGCTGCCCGACTTCGTCAAAGGTCTCGTCAACATCGCGCAGAGGGGCCGTTCGCTCGGCATCCATCTGCTGCTCGCCACACAAAGGCCGGCGGGCGTGGTGTCGCCCGAGATTCGCGCGAACACGAATCTGCGCATCGCGCTGCGCATGACCGACGCATCGGAAAGCCAGGACGTCATCGACGCGAAGGACGCGGCGCTGATCAGCAAGTCCACGCCGGGCAGGGCCGTGGTGCGCCTCGGGTCCAATTCGCTCATCCCATTCCAGTCGGCCCGCGTCGGCGGCCGCTACATCGACCCGAAGAAAAACAAGGCCCAGGCCGTGGTGCGTCCCTTCGCCCATGCCATCGGCTTCGATGACCTGGGCAAGCCGACCCCGCAGCGCCCGGAATCCAAGAAGTCCAAGGGCGACGTGGACGTGACCGACCTGAAGGTGCTCGTGGACGCCATCAACGACGCGACCAAGCTGGTCGGCATCCCAGAGCAGCGCAAGCCGTGGCTTCCCGCCCTCGACACGGAGCTGCCGCTGGACTCTCTCAAGTTCGATAGGCAGGACCACGTGGTGATTCCGTTCGGGCTGGGGGACTTCCCGAAGCAACAGATGCAGATCCCGATTTCGTTCGACGCCGCATCCACCGGCAACATGTTCATCATCGGGTCGGCGCGCAGCGGCAAATCCACGCTGCTGCGCACGATGGCGTTCTCCGCCTCGCGGCTGTATTCCCCCGCCGAGTTGCAGATCCAGTGCATCGACGCAGGCGGCGGCGCCATCGCATCACTCGTCGCCCTTCCGAACGTGGGTAACGTGGTTCCCCGCACCCAGGCCGACAAGGTGACGCACCTGATCCACAAGCTGGAGCTGCTGCGGGCCGAGAGGGCGGCGACTTTCTCCGCGGGTGGCTTCGGAAGCCTCGGGGAATACAACAAGTCCGTGCCGGAAGACCGACGTCTGGCGCATGTGCTTGTCTTCCTCGATTCGTGGGACGGATACATGGCCGAGCTGTCGAATTACGACGGCGGCTCACTTATCGACCGTCTGCAGGTGCTGATGCGCGAAGGCACGTCGGTCGGCCTGCATTTCATCGTCACCGGCGATTCGGCGCTCCGCTCCGGCCGCATGCAAAGTTTCGCCGAATGCAAGGTGTTGCTGAGGCTCGTCGACAAAACCGACTACATGCTGGTTGGCATGTCGTCGCGCGACGTACCCGACAAGATCCCCGATGGCCGCGGCTACCGTTCCGGCGACACCGCGGAATTCCAGGTCGCGCTGATCGGCGGCGAGGCCGACGGGCAGAAACAGATGGAGCTGATCCGCGCAGAAGGCCAGAGGCTGCGCGACGGGCGCGACAGGAACCTCAGCCCCCGGAATGCGCCGTTCGTCGTCGCCGAGCTGCCGCAGGAGCTGTCGATGAAGCAGATGCACGACGCCATCCGCGACGACGACGCGGCGTTGCACGTGGGATGCATCCCCTTCGGCTGGTACGGCGAAGACAACGAGACCCTGTGGCTTAACCCCCGCGCCATGTCGTGCCTGCCCATCTACGGCACCTCGCGGAGCGGCAAGACGAACGCGCTCGCGCTCATCGCCCGCGAGGCGTCGCAGCGCGGGATGCACATGGTCGTCGGTGCCCGGCCTCGCAGCACCGCGCTGCTGGGGCTGCGCGATTTGCCCGGCGTCGACCACGTGTTCCGCCAGCCGGAAGACATGACGATGGAGATCATGGAGCCCTTCATGAAGGACCCCGACAATCTCATCATCCTCGACGATTGCTCGTATTTCGGCAAGGCCCCGTGCAAGGACCTCATCGCCCAGCTGCTGGCCGAGGACGACCCGTCCGCCAACCCGTGCCTTGTCGTGGGCCTGGGTGTGGGGGACCGAGGCGAATTCGGCACATGGATAGGCGAGCTGCGCAAGAAGGGCTATGGCATAGTCCTGCGCCCTGACGACACCGCCGACGGTACGCTCATCAGCATGCGTCTGCGGCCGCAGCAGGTCAAGACCAAGCTCCCCGTCGGCCGCGGTTTCGTCAACATCGCCGGGTTCAACGGCGCTCTCCAGGTGGCCGAGGACGAATCGTCGGCCGTGGCGAAGAACGCCTTCGCTTCGCTCCCGATGGGAGGTGCGCTCTGATGTTCGGAAAGAAGAAGGCCGCCGTGGTGCCGAAGAATTTGAAACACGGCTCGGCGGTGCTCGAGATGCCGTTCCTGCCCGCGACTTTCGAACCGTGGGCCAGCGAGGCACTGAACCTGACCGACATTTCGTCGCACATCGCGGCGAATCCGCTGCCGGCGGGGGATGACGCGGTTCCGCGGGGCGCCGCCAACGGTGCCACGGATGGCACGACCGGCGGCACCACTGGGGCCACGACCGGCGGCGCCACTGGGACACTGACCGGCGCGGACGCGCCCGTCGGAGGCAACACCCCCACGGTTTTCCCCGCACGGTCCGGGTCCTCTGCAGCTTCCGGCGAGGGCGCTGCTTTCGGCGGCATCGCATCCGAGGGGTCTGTCTCGTCCTCGGTGGATTCCGCCGCTTCGACGCAGCCGGCCGTGGTTCCGGACGTCGCCCGGCTCGAGCTCCGTTTCTCAGATGGACAGCATGCACCGTTCTCCCAGCGCACGCTCGTCGGGCGCCGCGCGCCCCAACCCGACGATGGGTATGAGGCGTTCGTGGTGCTGAAGGACGACACGCACCAGATATCGCGTCGTCATTTTGAGTTTGGATCCACGCCGATGGGACGCACGTGGATCATGGATTTGGGATCGTCCAACGGCACGTGGCTGATTCACAACGGGACCTCGACACAGCTGGAGCCCCGTCAGCGTGTTTCGGTGATGCTTGGCGATTCCATCCGTCTGGGAGAGGCGAGCGCCGTGGTGGCGCGGGCGGATGCCATGCCGCCGAGCCAGCCGGTGACGCGCGGCGATGCTCGCGGAAACAATGGAAAGGAACAGGTGCAACAGTCATGACAACGGAGTATTCGCTTTATTTTCGTCCGCCCAAGGGATGGGTCGAGCTGGAGATGGAGCCCGTCAAACGCAAGAAGCAGCTGCATGAAGCGCTTGGCAAGATGCGCGGCACCGTGGCGCATGCCGACCTCATCATCCCGCGGATGGAAGCCGAGATGGGCGCCATGATTGACCAGGCGTGGAATGGCGGCATCCGTTACGCCATCACCACGACGCCGGAAACGTATGACAATCTCAACCTCAACGCGACATTCATGATTGCGTTCCTGCCCCATGCTGCCGCAGGCGGGGATGAGGCGGCGGATCTGAACGAGATTGCGCAAAACATGATCAATGAGAAGGCCGAGCGCGACCTCAAGGACGGTGAGGTCTTCGAGCTGAGCCAGGTGGAAGTCCCCGCCATGGGCAAGGGCGTGCGTGTCGCCTCCATCCTGTCTGAGCCCGCTGGCGATTCCGGCGAGGTCAAGATTGCAATGCTGCGCACTTTTCTTCCATATCCCAATGGCGTTCTGGTCGCGACCGGCATTACGCCTCAGATCGAAATGGCTCAGGAGATTTTCAAATTCTTCGATGCCATGACGGCAACGATTGCCGTGAAAGCAGAGACTTCGAACGATGACGACACAAATGAAAGGGCAGAGAAATGAGTACGAATGCACAGAATTTCGATTGGGGTGCGACCAAATTCAAAACCAATCAGATTCCCGGAGATGTCGTTGGCAACGAGAATCTCCAAAAGAATTACAAGAACCTGGCCGAGGATTTTTGGCAGATGGCAGACACCATCAACAGAATCGTTGGTGATGGCAATGATGGTTTCGAGGGCAAGTGGACCTCTGCTTTCGGCGACAAAGCCAAGGACCTCGCAACGGATCTGACCAATTTCGGGTCTTCCGCTGACGTTGTGAGCAATGCCTTGATTTATTGGCAGCCGTTGCTCCAAAATCACATCAATGACGCCAAGACGCACATTGACAATTACAAGAATGCGAAAAAGGCCGCTGACAATTATTATTCGCAGACGGTTCAACCGGCGTGGACCGACTCGCAGCTCAAGAGCCAGAATGTCCAGAGCGTGAACAATCAGCTTGACTCGACCCAGGCTCAGATCCAGTCCGCGCAGAGCGCCGCCAATAATGCCCAAAGCCATGCCGAATATGTCCAGCATGTTTATGACGGCATGGCCCAGAGCGTCCAGGACGAAGAGGACGCTCTGCAGAAGGTCATCAATGATTACAACGACGACGCCAAGGAAGTCGCCTCCCGCATCGATCACGCAACGGATGATTACATTCCGAGCAGTTTTTGGGATTTCACCTATTCCTCGACATGGCGCAGGGTTGCTGCCTGGGTTGAGAAGGCATCGATCGTGGTCGGTTTCGTTGCCTTGTTCGTCGGCGGTGGCCCGATTACCCTCCTTGCATTCGGCTTGACTCTGACATCTTTCCTGATGAACGACGTCGTCCAGTACGCGCACGGCAATGAATCCCCGGGAGATCTGATTATCTCCGGCATTGGAGTCGCGGCCAGTTTCGTAGACGCGGCAGGCGCTTTCCGATTGATGAAAGCCGGCACAAAGGAAGCAGCTACTGTCTCCAAGTTGAAGGACACCAAAGTTTGGACTGGAACTTGGAAAAAGGCGAAGGATGGTGCCGTGGAAAAAATAAATTATGAAGGGCTTCTTGCTGCTCGCGGGATGCGTTGGGGGGGCGCTTCGAAAGCTGTCAAGAGTGTCGCTACCAATGGAAGAGGAGTAGTGAACTCCTTCAAACAGGGATTTCGCAGTGGCATGAAGGAATTGTTCCGCGGCGAAGGTCTCAAAGATGCACGGCAATTCTTGGTCGGCAAGGATCCTATTATCGATTTTGCCTCGAAGATCAAGGTCGGGTTGGAGAATGACAATGGGGTGCTGCTTGGTTTGAACAGGGAATTTCAACTCGGATATTTTGAAGCAGGCAAGAAACTATCTGCGTGGCGCATTGGCGTCGATGTAGCAATCAAGGGAACGGATGCCGGAATAAAGACAGCGAAAACGCTTGCTGACAGCTCCGATCCACACACAAGCACGAGAGTGAAGGCCGACAAAATCCTTTCGATTTACTCGGGAGTGGGAAAGATCGCGACTAGCTACGATGAGTTCTTCGATAAGCGGTGATGAGCGAGGTTGTGAAATGAATATCAGCATTGATCAAGATGCGCTGCTCGCGGATCTGCGCAGTGTTTGCGATGCGTACCGCACCGTTGCGCTTGATAACGACGATGCCTGCAAGGATGCCGAAAGGCAGACCCGCGAGGTGTTCGGATACAACGCGGTGAGCGATTCGCTGTGCGGGGCTTTGGACTTTAGGACGAGGGAATCCTGGGACGACGCGGCGGACCTGTGCAGCGGTTTCGCCGATGCCATCGAAGAGAACGGCTTCCAGCTGTGGTGCGCCAGCGCCATCAAGCCCCTCAAGGACGACGATGGCATGATCCCCGCGGGGGACTTCATCCTCGATGGCGGCGTCGATGGCAGGAATTCGCAGTTTGCGTATCTGTGCGCCACCTGGATTCTCAAATATGGCGACGACGGCATCGACAACCGCATGACGGCCTCGTTGCTGTTGCAGAACCGGAACGCCGAGGCCCTCAAGGTCATGTACCCGCTGTCGGATTTCTGGGACACGGATGACAAGACGACCGCCGACTCTCTGGATGACGGCTTCTTCGCCGAAGCCTTGGAACCCACGGTGTCTTTCGGCGATCTCGAATCCGAAATCCCCAACTCCATGGATTCCGCGTCCGACATGCCGGCGGATGGCGACGACGCCGAAGGTACGCATCTGCTGACCCTTGCGGATCTCACGCCGCTGCGTTTCGCGACCGACCAGTATCTGCTCGACACGGACCGGGCATTGGTCAGGCTGGATACCCTGACCAAGGCGATCGGCGACGCACAGGGGACGGGTGATGGCTCCGATTCAAGCACTGCGCTGGTGACGTACAACGACCTGCGGGTTGTGTGCGGGCTCATCGGCACATACGCCGCCGATGCCTTGGTGCACGGCGCGGAATCGGGGGACGCGGATGCCCTCGACGCGGTGAGGGCGGTCCTCGAATATTGCAAACTGTGCGTGGAGAAGACCGAATCCATCATTCCGCTGCCCGCGTTGTTCATCCAGAGGCAGCTGGACATCGTTTCGGAAAACGCCCAGTATACCCCGGACGTCGAGAAAGTCGGCGCCATCAGGAATGCGTTCTTCAACATGGCATCCGTCATGGTGAACCGTGTCCCCGTCTCGTCCCGGTGCAGGGAACTGGCCCTGGCGCTGGCTATGCAAGACATCGATGCTTATGCGCGCATCGGGCAGGACGTGCTTGCAATAGAAAAGGACAAGAGGGAAGAGGCCGTCGGTGACGGCGTTATGGAAAGGAGCGCGAAATGAGTGATTTCGCGGTGGACCAGAACGCTTTGGATACGACCATCCAGACCCTGACCAATCTCAAAAGTGAGATGGATCTGAAGAACAGCCAGTCATATTATGCGTGCGAATACAACGTCGGCGCCGCCAAGATCATCGAGGCGCTGAATAACTTCAATGACAAGTTCAACAGTAAGAAGGACAAATACGCGGACAAAATTCAGGATTTGCTTGGTATGTTGAACACTTTGACGTCAGAGACCGATCAGCTGGACGAAGATCTTGCGAGTCAGGTGACGAGTGGAAGCCCAGCTCAGTCCAATTCGGGCAATGGCGGCAAAGGGGTCGGACAGGTGCAGGAAGGCGGTTCCGCCCACGTCCAGTTTTCGCGCCCGGTCGTCGCTTTCACCTCCGGAGCCGTCTACCCGCCGAAGATCGATTACATGGGTTCATGGAAGAACCTCAGCAGCGTTTATGAATTCGCCGACTGGGAGTTCCTGGACTCGTTGCGCTACGACGTGTCCGAGGCGGTCAGGGGGCTCGTCTACGCGGCATTGAACGCGACGGTCACCGGTCAGGTGACGCAGCAGTATTTCGCCCAGGTCCTGGCGCTGCTCGACGTGATATTGGGGACCGTGCAGTCCGATTCCGCAGATGCCGCGCAGCCTGCCGACGCTGTGTATTCCATGGTTGCCGCGGGTTCTGTGGAAGCCACTGGTTCGGATTCTGTGGATGCGGCGCAGCCTTCCGTCATAGATTCTGACGATTCAGCTAGTGCAGCTTATTCTGCGGATGCCGACCAGTCCGCCGGCGCTGTGGATTCCGCTGATTAGGCTGGATGTTTTGTCCGACCCGTCATCAGGCAACAGGCGAAATGGTCGAGCGTCTTGATTCCTCGCGACACTGAGGGGGCGAGGCGCCCGGCCATCGTCGTCCATGCCACGGTTGCCTGACTCCATGGTAAGTTCTGGTTCGAGCAGTCCTACCAATGCTCGTGCGAACAGGAAGAAAAGAAAGTTGACATTTGCGGTTCTGGAACTGCAATGGTGGTCGGGCAGTCTCATCGCAGGCCGAATACGCAAAGAAAGGTTTACAGGTGGAGCTGATGCGTGATCGGCAGGGAAAAGGCATCGCAGGCGGAAGAGGTGAGGTGCGCCAGGGACCCCTCTGCCGGCTGCGTGACAAGAGGAGGCGGGGGGCTCATTGGAAGAAACTGCCGACGGCTGACGCCGTGGTGACCGACCAGTGCGTGCTGTGGAGACAGTTCATTTTCGACATTAACCTACTCGGTGGCGGCGAGGATAATCAGCAGCTGGTCAGTGGGACGGTGGCGCATTTCGAAGTGGAGTTCACAGACGAGCGGGGGCGGGCGGTGCGCTGTTGGACGGACGGAACGCTGTACCTGTGCTCGCAGGTGCGCCGCGGGGACCATGTGACGGTGTGGTACGTGCCCGACGACGACGTGTCGCTCATCCGCGTCCCCCGGATGCGCGCCAGGGACGACGAGGGCAAGGAATCCCCCTATGCCAAGCGTTCCTCGGCGAGGAGGCACAATGGGTCAACCAAGTGGCTGGAACAGTTTGAAAAAATCCCCCCTGTGAGTGCGCCGGACGGGTCGGATGATGAGTTATGGTGCGAGCCGGGGACCTTCGGCGACGTCATGGCGCATTCGGAGTGGGGGCGTGAGTACTGGAGGTGCATGCCGACGATGTGGTATTCCCCGTGGGTGTTCGGCGATACGGCGAATCCGGAACGCTATGCCAAAGCCGACTTCAGGTGTTTCAAAAACAACAACCCGGAGTTGATGGAACCTGCGAGATTGATGCTTACGGTCGCCATCCCCTCATTGTTCCTGGTGCTCTTGCTGATGATTTGTCTCTGGGGCAAAGAAACGAGTTCTAGTCTGTGTGTTTATGCTTCCTACGCCGTCTTGGCGCTTGTCGCCATCGTCGCTTTCTTGTGTTATGCGGGTTTCCAACGTCGGAAAGACGCGAAAACCATATCGGCGGTTCTCTCGCGCGGGCACATCCTCAGGCGGCATCCGTGTCTGGCCGGCTGCTACCCGGATGAGGTGCGCGCACATGTGGCCGAGGTGATCAGGATCCCCTTGTTCGACGACGAAGGCGGAGTTCCGCTTCTCTCTTGGAAGCAACGCAGTTTCAAGGACATATATGACCAGACTTGCCTGCGCTATTGCGGGGATGGGTGGATGGCTCTCGTGGTCTATCCCGGGCTTCATGGCGGGGAGCGCCGGTGGGCGTTCGCCGATCCCGAGTGCTACGAGTCGTACCTGGCGGACGGGGAGGAGCCGCCGGTGCGTCCGGGCGACGAGGTCGTGGTGCGCCTGGGGCGCGAGGAGACGGAACGGAACATCAACCCGTGGCTGGTGCACAGCCTCCGCGCATGACAGGCGAAACAACAGAGTGGAAAGGCATGGTGATGCGAACGATGCAGGATCGGCAGGGATATGCGGGTCCGTCTCCGGCAGGGCGGCCCGCCGAGGGGCAGGTCAATGTGAGCGACCTGCTTCATGGCAAAGAGAACCGGGCGAAGGCCTGGCGGGCGTTGCCGACGGCTGACGCCGTGGTGACCGACCAGTGCGTGCTGTGGAAGCAATACAGTTTCGAGTCGTCGGATGGGGATTCGTCTGGTGGGCACTACACGGGCAGGGGGACGGAGTCCCATTTCGAGGTGGAGTTCGCGGATGGTCAAGGGCGGACGGTGCGTTGCTGGACGGATGGCACGCCGTACCTGTGCTCGCAGGTGCGCCGCGGGGACCGTGTGACGGTGTGGTACGTGCCCGACGACGACGTGTCGCGGATCCGGGTGCCCGCCGTGCTCGCCAACGGCGACACGGAGAACGGCTGGTCCCCGTATACGAAACGCCGCGGCAAGTACACGATGTTCGATGAAGACGATTTCCCTCCTTCCGAGGTGCCGGACCAGGAGATGGCATGTGAGCCGGGGACGTTCGGCGATGCCGCGTCGCATTCGGAGTGGGGGGCCGAGTACTGGCGGTGCATGCCCGTGATGTGCTGCGCGCGGTGGCTGTTCGGCGACTCCGCGAACCCGGAGCGCTACACCGAGTCGGACCTGCGTCGCTATGGCAACGACAGCGGACGCCGGGGCACGCTGGGATGTGGTTTCACGTGGCTCGGAATCGCCGTTGTTCTCTTTGTCTGCGCGCCATTGTTTGGCCGCAATGACAGGGACTACTTCTGGATGTTCCTCGTCGCCGGCGCGGTTTTCCTCATCGTGCCCTTGGTGGCCGAAGCACTGTTCTATTTCGGTGCGCGCCGGGATGCGGCCAGGCGTGTCCCCGGCATCGTGGGGCGCGGGCGCATCCTGCGCGTGGACATGCCGTATTTCACCTACCGGGACGAGGACCAGGCGCAGGGACGGGTGTCCGGGGTCGTCAGGGTCCCGTTGTTTTCGAACGACGGGGAGATTGCCAAAGGCGACGAGGATGGGTCGGACGTGTGGCTGCGGTATTGCGGCGACGGGTACATGGCGTTGGTGGATTACACGGGGCCGGATGGGCCGGAGCGCCGGTGGGCGTTTGGCGACCCGAGGTGCTACGAGTCGTATCTGGCCGATGGGCAGGGCGCTCCGGTCGCCGTTGGCGACGGGGCGGTCGTGCAATGGGGCGAAATGACACGCGTTGTGTGGGGAGACGATAGGAAAAGCGGCATACCGAACAAGAAGGTGCGGTTCGTCTACCCGACGCTGGTGCACAGCCTCCGCGCATGATGCCGGCATTCCCGCCGATCCGCTGGTCGTGCCATTCGGCCGGCGGGGCCGGCTGGCGTCTTGTGCGCCCCATGGAAATACGAAGAGGGATTTCACAGTGAGGAAAGGTGTTGTGATGGATGGTCAAGGGCAGCCGTATATGAATCCTGCCTCTACGATGCAGCCGGGGCGGATGAACAGACCTCCGGTGAAGGTCGGCCCTATGCTGAAGAAGAAGCGGAGCCGGCAGCGCCATTGGAGGGACCTGCCGACGGCTGACGCCGTGGTGACCGACCAGTGCGTGCTGTGGAGACAGTTCGTCGTCCCGCATTCCCTCTTCGACGACGATGAAGTTGAAACCGGGGATCGGATGGCCAATGGGTCGGTGGCGCATTTCGAGGTGGAGTTCACGGATGGGCGCGGCAGGCTCGTGCGCTGCTGGACCGACAACACGCTGTACCTGTGCTCGCAGGTGCGCCGCGGGGACCATGTGACGGTGTGGTACGTGCCCGACGACGACGTGTCGCTCATCCGCGTCCCCCGGATGCGCGCCAGGGGTGACGAGGGCGGGGAATCCCCCTATGCCAAGCGTCGTACCGTGCAGAGCATGGGGAAATCCGAGGCACTGCGCAAATCGGAGAATCTGCCTCCGATGAGAGTGCTGGACGGATCGGATGACGAGGCGTGGTGTGAGCCGGGCACGTTCGGGGATGCCATGGCGCATTCGGAGTGGGGGCGTGAGTACTGGAGGTGCATGCCGGCGATGTGGTACTCCCCGTGGGTGTTCGGCGACGCGTCGGCCCCGGAGCGCTACACGTGGTCCGACGTGCGGTATTTCAAAAGCGCCAATCGGGAGCTGCGGCGCTCCGTGGCAAAGCTGATTGCGCTGCTTGTCGGCTGTTCGTTGGTTCCGTTTTGGTTTCTCTTGGCGCCGGATACTTCCGATTTCCATCCGTGGGATTATATCTTCATCGTCGTTGGAGTGGTTGTCACGGTTCTCTACCTGTGCTATGTGGTTGCGATACGGAGAGATGACAGGAGAACCATGAGGGCGGTTCTTTCGCGCGGGCACATCCTCAGATGGTATCCGCCGAGGGCTTCCGAGTATCCGCGGGAGGCCGGCGCGCGGGTGGCCGAGGTGATCAGGGTCCCTTTGTTCGCCAACGGCGGCGAGGTGCCGGTTTTCACCGGGATGTATCGCGATTACAACGACATGTATGACCGGCCGTGCCTGCGGTATTGCGGGGATGGGTGGATGGCTCTCGTGGTCTATACCGGGATTCATGCGGGGGAGCGCCGGTGGGCGTTCGCCGATCCCGAGTGCTACGAGTCGTATCTGGCGGACGGGGAGGAGCCGCCGGTGCGTCCGGGCGACGAGGTCGTGGTGCGCCTGGGGCGCGAGGAGGCGGAGCGGAACATCAACCCGTGGCTGGTGCACAGCCTCCGCGCATGACAGACGAAACAACGAAGTGGAAAGGCGTGGCGATGCAAACGCAAACTCAGCGTGGATATGGCAATCTGGCCCCGGCGGGGCGGCCTGCCGAGGGGCAGGTCAATGTGAGCGACCTGCTTCGCGGCAAAGAGAGCCAGGCGAAGGCCTGGCGGGCGTTGCCGACGGCTGACGCCGTGGTGACCGACCAGTGCGTGCTGTGGAAGCAATATTGGTATGAAGACGGCGCAGGTGGCGAGACAGGTAGCGGTGATTACCGCGGCAGGGGGACGGAGTCCCATTTCGAGGTGGAGTTCGCGGATGCTCAAGGGCGGATGGTGCGTTGCTGGACGGATGGCACGCCGTACCTGTGCTCGCAGGTGCGCCGCGGGGACCGTGTGACGGTGTGGTACGTGCCCGACGACGACGTGTCGCGGATCCGGGTGCCCGCCGTGCTCGCCAAGGGCGACACGGAGAACGGCTGGTCCCCATATACGAAACGCCGTGGTGAGGAGATGGATGAAAAAGATATTCCTCCCGCTGCCCCCGACAGCGAGCTGTGGTGTGAACCGGGGACGTTCGGCGATGCCGCGTCGCATTCGGAGTGGGGGGCCGAGTACTGGCGGTGCATGCCCGTGATGTGCTGCGCGCGGTGGCTGTTCGGCGACTCCGCGAACCCGGAGCGCTACACCGAGTCGGACCTGCGTCGCTATAGTAACGACAGTGGGAATCGGGGCAGATCGGGACCGGGGGGCTTCGGTTGCGGTGGATTTGCAATATCCGCCGTTTGTTTCCTTCTCTCGCTGCTGCTTGTCAACAAGGATAGGGACTACTTCTGGATGTTCCTCGTCGCCGGCGCGGTTTTCCTCATCGCTACCCTGGCGGCCGAAGCGCATGACTATTTCGGTGCGCGGCGGGATGCCGCCAGGCGTGTCCCCGGCATCGTGGAGCGCGGACGCATCCTGCGCGTGGACATGCCGTATTTCACCTACCGGGACGAGGACCAGGCGCAGGGACGGGTGTCCGGGGTCGTCAGGGTCCCGTTGTTTTCGAACGACGGGGAGACCCCGAAGAGTGACGAGGATGGGTCGGACGTGTGGCTGCGGTATTGCGGCGACGGGTACATGGCGTTGGTGGATTATGCGGGGCCGGATGGGCCGGAGCGCCGGTGGGCGTTTGGCGACCCGAGGTGCTATGAGTCGTATCTGGCCGATGGGCAGGGCGCTCCGGTCGCCGTTGGCGACGGGGCGGTCGTGCAATGGGGCGGCAGGATCCTCACGGTGTGGGCGGAAGACAGCACGAGCCCGACGCATGACAGACAGGTGCCGTTCCACTATCCGACGCTGGTGCACACCCCCGGCGCCTGAGGCCGACGGCGGACCGGCCGCCTGCGGGTTCCCCATCCTTGTGGGGTGCGCCGCGGCGTGCCATTTCCAGTGGCGTGTCGCGGGCGTGTCCCATGCGTCTGGCGCCGTTGGTGGAAATGCCGGCGAGTAGGGGATTGCGGCCCGGTGCGTTCTTTTTCCGTTATCATGAAGAGTGCGTCCGGCCGTCCGTCGGCTTCGCCCGGGGCGGGACTGGTGCATTGGGGCATCGGGGTTGGCTGGCGCAAGTTGATGGTGGCGTCCGGTGCCGGGTAGGGGCTTCGGGCGATGGCGATGAATGGAGGGCAGCAAGGTGAGTTCCAACGCTGATGGTGCGGATTGGCGGGCCGCCGGGTATGACGGGAACCGTGTCCCCGGAGATGTCATCGCGAATGCTGCCCTCCAGGGACATTACAAGACACTCGCGGGGAATTTCCGACAGATGGCAGATACCATCAACAGGATCGCCGATGGCGACAATGATGGTTTCGAGGGCAAGTGGACTGCTGCTTTCGGCGGCAAAGCCAGGGATCTTGCATCCGATTTGAACGATTTCGGGGTGTCTGCCGATGCCGTGAGCGATGCGCTCGTCCGTTGGCAGCCGGAGTTGCAGGCCCACATTGACGATGCCATCGAGAAGATCAACGCCATCGTCTGCAATCGGAATGTCGCGGCGAGCTATCACGATAGAGAGGATGTTGGCGGCGCTTGGCGGGAGGCGCAGCTTGCCAAGCAGTCATTGCAGGCGGCTGAGGGCACTTACGAAACCGATTCCGCTACGTTGAAAGCGAAAAAGGACGACGCGGACCGTGCATACGAGCGTGCTGATTCCCTGCAGCGGCGGTACCAGAGCTATCTCGACGACGCTGACGAAGACAAGGCTGCGCTGGATGAGATCATCGAACAATACAATGCTGATGCCGAGGATGTGGCGTCCCGTATTGATCGTGCCACGGATGATTGCGTCCCGAGCGATTTCTGGGATTTCACGTATGCCTCGACGTGGCGCAGGGGTGCGGATTTCGTCGAGGAGGCGTCGAAGTGGGTCGGTGTCTTTGCCATGTTCGTCGGCTTTTTTGTCGGCGGTGGTCCGCTTGTGGTTGTCGCGGCGGCGTTGGCGGTCGCGTCGTTCGCGATGAATGACGTGGTGGATTACGCCCATGGCGATGAGTCTTTGGGTGAGTTGGTTGTCGCTGGCATTGGGGCCGCGGCGAGCTGCGTCGACGCTGCCGGGGCCCTCCGCCTGATGAAAGCTGGCGGAGTTTTGAATATTGAAGAGGGGGTTGGTTTGAAGGCAGCCAAGCAGATTATTAGGAACAAAGGGAAGTTAGGAAAATCCTCAACGAAAGAATTTGCTCATGGCGGGAAATTGAAAGGGTCTTTGATAACACGATTCAAGAATGCGGGGCGAGAATTCATGGGCAAAGACTTTGAAGACGTGAGAAAGTGGCTGTTCAGCGAGGGCACTTTTACGGATTTTGCTGGTGCATTAAAGCGAGGTCTTGGAAGTAAAAATGGAATATTGATGGGACTGAATAAAGAATTTGGACTCGGTTATCAGAAAGTGAAGGGTTTTCCTTCGATTCAGATTATCGTTGATGTCGGGGTCAAGGGATTGGACGCAGGCATTTCAACGACCAAGGCAATCTCGGATGTCTTTTCTTCCGAAACTTCAGTCGTACATAAAGTCTGTAGTTTCGGAGCTCCTTTTGGAGATCCTGGCAAGGATGCAACTGAGCTGATGGAAACGGTATCTGACAACGAGAAATGGTGAGAAGAAAAACCAGTGGCGGCATGTGAAAATTCGGTCGAGCTGTGTCTTTCTTTGATGTGCCGCACGAGGCTGGATGCGCGCTACCGGGCAGGAATTAAGCATTCCGCGCAGTAGAGCGGCCAAAGGCGGTGATTGTTCCGCGGGGCTGGGTTGTTAGCATGCACGGTAGGTGCGGGCGGTTGGAGCGTTCGCTTATGGAAAGGGCATTCGGATGCAAAGTCGGCGTTCCGCAGATAGCAGCCTGGCATTGTCATTTGGGATGGGGAAGCAAGAGGAGGGCGCGCTCCTCAGGTTTCGTGACAAGAGGAAGATGGAGGAGCGTTGGAAGGAGCTGCCGCAGGCGGACGCCGTGGTGACCGACCAATGCGTGCTGTGGAAACAAACCATCGATCAATTTGGCGACAGAGATCAGTTGTTTTCTTGCACGACGGCGCATTTCGAGGTGGAGTTCGCGGATGCGCGGGGGCGCGCGGTGCGCTGCTGGACGGGTGACACGCCGTACCTGTGCTCGCAGGTGAGGCGGGGCGACCACGTGACCGTGTGGTACGTGCCGGACGAGGACGTGTCCCGCGTCCGCGTCCCCCTGCTGCGCCCCGAGGGGACACGGAACGGGACTCCCCTTACCAGAAGCGTCGGATTACGATGCGCACTAGTGATCTTTCTCGATTGTCGGGCCGCCCTCCTGAGGGCGTGTCGGATGAGGAGATGTGGTGCGAGCCGGGGTCGTTCGGCGACCTGGCGTCGCATTCGGACTGGGGGCGCGAGTACTGGAGGTGCGTGCCCATGATGTGGTATTCGCCGTGGGTGTTCGGCACCGCCGGCAGCCCGGAGCGCTACACCAAGGCCGACCTCCGCTATTTCAAGAAAACCAACCCGGACGTATGGGGCTGCGGGCTCGATCTTTTCTGCATTTTTCTGTTCTCTGGTCTGTGGATTGTCCTCATAGGTCCATTCGTCAAATCATGGAGATTCGGGAAAAGTGACATGGTGTGGGTGTGGGTGGCTGTCATCGTGTTGGTGCTGTTCGTCGCTGTGTTCGTGGCGATGCTTGCCGAGGGCTGGAATGATGACCGCAGGCTGATGGAGGATGCCCGTGCGCGTGGGCGCATCCTGCGGCGCCATCCGCATGACTCCGACAGTTACCCCGAGGAGGTCCGCGCGCATGTGGTCGAGGTGGTCAGGGTCCCGTTGTTCGCCAACGGCGGCGAGGTCCCGAAAGTAGGGAATCGACTGCACGCCAATAAAACGGCTAAGGACATTGATTATGGCGTTCATTATTGTGGCGCTGGCTGGATGGCGCTTGTGGTCTATCCGGGCGCCAGCCGCCCGGAGCGGCGGTGGATGTTCGCGGACCCCGAGTGCTATGAGTCGTACCTGGCCCAGGGGGAGGAGCCCCCGGTGCGTCCGGACGATGAGGTCGTGGTGCGCGTGGGCCGCGAGGACACGAAGAGGGTCATCGACCCCTGGCTCGTGTACCTTCCGCACGCCGAATCAGCTGGTTCGAAGGCATCCGTGGGTGAAAGGCGATGATGATGCAGCAGGCATATGACCAAAGGCCGGCAGACGGTCAGCAGGGGTACCCGAATTCGGCTTCGCCGTCCGTGGGTGACATGCTCGCGGGGAAGGAGCGGATGGCCGGGAGCCCGGGGGTGCTGCCGCAGGCGGACGCCGTGGTGATTGACCAGTGCGTGCTGTGGAAACAGTACATGTATTCCTTTTCTTACTATGACCATGACAACGGCGATCATGTGGGCAAGGGGACCGAGGCGCATTTCCGGGTGGAGTTCGCGGATGCGCGGGGGCGCACGGTGCGCTGCTGGACGGACGGCACGCCGTACCTGTGCTCGCAGGTGAGGCGGGGCGACCGCATGACCGTGTGGTATGTGCCCGACGAGGACGTGTCCCGCGTCCGCGTCGTCAGGGCGGTCGCCGAGGGCGACGCCGGCGAGGGCCGGTCGCCTTACACGAAACGCGTCGGCGAGGGGTCGTTTTTCGCAATCGCGGACATGCCTCCCTCGAAGGTGTCGGAGGAGGAGCTGTGGTGCGAGCCGGGCACGTTCGGCGGCCTGGCGCCGCATTCGGGCTGGGGGGGCCGAGTACTGGAGGTGCATGCCGCTCATGTGCTGCGCGCGGTGGCTGTTCGGCAGCGCCGCCAGTCCCGAGCGGTACACGGAGGAGGACCTGCGCCGTTTCCGGAACGAGAGCGGGCGCCGAGGCAGATCGGCGGACGGCGCCATCATGGGTTTCGGCTCCTCTTTCGCAGCGCTGGTTCTAGCATTTTTCGTCCGACATGACGCCTTCATGCTGTGGGCTTCGATTGTGGCATCCGTGCTTATTTTTGTGGTTACGCTGGTGGTTGAGGCGGCGTTTGTCTTCGCCGCGCGGCGGGATGCCGCCAGGCTCGTGCCCGGGGTCGTCGGCCGGGGGCGGGTCCTGCGCGTGGGCATGCCGTGTTTCAGGTACAGGGAGGAGGACCAGGCGCGCGGGCGCGTGGCCGGGGTGGTGAGGGTCCCCTTGTTTTCGAACGGCGGGCGGATCCCCCGGGATGACGAGGATGGCGGGGGCGTGCGGCTTGTGTATTGCGGTGACGGGTACATGGCGTTGGTGGATTATGCGGGGCCGGATGGGCCGGAGCGCCGGTGGGCGTTTGGCGATCCGCGGTGCTATGAGTCGTATCTGGCGGACGGGCAGGATCCCCCGGTGGCTGTCGGCGACGAGGTCGTCGTGCAGTGGGGGAGCGAAACCATCACGGTGTGGGGCGAGCATCCCACCAAGGCGATACCCGACCAGAAGCAGCTGTTCGTCTACCCGACGCTGGTGCACAGCCTCCGAGCATGACGGAACGGCCATGCCACGGAGGAGTGGCCACTCATGGAAAAGAACGGGAGCCTGCACAAGGCAGGTTCCCGTTCTTTCTCGCGCGGCTGGCCGGATGCCGCGGCTGGCCGGATGCCGGATGCCAAGCGCCGCGCTACCAGATCCGCACGCGTCGGTCCGGGTCGAGCCACATGCCGTCGCCGGGCCTCACGCCGAACGCCTCGTGGAACAGATCCACGTTGCGCACGATGCCGTTGACGCGGAATTCGGCGGGCGAGTGCGGGTCGATCTGCAGGAACTGCTCGGTCAGCTCATCGCGCGTCTTGCTGCGCCACACCTGCGCATAGCTCAGGAAGAACCTCTGCACGCCGCTGTATCCGTCGATCTCGGGGGCGGTCGCCAGCGCCTTGCGCACGGCATCGAGGCTGCCGTCCGTCGCGCCCAGCGAGATCGCATACGCCTTGAGGGCGATGTTCACGCCGCCCAGGTCGCCGATGTTCTCGCCGATCGTGAGCGCGCCGTTCACATGCGGCGCCTTGTCCGCTGTGCCGGCGGCTTCGTATTTCTCTTGCAGCTGCAGGGGGACGAACGCGTTGTACTGTTCGATGAGCGCGTGCGTGCGCTTCTCGAAATTCTCCCGGTCCTGCGCCGTCCACCAATCATGGAGCAGGCCGTCGCCGTCGTACTTGCTCCCCTGGTCGTCGAAGCCGTGGCCGATCTCGTGGCCGATGACTGAGCCGATGCCGCCGTAGTTCGCGGCGTCGTCCGCGTCCGCGTCGAAGAACGGCGGCTGCAGGATGGCTGCGGGGAACACGATGACGTTGAGCGTCGGCTCGTAATAGGCGTTCACGGTCTGCGGGGTCATGAGCCATTCCTCGCGGTCGACCGGCTTGCCGGCCTTGCCCAGCTCATAGCCATTCGCATACAGGTTCGCGGCGCGCACGATGCTCGACAGCGGGTCGCCTTCCTTCACGTCGAGCGCCGTGTAGTCGCGCCAGTGGTTCGTGTAGCCGATCATCGGCGTGAACTTCGAGAGCTTCTCCAGGGCCTTCGCCTTCGTTTCGTCACCCAGCCAATCGCTGGCGGTGATCGAGGCGCGATACGCCTCGATGAGGTTGGAGACGAGGCGTTCCACGCGTGCCTTGGACGAGGCCGGGAAGTGCCTGCGCACATACTCGCGCCCCACGTCTTCGCCGCAGATGCCGTCGACAAGCGCCACGGCGCGGCGCCAGCGTTCGCGCTGCTCGGTGGTGCCGTGCAGCGCCTTGCCGTAGAAGTCGAAGCGCGCCTGGTCGAACGCCTGGCTCAGGTACGGCGCCCATGCGATGAGCTCGTGCACGCGCGCCCACAGCTTCAGGTCGTCGAGCGGAGAATCCTTCCAGAACGTCGCGATGCCGGTCAGGAAGCTCGGCTGGTGCACGATGGTGTGCGCCAGGATGCCATGCGCGTCCAAGGGCAGCGCCTTGCCGGTGACCGAAGCGTCATACGCCTTCTGCCAGGCGTCCACGAACGGCTCGGCGTCAAAACCGTCGAGTGCCGAGAGCAGGTCGTCCCACGTATAGGGGTTGTACGTCTTGTCTTCGTCCCTGGATGCGACGTTGTCCCAGTGGTGCGAGGCGATGCGGGTCTCGACCTCGAGGAACCGCGCGGCATCGTCGTGCGCGGCGGAAGGACTGGGCGCGTATCCGGCCAGATGGAGCAGCTGGGCGACCATGTCGGTGTATTTCTCGCGGATGGGGGCGAAGCGCTCCTCGCGGTAGTAGCCCTCGTCGGGCAGGCCGATGCCGCCTTGGAACAGATGCGCCACGTTGGTCCCCGGCCTACCGGGGTCCGAGTACACGGCGACACCCACCATCTCCGGGCCACCGGTGACGGACAGCTCGCCGAGCACGGCGTGCAGGTCGGATTTCGTCGCGGCGCCGTCGATGCGGTGCAGGGCGTCGAGGATCGGCGTTACCCCAGCTTTTTCAAGCGCCTCGGTGTCGAGGAATGCGGTGTAGACGGCCCGGGATTTGGTGCAGGGGGCGTCGTCTTCCTCGAGGATCTCGCGCAGATGCATCTCGGCATCTTCGCTCAGCTTGTTGAACGATCCATACCGGGCATGGTCGGCCGGCAGCGCATAGGAGTCGATCCACGGTCCGTTGACGAAACGGAAGAAATCCTGCGTGGGCTTGATGACCGACGAAAAAGCGGTGGTGTCGATGCCCGAAATCTGTTTTTCACTCATGCCTCCCAGCCTAGCGTCTGGGCGGGGTTTACGCCCAGAGCGAAGGGTGAATACGGCGTGGAGGTCTGTTCGCCAGGCGGCCGCGGCCTGCGAGGTCGGCACCGTGGTGATAGGTTGTGCTGGGCGCGGCGGCCGTGCACGGACTTGAATGCGGCAAGGCTGAAGAATCGAAACAAGGAGAGACGGATGCAGGGACTTCTTGACCCTCTGGTGTGGCTTCTGGGCGTTTCGGTGTCCATGGACACCTTCGCCATGTCCATGTCGCTGGGGCTCAAGTCGGGCCGTGCGCTCGCCAAAGACACGGTGCGCGTCGCCCTCTGCTTCGCCGGCGTCCAGACGCTGTTTCTGTGGCTCGGCACGCTGATGGGCGATGTCGCCGTGGAATTCGTCGCGGGCACCTCGTGGATCGTGTTCGCCGTCCTTCTCATCATCGGCGGCATGATGATCTTCGAGGCGATGAAGGATGACGAAGAGGAAGAGATCGACGACATCATCGAGAAGGCCGAGCGGGAATCCGAGGTGGAACGCGAGGCGGGCGGCGTGCTCTGCGTCCCCTCGGAGGACGGCACGGTCGCGGCGGCCGTCGTGGGATCCCCGGCGGCCCGTGAAACCAGCGAAAGGTCGCCTTTCTCGTGGAAGCTGCTTCTGAGCCTCGCCGTCGCCGAAAGCATCGACGCGATCGGCATCGGCGTCTCACTTGGCCTGGCGCAGGCGAACATCCCGCCGAGCATGACCGCGGTGTTCCTCATGACCGTTCTCTTCGCCGTGCTGGGCATGCTGTTCGGCGGCAAGCTGGGCGAACGGTGGGAGAAAGGCGCCGAGATCTTCGGCGGAATCATCCTCATCGCGCTCGGCGTCAAACAGGTGGTCCTGGGCTGACCGTGCGTGCCGGCGAGGGTGCGGACGGGGGCTGCGTTCGCTTCATGGCTCCCATGCCGCCTTCGACGTGTGTCCGCGGTATTGTAATTGACATATGCGAGCGCGCTCAGACGCGTGGAAGGAAGTATCACATCGTGATTGAGCTCAAGACCCCTGAAGAAGTCAAGCAGATGCGTCCGGCCGGCAAGTTCGTCGGCGACATCCTCGCGCATCTTCGCGACAGCACCACCGTCGGCACCAACCTGCTGGAGATCGACGAATACGTGCACAAGCGCATCGACGACCGCGACGGCGCCGAATCCTGCTACGTCGACTATGCGCCGGACTTCGGCACGGGCCCGTTCAAGCATTGGATCTGCGTTTCCGTCAACGACGCCGTGCTGCATGGCGTCCCGTACGACTACAACCTCAAGGACGGCGACCTCGTGTCGCTGGACCTCGCCATCAGCGTGGACGGTTGGGTGGGCGACTCCGCCATCAGCTTCGTCGTGGGCAAGGCCGACCCCGAGGACGAGCGCATCATCAAGACCACCGAGGAATGCCTCAAGGCGGGCATCTCGCAGGCGTATGCCGGCAACCGCATCGGCGACATCTCGGCTGCGATCGGCGAGGTCGCGCACGAAAACGGCTATACCGTCAACCAGGAATTCGGCGGCCACGGTGTGGGCCATCTCATGCACGGCGACCCGTTCGTCGTCAACGACGGGCGCGCGCACCACGGCTACAAGCTGCGCCCCGGCCTGGTGATCGCCATCGAGCCGTGGCTCATGCGCGGCACCGACGAGATCTATCAGGATCCCAAGGACGGCTGGACGCTGCGCTCCGCCGATGGCTCGCGCGGCGCACACACCGAGCACACCATCGCCATCACCGACGGTGACCCGATCATCCTCACGCGCCGCGATGGATTCGATCCGGCGCTGCCCGACAACCTGCAGAAGGCGTAACCCGGGGGCACGGCGCATGGCGCACGGCGCGCCACGCCGCCGGCAGGACGCGGAACGCGTTCCGTTCCGCCATGCAACGAAAACGGCCGCCCGTTCCAGGCGCGGGGATTCCCCCAACGGACGGCCGTGATATCCTCAACATATCGACAGCAAGCCGGACGAACGCGCGACGCGGGCCACCGGCATCGACAACGCGCGAAGGGCGCCTCGCGGGGTTCGGCGAATTCCACGAGGCGAATCACAGCGGATGCACGCGGCGAGGGCAACCTATACTCCGGTGCATACAGACCATGCAGAAGCGTTGCGCATCACACGGCGCGACAGCCGCCTGGCACATGCCGCGGCCGCGCCGAATACCGCGGATGCACGTGCAGGAAACCGCCGGAAGGAGAACGAATATGGCAGAAGCGAAACTTGAGATCGACTCAGAGAAATACACGCTGCCTGTCGTCGAAGCCACAAGCGGCGCCAACGGGATCGTCGTCTCAAGCCTGCGCAACAACAAATGGGTCACGCTCGACCCCGGGTTCCTCACCACCGCGCAGTGCGAATCGAGCATCACCTTCATCGACGGAGAGAATTCAATCCTGCGCTACCGCGGATATCCCATCGAGCAACTGTGCGAGCGTTCCAACTTCCTCGAAGTGGCGTATCTGCTGCGCAACGGCGAGCTGCCGACGCAAGACCAGTACGACGAGTTCCGGTCCTCGATCCTGCGCCGCACGATCCTTGGCGAGGAGTTCCGCACCTTCATCGGGTCGTTCCCGCGTAACGCGCATCCCATGAGCGTTCTCGCCTCGGCGGTCAACGCGCTCGCGGCGTACTATCCCGAGACCACGGACATCGACGACCCGGACCAGTTGCGCGAGGCGTCGGCCATCATCATGGCCAAGACGCGCACCATCATCTCGCTCATCCACCGTCGCCGCCGCGACGAGCCGCTGCTGTACGCCGACATCTCGCAGGGCTACGTCGACGACTTCCTGCGCATGAGCTTCGCCATGCCGTATCAGAAGTACGAATCCGACCCGCTGCTTGTGGACGCCTTGGACAAGCTGCTCATCATCCACGCCGACCATGAGCAGAACTGCTCCACGTCGGTGGTGCGCATCGCGGGGTCGGCGCATGCCAATCTGTATTCCGCCGTCGCCGCCGGCATCAACGCCCTGTCGGGCCCGCTTCACGGCGGGGCCAATGAGGCCGTGCTGCGCCAGCTTGCCGAGATCCGCGAATCCGGCAAGACCGTGCGCGAGTTCGTCAACGACGCCAAGGCGGAGCATCGCCGCATCTCGGGCCTGGGCCACCGCGTCTACAAGTCGTATGATCCGCGCGCTGCCATAGCCAAGAGCTATCTGGAGAAAATCATGGCGCATCCCGACAGCACGAACGTCAACGACGCGGACCGCCAGCTCTTCGACATCGCCCTGCAGCTCGAAGACATTGCGCTGAGCGACGACTACTTCGTGTCGCGCCATCTGTATCCGAACGTGGACTTCTACACGGGCCTCATCTACCGCGCCATCGGCTTTGACCCGTCCATGTTCACCACGCTGTTCGCGCTGGGGCGCATCCCCGGCTGGATCGCGCAGTATTGCGAGATGCTCGATGACCCGATGACCAAGATCGGGCGTCCGCGCCAGGTCTACACGGGCGTTCCGCTCCGCGACTATGTGCCCATGGAGGACCGCGCCTAGCGTTCCGAGCGTTCCGTCGCCCGCGTCCATGCACCTTCTGGGGCGTGGGGGGGGGGGCGGCGCGGGGCGCGGCCGGGTGACGCGGCGCTGCATTGACACAGCGCTTCATTGACACAGCGTGGACAACACAAACGCCGCCAAAACAAACACCGCGTGGACGACAGGAGGGCCGCATGGAAGCCATCAGTGACGTTCTGTTCGATTTCGCAGGAGTGCTTGTCGATTGGCGCCCCGAGCTGGCGCTGCGCGGCATCGTGCCACAGGATGTGGCCGACCGCTTCTTCGACACGTGCGATCCCCACGGCTTCTGGGTGCTGGACGACTTGCGCGACGCCGGGCTGCCGGAATCCGAGGTGTGCGCGGTCTACGACGCGTGGCACGAGCCTCCGCTGCGGGGCATGTACCGCACGTATCTCGACCGCATCGGCCTCACCATCGCCGGCATGGTGCCCGGCATGGAAGCCTTGCTGCATGACTTGCGGGCGGCGGGCGTGCGCCTGTGGGGGCTGACCAACTGGTCCGCCGAAGACATCGACGCGCCCTTCTCCCGGCTTCCGGCCCTTGCGCTTCTTGGCGACACGATCGTGTCGGGTCGGGAGCGAATCGTCAAGCCGACCCCTGACATGTATCGGCTCGCCATCTCGCGCTTCGGGCTTGATCCGGAGCGCACGGCGTTCTTCGACGACAAGCCCGAGAACGTCGCGGGGGCGGCGTCGTGCGGCATCCGTGCCTTCGCGTTCCGCGGGGCGGACGCCGCGCGCGATGCGTTGCGGCAGGGTGGCGTCGCCCTGTAGGATCGCTGGCCGCGTCTTCTGCATGTGACATGCGGCGCCCTGGGCGGGGTCCTTTCGTATTCTTCTTTGGATGCTATTCCCACTTCGACCAGTCATAGTCCGGATTGACCGCAAAACCTTGTGTTGAGTAATGCAGATTGAAGTTTTTCGACAATCCGCGAAGGACCAGGTGTTTCTCGGTGCTCCCGTCGCCGGTGCGATAGAACGTCAGAGTGCATTCATCGTCATTGCCCAACGGGCACATCAATGACGAAACCCGGTTCTTGTCTATCGAAGCATACACATCCGAAGAATTGGAGGGCCGGTTCAACAGATAGTCATCGTTGAGCATTTCCGTGCTGCCTGAGGAAATATCCGTTGCCATGAGTTCGCCTTTCCCGCTGATCCAGAGGAGTCGATTGCCTTGGATCGGGGATCCGAGATAGCTTGCGTAACTGAGTCGCTCTTCGAAATTGTCGAGGGTTTCGGACCCGGGACTGTGCAGGGGAATGGATTGACGGGTTCCAGTTGAGACGTTCCATGTCTCCAACGATGGGTATGCGCTTTTTCCTTCCGCTGAAATCGGCGCGATGTCTTCGGGCAGAAGTTGGATCGCGAGCGAATAGATGGTGTTGGACCTGCATATGCCGACGTCTTCCGCAAATAGTGTCTGTCCCAGGGGATTCCGCGTCTGGGAAACCACGCGGTTGACGACCGTATCTCCATTGGTGAGATGGCGCAGTGTCGAGATTCCTTCTTTTCTTTGGTTGTCGTTCGTGGCTGTGAATGCATCGTTGCCGCAAGCTGCATAAAGAGCGGCGTGCGAGGTCTCGGATTCGTCGATGGTCACGTTGGCGTCTGCGAAGGAAGTTCCCGTGCCATATGAAATCTGGTATTCGTATTGCCATGACGGAGTGCCGTCGGCGAGGTTGTCGAAGCCGATGTCGAAAACCGCCAGCCGCGATTTTCCTTGCTCTGTCGGAATCATCGCATCGAGGAATCCGTCTTTGTGGTGCGGTGTCGTCTCCATGGCGAAGGTGTTGTCGTCTTGCTTCGTGATAAGCAGATCGTTCTCCGCATCCACGGCGAACAAACCATGGTCGTTCCACAGCAGGGATTGGTCGGTTTTCGAATCGAGGCCTGCGTTCGAAAGCAACCGGTACGAGCCATCGTCAAGGATGAAAGCGAGATCTCCTCTGTCTTCTGGCGTCTGGTATTCGAATTCATAGGAGATCGAGACAACTGCGACCACTCGGTCGGCGTCGATGGAAGCAATGTCGGTGACCGGAACGTCATTGTTGTTCCGGTGGATGCGAGTGGCTACCGCTAATCCTGAGGCGAACAGGGCCACGATCACCAATCCTGCGATGACCCCCTTGGTTTCCGGGTTGCTGCGATGAATACGGGTGTTTGACTTTGGCACATTGGCTCGAAAACTCATGATGATTATCCTTCGGCTGTATGACCCTAATCGAAGATCAAAAAATCTGATAAGTCTGCGTGCGTGGTGAATCGCGGATGTCTGTGGGGTAAACACCTAGGCCACCGTTGGAGTCAAGGTCGATGCCGGGACCGTAGTAATATGCGACCCAGACAAGTTGTGAACAATTCATCTTTCCGTTTTGGTTTTTATTGTTGAAGAAGACGCTGTTGTAGTCTCGGCCGAGATAATGCCGAGCATTAGCTGCGGCGGCATCCCTGAGATATTGTTTCGTTCGCACTAGTTGTTTGACTGCGCCTTTTGAAACTCTGACTGCTGAGGCTTGTATTTTGCGGGATTTCTGATTAAGGCCAGGGGCTTCAATTATGGTGCTTGTCGTGTCGTAAATGCCGACATGACCGTGGTTGAAGCCGGAGGTCGAAGCCGGGGTATAGAAGATGTCTCCCGTGTTCTTGCCGACTCCTAGAGTAAATCGAGAAGACGTCCCTGACGAAGAAGAGGAGGAGGGTGTGGGGCCAGCGGAGTCGATTGCAGTCACCGCCTCATTTGAGGCTGTTTCAAGGGCATCGTTGACGCTGATGCCTTCTCGGGCCGCGATTTCTATTGCGGCGGCAGATATCTCATCTTCCGAAGCATCCGGATTAGCTTGCGCTAATTGACGTATGCGCGTTGCTTTTTCTTCCTCCGCATTGTATTGAGTCGACGCGAATGCGGAAGGACAGACGATAAAGGAAATGCAGGTGATAAGGGTGACAGTTGCCATATGTAAATGTCTGCTGAACGTCTTCATGATAGGTTCTCCTTTGGCTTCGATGAGTGATGACGGGGCTCACAAAGAAGGCAGCTTTGCCCTGCGGCTATTCTGCTGGTTCCGATGGGGCAATGCCGGCGAGGCGCGCCTTGTATACAGGCGGATGGCACGGCTGATTCCATCTGCGGCTTTCGTGTGTTCCCTTTCCATGAACCTTCAGATGTCGTCAGTCGGACGGTCGGCGCTCCTTCGCGTGGCCTTAGGGAGAGCGTATCTGGGTCATTGCCAGGCGGCGTGGATCCCGAGATATATTCACGATTGTTTCACCACTGGACGGATTTCTGGGAGATGGGGGGTGTCCCTATGTAATTT
>DEKK01000015.1 GCA_002353815.1 Bifidobacteriaceae bacterium UBA2724 | reverse complement strand
CCACTAACCAATGTAATGGGCGATTGCGCGGCGGAATGTGGCGCCGGCGTGGGGTAACTGGGGTCGAGGGTGCAAGCATGTGCGCCCTCGAGGGCGGTTGTGGCGTGGGTGTGGTGTGTTTGGGGACGTATCTGCGGTCGAGGGTGCAAGCATGTGCGCCCTCGGGGGCGATTGCGCGGCGGATTGTGGCGCCGGCGTGGGGTAACTGGGGTCGAGGGTGCAAGCATGTGCGCCTTGGAGGGCAGTTGTGCCGGGGAATGTGTCGCCGGCATGGGGTATCTGGCGTCGAGGATGCACGGTTGTGCGCCTTCGAGGGCGGGGAGCGAAGCGACGGAATCCACGCTCTCGTTTCGTGATCTCCGGCATCTGAATCTCATCGTCTGATGGCCGTAATTCCCAGGAGTCATAACCGATGTTTATGACCCTTCATCAGGTGAATCTGTAATCGGGAAAACTGATAGCGCCATCAGCGGGACCCCAATAACGACAAGGCGTTTTCCGATTGCGAGATAAGTACATTCATCAAGTGTCTTCCGAAGGTTCGCCTGCGGTTCAACAGCGGACACCGCCTGAACCCCATCGGCGCACGCCATCGGCGCACGCCAACCGTGGCCATGGTCCCGCGGTTATGGTCCGCGGGCTTCGCGCGCCATCCGTGCAACTCAGCCGCGTGGCCCATCCGTGCAGATCTGTCGCGTGGTCATCCGCGGAATGCCAACCACGGGCCCATTCCAGGGCGCCATACCCGGTCATCGGGTCGCGTCCTGCGGTTTCGCACCGGGGTCGGGAGACATACAGAGGAAGTACTTGAAGAAAGGACGAAAAGTGAGCTTCTATCGCAAAGCTGTATCCGCCGCCGCGACTGCGGTCATCGTTGGTCTCGGAGCTTTTGGCATGGCCGGCTGCACGAAGGTTTCGGACTCCCAATCCGCTTCCTCCGACGGTGGCGTGACGACCATCAATTTCGTGCTCGAAAGCAACGACAAGCCGTATTCCTACGCGGATGAGAACGGCGACCCCGCCGGTTTCGACCTCGATGTGCTCAAGGCCATCGACGACAAGCTCGACAACTACACCTTCACCTACCAGGTGCAGGACTACGACACCGCCCTCGTCGGCATCAAGCAGGGCAAGTACGACGCTCTGATCGGAGCGTTCTTCGAAACCCCCGCCCGCGCCGAGGAATACCAGCTGTCCACCCCCTACAACTACTACTTCATGAATCTCATCGTCCCCGAAGACAGCCCCATCAATACCCTCGAGGACCTCGACGGCAAGTCCGTGGCCCCGATCGTGCCCACCGATGGACGCTACGTCGCCATCGAGAACTGGCTCAAGCGTCACCCTGACGTGAAAATCGATGTCCCGACCGTCTCCAACCAAGACACCTTCCAGAACATGATCAACTCCGTGCACGACGGCACCTACGCCGCGGTCTATCTTTCCAAGGACCAGTACGACGGTGTCAAGGACGCCCTCGGCTACTCCATGAAGGTCACCGACGTGGTCGATGGCGCCGGCACGGTCATCCTCTACAACAAAGACAACGCCACCAGCCTCAAGGATGACGTCGACGCCCAGATAAACGCCCTGATCTCGGACGGCACGTTCTCAGACCTGAGCAACAAGTGGTTCAACCAAGACAACTACGAGATCGCACGGAACCTGGGCCTGCTGTCCTGACAACCCGGGCCTGCCGTCTTAACATCACTGTCGGAGGCGGGAAACGCAACTCCCGCCTCCGGGCCAGCCTGACCGGAGGTGGTCATGGAAACGCCATTGCAGATACTGTCGAAGGTCGTCCCCGGCATCATCTCGCATATTCCCCAGACCCTGTTGTACTGGTTCCTTCCCTCGGTGCTTGCACTCGCGCTTGGGTCGTTGCTGTGCTGGGCGAGGGTAACGAACAGGCGGAACCCGCTGTATTGGATTTGTACCGTCGTCATCTCGTTCTTCCGCGGGACGCCGGGAATCGTCCAGATATACATCGTGTTCTTCGGACTTCCCAAACTCATCTGGGCCATCGGATACGACGTCAGCGATTGGACGGCGGGCGTGTATTTCATCATCGCGACCACGCTGAACCTGTCGTGCTTCATGGCTGAGACGCTGCGCGGCGGATATCTGGCCCTTGACCGCGGGCAGGTGGAGGCGGGGCTGAGCATCGGATTCTCACGCGTGCAGAATTTCGTGCATGTCATCGCTCCGCAGACTCTGAAAGTCGCTTTGCTCAATATCAAGAACCTCGAGATCGACGTACTGAAAGACACCTCCGTGGCATACACGATCGGAGCGGTCGAGATCATGGGATACGCCAACCGCATGATCGCTCTCAGGTCCGGGCTCGGCCAACTGTGGATCCTCGGGGCGGCCGCCGTCATCTACTTCGTGATGTGCGCCGTGCTCGAAATCGCATTCAACCTGATGGTGCGCCGCATTTCGCGCTATGAGGAGGTGGCACGGTGAACCTCGACGTCGATTTCATGCTCTCGGATCTTCCGACCGTCTTCGCGGCGCTTCCCAGCACGTTGCTCCTGTCCCTCGACTCCATGTTCTGGGCGCTGGTCTTCGCATTGATCTGCGGCGGGGCGCAATTGGCGAGGATACCGGTCCTCGACAAGGTCACGCTCGTCATCAATACGTTCATCAAAGGCATTCCGCTGGTCGTGCAGCTGTTGTTCTGCTATTACGCTGTTCCCTACGCCGTCAAATGGTTCGACGCGCTGGTTGGGCGGACGTACGATCCCAGGCATCTGCCGTATTTTGGCGCCGCCGTGCTCGCTCTAGCCCTGAACTTCGGCGCGTATATCACTGACGTCGTCATCTCTTCGACGCGCGCCGTCGACCGGGGGCAATGGGAATCCGCGTATGCATGCGGCATGACGCGTTTCCAGGCTCTCAGGCGGGTCGTGGCGCCTCAGGTCATCGTCATCTCCCTGCCCAACATGACGAACTACTTCATCTGGCTGCTCAAAGGCACGAGCCTCGCGTCCATCGTGAACGTCACGGAGATGCTGACGACGGCGCGGCTCAGCGCATCGGACGGCTACCAGTTCCTCGAGGCTTACATCGACGCCGCCATCATCTATTGGATCGTGTGCGCGGTCATCGAATGGGCGTCGGGCAGGCTCTACCGCTCTGCCGGACGCTATCTCGTCGCGCCCAACGGAGCCACGGCGCAGTGACGGGACCGGGGCGCCGGGTCCGGTCCTGTGCCCCGCATGTCGCATCAATAAACAAACAAACACTCACACCCAACGCAAAATCCCTTTCAACACAAGGAGGCCATGATGGCATACGAAAACAACATCCCCACACTTCACGGAGCGACCGTGGACGCGGCGCGCGAGATCTCGGAACGCCGCGCAACGACCATCTCCCGCATGGTCGACGAGGCCGCCAGACGCGGACTCGATGACCAGTTCGCCTACGATGCCATCGCGGACTATGGAGCTGACAATGCCAAGGAATTCCGCAAGACGATGCATGACCCGACGTCGTTCAAAGAATTCGTTGATTCGTTCGGCACCGACCACAACCGCGAGATCTACGAAATGGAGACCGTGAAGAAAACCGATGACGAGCTCATCATCGATTTCCATTACTGCCCGTATGTCACCGCATGGGTGCGCCAGGGCAAGACGCCGAATCAGATCGCGCGCCTGTGCGAGATCGCTATGGCGGGCGACCATGAGTTCGCCAAGTCGTTCCCGCGGCTCGAGTTCAGGCTCGAGCGCACCATCGCCGACGGCGAGCCTCGCTGCCGTCTGCATTTCATTCGCAAGGGCGCCGCCGTGGATGGTGTCTCCGACGGCGGAGCATCTGTCGGTGCCGAGGCGTGAGACGACGTGTTCCGTGGGGAACATCTGAGACGGCAGAGACATCACAAACCATCAATCGAACTAAATCGAACCAAAGGCAGGCCATTATGACAGAGTTGAGCGCGTCAGCCGAGGCAACGCCGGCGGATGCCCCCGTGGTGTCCGTCCGCGGACTGAAAAAGTCCTTCGGGGGCGTCGAAGTCATCAAGGATGTGTCTTTCGAGGTCTCGCAGGGGCAGGTGCTGAGCATCCTGGGGCCATCGGGCTCGGGGAAAACCACCATGCTCCGCTGCATCAACGCTCTCGAACGGCCCGACTCCGGTCTCATCACCGTCGACGGCGTGTCTCTCGACTACGGGAAAGGCAAGCCGCGCTACCGCGATATCCTCGCGCAGCGGCGAAAGACTGCGATGGTGTTCCAGCACTACAATCTGTTCAAAAACAAGACCGTGCTGCACAACGTCACAGAAGGCCTGGCGGTGGTCCAGCGCAAAAACAAGCAGGAGGCCGAGGCGATTGCCGGGGAAGCCCTCGAAGCCGTCGGGATGTCTGGCCTCGAGGACCGGTTCCCCATGCATCTGTCTGGCGGACAGCAGCAACGCGTGTCCATCGCGCGGGCGCTGGCGCTGAATCCATCGGTGATACTGTTCGACGAGCCGACGTCGGCGCTTGATCCCGAGCGAGTCAACGAAGTGCTGAGGACGATGAAGGACATCGCGTCCCGTGGCGTGACCATGATCGTGGTGACTCATGAGATTCGATTCGCGCGAGCTGTGTCAGACACGGTGATTTTCATGGACGGCGGGCGGATTGTGGAAAAGGGGGCGCCGGACAAAGTCATCGACCATCCCCAGACGGATCGGTTGCGGGAGTTCCTCAATTCGCTCGCGTCGCGTGAGTTCGAATAAACGGTCGCCGGGGCGGGGGTTGCTGTTGGGCTCCCGCCTGGGGCGTTGGGCGTCGAGGGTGCATGGTTGTGCGCCTTGGAGGGCGGTTGTGGCGTGGGTGTGGTGTGTTTGGGGACGTATCTGCGGTCGAGGGTGCAAGATCGTGTACACCCGGCCGCAGATAGGCTTCAATAGAGAGCCGCTAAGCGCGGTAATCCGCCTCGAGGGTGCAAGTGTGTGCGCCCTGGAGGGCGGTTGTGGCGTGGGCGTGGTGTGTTTGAGGGGACAACCAGGGTCGAGGGTGCATGGTTGTGCGCCCTGGAGGGCGGTTTTTGAACAGTGCGGCTACAAGTTCTGCACATGGTATGACATGGTGTGGATGGAGCGCATCATCGGCCAGCACGTGACGGATCAGCCCGCGGTGCGTCCTTTCCTTGAGGTCGCGAACACCGTCGGTGCACTCAAGCCCGAGGCGTAAGTAGAACCAGGGCGCTGCGTAGGCCAGAGCGCTGAATAAATCAGGGGTGTAACGGAATGGTTAAAATAGTCCTATAATTGACTTATAGGTCTTTGGCAACGCAGCCGAAGACAGGAGACGACTCGGAACGATTCAGCTAGATAGCGCGACTCCGATGTCGTGGTTCCGCGCGCCCAACGGTGGGCGCACGAGAGGGAAGAGAGGTGAAACCATGCGTGGTATCTATAGGTCGCTTGGGCGCCGTCGCCGTGGACAATCGGGTTTTACGCTCGTCGAGTTGCTCGTCGTGGTGATTATCATTGGCATCCTTGCGGCAGTGAGCGTGCCGATATATCTGAATGTGCGCAAGGCGGCATGGAACAGCGCAGCCGAATCCGATTTGAAGCACGCAGCAGACTCCATTGAGACCGCAAGCGTTGAACTCGGCGGTAATCTGCCTCCGAATTTCATGGTTGCAGCAAGCACCGGGGCACAGAAGCACCAGATAGCGAGCAACGTCAGACATTCCTACAGCAGCAAAGTAAACCATACTCAAACGACGGTTACGCTTTCCTCAGGCGTGTCGATGTGCTACGCAACAACTGGAACTGGCAACACCTACCGGATATATACGACCAATAGCAACAATCTGAGTGTCTACTACGTGTATGATTCGGCGACTGGTCAAGTACTAAAGAAGGACAACCCCGACAAGATTGCCGCTGCCTCGTCTACCCAAGAGCAGATGCAGTGGAATCCCGCTGGTAACGGGCACAGGGGACCGTGGCACAAACCCCCACTTACTAAATGTCCGATCGAACAGCACTACGGCGCGCCCAGATGACGGAGAGGCAGGCTTGACGGTCTCTCTCCCATCCGAGTAGAGGGTTTGAGTGTGTAGAGGGACGGTGCGCTGGAGTTGTTTGCTCCGGCGCACCGTCCGTTTTATGGCCTGCCTTTCGCGGCGCGGCGGACGTCAACCGGTCGCGATGCGTGCGGCGCGTCGGGCAACAGCTGGTTGAGGTGCGTGCGGCATCGTTCGAAAAACGGGCATTCCGTGGAATCTGCCCATGGGTGAACGTATCATGATGAGGAATGTGCGGTGCTGCGCGCGTTGAGCTCAGCGCGCCGCGACCTCGTGCACATGCCCAAGACATCGGAAGTCGCCGGAGGAACCGGCGCAAGTGAGAGGTTGACATGTCTGAGAAGTTGAAGGTCGGCGTTCTGGGCGCCACTGGCATGGTTGGTCAGCGATTCGTGACGCTTCTGGAGAACCATCCCTGGTTCGAGCTCGTCACCGTGGCGGCATCCGCCCATAGCGCGGGCAAGACCTATGAGGAGGCCGTGGGCGATCGGTGGAAGATGGAGACCCCGATGCCCGAATTCGTCAAGAACATGGTCGTCAAAGACGTCTCCGACGTCGAGGGCGTGGCCAGGGACGTCGATTTCGTCTTCTCCGCCGTCAACATGAGCAAGGACGAGATTCGCGCCATCGAAGAGGAATATGCGAAGACGGAGACCCCGGTCGTGTCCAACAACTCCGCTCACCGCTGGACCCCCGACGTGCCGATGGTCATCCCCGAGATCAACCCGCAGCACTACGAGGTCATCAAGGACCAGCGCAAGCGCCTCGGCACCAAGCGCGGCTTCATCGCCGTCAAGCCGAACTGCTCCATCCAGGCGTACACCCCGTGCCTTGCCGCATGGATGGAATTCGAGCCCCGCGAAGTCATCGTGAGCACCTACCAGGCCATCTCCGGCGCCGGCAAGACGTTCAAGGACTGGCCCGAGATGATCGGCAACATCATCCCGTTCATCTCCGGCGAGGAAGAGAAGTCCGAGCAGGAGCCGCTCAAGGTCTTCGGTCACATCGAGGACGGCAAGATCGTCAAGCTCGACAACGGCCTGCGCATCACGTCGCAGTGCATCCGCGTGCCCGTGCTCAACGGCCACACCGCCACCGTGTTCGTGAACTTCGCCAAGAAGCCCACGAAGGAGCAGCTCATCGAGAAACTCGAGAGCTTCTCCGGCGAACCGCAGCGCCTCGGCCTGCCGCACGCCCCGAAGCAGTTCATCCAGTACCGTACCGAGCCGGACCGCCCGCAGGTCAAGCTCGATGTGGATTACGAGGGCGGCATGGGAATCACCATCGGCCGTCTGCGTGAGGATTCCATCTTCGATTGGAAGTTCGTGGGCCTGGCGCACAACACTTTGCGCGGTGCTGCCGGCGGTGCCCTCGAAAGCGCCGAGATGCTCAAGGCCATCGGCTACATCGAGAAGAAGTAACGTCTGCCTCTTTTCACGTCGTACCGGCTCGGGCCTCATGGCCCGGGCCGGTTTCGTCGCGCTCGCACCCGTCGCATGACAAGGAGGAAGCATGATCGACGAGGTCATTGACACCAGGCGGCTGATCTTGCGGCCGTGGACCATGGACGATGCGTCGGAACTCTACATCCTCGCGTCGAACCCCAACGTCGGGCCCGCCTGCGGATGGGAACCCCACAAAAGCATCGCGGAAACCCGCATGGTGCTGCGCAACATTCTCATTGCACCTGGGTCCTATGCCATCGTGCTCAAAGACACATACACCGTCATCGGTGCCATTTCTCTCAAATTCCACCGCGGGGCCTCCACGCGCGACGACGCGGAGCCTGAGGTCGGGTTCTGGATCGGGGAACCTTTCTGGGGACACCACTACGCCGAGGAGGCCGTCAGGGGGATCCTCGACTGCGCGTTCCGCCTGCTCGACTGCGTGGCTGTGTGGGGATGCTATTTCGACGACAACGAGCGCGCGTCGAAGGTGCTGAACCGTCTCGGTTTCATCTACGAAGAGACGAAGCCCTGGGTGCATACCGTGAGGGGAAACCACGCCTTGCGCGAGCTGTGCCTGACGCGCGACCGTTGGCTTGAACGCGAGCACAAAGGGGAGCGGATCTCTGCGCTTTACTGAGCGTGTCGCGGTGTGTCGCGGCGTGTCGTGCACAACGGGACGGCCCCGTTGTGCACGTCCTGGCCTTATCCTGTCATCTCACCTGCGCTCGGTGAGGTCGTCGATGAATGCCGACGCGACGTCGCTCACATGCTGGGGCATGAGGTCGGGGAACACGCGTCCGAGCGAATTGAGCACCGGGACGAACTTCATCATCACGTCGCTTCGGCCGGCGCCGTAGACAAGCGTCGGGTCGATGATCACCACCCGGCGGCGTGACTGCGACAGATGATATGTGATACTGCGCTTGATGCGCTTGAAACGCGGGGTTCCCAGGCATCCGGCCACATATCCGATGGTGGGGATGTCATAATGCTCCGCAAGTGCCAGCATCGTTTTGGCAGGCCTCACGTTCTGCGCAACGTTGCGCATGTCGCCGACCAGGTCGATGACGTAGTCGAATTTCACGTCCTTGGGCAGCGCGGCGACGACAGCGCGAGGGTCCTCGGTGTCGGCGATGACTGATTCGACGCGAGGGTTGCTGACGGCCCCCTTGCCGGATCGGGAAACGATGTAGAACTGGGCGTGCGGGTCGCGGGCAAGCCACTGCAAGGTGATTTCGTGGCCGAGATATCCATTGCCACCAAGAATGATGATGCTCCTCATGGTGTCCTCCCTTGTCATGTATCTCAGGCGCGGGGAATGCGTCTTGTTACCCCATTGTAAATAATCCCGAACGCAACTGTTGCATTTCCGTCTTTGAGTGGGAGTCTCCCGCCGTGGTCGTAAGCGCGGTGGCATACGCGGCATAAGATTGAGCTCAGTGAAAGCGAGGAGTGCGACATGGGCGTGAAACGATTTCCAGGGTTTCGACATGGTGCCGACTTGGACGGAGCGGACGATGGCGTGGACTCCGACGGAGCGGTGGCTGACGGTGCGCTGGGCGGGGCGGACGTGAACGGAGCGGGTGATGAATCCGTGGCTTCTCTCACGGCGGTGGCCGATTCCGCGCCGGACGGGGCCGGTGCTGCGGATGTGGCCGCCGCTGGTTCCGGTGGCGCCGTCCGTGGCGCGCCGTCTGGCGTGGACGGCGACGGAGCTCCGTGGCGCGGGGTGAACCTCGGCAACTGGCTCGTTTTGGAAAAATGGATGGAGCCCCATCTGTTCGAAGGGTTGGAGGCGGACGACGAGAACGAGCTTGCCGGCGTCGCCGACCCCGAGTGGCTCGAGGCACGCATCAGGCACCACCGCGACAACTACATCACCGAGAAGGATTTCTCCCAGATCGCCGCCAGCGGTCTGAATCTGGTGCGCCTGCCCGTCCCGTATACGGTTTTCTCGAAGAAACCGCCGTTGGGGGGCGGCTACAGGTACGTCGACAAAGCCATGGACTGGTGCGAGAAATACGGCCTCAAGCTGCTCATCGACCTCCATACGGCGCCCGGCGGGCAGAACGGTTTCGACAGCTCCGGCACCATCGGCGCGGTCACGTGGCATCTGAAACCGCAGAAGGTCGAACAGGCCATCGTCGTGCTCGAAGCCCTGGCGCGGCGTTACGGCGAGCGCCCCGGGCTTTTCGGCATCGAGGTCATCAACGAACCCATCAGCTACACGGTGTTCCGCAACTCCCGCAAGCAATACGCGCCCCGCAACCCCAAGGACGCCGCGATCTCGACCTACGTGCCCCTGCGCTTCCTGCGCCAGTACTACAAGGCCTGCTACGTGCGTCTGCGCAAGGTACTGCCGGAGGACAAGGCCATCGTGTTCCATGACGGATTCAGGTTCGGCCATTGGAAGACGTTTTTCGCCCGTGAGCACATGACGAACGTGTATGTGGACGCGCACGTGTACCTGTCTGCGATCGAGCGCGCCGTCGGCATCCATTCTCCGTGGGCGTACCGTCTGGCGCTGTTGTTCGAGAGGCACAGGATTCGCGACATGGAGCGGCACGTGCCCGTGCTGGTGGGGGAATGGTGCGTCGAGAACGAATGGGCAAAGGACATGGACCGCGGCGATCTCACCGACGACGACTTCGACGCCGTGCAGGAGGCGCGGTTCCGCACCGTCACGCGGATGCAGCTCCACTGTTTCAACGAGGCCTCGGGATGGGTGTACTGGAGCTGGAAGCTGGAGCCGTCTCCGCAGACGGCGCCCGACGCTTTCTGGAAGGAATGTTGGGATTTCCGGCGTGCCCAGATGCACGGCTGGCTTCCGCGCACCTTCTGACCGCCGTGCCGCGGGGCCGCGGGTGACAGTCCTAAGATGAACAGGGCAAGGAGGAGACATGGATAGCGCAGACACGCGCCGTACGACAGACGAAGCGACGCAGATGGCGTCGGAGACGATGCGGGAAGCGGGCACTGGCGCCGTTGCGGGCACGGACCGGAACACGGAGCGGAACGGTGCCTCCGGGGCGGACGCCGCCGGGCGGCCGAACGTCAGCATCATCGTGCCCGTCTATAACGCAGAGAAAGGCATCAGACGCTGCCTTGATTCGATCCTCGGCCAGGAATACCGCGACGTGGAAGTGCTGCTCGTCGACGATGGCAGCACCGACGCCGGCCCTGTGATCCTCGACGAATACGCCGCAGCCGATCCGCGTGTCAGGGTCTGGCACCGCCAGAACTCAGGCGTGTCGGCCACCCGCAACTTCGCCCTCGACCATGCGCGCGGGCGCTGGATCCAGTTCCTCGACGCCGACGACTGGATTACCGAGGACGCAACCAAGCTCCTCGTGCGGGCAGGCGAAGAGAACTCCGCCGACATGGTGATAGCCGACTTCTACCGCGTCGTCGGGTCGGACGTGGCCGTCAAGGGGCAGATGGAGCAGCGCCAGACGCTCATGACGCGCGAGGAATACGCCGACGAGATGATGAAAAGCCCCGCCGATTTCTATTACGGCGTCATCTGGAACAAGCTCTACAGGCACGACATCATCGACCGCTACGGCCTGCGCATGGACGAACGTCTCAACTGGTGCGAGGACTTCATCTTCAACCTCGAATACGTGCTTCACGTCGACACGGTGTTCCCATTGCATTCGCCGATCTACTACTACGTGAAAACCGAAGGGTCGCTCGTCTCACGCAGCGACGTGTCCGATACGGTGCGCATGAAGCACACCGTGCTTCAGTACTACCGCAACTTCTACAAGGATGTGTTCGACGAGGACGAGTACAAACGCCGCCGCGCCGACATCTACCGCTACCTCGTCGCCTTCGCCACCGATGACGCGGCGATCTCCGTCATGCCCGGCACGACGAAGCTTGGCGACGAGCGCGTGCTCGCCTACGTGCCCGACGGGATGGAGGCGAACCCGTTCCTCGGCGTCTACTACGCCGTGCGCATCCTCGACCGCTACCTCGACCGTGTCGCCGAGCAGAACGACCTTCCGCTGCGCCAGGTGCGCATCCTCGCGTACCTGCATTACGGGCGGGGCGCCGTCGACATGGTGGCGCTGAGCGATTTCATCGGCCAGTCGCGTCCCGCCACGATGCTCGACCTGCAGCGCCTCGACATGGGCGGCTGGATCGACGTCACCTGGAGCAGCGCTAACGAGCCGAGCGTGGAATTCACCGAGAAAGGGCGGCGCGCCGCCCTCGCCATCGACCATGCGTGTGACGATTTCCAGAGCCTGTTCGCCCTCGACGACGCGGCCTGGCGGCATGTCTACGATGTGATGGCCGATGCGCTCGCGCAGACCACGAAGGCGCTGGTGCGTGCCACGAAGGACGCCGAGCGGCAGGAAGAGGCCGAACGCAAGGCCGCGAAACGCGAGGCGAAACAGGCCGAGAAGATCGCAAAGCAGGCCGAGAAGATCGCCAGGCAGGAGGCCAAGCAGGCGGCGAAAATCGCCAGGCAGGGCGCGCGTCAGAACGCCGAGGCCGTCGCGGGCGCGGAATCGACCATCCATTCGACGCGGCAGACGGAGGCATGGCTGTGATGAGCGAGGGTGCGGCAATCGCCATGGCCTCGGGCGCCGGCCTGGCCATGGCTCTGCAGACTCCGACGAACGGCTCGCTGGGAACGCGCATCGGCGTGCACCGCGCCACCGTCGTGAACTTCCTCGGCGGTGAGATCCTGCTCGCGCTCGCGGTGACGCTGTTCGGCACGGGCGATCTCGCGCAGCTGTCGGTCGTTCCGTGGTGGCAGTTCCTGGGCGGGTTCTATGGCATTTCGGTTGTTCTCGCCGTGTCCACGGCCACGCCGGTGCTGGGGGTGGCGCTGACGCTGACGGCCGTCATGCTGGGACAGGTGACCGGCGGCATGGTTATTGACGCTTTCGGATGGTTCGAGACACAGCGCCAGCCGCTCGATGCGCTGCGCGTTCTGGGGTGCGTGGCGACGCTGCTGGGAATCGTGTTCGTGTATTTCAGCCGGCAGAGGTTGCAGAAAGGCATCGGCGGGCAGGCGGACGCCCCGTTCCGCGCGGATGGCGCGGCACTGCGCCTGCTTGCGCTCGTATTCTGTTCCGGCGTGCTCAGCGCCATCCAGTCTCCGACGAACGCCGCGCTTGTCAGGCACGTCGGTTCGCTCGAGGCCCCGTTGGTCAACTTCACGGTGGGACTTGCGCTGGCGCTTATCGTCGCCATCGTCACCTCGCGCATGCATGGGGAGCGCATCCTGCCGTCCGCGCGGCAGCTTGGGGAGACGAGCCCGTGGCAGTACACCGGCGGCGTGTACGGCGTGGCCATCGTGATTCTCGCCGTCAGGTCCACCCCCGTCATCGGCGTGGGGCTTATGGTCGCCTTCCAGATGCTGGGACAGCTGGGCGGCGGCATGGTGATCGACGGATTCGGCCTCATGCGTACGCCGCGCGTGTGCATGGACGGCTGGCGCGTCGCCGGTGTCTGCGCCATCGCGCTGGGAATCGTGCTTGTGGCCCTTGGCGAGATGTGACGCGGTGCCAGGGTATGGCGGTGCGGATGTGACGGCTATGCCGTGATTTCGGGAAGGTCCGTGCGCGGTTTCGCGAGGCCGTCCACGAAGCGGATGTCGTATCCCTCGGCGGCGAGCGCGGCGAAGATGCCTCCTCGCACTACGAGCTTGGAGGGGCGGATGCCGCTGCCGATATAGACCAGCGGCAGGTCGGCGATATGCGCGTCGACGAGAACCGGCCATTGCGGCGGCAGCCCGATGGGGCTCATGCCGCCGGACTCCATGCCGGTGGCCGCCGTGGCGTCGGCGATCGGCGCGAACGACACCTTGCTCACTTCCAGGGTGTGCCTGACCGTGCCGTTGAGATCGGCGCGCGTGTCGCCGGTGACGAGGGCCGCGGCGAACTGCGGCGGCGCCTTGCGCGTCTTGTGGGTGTGCACGATGACGACGTTGCCGGTCTGGCTGAAGGGGATGCCGTAGCGGGGGCACCACAGATCCGTGTCCGATTCCTCGTCGGTGTTGCGTGTCACGCCGACGACATAGTCCGCCGGCACCACCCGCACGACGTCGAGGACGGGGCGGGCGAGGAGGCCTTCGTTCCGCGTCCAGTCAAGGATCTCAAGCGACATGCCGTCTCCTTTCGTCTGCGCCGGGGTATGCGTCACCCAGGCTCCTGCGCATATGCTAAAGGCGGCGGAGCGTGGGAAACGCTGCCGCCGCCATCGTTTTTTCTTTGAACGCGTTCTGCGTATGCGCGGTTTTGCGCAGGGGTCCGTCAGCGGGTCACAGGGACAGGAACATCCTGTGCAGGCGGGTGTCGGTGTCGAGTTCCGGGTGGAACGAGATGCCGATCTGGTTGCCGCTGCGGGCCGCGACCACGTGGCCGTCGACCGAGGCGAGCTCCTCGGCTCCGTCATCCACGGAGGTGATGAACGGCGCGCGGATGAATGTCATCGGAATGGTCCCGATGCCCTCGAACGGGGCCGTCGTATGGAAGCTGCCCAGCTGGCGGCCGTACGCGTTGCGCCGCACGTGCACGGGCAGGGTGGCGAAGTACGGTCCGTCGCGACGGTCGGTGATCGTGTCGCCGTCGGCGGTCTGAACGTGCTCGGCCAGGAGGATTAGCCCCGCGCACGTGCCGAGCACCGGCTTGCCGGCCTTGATATGCGCTTCAATCGGATCGAACAGGCCGCTGGAATGCAACAGCTTGGACTGCGCCGTGCTCTCGCCGCCGGGAAGAATCACGCGGGCGATGGAATCGTCGAAATCGTCGGCCGCGCGCAGCAAGCGCCACGGGGCACCGAGGCGGTCGAGCATGGCGGCGTGCTCCGCGAACGCGCCCTGCACCGCGAGGATTCCGGTCACGTCGTGCGACTGCTCGCCGCCGCGTTCCTTGCTGATGTACTGAACCGCGACGACCATGTCACTCGCCCCTTGCGGCCATGATGGTCTTGATCTCGTCCTCGTTGATGCCGACCATGGCCTCGCCGAGGTTTTCGCTGAGCTTGGCGAGAAGGTCGGCGTCCTGCCAGTTCGCGGTGGCCTTGACGATGGCGGCGGCGCGTTTGGCGGGGTCTCCGGACTTGAAGATGCCGGAGCCGACGAACACGCCTTCGGCGCCCAGCTCCATCATGAGGGCGGCGTCGGCGGGCGTCGCCACGCCGCCGGCCGCGAAGTTCACGACGGGCAGGCGGCCGTTGTCATGCACATACTTGGCGAGGTCGTAGGGCACCTCGAGCTTTTTGGCGGCCTCGAACACCTCGTCGTCACGCAGCGAGACGAGCTCGTGGATCTGGCGGTTCATCGTGCGCATGTGGCGCACGGCCTGGATCACGTCGCCGGTGCCCGGCTCGCCCTTGGTGCGGATCATGGACGCGCCTTCGGCGATGCGTCGGAGGGCCTCGCCGAGGTTCTTCGCGCCGCACACGAAGGGCACCTTGAACTGGGTCTTGTCGATGTGGTACACGTCGTCGGCGGGGGAGAGGACCTCGGATTCGTCGATGTAGTCGATGTCGATGGCCTGGAGGATGCGGGCCTCGGCGATGTGGCCGATGCGGACCTTCGCCATGACCGGGATGGAGACGGCACGCTGGATGCCTTTGATCATGGCCGGGTCGGACATGCGGGACACGCCGCCGGCGGCGCGGATGTCGGCGGGGATGCGCTCGAGGGCCATGACGGCGCAGGCGCCGGCGTCTTCGGCGATTTTCGCCTGCTCGGGGGTCGTGACGTCCATGATGACGCCGCCCTTGAGCATCTGCGCGAGCTGGCGGTTGAGCGCGGCGCGGTCCTCGCCGGGCTTGGTCGCGTTCTTGGATTCGGTTTCTTCGGCCATGGGTTTCTCCTCCTTGTGGATGCCGTTGACGTGACCTGAGATTAGGCGGACATCGGGGCTGTGGCCATTGGGAATCCATGAAAAATGCAGAAAAACAGCAGACCAGAATAAGACCAGATGGTAAGATTCGATAAGACCAGATGGACTGGGCGCATGACCGTGGATGGCATGGGACGGCGATGAGAATCCTGTGGCTTCGTCGGGCCGGCCCGCCCCGTCTGCGGTGTGTCGCGGTGTGTCGCGTCCGCAGTCAGGGGCACATCCCGCGGCTTCCCTGACGGCGCCCGCTGGATGCAGGCCGGGCCATCGGGTGCCGCCGGGGACGCCGGAAACGGAAATCGAGGATGCAATGGCTTTTGACTACGACATGACGGAGCGTGGCAGCTTCACGCTGTACGACTATCTCTACCGGTGCATCCGCCATGACATCGAAAGCGGACAGGTTGACCCGGGTGACCGGCTTCCCTCGAAGCGGGCGTTCGCCAAACGCCTTCACGTGAGCCTCGTCACGGTCGAGAAAGCGTATGCCCAGCTGACTTACGAAGGCTACATCCATTCGCGCGAGCGCCGAGGGTATTTCGTCGCGCGTCTGCCGAAACGGACGGCGCGCCCCGGTCTGGCGCATCGCGACATCGCCGCGGCGCAGGCTCCTCTCGGTATCGCGACACAGTCCCGTGCGGGCTCGTCGCAGGCGTCCGCATCCGCCGTACTGGCCGCCGCCCCGTCATCCCCGTCGGCATTCGCCACCGCCGGTGCGGTTTCCAAGCCGTCCTCTCTTTCGACGTCCGCCCGGGACGCGGCCCCGTATGCGGATTTCTCGTGGCCGGCGTCGAACCCTGGCGTGGCCGCGGGGCTGTGGAGCAAGGCGTTGCGCGCCACACTTGCACACGAAGGCGACAGGGAGCTCTATGCGCCGCAGCCGTCCCTGGGGTCGTTGCGCCTGCGCCGCGCCATCGCCGCGCACCTGCTGTCGTTTAGAGGAATGAACGTCGATCCCGAATCCATCGTCGTGGGCGCCGGCGCGCAGATGCTCTACGGTCAGGTGGCGCAGCTCATCACCGCCGTGCGCAGCGGCGCCGACGGCGCCACCGGGGCGGACGGTGCGGCAGGGGCGGTGCGGGGCGGGTCGCGCGGTTCGTCCCGCGGCGCCCGTCCGGATGCGTCGCCGCGGCGCCCCGTCGTCGCCCTCGAGAACCCGGGATACCCCCGTCTCGCCAGCATCTACCGCTCCTATGGCTTCGACGTGAGGCATGTTCCGCTCGACCGCGAGGGGATCGACATGGACGAACTCGAGGCGAGCGGAGCGGATCTCGTGCACATCATGCCGTCGCACCAGTTCCCGACGGGGCGCGTCACCTCCGTCACGCGCCGTTACGAACTGCTCGGCTGGCTTGTCGAGGGCGACAGGTTCCTCGTGGAGGACGATTACGACAACGAGTTCCGCATGGCGGGGCGCCCCATCCCGCCTCTGGCCAGCATCGACGTGCTGGGACGCGTCGTCTACATCGGCACTTTCTCCAAATCCCTCGGCTCCGCGCTCCGACTGGCCTACATGGTGCTGCCGCCCGCCCTGCGCGCCGTGTACGACGACGCGCTGGGCTTCTATTCGAGCACGGTGAGCGTCGTGGACCAGATCTGTCTGGCGCGTCTGCTGGAATCCGGCGACTACGAACGCCACGTGAACCGTTATCGCAAGGAACGGCGCGATGTGCGCGACGCCTTGCTTGCGGCCCTCGCCGACTCGCCTGCGGGCGCGCGCATCCACGTGGAGGAGGCCGACTCCGGGCTGCATTTCGTGCTTGCCGTGGAATCGTCGGCGAGCGAGGGCGAGATCGCCCGCATCGCCCTGCGCCATGGCGTCCGGCTGGCGCCCATGTCGCGCTACGTGGACGATCCGTCGGGCCCCACGCCGGGCTACGACGACGACATGCCGCGGTTCGTCATGCAGTACGACGGGCTCTCGCTCGACGCGGTGCCCCGATGCGCACAGGTGCTGTCGGCTACGTTCCTCGCCGCCCGCTGACGGGCTCGACTGGGGCGGCGACGTGGCGACGGGCGGCTGCTGGCGGTGCAACGGCGCCGTGGGGAAGTGCGCACGGGTGCGAGGGGACGGGCGGCGCGGCGACGAATCTGCAGGCCCGCGTGTCGACTGATAACACGCCCTTGCTAGGATTCCAAGCATGGCAAAGCTCCCCACGCGTAACGCACGCCGATTGATGCGCAGCAGTATGACGGCGGGGTTCCTCTATGCGCTGGCCGGCGCAGTGCTGTGGGGCGTCAACGGAACCATTTCGAAATACGTCATGTCGAACTACGATGTGACGCCGCTGTGGTTCTCCATCGTCCGGCAGCTGGGCGCCGGGGCGCTGTTCATGGCGTGCGCGCTGTGGCGCACGCCCCGCAGCATCCCGGACATGTTCTCCGGATGGCGCCCGGTGCTGCAGCTGATGGTCATCGCGCTCACCAGCGTGATGTTCGTGCAGCTGGGCTACCTCGAGACCATCGACTGGACCAATTCGGCGACCGCCACCGTGCTGCAGTGCATGAGCATCCTCATCGTGATGGTCTACGCGTGCATCAAGGCGCGCAAGGCGCCCCGCAGGCGCGACGTGGTCGGCGCCGTGATGGCGCTCGCGGGCGTGTTCCTGCTGGCGACCGGCGGCAATCCCTCGGAGCTCGCTCTGCCGTGGCAGGGCATCGTGTGGGGTCTCGTCAATGCCTTCGGCGGCGCGGCGATGTCGGTGGTCCCGATCCCCGCGATCAAGAAATGGGGCAATTTCGCGGTCAACGGGGTCTCGTTCCTGATGTCCGGGATCGCCATGTGCGTGGTGTGCCGGCCGTGGTCGTCCATGCCGCACATGGACGCCCTGGGGTGGACCCTCCTGGCCCTGTCGGTTGTCGTGGGCACCTTCGTTTCGTTCGCCCTGTACCTCAAAGGCGTGAGCGTCATCGGGGCGGTCAAGGGCACGATGATCGACACGTGCGAGCCGCTGGCGGCCACCGTCACGTCGGTCCTGTGGCTGGGGGCGAGCTTCACGCCGGCCGACCTGACGGGGTTCGCGCTGATCATCGCCATGGTGTTCGTGACCGTCTGAGCCACGGAAAACCCGGAGGGGAAGGCGGGGCGTGGGGACACGCCGGTTCGAACATTTGTGCGAACGCGATGCTATCATTGCCGTACCGATTCACAGACGCGGCCGTGCGATGCGGCCGGTCCGTTCGCCGCGATGTCACGCTCACGGCGGATGTGGCGCCGCGGCGCGGCCGGGTGTGTCTGCGGTGTCTGCACGTGCGGCTTCTGCGCTCGCGGGCAAGTTCCTTGCCAAACCGGAAGGTCGCACCGGATTGCAGAGGATTGCACTGGATTGCATTGGACGCGAATGGGGGTGAACGCATGGAAGAAGAACCCGTCGATACCCTGTCGGGGCTCAACGAGGCCCAGCTGCGGGCCGTCACGACCACCGAAGGGGTGGTGCGCGTCGTCGCCGGCGCAGGGTCGGGCAAGACGCGTGCGCTGACGCGCCGTTTCGCCTACCTCGTCAACGACCTCGGCATCATGCCGGGCAACATCCTGTGCGCCACGTTCACCAACAAGGCCGCGCAGGAGATGCGGCAGCGCATCCGGGCCCTCACGGGCGACAGGGACACCGGATACGTCAACACGTTCCACGGGCTGTGCGTGTCCATCCTGCAGGAGGACGGGCATTCCCTGGGGTACCCGAAGAACTTCCTCGTCCTTGACAACTCCGACATCGACCAGATGCTCGCCACGATCTACGACGAACGCAACCTCACCTTGCGGCAGATGACGTTCTCGCAGGCGCGCGACATGATCGAGATGCGCAAATGCGTCACCGACCCCCGGTACTACCTCGACCTGCTCACGTTGCCCGTCGAGGAGCTGAAGAAGTCCTACGACGCGGCGCAGCGGCCGGACGACATCATCTTCCGGGGGTACCTCTACCAGGAGCGGCGTTGCTTCGGCGCGGACTACAACGACCTCATATTCTTCACGCTGTTCATGTTCGAGAGGTATCCGGACATCCGCCTCAAATGGCAGAAACGGCTGGAATACGTCATGGTCGATGAGTTCCAGGACATCGACGAGCCGCAGTACGAGCTCATGGAAGAGCTGTGCGGATACCACCGCAACCTGTTCGTCGTGGGCGACCCGGACCAGACCATCTACACATGGCGTGGCGCCAAAACGGCGTTCCTGATGGACATGCCCGAGCATTTCCCGGGGACCCAGACCATCATGATGACGACGAACTACAGGTCCACGCCGCAGATACTCGCCGTGGCGAACGACCTCATCGCCGTCAACACGGACCGCATCGCCAAAACTCTGGAGCCGACCTGCCCCGATGGGCCCATGCCCGTGTGGGACCACGCCAAGACTGCGCAGAATGAGGCTGTGCGTCTGGTCGAGCGGATCTGCGCCATGCACGGCCAAGGCGTCAGGTACGGCGACGTCGCAGTGCTCTACCGCGCTCACTATGTCACGCGTGCCATCGAGGAGGCGTTGCGGAACGCCAAGGTCCCCTACGTGGTCTATTCCGGAGTGCAGTTCTTCGACAGGGCCGAGATCAAGGACGCCCTTTCGTACCTGAGGCTCATGGCGTTCAAAGACGATCTGTCGTTCGAGCGCGTCATCAACAAGCCCAAGCGGAACATGGGCAGGAAACGTCTGCAATTCCTGCATTCCTATGCCGATTCTCACGGCTGCACGCTGTACCAGGCGCTCAGGGACACCCTCGGCGACCCGATCTTCAAAGGCACCCGCGCCAAGCCGTTCATGTCCATGATCGAGGAGATGTCGGCGCAATACACGCACCGACCCGTCTCCGAGGCGCTGTCGGCGATCCTCGACGCCAGCGGGTACGAGGACCTGCTCCGCACCGAAGGCAGCCAGGACCGACTCGACAACATCGCCGAGCTCAAGCAGTCCGCCTATGACTGGGAGATGGCCAGCGGCGAAGAGACGACCATGGAGGAATACCTGGCGCACGTGGCGCTGTTCACCAACCAGGACGTCCAGACGGCCGGCGACAAGGTGAGGCTCATGACGGTGCATGCCGCGAAAGGCCTCGAATTCGACCACGTGTTTCTCTGCGGCATGAACGAGGGGATCTTCCCCTCGCGCAAGATTCGCACCATTGACGGGATGGAGGAGGAGCGCAGGCTCGCCTTCGTCGCCGTCACGCGCGCCCGCAAGACGCTGCACCTTTCCGAGGCCGCGGGGTTCAATTCTGCGGACGGGGCCGTGAGATTCCCCTCAAGGTTCCTCATGGAGCTGCCGGAGCGGGACTATGAGTTCGACAACAGGCCTGACGACGACCTGCTGTCCAAGGCGCGCGAGCAGATAGCGTTCGACCAACGGTGGCTGTCGAAAGGCGACCATGACTTCCAGATAGGCGACCGCGTCAGCCACCGCGTGTTCGGCAAAGGCACGGTTGAGGGCTATGACGGCGAGGCCTATGTCATCAAATTCGACGAGATGGAGACCCCGCGGTCCATCTCGTTCAGGGTGAAGCTTGCGCGCCTGACCGAAAAATGACCGGTCGGAACGAAAATGACCGGTCGGAACGAACGATGACCGGTCCGAACGCCTTGGCGAAATGCATCAGGAAGGTCCGCCGTGCGCCGTATGGAGCGAAGGGCGCGGCAAGGAACCCGTCCGGGTGGCGGCGAGGCCCGCCGCGTGCGGCGCGGTGTGAAGACGTCCGGCACACGAAATGCGACGGAGAGGCTCTCCGCGCGCCGCGCCGGACGGACTGGGCAGATTTCGGCGGTGTTATCTTCCCTTGGGGCTGGGAAACACACGCTTAGCCCTTCCGTAAAAATCCGCCCATACCGTGAAGGCATGAGTGGCAAGAAACCGGTGATAGGCGTCACACCGCTTTATGATGACGCCAAGCGAAGTATCTGGATGTTCCCGGGATACATGAATCTTCTCAAGGCGTGCGGGGCGCTGCCGGTGATCCTTCCGTTCACCGCGGATCCCTCAGATGTCTCCGAGATCCTCGACGGGCTCGACGGCCTGCTGCTGACGGGCGGGCACGACGTCAACCCTGCGATCTACGGCCAGTCGCCCTTGCCTGCCTGCGGGCCGCCGCACGAGGGGAGAGACACGCTGGAATGCCTGCTCTTCACCCAGGCGCTGGAGCGCGACATGCCGGTGTTCGGCATCTGCCGAGGCCTCCAGTTCATCAACGTCATGATGGACGGCACCCTGTTCCAGGACCTGCCGAGCCAGCATCCGTCGTCGCTGCGGCATCACATGTCGCCGCCGTACGACCGTCCGATCCACACCGTCGACGTGGTCGCCGACAGCCCGCTGGCGCAGGTAGTGGGGACGGGCACGCTCAAGGTCAACAGCTACCACCACCAGGGCATCGACAAGCTCGGCGAAGGGCTGCAGACCATGGCCGTGGCCCCGGACGGCCTCGTCGAATCCGTCTGCATGCCGTTCCACCGTTTCGTCTGGGGCGTCCAATGGCACCCCGAGTTCATGTGGCGCAAATACCCGCAGCAGCGGGCCATCGTGCAGGCCTTCGTGGATGTCTGCTCCAAGGAATCCCCGTCGGGGGACTGACGGGCCGGCGGTCCCGGTGAGACGCCGCCGTCGCTGGAACCGAAGCGCGGCGCCCCGATGAAAAAGGAGAGCCGGAAAGGGGAGTCCGGGAGCCCTCGGGCGTTTGGGCCGGCGGGGCGAGGCGTCGCAGGGACGGCGAACCATCCGGAACGAACCATCCGGAACGAACCATCCGGAATCCGGCGTCACCAATCCGTAACCAACGTTCGCGTGAGGACGGGCGCCAATCAGAAAACCGCATCAATCCGAGGCAAAACGGCCTCGGATTTTTGTTGGGGCCCGTTCTCTGCAATAACAATCACGAAATAAACCCCTGACGAAATAACGTCCGTGAAACTTGCAGGCAACCGATTTTCACGGTCGCGCGTTTACCTTCAAAGTAAATCTCGAGAGAGGACACTGAATATGACAGTCGTATATCATCGGCGACGTCACATCCATGGCCTGCCGATAGCTTTGCTCGCGGTGGCCGCGGTCGTGATGGCGCTTTTCGTTCTCAACCCCGGCCCTGCGCATGCGGCAGAGGCGGTTGAGGTGTGCAATCCAACCGACAGCAATGGTTGCGTCAACGGCATTCTCCAGGATTCCAATAAGAACCCCATCAGCGGCGTCACGGTCACTCTAAGCGGTAAGGAAAAGGCGACGACCACCACCGCAGACGACGGCCGGTGGGCGTTCAGCGTCGAAGCCGACGGCGACTACACCGTGACCATCGATGACAGCGTCGCCAGCAAGTACAAGTTCCCGACATCGTCGGTCGACGTCACGGTGAACAAGTCCAGCTTCTCGGGGCAGCGACAGGTCGTCCGCTTCGACAAGGCGGCGACGACCACCAAGAAGAGCGCGTCGAGTGCGTCGTCGACCGGCGGTGCCTCGGCGTCGTCGGATAAGGCGACCGCTGGTTCCGACGACACGGCGGACACGGGATCCGACTCGTCGTCATCGTCGGGCGGATCGAACTTCGGGCGCCGCGTCTGGCAGCAGCTCTACTCAGGCATCATCTTCGGCCTCATGCTGTGCCTCATGAGCCTCGGCATGAGTCTCGTCTACGGCACCACGGGCCTGAGCTCCTTCTCTCACGGCGAGCAGGTCACGCTCGGCGGCCTCATGGCCTACGTCGGGACCCAGTTCCTCCACTGGCCGCTCCTGGTGTCCGCCATCCTCGCCATCGCCGTGGGTGCCTTCACCGGATGGCTGCAGAACCTCGTCATCTGGCATCCGCTGCGCCGCAAGCGCATCGGCGTCACCCAGCAGCTGATCGTGACGATCGGCCTGTCCATGCTGCTGCAATACACCTACCAGTTCTTCTTCGGCGGCGGAACCAAGCAGATCAGGAACGACGTGGAACGCGGCTTCCAGCTCGGGCCGATCACCACCACGAAGAGCACCCTCATCTGCGCGGGCGTGGCGCTCGTGGTCATCATCGCGACCACGTGGTTCCTCTACAAGACGCGCTTCGGGCAGGCCATGCGAGCCGTGTCCGATAACTCCGCGCTCGCGGCGGCGTCCGGCATCGACGTCGACGGCGTGGTCAGGGTCGTCTGGATCCTCGCCTGCGGGCTCGCCGCCCTGTCGGGCGTGCTCATCGGCATCTACCTCAACGGCATCGCGTGGAACACGGGCGCCGTGCTGATCCTGCTCATGTTCGCGTCCGTCACCCTCGGCGGCCTCGGCACCGCGTCCGGCGCACTCGTGGGCTCGCTCATCATCGGCATCGTCTCCGACATGAGCTCGCTGTTTATCCCGACGGACATGCGATACGCGAGCGCACTCGCCATTCTCATCATCGTCCTGCTCATCCGTCCGCAGGGCATCTTCGGCAAAGCGCAAAGGGTGGGCTGAACAATGAACGAAATCATCACCAACGCACTGGGCGAGATCCTCGCCCCGACCACCGCGGCCTACGCGCTCGCGGCAATCGGACTCAACATCCACTTCGGCATGACCGGCCTGTTCAACATGGGCCAGGCCGGGTTCATGCTGCTGGGCGCCTACGGCTTCGCCATCACGCAGTGGATGGGGTGGAGCGTGCTGGGCTCCGTGCTCGTGTCGATCGTCCTCGCCTGCATCTACGGCCTGCTGCTGGGCATCCCGACGCTGAAGCTCGGCCCGGACTACCTGTCCATGGTGGCCCTCGCGTCAGCCGAAATCATCCGCATCGTCGGCAGGTCCACCGCCATGACGTCGTTCACCGGCGGTTCCTCCGGCATCTCCCCGGAGCACTTCACCGACGGCTTCCGCGATTTGTCGCCTCTTCCCGACGGCAGGACGCACTTCCTGCTGTGGACGTATTCGAACAACGTCGCCAATTCCTGGTGGCTGCGCATCGTGGCATGGAGCCTCGTCGCCATCGCGCTTCTGCTCACGTGGGCATGGTTCCGCTCTCCATGGGGGCGCGTGCTCAAGGGCATCCGCGAAGACGAGAACGCCATCAAGTCCCTCGGCAAGTCGCCGGTCAAGTTCAAGATGCAGGCGTTGCTCCTCGGCGGTTGCTTCGCCGCCATCGGCGGCATCATCTTCGTGCTGCCCCGGTCGGTGCAGCCGGATTCGCTGGGCCGCCAGGTGACGTTCAACACATGGGCCATCCTGCTCATGGGCGGCGCCGCCACCGTCTGGGGGCCGGTCGTCGGCTCCGTCATCATGTGGGTCGCTCTGACGCTCATCCGCGGATTCATGCGAGGCGTCATCCCCACCACGGTGCTGTCGTCGACGCAGGTCGAGTCCATGGGCTGGATGCTCGTCGGCATCGCGCTCATGTGCCTGGTCATCTTCAGGCCGCAAGGCATCCTCGGTGACAAGAAGGAGTTGGCTTTCAATGTCTGACAAAGAACACAACGACGCCGGCGTCCCCGTCGGCAAGGAAAACGACCGCAAGCCGTTCCTTCGCGACGAAGGCATGACGGACGAGAACCGCCGTCTCGTCAACAACGGCATCACCCCGGGCGTGGCTTTCGGAGACCTGTCGGATTGGGCGACGAAGGCGCCGGAAGGCGAGAAACTCGTTTCGACGGCCTACGCCGACCGCGTCGAGGCCGACCTGGCGTATGTCGACAACAGGCCCGGCGTCAAGAAGCCCGACCCGATTCTCGTCGCAGACAACGTGACCCGCCGTTTCGGCGGCGTCACAGCGGTCGACGTGAACCACTTTGAGATAGAACGCCACGGCATCACCGCCCTCATTGGCCCGAACGGCGCCGGCAAGACAACGTTCTTCAACCTCATGACGGGATTCGACAAGCCGAATTCCGGCACGTGGGAGTTCGACGGCCGTCCGCTCAAGTCGGTGTCGCCCGAACACGTGGCCAAGATGGGCATGGTCCGCACGTTCCAGCTCACCAAGGTCATGTCGCGCCTCACTGTCATGGACAACATGATGCTCGGCGCTCCGGTGCAGCCCGGCGAGGGCATGCTCGCCGCGCTGTTCCCGTCAAGATGGCGCAGATATGAGAAGGCCAACCGGCAGAAGGCGGAGGCGCTTCTCAAGCGCTTCCTGCTGTGGAAGAAAAAGGACGACTACGCGGGGTCGCTTTCCGGCGGCCAGCGCAAGCTGCTCGAGATGGCCAGGGCGCTCATGAGCGATCCGCAGCTCGTCATGCTCGACGAGCCGATGGCAGGCGTAAACCCGGCGCTCAAGCAGTCGCTGCTCGACGCCATCCTGTCGCTGCGCGAGCAGGGCACCACGGTGCTGTTCGTCGAGCACGACATGAACATGGTGCGGCACATCGCCGACTGGGTCACGGTCATGGCCGAAGGCAAGATCGTCGCCGAAGGCCAGCCCAAGACCGTCATGAAGGACCCGGCCGTCATCGACGCCTACCTCGGCGCGCATGCCGATGTCGATCTGGGCGACGACTCCGTACTGGAGGATTCCGGCGACGGTGACGAGTCCGATGCATCGCACAAGGAAGGTGAGTGACATGGCCGACAAGGAATCCAAGGCATCCGCAAAGAACACCAGGGAAGCCCAGGGCGGCGAGGGCGAGGCGTTCGACCGCAAGGCCATCCACGTGGGGGAGCCTGACGGCGAACCCCTCATGGACGCGCAGAACCTCGTCGCCGGCTACCTGCCGGGGGTCAACATCCTCAACGGCGCGTCGCTGAGCCTGCACAAGGGCGAGATCGTGGGCATCATCGGCCCGAACGGCGCCGGCAAGTCCACGCTGCTCAAGTCGCTGTTCGGCCTTGTGCACATACATTCTGGCAAGCTCTTGCTGCGTGGCGAGGACATCACGAACATGCGCGCCGACAAACTCGTGTCGCGCGGCGTCGGCTTCGTGCCGCAGACCGAGAACGTGTTCCCGTCGCTGACGATCGAGGAGAACCTGCGAATGGGCGGGTTCCAGGCACCCAAGAAGTTCAACGAGCGTTTCGAGTACGTGTCGTCGATCTTCCCCAAGCTGGCGTCACGCAAGGACCAGCTCGCCGGCTCCCTCTCGGGTGGCGAGCGCCAGATGGTGGCGATGGGGCGCGCGCTGATGATGCGGCCGTCGGTGCTGCTGCTCGACGAGCCGTCCGCCGGTCTGTCGCCGATGCTCCAGGACGAGACGTTCATCCAGGTGCGCAAGGTCAACAAGGCCGGGGTCTCCGTGGTGATCGTCGAGCAGAACGCCCGCCGATGCCTGCAGATCTGCGACAGGGGATATGTGCTCGACCAGGGGCGCAATGCCTATTCGGGCACCGGTCGCGATCTCATGACCGATCCGAAGGTCGTCTCGCTGTACCTGGGCAACCTCGAGGAGGAAGTCGAGAAGGAAGGGCGCTAGGAACGGCCGACGCGCAGCGGCGCCGCTTGTGGCAGGCGGAGTGCGGCGAGCGCGGCGCTGGCAGTCGCGGCGCTGGCTGTCGCGGCGAGGCCCGCTGACACAGAAGACAAGGAATCCGGGTTCGACAGACCGCAAGGTCTGCGGAACCCGGATTCCTTTGTATATGGGACGTAATCCGGGTTCCTTGGATATGAATATGGTTTGCACCATGACGGCACGGAGCGGGCGACAGGTGGGCGACTGAAGGGAAACGGTCCGCGGCAGGGGTCGGAAACCCCGGATCCGTCGCGCCGATTCCATGGCGTCCACAGCCGCGCGCACGTCTCCCCATGTGGCCCCGTGGGCGTGACGATCTGCGCTTCATATGCCCGAAACCATTGCAGTCTCTATTGTTTCCAGTATTTTTCGCCTGACATAGATGGGTTACAAACCACACACGTGGTGTTATTTTCTCCGCCGTACCTTAACAATCAAGAACAAAGCAAAGGTTCGCGGACCTGCACAGGGTCCACTGTCACCTTCCTGCGTTCTTCATCTGTTACTCCCCTCCGACTTCGGCGGCCGTCGTGCCGTCGTGGAGCGACGGGGCAGAACGATCGCCTGTGTGCGCTCGGCATTCGCGGGGCGTCAGAGGCAGGAAGAGAAGTGGTGATAATCATGAAGAACAATCAAAAGAAGGCAAAGCGTTTCGCAATTACCGCTACGGCCGCCGTCACGGCGGCGGTGCTCGCCTTCGGAGGCTGCGGTTCCTCATCGGGTAGCTCCTCGTCGGCAGGCGCGTCGGGTCCGTTCGTCCTGGGCGCGCTGCTTCCGCTCACAGGCAGCCTGGCGTTCCTGTCCGATGCCGAGGTCGCCGCTGTGAAGCTGGCCATCAACGACATCAATGACGCCGGTGGCGTCAACGGACAGAACGCTTCCTATGTACAGGCGGATACGTCCGACGCCGACCACGCCGACCAGAACACGTCGGCCGCCGAAGACGTGCTGTCGAAGAACCCGTCGGCCATCGTCGGCCCGGCGTCCAGCGCCGTGGTGCGCAACGTGTACCAAGAGATCACCGAGGCCAAGATCCCGATGACGTCCATGGGCTCCACCTCCACGTCGTTCTCCGGCCTGAGCGACTACTTCTTCCGCACCGTCCCGCCGGACACCGTCCAGGGCACCGTGCTGGGCAACGTGATTGCACAGGACGGCGTCCAGAAACTCGCCATCGCGGCGTTCAACGATGAGTACGGCACCGGTCTGCGCGACCAGATCGCCAAGACGGCCAGCGCGCAGGGCGTGAACGTCGTCTACGGCGAGGACGAGGCCTTCGACCCGACCGAGACCAACTTCGCCTCCATCGTCACCGCCATCAAGGCGTCCGACGCCGACGCGATCGCCATCGTCGCCTTCGACCAGACGCAGGCCCTCATCCGAGAGCTGATCACGCAGGGGGTCGATACAACTCACCTGTACCTCGTCGACGGCAACACCTCCGATTATTCCGATGAATTCGACGCCGGCGCCCTCGCCGGTTCGAAGGGCACCATCCCCGGCTCCCACGCCAGCGATGAATTCCAGAAGCGCCTGACCGACGCCGCCGGAAAGGACATCAGCGACTTCACCTACGCGGGTGAGACCTACGACGCCGTGATCTACGAGGCCCTGGCGGCCGAGAAGGGCGGCGCGAACGACGGCGAGACCATCCAGGCCAACATGCTGGCCGTCTCCGGCGCGAACGGCGGCGAGAAGTGCGAGAGCTACAAGGACTGCAAGGCCCTCATCGACAGCGGCAAGGACATCCAGTACAGCGGCCAGTCGGGCATCGGACCGTGGAACAAAGACCATGATCCGAGCACCGCGAACATCGGCATCTACGTCTACGACGGCAAGAATGTCCCGAACTTCGATCATTCCGAGGAAGGCGACGTCTGATCCCACCGGGCCGGCGGTTCCTTCCTCTGACACATCCCGGTGACGGCGGGAGGAACCGGACGGATCGGTACGGAATCCCGGATCCGGAACGGGCCATGCGGCGCGCGGCATACCGTTGGTGAAGCGCGGCATGATCCAACGGAAAACCCCAGAGGGCGACCTCTGGGGTTTCCATGCGTGCCGTGGGGATGGTGTGGGATGCCAATTCATGGGCGTGGGGACGGCCGTGGGGCGGGCGGACTGGGCAAAGACAGTCACGGGGCGACGGCGGGTCCCGTTGACGCATGCAGGGTGTCGTCGCCACGGGGGAACGGGACGGCGACGTTCCACAAGGCGATGGTGCATGCGGGGCGATGCGGGTGGAGCGACGGCGCACCGTAGCGGCTAGGCGACGGAGCCGGTCACCAGGGCCACAGCGCTTTGAAGAACGCCGCCACTTTGTCCCAGAACGAGGCGTCGGCCGAGTCATCGGAAGCCGTGGAATCCTGGTCCTGTGTGCTGGGCTGCGACGTCGTGCCGCTGGAACCGGAGGCGTCCGCGTCGAAATCGCCGTCGTCGCCGAAAGCGGTGCCGGTGCCGTAGTAATCGTCGAAGTCGGTGCGGTCGACGCTTGCGTTCTGCACCTCGTTGGCTTCCGATGCGCTCACGGTGGTGCCGTAGGCGCCCGTTACCGTCACGGTGAGGTCGGAGGTGCCCTCGGCGAGCGTCGAACCCCGGGAGTCCTTGACCGTGACGGTGTTGCCTTCGGAATCCACGATCCTGCCTCCGTCGGAGACGCTGAGGTTCGTCACGGTGCTGTCATCGGTCACCACCCACGTGCTGGTGGAGTCGATGGCGACCGAAAGGTTGTCGTCGGCGGTCGTGGAGGCGCTCGCATTGTCTTCGATGCGGGCCGAGCCCGTCCACGTCGTGCCGTCGAGAAGATACATGTCGAGCGTGCTGATTGTGTCGGCGACGGCATCGCCGCTGAGGGTCTCGCCGATGCCGGTGAAATGCACGGTGGCGCCGTTCGACCCCGCGGAGCCCCAGTTGTTCGAATAGTTGCCCTCGGCCGTTACCAGCGCCGCCTTCGACGAATCGAAGTCGAGCGTCGTGTTCTTGAGCACCACGTTCGCCGTGGTGTTGGTCAGGTAGAACATGCTTCCCGATTCGATGGAGCTCGACACGGTGGAGTCGACGGCCTGGAACCGCGCCGCGTCGCCCGACGACGTGTCGGCGTCGCCCGACGTCGACTGGTAGATGATCACGCCGTCGGCGATCGGGTCGCTTGCCGTGGCCTTCGTGATGGTGGAGGTCAGGTCGCTGTCATAGATGAGGATCGTGTTGAGTCCCTCCATCCCCGCGATCTGGGACCCCGTGGCAGTGCCTGTCACGCCACTGGCCTCGATGACCCCCGTCGAATAGATGATGGGGCTGCCCGAGCCTGATGTCGAAACCGTGGAATCCGTCACCGAGATGTTGCCGCCGCCGCGGTCGGTCGCGATACCGCCCGAATGGTCGCCTTGGGTGGAGATCGTCATCTTGTTGGCGACGATCGTGCCGCCGTAGGTGGCGTCGAGGCCGCGGGAGTTGCCCGCGGTGGTGTCGATGGTATCGTCGTTGGCGTAGACGGTGGCGCCGTCGGTCGAGAAGATGCCGTTGGATCCTTCGCTGGTCGCGCTCAGCGTGCTGCCGGACACGTGGATCGCCGATTTGGAGCCGGCCGCGAGCATGATGGAGTTGATGCCGTAGAAGTTGCAGTTGTCGCCGTTCGTGTCATTGCCGGATTTGGTGAGCGTCGCTCCGGTAAACGCGAGGGTGCCGCCGTTCCCGGCGAGCGCCGCGTTCTGGTCTGGTTCGGTGGCGTTCTCCGTGACGCCGTCGCTGGTCACGTCCTCGCCGTCGGCGGTGAGCGCGCCGTCCATGGAGCCGGTGTAGTCATAGCTCTGCGTGTCGGCGCCGCCTCTGCCCCCGCTCTGCTGGCCGGACTGGGGTCTCTGGGGCAGGGCAGGGGGAGTGGACGTCGTGTCCGCGGCATTGTACGTGGAGCCCGGCTGGGCGTCGGAGCCGGTCTGCGGGGTGGTTTTGGCGCCGCCGCCCGCGAAAACGGGCGTGCCGCTTCTGTTGACGGCTGACAACCCGGTGATGACGCCGGCCAGCAGCATGCACATGCCCAGCGTCGCGCCGATCATCGCCATGGACTGCTTGGTGAAGAACCTGTCCTTTCGCATGGCTGTAGCCTTGGTGCTTCCGCGGTTCGCGGAATCCGTGCCGGCGTGCCGTGCGGTGCCTGGCGTGTCGCCGGCGTCGCGGGAGGCCTCGGCGTCCTCCGTGGTGGTGTGGATATCGGTGTCGCTGTCGTTGCGCATTGTAATCGCCTCTATTCATTCCGTCGCACCGGTGACGCCTTGCGGGTATGCGCGGCTCGCGCGGCGTGGTCGTCGTGCGAAGCGGTCCGCCGCGCCATGTGGTGCGGTCGTTCGCTGTGCTTTTCACGATATGGGGCGCAGATCAAGGGGCGCTGGGGCGAATCCGAAAGATTTCCTAAAAGGAAGTTGGAATATTCCTGGTCCGTGGCACGGAACATGGGAAAAAGGGGTTGTGGTCGGCGGGGCGTGTCGATAGTCTCGATGATGTGGAACAACAGACAGACCTGACGCACAGCCCGGCGAGGCGGGAGCCGCCGGCGGGGAAGCCCCTGGATTCCCGGCGCGATCCACGCCCTCGAGACGGACGCCGGCGCTCCGCTGGCGATGGCGGGGAACGCGACGAGACCCTCCGGGAGGCGGAGACCGGCAGAGACTACGTTGTGACGGACGTCACCCTGGATGCGCGGCATGCCTTCCGCCTCGCGGAGCTGGGGATTCGACCTGGCGTGCGCGTGCTGGTGATGCAGCATGGCGGATTCGGCGGACGCGTGGTGGCGGTTGGCTCCGAACGCATCGCCCTGGATGGCGAGACCGCCGCCGCCGTCACCGTGCGCGGCATCGGGGAATCCGATGGCGTTTCATCCGCGGCGGGCCGGGCAAACCGGGCAAACGGAGCGCGCGATGGACGTTGCGCCGAGGGCGGGGCTGCGTCGCACGGAGCGACAGGCGCTGGAACCAACACGGAAGATGATGACAAGTGAGTATTCGTAACACCACGAACGACGGTACCCGCGAGACAGACGAGTTCCGCAAGGAAGCGGCGCGGCACGACGCGGCGTCCGGCGCTCGCGGATCGGCAACGCCGGATAACGCGGAGCCGCATGGCGGCGCGTCGCATTCCGGTTCCGGGGAGTCCCCGGCGGCGACCGGGGCCGTGACGGCGGATGCTGGCGGCGCCCACGTGGTGGCTGCCCCGCACGCACAAGCGGCAGACGGCGGACGCCACGGTCGTCACATGCACGACATGCACCATGCGCATCATCGCGGCATCGCGGCCCTGAGGGATTCGTCGCAGGCGGTGGAATTCGACCCCGAGGACGCCCGCACGGTCCGCGTGGAGCGGCACGGTGCGGACGGCGCCAATGACACGACCGGTGCGCAGGACGCTGCGTCGCGCCGCCGCGTCGTGTTCGTCGGGAACCCGAACGTGGGCAAGTCGTCGCTGTTCAATTCCATGCTCGGCATGCATGCCAAGGTCATGAACGCGCCGGGCACCACGGTGCTGTTGGAAAGCGGCACCTATGACTACCGGCGCCAGGACGAGCACCAGACATGGGATTTCATCGACACGCCCGGCACCTATTCCCTTCTTGCCATGTCGCCCGACGAAGCGGTGGCGGCGCGGGCCGCGATAGGAGCCGACGGAGACCCGCGGCCGGACCTCATCGTAGCCGCCATCGACGCCACGAATCTGTCGCGCTCGCTGTACTTCCTGGCGCAGGTGTTCGAGCTGGGACGCCCCACCGTCGTGGCCCTCACCATGTCGGACCTCGCCGCCAAGCGGGGCATCCACGTGTCCGCCGAAGGATTGTCCGCGGCGATCGGCGGAGTGCCCGTCGTGACGGTCGATGGCCGCACCGGGGCGGGTTCCGACCGTCTAGCCGACGCCATCGCGGGGTCCTTCCCGGGCACCCCGATGCCCCGCGGCCTCGAGGTCCGCCCCGTCACCGGCGACATGGTCGACTGGGTGGAGTCGCGTAGCGACGCGCGCTTCGACTGGGCGTACGGGGTGCTCGAATCGCTGGGCGTCGGCGCGACGTCACAGGTCACGGCGAGCGACGGGGCCGACAGGGTCCTGCTCCATCCGGTCTGGGGCATTGTCACGTTCCTGTGCGTGATGTTCATCGTGTTCCAGTCGACCACGTGGCTGGCGGGGCCGGCGCAGGATTGGTTCGATGTCACGGTCCGCGCCTGGCTGAGCCAGGGGGCGGACTGGGTCCTGGGGCTTTTCGGCGCCGACGGCGGGTGGCTGCGGTCGCTTGCGGTCGATGGTCTGCTCGACGGCGTGGTGACGGTGCTCACGTTCATTCCGCCGATGGGCATCATGCTCGTGTTGCTCGCAGTGCTCGAAGACTGCGGATACCTGGCGCGCGCGGCGTTCGTCATGGACCGCGCGATGCGATTCCTGGGCCTCGACGGCCGCGCCTTCCTGCCCATCGTCGTCGGTTTCGGCTGCAACCTGCCGGGACTGGCCGCAACGCGCACCCTTCCCGATTCCCGGCAGCGCGTGCTCACGGGCATGCTGATCCCGTTCGCTTCGTGCTCGGCGCGCCTGAGCGTGTATCTCGTGCTCGCCCACGCTTTCTTCGGCAGCGGAGCGGGCGCCGTGGTGTTCCTCATGTACGTCGCCTCCATCGTGCTCATTCTCGGTGTGGGTGTGTTACTGCGTCATACGATGTTCCGTGGCATGGAGCCCGAACCTTTCGCCATGAGCCTGCCGGCGTACCAGATGCCCCGCATCGTGCAACTGGTGCGCACGGTGCTGCTCCGTCTGTGGAACTTCGTCACCGGGGCGAGCGGCATCATCATCTCGATGATCATGGTGCTGTGGCTTCTCCAGGGCATTCCAGTCGTGCAGGGCGCGGGGACGTTCGCAAACGTCGACGATGTGCACAGCACCGCCTATGGGGCGGTGGCCGACGCCGTGGCGCCCGTTTTCGCCCCTGCCGGCTTCGACGATTGGCATGCCTCGGCCGCTCTGATCACCGGCTTCGTGGCCAAGGAGGTCGTCGTCGGCTCCATGAACCAGTCGTACGCCATCGAAAATTCCGATGACGACACGGGCGGGGCCGTGCTGGGGGAGTCGATACGTGCCGACTTCGACCGCTCGTCGGGAGGCCATGGGCGCGCCGCCGCCATGGCCTTCATGCTGTTCGTCCTGTCGTACACGCCATGCCTGGCGACCGTCGCCGAGATGAAACGCCAGTATGGGTGGCGTGTCGCGGCGCGGGGCGTGGGGCTCGGCCTGGCGGTGGGCTATGTGCTCGCTGTCGTGTCGTTCCAGCTGCTGAGGTTCGTGCTATGACGGGTTTTCGCCGGACCGTCAAACGGGGCTTTCTGCGGACCACAGGCGCAGCGGACGATGCTGCGGGGCGTGTCGTCGACGGCGCCGCGGAGCGCCCCGCTCCGTCGGCTGCGTCGGCCCCGTCCTCGTCGACGTTGCCCACGCCGGGCTCTGCGCCAGTCCCGACGCCCCCTTCGCCAGCGGCTCCCGGCTCCGTTTCGCCAACGTCTCCGATGGGCGGCTCCGCCCCCGGGCCGCACGATGCATCGCCGGACGGGGCGAAGGGAGTGGCGGAGTGCATCGTCGATCTGGCCGGCCGGGGAATTCCCGCCGTCGCCATCGCCTCGCGTCTTGACGCCCCCGTCGACTTCGTGCGGATGGTCATCGACGCCGCCGTGCGCTCTGGCCGGCTCGATGCTTTCGAACTGAGGCGTGGCTGCGCGGCCGCGGGGTGCAGTCCGGATCCCGCCTCGCTGCTGTGCGCGGGATGTCCCCTGAGACCTCGGTGAGCCTTGGACAGTGTGTCTGTGGCTAACAGTTCATTGGGCCAGACAGTGCATTGGACCAGACGGTGCATTAGGGTAATGTGGTTGCGACAACGTGTAGAGATGCGAATCGGGGGCATTAACAGATGTCGGTGACAGAGGAAAAAACGGCCGCCAGGGCCACGCATCACTTCGATGGGCTCGATGGTCTCAAAGGCCTGGCCATCATCGCGATTGTGCTGTATCACCTGTCTGTCGTCGGCTTCGGCGGTGGCTTCATCTTCGTCGACGTGTTCTTTGCAATCTCGGGATTCCTGGCCTGCACCGGCCTCCTCCGCCGTCTGAGCGTACCGGCGGTCTCCGCGGACGGCCCGCGTGCCGCTGGACGTGCCGCCGCCGCGGCGCGGAAAGCGGGCGGCAAGAAGTCCCGCGGCGTTTCGAAATCCGACAGAAAATCGAGCAGCGGCGCCCGCCTGCGCAACAGCATCAAGGCTAGCCTCAGCGACGTCTCCGCATCCGACGGGGCGGATGGTTCGGCGGATTCCGCGGCCTCGTCGGCCGATGCGCAGCCGGATCCGGCCGCATCGGAAGCGTCCGCCGTGACCTCGCCGCACGCAACCACCCGGCACATCGTCGTCCGATACTATGTTTCCCGTCTGCGCCGCCTGTATCCCGCGCTGCTCGTGGTGACATGCTCCACCGTGTGCCTCGCGTGGTTCCTGTGCCGCGAGGCATTGTCCGGCGCCCTGTCCCAGGTGGTCGGAGCGCTGACGTTCACCTACAACTGGGTTGACGTCGCTTCGGGGACAAGCTATTTCGCAGGGCTCACCCCCGAGCCGCTCAAACACATGTGGTTCGTGTCGCTTCTGGTGCAGTTCTTCATCGTCGCCCCGCTCCTTGTGCTCCTTCTCAAACCCTTGGCGCGGCACGCCAGCTGGGCGCCGCCTTTCATGCTCATGCTTCTGGCCGTGGCATCCTCCGTCGGCATGGCCATGCTCTGGGACCCCGAAGCCAATCCGACGCGCGTCTATTTCGGAACCGACACCCACTGCTTCTCGCTTCTGCTCGGCATGGCGCTGGGATGGTGCGCGTCCGACCGCGCCTTCGCCTCGGCGTTGCGCGGCGATCGCGCCCGGCGCGTCATCCCCGTGCTTTCGGCGATTTCCCTCGCCGGCATCATCGCGGCATTGTTCGTGGTGCGCCAGGGCGCTACCGCGTTCCGTGGCGGGCTGGCTCTCGTCGGCGTCCTGTCGCTCATCGTCATCGTGGGGCTGCTGCAGCCCGGCACGTGGTTCGAGCGTCTGCTGTCGGTGGGCCCGCTGGTCCACCTCGGGCGTCGCTCCTATGGCATCTACCTGTGGCATTACCCGCTGTACATCATCGCCGTCAGCGCATGGTCCCATGGTTCCCTCGCCGTCACGGTGCTGATCGACCTCGCCGTGGTGGCGCTGTCCCTGGTGCTCACGCGGGTGGTCGCCCTTCTTTTCGCCGGCCCTGTGTCGCGCGAGGGATTCCGCGGGCTTTTCCTGTCGGATTCCGCGTGGTCGGGCACCGCGGTCGGCGCTCGCACCACGGTTGCGTTCGTCATGGTGCTGGCCCTCGTATCCTCCAGCTGCGCGGCCCTGATGTTCTCTCCGTGCATGAGCCAGACGCAGGGGCAGCTCGAGGCCGACCAGGTGTTGCTGAAACATACGCAGGCCGTGGCGGTCAATTCGGACCAGCTGCAGAAAAAGGCCGATGGCAGCGGCTCCGATTCCGCGCTTTCGTCCGCTTTCGACAACCAGATCTCCGCCGTGACGACATTGCGCACCAACAAGGCGCAGGAAGAGAGCGAGGAGGCAGCGGCGCAGGCGGCCGCCGCCAAGAAACGCGCCGAGGAGCAGCGTGCGACGCAGGCCAAGCTCGATCCCGAGACGCTCAAGCGCATGCCGTCCGGCGACGAAATGACCATGATAGGCGACTCCGTGATGCTCGGCGCCTCGCCGTCGGTGCTCAGCAAATTCCCCGGCGCCTACATCGACGCCGCCGTCTCCCGGCATTTCGGAGATGGCTTGTCGATCGTGCAGAATCTCCAGTCCAGCGGCTCGCTGCGCTCGTGGGTGGTCGTCGGACTCGGAACGAACGGCACGGTGACGGAGGCGAACCTCGAAGCGATGGATTCGGCCATCGGATCGGGGCACAATCTCGTACTCGTCACCGCCTACGCGCCACGCAACTGGATCGACCCGAGCAACGCCACGGTGCGCGCCTACGCCCAGGCGCATTCCGACCATGTGGTGCTTGTCGAATGGGACAAGGCCATCGGCGCCCGCACCGACCTGCTGCTCGCAGACGGATTCCACCCGCAGGAGCCGGACGGCGGCAACCTCTACGCCGACACGCTCTACAGCGGCATCGCCACGTGGCTCGCGGACCATCCCGAATCATGACGCACGGCGCGGGGCACCCGATCGCGCCAGGCCCTGGCGACATCGGCCGATGAAGGATCGGCGAGCCGCTCCCGTTTGCGCCCTGGGGAAACCGGCGTCGCGCCGCCGGCCGATCCGATGCCCTGGTGCCAGGGGACGGTGGCACCGGGGCGCTGCCGATGCCACGCTCGGGGCGGCTCGCCGCACATTGGGTACTATGCTGATGTGGGTCGTCGGCAGGATCGCCGCACCGAACATTGGATATCACACCGGAGGTCACCATGTCTTTTGACTCGCCCGAACCGCAGCTCATCCGCAGAAGCGCGGAGGAGCTGGTCGCCGGCCTCAACCCGCAGCAGGCGCAGGCCGTGCAGTACAACGGCCCCGCATTGCTCATCGGCGCCGGCGCCGGGTCCGGGAAGACGCGGGTGCTCACGCGCCGCATCGCATGGGCGCTGAGCCAATGGAACGCGTGGCCCAGCCAGATCATCGCCATCACCTTCACCAACAAGGCCGCGCGCGAGATGAAAGACCGCCTGGAGACCCTCATCGGCCCCGAGGCGCAGCGCATGTGGGTGTCGACCTTCCACTCGGCGTGCGTGCGCATCCTGCGCCGCAACGGAAAGTCCGTGGGCCTCAGCAGCGGCTTCACCATCTACGACCAGGCGGATTCCCAGCGCCTCATGCGCAACATTGAGCAGGAATTCGGCATCGACCCCAAGCGCATCAAGCCGCGCGACGTGCTGTCGTTCGTCTCGGACAGCAAGAACGACCTCAAGGACTGGCGCTCGCAGCTCGCCGAGAACGCCCCCGATTTCAACCCCGCCGTCCCCGGGCAGAAGCTCGGCCATCTCAGCCAGGGGGAACAGCTGTACTCCTGCCTCTATGCCGTCTACCAGCAGCGTCTCGCTGCCGCCAATTCCGTTGACTTCGACGACCTCATCATGCGCACCGTGCAGCTGCTGCAGATCGATCCCGAGGCGGCCGCGTACTACCACCACAAGTTCCACTACATCTTCGTCGACGAATACCAAGACACCAACCACGCGCAATACGTGCTCATCCGCGAGCTGAGCGGACTGGAGTCCTCGGACGTCGAACGCCCCGCCTGGATCACCGTCGTGGGCGACTCCGACCAGTCCATCTACGCGTTCCGCGGCGCCGACATCCACAACATCCTCGATTTCGAGAAAGATTTCCCGCAGGCCAAGACCATCATGCTCGAGCAGAACTACCGCTCCACGCAGAACATCCTGGACGCCGCCAACGCTGTCATCTCGAAGAACGAGGGGCGCAGGCCCAAGAAACTGTGGACGCAGGCGGGCGAAGGCGACAAGATCGTGGGGTACGCAGCCGACAACGACCAGCAGGAGGCGCAGTGGGTGGCGCGTGAGATCGCCAGGCTCTCCAGCGAGGAGGGCGTCAACTACAGCGACATTGCCATCATGTACCGCGCCAACGCCCAGTCGAGGCGTTTCGAAGAGGCCATGATGAACGCCGGCGTGCCATACCAGCTCATCGGCGGCACGCGGTTCTACGAACGCAAGGAAGTCAAGGACGCGCTGGCGTACCTGCAGTGCATCGCCAATCCGGCCGACGACGTGAACATGCGCCGCATCCTCAACGTGCCCAAGCGCGGGCTCGGCGAACGCGCCGAAGCCACCGTGAACGGCTACGCCAGCGCCAACGGCCTGACTTTCTGGGACGCGCTGTCGCATGTGTCCGACATGCCCGGCATGACCACGCGTCTCGCCAATTCCCTCAACGCCTTCCGCGGCCTTATGACCGAGCTCATGGCGGTCGCCGAGCAGAAGGACTCGAACCCCAGCGAGATCGTGGCCGCCGTCCTCGACAAGTCCGGGCTCGTCGAGGAACTGCGCAAGGCGTCCGACGAGAAGGAACAGGGGAGGGTCGAGAACCTGTCGCAGTTCCAGTCCGTCGCGGCCGAATACGAGCAGAACACCCCCAATGCCTCGCTGGCGGGATTCCTGGAGAACGTCGCGCTCGTCGCGGACTCCGACCAGCTGCCCGACGAAGGCGAGAACCGCGGCACCGTCACGCTCATGACGCTGCACACGTCCAAGGGCCTCGAATACCCGGTCGTGTTCCTCGTCGGCCTCGAGGAAGGCACCTTCCCCCATTCGCGCGCCTTGGACAACGCGTCCGAGATGTCGGAGGAACGCCGTCTCGCCTACGTCGGCATCACGCGCGCCAAGCGCCGCCTCTACGTGACCCGCGCCGCGGTGCGCTCGCAGTGGGGACGGCCGGAAGAGATGATGCCGAGCGAGTTCCTCGACGACATTCCCGACGACCTCATCGATTGGAAGCGCAGGGAGACGTCGCAGGACATGCGCCTCGATTCCTTTGGCGACGCTGCGTATGACGGCTACGACGACGGATACTCGACGTACGGTGGTTCGTCGTACGGTTCCCGCGGTTCCTCGTACGGTTCGCACGGCGGGTCGTCGTACGGCTCCTCGTACGGTTCCCGCGGCGGGTCGTCGTACGGCTCCCGCGGACGCTCGTCCTATGGCGGTTCGTCCTATGGGAACCGCGGTTCCAAGGTCACCACGCGCCGCGTGGGCGCCTCGCATGGTTCCTCTGCGGCGTCGACGTCGTCTGCTGCCGCCAAGAACAACTACTCGGCGTCCGATTTCACGGCCGGAGACCTCGTCACGCATGACAAATACGGGCTCGGGCATGTCATCTCCGTCGAAGACAAAGGGGCCAACTCGACCGTGACCATCGACTTCGGCAGCGACGGGATCAAGCATCTCGTGATCCACATGGCTCCGATCGAGAAGCTCTGACGCATCCGCCCTGCGCCGGCGTCCGTCGCGCGTAGCGGAAGACGGTTCGCCGGTCCGCAGGGGGGTGTCCCTATGTAATTTG
>DEKK01000003.1:138480-403001 GCA_002353815.1 Bifidobacteriaceae bacterium UBA2724 | reverse complement strand
TGGTCGGCTCGGTGGTCGGCTCGCTCGACGAGGTCTCGGTCGTGGCGATGAGGTCCTCGAGAGCGCGGTTCGTATTGACGAGCCACACGCCGGTCGTCGACAGATCGGAAGCGGTCCATTCGCCGGTCGTCGAGTACGCGGACGTCTTGAGATAGGAGGCGGACTCGCCCTTGTTGCACAGCGACCAGCATGCGAAGCTGATGTTGTTGCGCGTCAGCAGGGTAATCCAGTCGTTGGCGTTGGAGATGTCGATGCCACCGTTGCCCGAGGCATCGCAGATGCCGAATTCGGAGACGAACACCGGGGTGCCGGCGGCAAGCGCTGTCTTGAGCTTGTTCTTGATGTTGTCGTAATGGGTGCCCGCATAGAAGTGCAGGGTGTACATGATGTTCTTGAAGCCGTCGTCGGACAGCGGCTTGGCGGAAACGGCGTCGATGTCCTGCGACCACGTGTTGGTGCCGCACAGGATGATGGCGTCGCTGCCCGCGTCACGGATGACGGTGGCAATGCGCTTGCAGTACGTGTACAGGTCGTTCGAGGAACCGTCGTACCAGTTGGTGCCGGTCGGCTCGTTGCAGATCTCGAAGATCACGTTGTCGTAGGACTTGTACTTCTCGGCGTACTTGCGGAAGAACTGCTCGGCCTGGTCGGCCGTCTGGTTCGGGTTGTAGTTGAGCACATGCCAGTCGATGACGATGTACATGCCGAGGTCGGTGGCCGCTTGGACGCCTTCCTCGATCTTGGCATCCATCTGGGTCTGGTTGCCCTCGAGGTAGCCGCCTTCGCGCGGATACAGCGCGAGACGGACCATGTTCATGCCCCATTCGTCACGCAGGGACTGGAACGCGCCCTTGTTGACATACTGCGGGAACCACTGCACGCCGTGCGTGCTGGCGCCGCGAAGCTGGAACGCCTGTCCGTGCGAGTCGATGATGGTGGGGGCGGTGAAGCCGTCGGCAGTGCCGACGCTGAGCTTGCCATGCTTGCCGACCGGGGTCTGGTCCGCGGAGACGTCCTTGGTCGCACCGGTGACGGAATAGGAGAGCGTGTCGCCGCTTGCATTCGCGGTGAAGGAGCTCATGGCCTCCGCATATTTGGCAGCCTGGCTGGAGTCGACGACGGATTCTTCCGTCTGGGAGGAAGATGACGGACCCGACTGGAATGCAAAGGCGGTTCCGACACACGACAGAGCGACAATCGCAGCTGCCGTTATGGCTGTGGCTTTGCTGAACAGCCCTACTCTCTGTGTCATTATTGAGATATCCCTCTCTTTTGTTATCACCAGACGTCCCCTATCCCTGTCATCGCGGACGCCATGGTCTCTTCCCCTCGATGTCATTATCGAGTTAGTTCACAGAATATCATTGTGAATTATTCGGGGACTTCGACATAATGCCCTTTTTTGTCATGTACACTAAGCTGTTTCATCGTTGGTTGACACTCGGGTAATTCAAGGGCGTTCGCCCTTCGGGATTCGCATCGAGGCGGTGCTTATATTCCACCGCGGATTTTTTCACAACACGGCGTCCACAATTTGGACAGCGTTGTCTGCGCAACGGCAAAGGCCGCACGTCGCCCACCCCAAAGGAACGCACGGGGGCCGGCGTACGGCGTGCGCCCCGCCGCCTCCGAGCCGGTCGCGCCAGGTCCGTTGCGCCAAACCGGCAGCCCCCGGTCGCCCCACTTGCCTCAGTCCGATTGACGCAGGACGGCGACCGTAAAAACGCGCATGTCCGCCTTCAGCGGGCGGAGTGATCGTAGAACCCCTTGCCGGCCGTGACCCTGGTCTCGCCCTTGTCGATCTTCTCTTTGAGACGCGCCGAGATGCGCCCCATCGTCGTGGTGGGGTCGTCGGCGCCGGGCTGCATGCGCCCGATGGCGTACGCCGTGTCGAGGCCCACGTCGTCGAGGATCTGGAACGGTCCGAACGGCGCGCCCGTGGCCCGGCGCCACGTCAGGTCGATGGTCTCGGGGTCTGCCACGTCGTTGGCCCACAGCCCCTCGGCCGCCAGAAGGAACGGCACGAGAATGGAGTTGAGGACGTACCCCGGCTGCTCCTTGTGCACTTCTATGGGCACCATGTTGATGTCCTTGGCGAACTCCACGACTTGACGATAGACGTCCGGGTCGGTGCCGGCATGCCCCATGATCTCGGCCGTGTTGAACACCCAGATCCGGTTTGCGAAATGCATGGCGAGGAACCTGCCGGGGCGCCCCGTGGCCTCGGCGAACTGGCTGGGCAGCAGCGTGGACGAGTTCGTGCACAGGATGGTCTTGGCCGGCATGAGTGGCGCCATGCGGCGGTACAGGTCTGTTTTCGCCGCCGGGTCCTCGGTCATGGCCTCGAAGACGATGTCCGCGTCGGCGAGGGCGTCCGCCATGTCCAGCGCGATATGCACGTTGGACGCGAGATTGCGCTGCGCCAGGGCGATGAGTCCGTCGATTTTCTCCGCGGTGACGCCGTCCCACACGTCGATGAGCCCCTGCGGGTACAGGCGCGCACCCATCGGATTGCCGATCAGCCCCTTGGCCTGTTCGAGGCTGGCGATCATGGCCTTGGCGTATCCGTCCAGCTTCGGCTTCGTGCGGCCTATCGAACCTTCGGAACGCAGCCAGAACGTCACGTCGTGCCCCGTGTAGGCGCACATCAGTCCGATCTGCGAACCAAGCACGCCTCCGCCCATGATGACAACCTTGTGGAACATGTCGACCTCCCTTTCAATCGACGCCCCGCCGCATGCGCAGCATGCCTTCCGCCATTGGAATGCGGGGGAGGGACTACCGTGGCCCCTCCCCCATTCTACGCCGCGCGACCGCAAGGACCTTCCGAGCGCCCTGCGGGACCCGTCCCGGGCCCCGTGCCACCCCGTGCCTGCCTATATCCAGGCGATGAAGCCGATGGTGCGCACCAGGTCGCTTTTGAAGAATCCGCCGCGAACCACGTCGGCCATGCGCCGCAGCTTGGCGTGGCCGGGGATGTCGAGGAACCGGCGCAGCGTGGCACGCGACGCGCCGGGCATGCGCTCGCCATAGCGCTCGTCGAGCAGGCCCGCGAGTTCGAAATACGACTGCGCGGATTTCCGAGCCGCGGGGTCACGAAACTTGGCGAGGCGGTACGACCAGCTTTTCACGTCCACCGCGCCGACCTCGTTCGTGCCGTGCTGGCGGTATTCCATGAGTTTCTCAGGCAGGTGCGCGACGCGTCCCATCGCCGCGCAGCACAGGGCGAGCCACCAGTCGTGCATGGGGATGCGTTCGTCGTAGGGTTCCGCGAGCGCGCACGCCGCGTGGTTGACCATCATCGTGCAGCCGGTCACGTAATTCTGCACGAGCAGGCGGTTGAGCTCGCAGTGGGCCGCCGCGACCTGCAGGTTCGCGTCCGGCACATCGAGGGGCTCGAGGTCGGCGTTCACCACTTCGTAGTCGCAGAAGACCAGCACGGGACGGTCCGCGCCGACCGTGCGCTCCTCGGAACGCATGAAGTCCAGTGTGCGCTCCACCTTGCCGGGGTTCCATACGTCGTCCTGGTCGCAGAACATCACATAGGGGGCGGTGGCATGCTCCATGATCTGCATGAAGTTGCGCACGGCGCTGCCGCAGCGCACGGAGTCCCGTATCACGACGATGCGCCCGGGATGGCGCCCCGCGTACTCGTCGATGAGGCGCGGCGTGTCGTCGGTGGAGCCATCGTCGCGCACGAGGATGCGGAAATCCTGATACGTCTGGGCGAAGAGCGAGTCGAGCTGCTGGGGCAGGTAGCGTTCGCCGTTGTAGGTGGCCAGGCAGATGTCCACCGTCGGCGCCGCGGCGGACGCCTGCGGGGCAGCGGAATCAGCGTCATGCGGCGCGGCAGCGGATGGTTGTCTAGTCGGCGTGTCGGGCATGGCCGTCCTCCCCCAGTCTTTCGCGCAATGCCGCGTCGATGACGGCGCGGAACCGGCTTTCGGTGAACAGTTCGCGGTAGCAGTCACGCGCCGATTGGTGCATGCCTGCCGCGTCGTTGGCGTCGAGCGCCAAGCTGACGGCGAAATCGGCCGTGTCGTCGATGTGCCCGCGGTCCACGTTGACGCCGATGCCCTGGTCCTCGACGAGCCGCCATGTGTCGCCTCCGATGGTGTTGAGCAGCGGCAGGCCGCAGTACAGGTAGTCGATGGATTTCATGCTCAGCCCCACGGTCACCTGGGGTTTCATGATGTTGATGCCGTAGGCGCATTGCACAAGGATTGCGTTCTTCGTGGCCTCGTCGTAGATGGCGCCGTGGTATGTGACGTCGGCGACCGCGCCGCGCATGGCGGCGACGAACTCGTCCGCGCGCTCGCCGCGCCCGATGATGTGCAGATGCACGGCATGGCGCGCGTTCATGGCGGCGAGGAGGCTCCGGATGAGCGCGATGTCGATGATGTTGTTGATGGCCCCGAGGTAGGCGACGTGAAGCGGGTTGCGCGCCGGCGAACGCCACGCCGCGTCTGCGGGCGCCTCCGGCTCGTCGGCGGCGTCGGGCTGCGCGGCCGGGGCGTTCGCCTTGTACCAGTACAGCGTGTATGTGCGGTCCTGGGGCAGGCCGAGCACCGCGCGGTAGCGGTCGCATTCGGTGAAGATGGCGCAGGCACAGTCCAGATGCGAATCGCGCAGCGCGCGCCAGCGCCGGATCGGCGGCGTCCAGTCGATGCCGGAGACCGGCAGGGACTCAGGCCACAGGTCGATGATGTCGAAGACGACGGGGACGCCATAGGCGGAGTGCAGCCTGTCGGCGACGGGGGCGAGCGTGTTCGCGGGGATCATGAACCACAGCAGGTCGAACGGGGCGTCGGACCGCATGCGGTCGTCGAGAACCGTCCCGGCATCACGCGAAAAGGCGCTGATCGACGCGATGCGCCTGACCGACAGATTGCGCGTGAACGGCCTCATGTGCACGTAGATGTGATGGGGCTCGCTGCGATGCACCGTCGCCTTCGCATGATGGTCGAAGTCGGAGAACACATAGGTGACGTCGTCGCCCCGGTCGGCGAAGAAACGCCCGACCGCTTCCGCGCGAGTCTCGAAGGTCGAGGAGTGAGTGATGATCGCGACTCTCATGCCTGTCCTGCGCCTTTCGGATCGTTATGCCTCGCAGATTCCGATTCTAACCCCACCGCGCCACTTCGGCCGTCAGCGGTTCTCGCGCCGCCACGGAACCCAGGCACGGCGCCTCCGCCGCCGGATGCCGCGCGTCCGGAAACGTTACCGCGTCTGCGCGGAATCGGCCGCAGCATCCTCGGCCAGGATCTCACGGATGAGCACGCGCTCGTCCATCGGATGCTTCACACCTTTGATTTCCTGATAGTCCTCGTGTCCCTTGCCGGCCAGAATGACGATGTCGCCATCCTCCGCATGATGCATCGCGTAGCGAATCGCCTCCTTCCTGTCAGGGATCTCCACGTACCGTCCGTCCGTTTTCTTCATGCCGGTCTCGATGTCGTGGATGATGTCCATCGGTTCCTCGAAACGGGGATTGTCCGACGTGATGATCGTCAGATCGCTGAGTTTCCCGCTGACCTCGCCCATCTCATAGCGACGGAGCTTCGAACGGTTGCCGCCGCATCCGAACAGCGTGACGAGACGATGCGGCCGGTATTCCCTCAGCGTCGTGAGCAGGCTCTCCAGAGAGACGGCATTGTGCGCATAGTCGATCATCAACGTGTATCTGCTGCTGACGGGCACCATCTCGACCCGCCCCCTGACATGCACGGTTTTCAGCGCCTCTTCGATCTGCCAGGCAGGGACATCGAGATGAAGGCAGACGGCGATGGCCGCCAAGGCGTTGTACACGGAGAAACTGCCCGGGGTCGGGACCTCTGCATGCATATGGGACAGACCTTCCGTGTCAAAAGCGATTCCCAGCTCCCCCGGCTTCTTGACCAGACGGGCGTGGTCGGCGTACAAATCGTCGGAAGGCCGCAGCCCGAAGCTTTCCACCGCGCAGGTATGCCCGCGCAGAACGTCTGCGGTGTGCGGGTCGTCGCCGTTGACGATGCCCAGACGCGCCTGTTGGAACAAGCGTCCTTTGCATTCCATGTATTCCTCGAACGAGGCATGCTCGTTGGGACCGATATGGTCGGGGGAAATGTTGGTGAAAACAGCAAGGTCGTATTCGATGCCCGAGACACGATGCAGCTTCAGGGCCTGCGACGACACTTCCATCACCACCGCCTGGACGCCGGCATCCGCCATCTCGCGCAATGTCCGCTGCAAAACGATCGACTCCGGGGTGGTATTCGCCGACGGCGTGGATCTGCCATTGTACGTGGACTCGATCGTGCCGATCAGACCGGTGTTGACGCCAGCGTGCTCCAGCATGGAACGGACCATGTACGTCGTGGTGGTTTTCCCCTTCGTGCCAGTGATGCCGATCATCGTCATCTCCTTGGCGGGATGGCGATAGAAGGCCGCGCTGATCAACGCCATGGCGTAACGGCTGTCCGGCACCCTCACGATGACGGGGGCACCCTCGCCATCGCCTATCGCCACTGGTTTCTCCACGACCAGGACCGCTGCGCCGGCTTTCGCGGCGGCGCCAGCGAAAGCATGGCCGTCGTTTCTCGCACCGCTGATGCAGAAAAAGAGGCAGCCCTGCGACACCTTTCGTGAATCGTTGACGACCTGCCGCACCTGTATGGAAAGCATCCGGTTCCGCTCGTCGCCGTCCGCCACCGGATTGCCGTTCCGGTCGATCAATTCGTATTGAATGTTCTTCAGCAGCTGTCGAAGTTCCATTTTCGTCTCCACTAATTCCCTCGGCGCGCATTTGTCAGAACCCGCGCCGCCTTGGACCGGCAGCTATATCCTAGCTCTGCCCACCTTGCGACAGATTGTGCCCTGAGGCGTCCGCCGAAGACAGCCTTTCATCGATTTGAACACACATTGTGCACATTCGCCCCCGTAACGGACCCGGCAGTGTCGGTCCGGCTCCGGCATGCCTGCGTTCCGCACTCCGAGCGTGGAACCACGGCGGCGACGCCACGGCGCCGTCATCACGACAGCAGGGCGACGATGAGCGTGACGATCGGCAGGCCGCCCTGCATGAGGATGATCTTCGGGTTGCTCGTGACGCTGCCATACGCGGCGACGAGCACGATGTAGCCCATGAGGCACACGAGCGCGGGGGTGCTGTGGAACGCGAACACGGCGATGAGAACGAGCACGGCGATCAGGGCGTTGTACACGCCCTGGTTTTTGAACAGCGTCGACACGGAGGGACGCGCGAGCTCCTCCTGCGTCATGCCGAACACCTTGGCCGTGCGCGCCGACGTGGTGGCGATGGTCTCCAGATAGAAGATGAACAGGAACTCGAGTGCGACCAGCACGGCGAGAACCTGGGTTGCGATGGACATGACTCTCCTTCTTCGCGGTTATGTTTCCATTGTATCCGTACGCCTGCGCACCGCGTCACAGGCAGTATGTCACATGCGGAATGTCAGATGCGGTATGTCGCGGTGATGTACTTGGCGGCCCAGCCGGAATCGGAAGCGCTCACCTGCCAGGGACCCCGTTCGTCGAGGGGGCAGCCATTGTACAGGTCGTCCGCGAGCGCCAGCGTCACCTGCTTGAGCTCGAGGTTATCGAGATACTTGCGAGGAATCGCGGAAAGCCCCACGTTCGCCCCCACGATGGCGCCCGCCACCCCTCCGGTCGAATCGCTGTCGCCGTTGTGGTTGACGGCGGCGACCACCGCGGACTCGAAATCGTCAGGATATCGCAGCGCGCAATACACCGCGATGGCCAGGGTCTCCTCCGCCACCCAGCCTTCGCCCAACTGGTGGATCGCATCGAGGTCGCCGTCGCCCGGCCGGGCCTCCTCGGCCAGGTCGATCGCCCTGCGCATGATCGTCAGGAACTCATCCATATGCCGCGCCTTGGGGAACAGCTCCGGCATCCGCGCCATCGCATCGTCGACCGCCTCGGCAATCGTATCGCCCCCGTGCACGATCTTGTCGATGATGTGCACGAGCGCCGCCGCCGGGATATAGCCCAGCTCGTGGGTGTGCGTCAGGGCCGCGGCCTTGGCGCCGACGATGTCGAGGCCGTCATCGCAATGCAGGGCGGCCTCCCGGTAGAGCCCGACGGGGGCGACGCGCATGATTCCGCCGCAGCCTTTGCTGGTGTTGATCGAATGGTCAAGCGCCCCTGGTATGCCGTCTCGCAGAGCGGAGAGGCAGGTCCTGCCGGGAGCCCTGCGGCTGAACAGCTGCGGGATGTTCACAAGCCAGGAGTAATGGCGCTCGTCCTTCTGCACCTCCTCAAACTCCCGCGTCTGCGTCTTCAGCCAATCCTGGTAATGGTTCCAGATGTACTCCTCGTACGGGGCCGTGGCTCCACTGTTCATCGCCATCGTCGTGCCCTGGAGCAACCCGGTCGCGGTGAAAAGTGTCATCTGGGTGTCATCCGATATCTGCGCCACGCCATCCGTCAGAACGTAATCGGTGATGCCGCGGTCACCGTGGTTCGCGAAAATCTCCTCCTCGCTGTCGAACTCGACCGGGTACCCCAGCGCATCCCCGACCGACATCCCGATGAGACAGCCGCGATACCGGTCGATGTCCTGAGAAAACCCTGATTCGTTCTCCTGCATGCCCTGTGCCCTTCCCCTTCGATGACCGCTTTCGATTATCGCAGTTCCGACCATGCCGCGCAATCGGCTTCAATCCTTCTTGTCGCGCCGCCGTTTCCATATAGCAAGCCGTATGGAAACAGCGACAGTGGTCGCCACCTCCGCTGGAAGAAGCTCCAAAAGCAGCATTGGCACAGACCAGTCATCGTGAAGCGTCCCCGAAAGGATCAATACAGACACTGCAGACATGGTCAAACTAGTGGAAAAAACAGATGCCGTTCCTAGGTTGTCAAACGTCCTTCCGTCAGCTGCAATCAACCAGATGACAAAATACGTGAAGCCAAGCAGATGAAGAAAATACAGGACGAGCAACGGCCATGAATCGAAAAGCTCGACAGAAAATAACAAAAATAACACATACACAATGCTCAAGGCGCATAGAACACAACCGAAAAGTATCAGGCGTGCAATGCCACGACCTTCCGCGTCTGCATCCATTATTCACCCCTGGGGAGTCCATGTGCCAATCGGCAATTGCCGAAACAAATTCATCCTACAACGTGCGTCTGCCTTCCTGCGAGGTGACATTTGGTCTGGGAAGGCTGGCAACCCGAAAACAAGCGGCTCCAATCGGGGAAATACGATGCAGATTCCGACAACCGTTGCACCAACCGATATCGTTATCGTCGTCAAAGCCCAAGGTCATAAAGGATTGAGGAAAGAAGCCTTTGCTGCTCGGCATTCGCACACTACCTGCTGAACATGTCAAAGTGAGATTCTTCCTCTGACGGCCTTCCTTCAAAATCATCCTCACGGGCGGATTCCTCCAATGCGGAATCCGCCCGTGGGTGATGCCTGCGCTTGGCAAAGTGGCTGGTGTATTTCACAAAAATCGGCAGAAACGATGCCGGAAGATTTAACAACAGCAGATTCTTAAGAAAGAGGTCTCGCTAATACGGGCTTGCGAAATCAGGAAGAATCATCCGATTCTAAATCGTTATGCATCGTCTGATTCTCCGCATTCCGCGCCGCTTCCCATTCCTCCTCGCTGATGTTCGGAATGGAGAATAACACGTTCTCCGTGGCTACCGTCAATCCATGCAGGTCCGACCGTATGGATAATGTATTCTGCGTCAAGATGAAAAGCGTACGTATAGGCAGCATGCCCCGGCTCTATATTCACAATCTTCTTTCGCTCATCCAAAAGAAGATTTCCTCCGGCGACCTTATAATTAGTGTTGTCTGTTTCTCTGCCGATTACAGATTTCGGATTTGCCATGTTTACAATTGCATCTACCTTAACCCCTGTAATATCATTCTGGATAATCTGAAATGGTATCTGTAATCACCTCACCTGTTAATCAAAAATGAAGTTTACAATCCTCTCTCCGGCCTTATCGGTAGCATTCCGGATATCTTCCTTCTTCCAATACGGTTTATGATTACCCTTGTATTCATCGACCAAAGCGGATGCTATCGGATACTTACTGTCTATGTATCCCGTCTTGCTGCCCAGAGTGGTGGAAACCTTCGTGCTGAACCATTCGTTCCCGATAGCCCTGTTAATCTTGATCTCAAGAAGTATCTTATTCCCGAGTTTATTGACTAGATTCCGGAACTCTTCATCACTTTCAATGCCGGCATCTGTCCTTATTACAGAAAGATTGTTTCCGCTGGCCGGCATGATATGCTCAATATCATATGATGTTCCTATTTCAAACGGCTTGCCGTTTTCTCTCGCGAAAAGATATTCGTTGAGGTACACAAGCATATTTTTATGATACTCACTGACAGCCGACTTCAGGTCTTCCCTATTCCAGCTGGATCTGATGTGAGTGTCAAAATCGTCTTTGATTTCTTCAACAGATACCGCAGGATCAGCGAGTTTAACCTCTTCCTTAAATAGGAACGTCTTAAACCTTGAACTCGAATACCCGGCATCCACAAGTTCAAGGACAACGAAAAGCCTTAACATGCAGCGAAGCACAACATCCACTTTCTCTTCAGAAATTTCTGCCTCATTGAACCTGAAAAAGTAGCTCGCCAGAAATAGCTTTGCATTATCATTGAATTTCAGCAAAACACTCATGATCGGATACCGAACAACCTTCTTCCATATCTTTGTGAGGTTGATCATCCCCTCACATAATTCCACAGGATTGGATAAAATATCCTTATTGATTTCAGTGCAGTACCTTCTTAAACCCGGCGTCGTCACATTTACTGATCCTGTGTCGTTCACGGTTTCATGCCTGACGGTTCGCGTGTAATACATCTGCTGCATTAGAATGGAATCGAGATTAACTACTCCGGTTCCTCTTAAATCTTCCAGTTCTTCATTCAGCTGCTTCCATAATTCTGTAAATTCTTTTCCACACCCCTTGCCTTCCGCAATGGCATAAAGCTTTGCCGAAATAATATCGGAGTCATTGAGCGGCATCCCGTCTGAATTCAAGGAATTAAACATGGTTATTGCCTGCTCCACCTGCCAGCTCTTTATTTCTATTACCTCGCACTTTTCAAGAAGCGCTTTTGTAAAAACATTCAGCTCAGAATCCGACAGTTCACCGATTTTTTCATAGAAAAACTTGAAATTCCTGAAAAAGTTGGTGTACCCGTTATCCCCATGCCTGTACTTGATCTTTACAACATCCCTTTTGGCATCGTCATATTTGGTAGCAGAAAGCACTGTATCAAGTTCAGTTTTGTATTGCTCATTGATAGAATAGTTTTTCAGGATGCTTATGTTATTCTGCAGTTTCGCATCCTTGTCGTCATCCGGAATATCGGAAATCTCCTCGGTCTCCGCTTTATAAAGGATTCCCATGAGGCCTCTTCTTCTTTCCTGCAGGCCACGGAGAAGCCCCGCTGCATCCTCGTCGTTTTTGTCTTTCTTTATGGCAACATTTATCCTTAAAAGCAGGGCTTTCATGAGCAGTAAAAATGTGGTCGTTCTCTGCTGGCCATCAATGAGCCCATACTTGGTATCGTCATCCTGACAGTTGATTATTATCGTGCCGAAGAAATATCTGTCTTTCCCGTCACTCGCAATATAGTCATTTATGTCCTGCCATAATTTGTCGCAATTTTCCGTATTCCAGGAATATGCGCGCTGATATTCAGGAATAACAAATACCGTTTCCTCTTCAAGCTTTAAGTAATCTCCAATCTTCTTCAATTTTGGCTCAATGTTTTTTACCATTTCAATCTTCCTTTCACAGCCTGTTTTCACCAACATCCTGTGCTATTATCTTGGAATGCGGGTTCATGCTGTGTTTTGATGCAATTCTCAATTCATGTCCCGACGATGCCACCGTACACTTTAACATGATTCCCCGTGGAGCATCTTCAAATCTGGCGACATGACATCCGTACCGTCTGAAGTCTCCGTACTCTTTGCCTTCTTAGAATCCTTGATCCTGTAGTAATCTTACAAATCCACATCGATCTTTACTCTCTTATCTGATTTTGGTTGCTGAAGAGGCAGACGGTCTCCACATGGTGGGTCATCGGGTAGATGTCGTAGGCGCGGATGGACTCGATGCGGTACCCCTCGGCCACGAGCGTCGAGGTGTCGCGGGCAAGGCTCGTGGGGTCGCAGGCAACGTAGACGATGCCGCGCGGCGAGGCCGCCGCAATCTGGCGGCACACCGCGGCGCGGGCTCCGGCACGCGGCGGGTCCAGCACCACGAGGTCGGGATGCGCCTTGGCGCCGCCGACGGAACGCAGCACCTTCGAGACGTCGCCTGTGCGCGCATCCACCGTATGCAGGCCGTAGCGGTCGATGGTGCGACGCGCATTCCTCACGGCGTTCTGCGCGCCCTCGACGCTCACGAGGGCGCCATGCCGCGCGAAGGCGACGGCGAGCGGAACCGTGAAAAGCCCCGAACCGGAATACAGATCCCACACGGTGGCGTCGGACCTGTCGCCGAGCACGCCGGACGCCAGGTCCAGGACCTCCTGCACCAGCAGGCTCGGCGCCAGACGGTGCACCTGCCAGAAGCCGCCGGAATCCACGGAATAGCTGAACCGCACAGGTTCAATTGCGCCGGGCAGCGCCACGTCCACGTCTTCCGCCAGGAGCCTGCGTCCGCGTTCCTGCCGTCCGTTGACCATGACCGCGTAGTCGGGCGCGTCGGCGTCGGTGGAGTGCGCGTCGATCGTGGCCTTGTCGCTGTAGGGGCGCACGCCGTCGGTGCGTGGTTCGGGAGCGACGATGCGAATCTGGTCGCCGGGCTCGTATTGCGTATCCCATACGTCTTCGCGACGCGCGACGTCAAGCAGATGCCCGGACGCCAGCGGCATGTCGTCGATCGGCACGCGTTGGTGGGACTCCCTGCGGCGCATGCTCGGATGCCCCTCGTCGTCGGCGATGAGCTCGATGCGGGTGCGCCAGTGCAGGCCACCCTCCTCCTCGTCGCCGGGAGCGCGCACCACCTGCACGTCGGTGCCGACATGCCCCAGGCGCTTCATCTGGTCGTCTATGACCGCTTTCTTCCAAGCGAGCTGGCCGGGCAGCGACACATGGATGAGATCGGCGCCGCCCACGCCTCCCCCGTCAGCCACGGGGCCGGCGAGCGGCCATGCGGGCTCCACGCGGTCAGGGCTTGGCTCGAGCACCTCGCTCACCTCGCCCGTCCAGAAGCGGTCCTTGCGTTCATGTGGCTCGTCCAGCGTCACACGCACGCGCTCGCCGGGCAGCGCGAACCGTACGAACACGACGCGCCCGTCCACGTGGCCCACGCAACGGCCCTGGTCGGCGTAACGTTCGACCGTCATCTCGATGTCCATGTATTCCTCCGTCATTCACTTGTGTCGCATGCGCGTCCGGCCGTCGCCGTTCGTCTGCCTGCGTTCAGTCGCCTGCGCCTTTGTGATCCGTGTCCGTCACGTCCGGGTCCGGGGCGCCGCCGGTCGTTCCCTCGTCGCCATCGTCCTTGCCGTCACCGTCCGAAGTGGTGCGGGCGGCTGCTTCGGCGAGCCGGTGCTCGTGCAGCGGAGTCCCGATGATGAGGTACGACACCCAGCAGGTCAGTGCGAATCCCGGGACGCCGAGCGCCAATGCGATTGCGCCGAGCCACGTCACGTTGTTGACGAGGTACAGCGGAATCTGGAAGGAATCGCGCACGACGAGCAGCGCGATCCACACCCAGGTGACGGTCGTGTAGGCGCGCAGCAAACGGGCGTCGTCATGCCAGCCGTGATACCAGCGCCGGTAATCCGACATCGGCATGGTGCGCACGAACTCGACGAACAGGCCGATTCCCGGGACGCGCACGCACTGCGACACGAGCAGCGCGACCGCGAACACGGCGTTGAGGATGCAGCCCGGCAGATAGTAGTTGCGCGCGTCGCCGCTCTTGTATGCGGCGAACAGGCACACCAGCACCATGACCGATCCGGAGATGGCTCCGATCACCGTCTGTCGCTGCACCAGGCGCACGACCATCTCGGCCACGCACAACCCCAGCGAGATCTCGACGGTCAGCATGAGGTCCTTGGTGATGAGGAACAGCAGCAGGAACAGAAGGCTGGGGACCACTGATTCGACGACTCCGCGGATGCCTCCGATGGAATCGACGACGCTGAAATCGTCAGACGCGATGGACGCGATGCCCGTCGCCGCACGCGATGCGGCCGGGCCGCCCGCCGCCTGGCGGGAATCGGCCGCCGCCCCGTCCCCGGCGCCGGCATGGGCGTCGCGCAGGTCGGTCGCGTCCATGACGGGCTCGCGCCCTGTGTCGGTTGTCTGCTCCACGGCCGGGCGTCAGCGCATCTCGGAGAACATCGGGCCGCGGCGCATGGTCGTCTGCACCTTGTGCTCGACGTCGTAGTTCTGCGGCACGTCGGTGTCGTTCTTCGGGGCCTGGGACGCCTTCTTCTTCGCGGCGTCGGCGGCCGCCTTGGCCTCGGCGCGGCGCTGGGCGCCGGTCTTCGGAGGCAGGATCTGCAGGATGTCCTGCGGCGCCATCGGCTCGGAGCCGCGGCGCACGATGATATGCGAGAAGTAATCCTCGAGCACCGTGCGCTCCTCGCTGTCTTTCTCGATGTCCGCCGCAGGGCCGGAGAAGATGCCGCGGAGCATCCAACGGGGTCCGTCGACGCCGACGACGCGGGTGGTCATGGTCTTGCCGTTGACGGTGACGGGGAGGATGACCTCGTCGCCGAAACGCCCCTCGGAAACGGTGGCGCCGTCGGTGGATTCAAGCAGTTCGTCGGAGACATCGCCCCACAGCCCCATGGTCTTGGGCGCGGCATACGGCACGACCTCGAGGCTCGACTTGCCCCACGAGATCGTGATCGACTGGATGCCCAGCTGCGGGTGGCGGCGGGCGCGAATGGTCATGCCATCGACGATGGGCAGGAACATCGAGCCGAACGAGATGTACTTGTCGTTGAAATCGGGGTCGACGTCATCGGCGTCGTAATCCCACGGACCGGGCTCGAGGTCATCGTACGTGTCCGAATACTCGTCCTCGTCGTCCGAGTCGTCATCGTCATCGTCGGAGTCATCATCCTCGGAGTCATCCTCGTCCTCTTCGGAGTCCTCCGCTTCGTCCTCGGCGTCGTTCTCGTCGGCGTCCCCAGCCTCGGAATCCTCAGCCTCCTCGGCCTCGGCGTCTTCATCCTCGGTCTGGTCGAGCTCCTCGTCCTTGGTCTCCTCGGCCTTGGCGGCCTCGTCGTCCTTCTTGTGCCTCTTCTTGCCGAAACCGAACAATCCCATGTCTAATCCTTTGCGCTGGTGGCGCGCACGCCTGAACGCGCGTTGTCATTGACGGGCAAGCCGTCGTTAAGCGGAACTTTCCTTGTTTATTGTGCCACAGATTCCTTGAGAATGTGCCATGGACGATAACTTTGTGCCATTCGCCCGCCGCCGCGCACACAGTACAGCGGCATGGGCGACCTGCCGGCATGGGCCCGTCACACGTCGTACTGGACGAGCAGCGGCGCATGGTCGGACCAGCGTTCCGCGTAGCTCGGCGCGCGGTCGATCTCGAATCCCCGTGCGGTCTCCGCAAGCTCGGGAGTGGCGAACTGGTAGTCGATGCGCCAGCCGACGTTGTTGTCGAACGCCTTGCCGCGCTGGCTCCACCAGGTGTACGGCCCCTGGATGTCCCCGGCGAGCGAACGCATGACATCGACGAATTCCAGCTCGCCGAGCCACTTGTCGACGTACGCGCGTTCCTGGGGAAGGAATCCGGCGTGGTCTCTGTTCTCTTTGGGGCGGGCGATGTCGAGCTCGGTGTGGGCGATGTTGAAATCGCCGCAGAGGACGCATTGGCGTCCGCCGCGTGCGGCTTCGTCGCGCAGCTGGGCGAGACGTTCGAGCATGGTGTCGAGGAAGCGGTATTTCTGCGTCATCTTCACCTCGTCGTCGGTGTTGCCGGCGTGGACGTACACGCACACGACGGTCAGCCCGTAGCCCTGCGGGGTGCGCACGTCGGTCTCGATCCAGCGTCCGGAATCCACGTCTTCGGTGAGGCCGGGCAGCCCGTAGCGACGCGCCATGACGGGCAGCGTGGTCACGAGCCCCACGCCCGCGCGCCCCTTGATGCGGCACACCTCGTTCATGCGCGACAGATCGCCGGGCTCGTCGCATTTGCCAGCCTGGGCGTAGTCGCCGGCGAAGGCGTCGAAGATTGGGTCGATCTCGGACTGCGGCGCCCGCACCTCCTGCATGCACCAGACCTCGGGGGCGCGCTTCGCCACCCAGGCGTCGACCCCTTTGCGTTTCGCGGCGCGGATGCCGTTGAGATTGGATGTTGCGATGGTGATCATGGATTCCTCCTCGTGCCCGCGCTCCATGTGCGCAGGATCGTGCTGACCCCACACTAGCGCACCGCTCCCCTCTTGTGCCGCGCCGCGGCGGTGCGCAGAGGAATGTACAGAGGATTCGCCGACGCCGGAAAACGAAACGCCGCCCCGTGCGCCAAGGCGGCGGGGCGGCGCAAGGCGGCGCGGTGTCGCGCGGGACTTCAGGACCAGGTGCGGTCGGGCACAGGGCCACGGCGGCACCCGACCCGATCAGTCGAGTCCGAGCCTGAGCCGTCCACCGGGGATGGCGTCGAGCAGATCACGCGTGTACTGCGTCTTCGGATTGTTGAACACCTCGTCGGTGGTGGCGTGCTCGACAAGCTTGCCGTGCTGCATGACGACCACGTCGTCCGCGATCTGCCGCACGACGGCCAGGTCGTGCGTGATGAACAGGTAGCTCAGGCCCTTCTCAGCCTGCAGGTCGTTGAGCAGCCTCAGGACCTGGTCCTGCACCAGCACATCGAGCGCCGACACGGCCTCGTCGCACACGATCACGTCGGGGTTCAGGGCCATGGCGCGCGCGATGGCGATGCGCTGGCGCTGCCCGCCCGACAGCTCGTTCGGATACCGCGTCATGGTGGACTGCGGCAGCTCCACCATGTCGAGGAGCTCCTTGACGCGCGCGAGGCGGGACTTTTTGTCCCCGATGCCGTGGATCTTCAGCGGTTCCTCGATGGAACGGTAGATCGAATACATGGGGTCAAGAGACCCGTAGGGGTTCTGGAACACGGGCTGCACATGGCGGCGAAAGTCGAGCAGCTGTTTCTTGTCGAAGCCCTGCGTGTCCTGCCCCCGGTACAGCACGGTGCCGCTCGTCGGTTCGAGCAGATGCAGGATCATGTTGGCCACCGTGGACTTTCCGGAGCCGGATTCGCCCACGATCGCGCATGTGGTGCCGCGGCGCACGGAGAACGAGACATCGTCCACCGCACGGAACATCTCCTTGCGGCGCGGCATCTTGAACTCCTTGACGAGGTCGCGCACCTCGATGATCGTCTTCGCATGCTCGAGCGTATCGGCGCTGGCGGCCTTGTGGTCCATGGACTCGTCGGCCGTCTCGGCGTCGCCGCGGCGCTTGGCGGAGATGATGCGCTGCGAGGCGAGCGACGGGGCCGCCGCGACGAGACGCTTGGTATAGGGGTGCTGCGGATGCTGCAGGACCTCGAGGCTGGGGCCGGATTCGACGACCTGCCCCTTGTACATGACCACGATGTGCTGCGCGCGCTCGGCCGCGAGGCCGAGGTCATGCGTGATGAACAGCACCGCGGTCCCCAGCGATTCCGTCAGGTAGTGCAGGTGGTCGAGAATGCGCTTCTGCACGGTGACGTCGAGGGCCGAGGTGGGCTCGTCGGCGATGAGCAGCTCGGGGCGTGCGGCGAGTCCGATGGCGATCAGCGCGCGCTGGCGCATGCCGCCCGAGAACTCATGCGGATACTGGCGGGCGCGCACGGCCGCGTCAGGAAGCCCGGCTTCGGTGAGCAGGCCCGCCACGCGGTCGTCCATCGTGGCGCCGGTGACATACGTGGTGGCGATGCGCTTGGCCTCGTCGGCTTCCACGGCTTCGGCGATGAGGGCTTCGCGCACCCTCCACCGGGTCTCGGAGCCCGGCACCCAGTCGTCCCGGAACCGCGCCATGGCCTCGTCGGCCTGCTTCTCGGTCTTGCCCGCGGCGAGCAGCGCCTTGCGGGACTCTTCCATCAGGTCGGGAAGCTGGGACGAGCCGATGAACAGCTCGTCGTCGGAACCGTGGTAGTGCCCCTCGGCCTCCGAGTCAGCCAGCTTCTGGGCGAGTTCGGAACGCTTCTCGCGCTTGACGTCCATGCCGTTGGCGACGATGGCCTCCTTGACCTGCGTGCCAATGCGCCACACGGGGTTGAGGTTGCTCATCGGGTCCTGCGGCACGAGGCCGATGCGCTTGCCGCGGATCTGTTCGAACTGCTTCTGCGTGTAGTGCGAGATCTCGGTGCCGTCGAGCTTGATGGAGCCACCCGTCACGTGGCCGGTGCCGGGCAGCAGCCCGATGACCGACATGGCGCTCGTGGACTTTCCGGACCCGGATTCGCCCACGATGGCCACCCACTGGCCGGGATACACGGTGAAGCTGGAATCGCGCACGGCCCTGACGGGGCCTGCGGACGTGGTGAATTCGACCTGCAGCCCCGTGACCTGGAGAAGCGGACGGGACGCCTTGCTGTTGTTTTCGTTGTCTGTCATGGTCTCCCCTTTCGTCTTCACAGCGTGCGGCTCTTCGGGTCGAGCGCATCGCGCACGGCGTCGCCCATCATGATGAACGACAGCACGGTGATGGCAAGCGCCAGCGACGGCCAGAACAGCACGGACGGGGCCACGCGGAGCAGGCTCTGCGCCGCCGAGATATCGCCGCCCCAGCTGACCATGGTGCTCGGCAGGCCGATGCCCAGGAAGCTCAGCGTCGCCTCCGACACGATGTAGGTGCCGAGGGACGTCGTCGCCACGACGATGACGGGCGCGAGCGAATTGGGGATCACATGGCGGAACAGGTTCTTGATACGCGACAGCCCGAGCGCCTCGGACGCCGTGTTGAACTCAAGGTTCTTGGCCTCCATGACGGAGCCGCGCGTGATGCGCGCCACCGACACCCAGCCGAACAACGCGAGCACGAACACGACCTTCCAGATCGATTCGGACGTGCGGAACATCTGCAGCACGACGATGGCGCCGAGCAGCAGCGGGATGGCGTAGAAGATGTCGGTGATGCGGCTGAGCACGGCGTCGACCCATCCGCCGAAGTATCCGGCGAGGGCGCCGATGAGGCCGCCGACGATGACGACGAGGATTGTGGTGAGCACGCCCACCGACAGCGACGCCCGCGTGCCGTAGACGGTGCGCGTGTACACGTCGCAGCCCATGAGGTCGTATCCGAACGGATGCCCGGGCCCGGCGGGGTCGAGAGAATGCTCGAGGTCGCAGTAGTTTGGGTCTCCCTTGGCGAAAAGCGACGGGAAGAACGCGACGAGCAGCACGAGCACGATGAGCACGGCCGAGACGATGAACAGCGGGTTGCGGCGGAGCGTGCGCCACGCCTCGGCCCACATGCTCGACGCAGGCTGGCTTTCGTCTATGGAGTCGACCTGCTGCAGCGGCGTCTCGTCGAGCGGGGCGACGTAGCGCTCCTGCCCGGCGAGCGGCGCGGATGCGCAGGCCTGGGAGGCGGTGGTGTCCGGTGTCTGTGAAGTCATGATGAAACCCTCCCCTCACTCGTACCTGATGCGTGGGTCGAGGACCGCGTACAGCAGGTCGACGACCAGGTTGCAGACGACGAAGACGAACACGAGCAGCGTCACGATCGACACGACGAGGGTCGCCTCGCCGCGCAGGATCCCCTGCCACAGCGTGTTGCCGATGCCCTGGATGTTGAAGATGCGCTCGGTGATCATGGCGCCTCCCATGAGGCTGCCGAGGTCGGCGCCCAGATAGGTGACGACGGGGATGAGCGAGTTGCGCAGGATGTGGCGCATCGTCACCTTGCGGTTGCTCATGCCCTTGGCGCGCGCCGTGCGCACGTAGTCCGCGGTTTTGTTGGAGGCGACCTCGGTGCGCGTCAGGCGGATGATGTACGCCATCGACACGGAGCCGAGCACGCAGGCGGGCAGCAGCAGGTCGATGAAGCCGGGGTTGCGGCCGGCGGTCACGGGCAGGATCTGCCACTTGACGCCGAAGAGGTACTGCCCCACGAAGCCGGTGACGAAGGTCGGCACGGAGATGAGCAGCAGCGACACGATGAGTATCACCGAGTCATACCACTTGCCTTTCTTCAGACCGGCGATGATGCCGAAGATCACGCCGAACACGCCTTCGAACACGAACGCCATGAGCGCAAGCCTGATGGTGATGGGGAACGCGTCGCCGATCACATCGATGACGGGGCGGCCGGAGAACGTGTTGCCGAAGTCCAGCGTCAGCGCGTTCTTGAGGAACAGCAGGTACTGCACGATGAACGGCTTGTCGAGGTTGTATTCGGCGCGGATCTGCGCGGCAACCGCGTCATTGACGGGCTTCTCGCCGAACATCGCCTTGACCGGGTCGCCCGGCAGGGCGAACACCAGAGCGTAGATAAGCAGCGTGGTGCCGATGATCACGGGGATCATCTGCAGCACGCGGCGCAAGAGATAACGTCCCATTCCTTCCCCTTACTCCATGTCTTTCGTCACGTCCTGCAGCACGGGCATGTTCTTCCAGTTCGTCTCCACGTTGTGCACGCCCTGGGCGCTCACGATGGCTGCGTTCTGGTAGAAGAGAGGCACGGCCGGAAGGTCGTTGAGCAGGATTTCTTCACCCTGCTGGTAGTACTCGTTGGCTTCCCCGATGGTCGGTGCCGCGGCTGCCTTGTCCATGAGCTTGTCGAACTCGGGGCTCTTGTAGTCACCGTCGTTCGCGCCGTTGCCGTCGGCCGCGGCGGAGTCGTAGAGCTGCACGAGGTAGTTGTCGGCGGCGGGGTAATCCGGCTGCCAGCCGGTGCGGAACGCCGTCTTGAGCTTGCGGTCGGTGATCTCCTGGCGGTATTCGGCGAACGTCGAGACCGGGTTGGTGACCGCCCTGATGCCCAGCGAGTTCGACACGTAGTGCGCCACCGCGTCATAGATGCTCTTGGCCGAGGGGTTGTCGGCGTTGTACGAGAACTTGAGGACGTCGGTGTCGTTGTCCCACGGGTTGATGGCGTCGGCCTCGGCCCACAGTTCCTTGGCCTTGTCGGGGTCGTAGGTGAGGACGTCGGCGCCGTCGAGGCTGTCGGAGTATCCGGGGATCACCGGCGAGAGGAAGTCCGTGGCGGGCGTCGCGGTGCCGCCGAGGATCTTCTTGCACAGCGTCTCGCGGTTGATGGCCATCGATACCGCCTGGCGCCGCAGGTGCCCTTCCTCATCGTCGCCGAAATGGTCCATGTCGTTGGGGAACGTGAAGGTCTGCAGCACGGAGCCGGGGTTGTTGACCGCCTGCACCGTGGGGTCGTACTGGAACGTGACGGATGACGACGACGGAATGTTGTCGAGCAGGTCGAGGTTGCCGGCCTGCACGTCGGAATACGCGGTGTCGGCGTCGGTGTAGATCACGAAGTTGATGCCGTCGTTCCTGGCGGGGAAATTGCCATGGTAGGTGTCGTTGCGGCGCACGAGGATGTTCTGGTTATGCGTCCAGGAGTCGAACTTGTAGGGGCCGTCGCCGATCGGATGGCTGCCGAAGGCGGCCGGGTCGTCGTAGAAACTGTCGGGCAGCGGGAAGAACGCCTCGCCCCCGAGCATGGTGGGGAATGTCGCCGACGCCTCGGTCAGGTCGATGGTGAACTCGGTCTCGGAGACGACCGTGAGGCCCGGGAGCTGGGCGTCCGACGCCACGCCGGACTTCTGCAGGGCGTCGTACCCCTTGATGGATGCGAAGAAGCTGGCGTTCATCTGGGCGTTCGTGGCGTTGGCCGTGTAGCTCCACGCCCTGGTGAACGACTCCGCGGTGACCTTGGTGCCGTCGTCGAAAGTCCAGTCGTCGTTGAGCACCACGCGGTAGCGTTTGTTGCCGTTTTCGGGGGTGATGCTCTTGGCCACCTCGTTGACGACGTTGCCGTCCTTGTCGTAGCCGATGAGCCCGGCGAAAAGCATGTCGATCACATGGCCGCCGCCGGTCTCGTTCGTATCTCCGGGGATCAGCGGATTTTGGGGCTCGCTGGCCTGGTAGCTGATGATCATGCCGTCCATCTGCTGCGACCGCGAACCGCCGCATGCAGCAAGGGGCGCCACGATCGATGCGACGCACAACGCCGCACCGATCACCTTCGAATGCAATCGCATTCCTCTTCTCCTTCCGCGGCGGATCCCCGATTGCCGATGGCATCGACCGCCCGTCACAGCATCTTCGTCAGATGCACACAGAACGGTTCGCAAAATACCACTGACTGTCGAATGAATCCAGAGCAGACGCGGGAAGCAAACATTATCCAACCGCATTGTGGACATCTGTCCGCCATGTAACCAATTCTGCGCAGTCGAGACGGGGAACGCTGCGCGCCGGGGATTTCCGCGGGACGGACGGTCAGGCACGCGGGAAAGCGCGGCGGTACGTCTCGGCCATCTGCTCGATGGAAACATGCGTGTACCGCTGGGTCGTGCTCAGCGAGGAATGGCCGAGCAACTCCTGCACCTCGCGCAGGTCGGCTCCCCCGTTGAGAAGGTGCGTGGCGGCGGAATGACGCAAGGCATGCGGGCCGACGTCCGGGACGCCGGACTGGCGGGCGAGCCGGTGCACGACGTCCCGAGCCTGACGCTGGTTGATGCGGCCGCCACGCGCGCCGAGGAACACCGCCTGCGTCGGCGCAGCGGCCCGGGCGAGCACCACGGGGCGCCCCTCGTCAAGCCACGTGTCGAGGGAAGTGAGGGCGGGAGCGCCGAAGGGCACGACGCGCGTCTTGCTGCCCTTGCCCGTGACCCGCATGGTGCGCTGCGAAAAGTCGATGTCGTCGAGATCGAGCGACACGAGCTCGGCGACGCGGATGCCCGTGGCGTAGAGCACCTCGACGATGGCGGCATCGCGCTGCGCGAGCGCCATGGCACGGGGCAAGGACGGCCGCCCGCCGTCCTGCGCCTGCGTGTCGGGCCGCGATGCCAGGGGTGTCCCGTCGGCAGGTGTCTGCACGCCGGGCGTTCGTTCACCGGTCGTCCGCTCACCAGGCGTTCGTTCACCGGACGCCGGCACGCCCGCCGACCCGTCCGTCTCCCCTGCGATGGCGTCGGCGGCATCCATCATGGTGCGGGCCTGCTCAGCGGTGAGCACGGTGGGCAGCATCTTGGGCAGCTTGGGGGTCGTCAAAGATTCGGCGGGGTCGTGGCGCGTCACCCCATGCGTGGCGCAGAAAGCGAAGAAGGACCGCACCGCCACTATTTTGCGCGCCATGCTGGATTTGGCATGGTCGCGGGACTCGTGCGCGATCCAGATGCGCAGGTCGGCGAGCGTCACATCGTCGATGTCGGCGACGCCCCGCCGCAACAGCACCCCCAGGCATTCGCGGATGTCGGAGGAATACGAGGCGACGGTATGGGCGGACAGCCCGCGGTTGGACGTGATGTAGGTGACGAAGGCAACGAACGCGGGCTCGGCGCCGCGCATGGCGCGCAGTGCCGCGGACTCGGAGGCGCCGTCCCGCGCACCGTCATGCGTTCCGTTGCCCATGTCCTCCCCCTCTCGCCGGCTGCAGCGTCCACCGCGTCGGCTCGTGTCGACCATTGTATCCAGCGTCCCCGCTTGCGTAAGGTGGAGACATGCAATTGCCACAGATTATTCCCACCGGCGCGCGCATCGTGGTCCGCACCGATGCGGGCATGGACGAAGCCACGGGACGTCGCACCTACAACGATGTGATAGGCCACGTCGTCTCATGGGACGGCGAGACGCTGATCGTCGACCGCGACCCGTCGGCGAACGGACGCCGCCCCGCGCAACGCGTGTCGATCCCGGTCGAGACCATCGTGCGTCTCAAACCGGTTCCCGAACGTCCTCGGCGCGCCGCACGATAGGTGCCGCGCCGTGCCTCGAGGGCGCCGCGAGCGCCGTCGCAGATCGCCGGCTTGGCGTCGAGCCGTCACATATCGCTGATCTCGCGCCATGCGATGGAGAACGTGCGGATCGCATCGACGTGGGTGATGCGTTCGCCACGTTCGGCGGATTCGCACAGTTCCCGGCGCCACGACATCGAATACACGCTGAGCGTGCCCTCGCTGATGGGGGCGTTCTCGCGCTGAGCCTGCTTGTAGCGGCGGTAGGGGTCCGCCAGGGCGAAGAAATCGGCGAGCTCGAAGGAATGCGCGTGCGGGTCGTCGAGCATGTCGGCGACCTCGTTGAGCCGCTGCGCCACTTCGCGCGTCAGTTCGGCGACGTTCGCAGGGTTCTCTTCGATCATGGCGCGGGTGCGGTCGGGGTCCGTGAGGGCGACGCGCGTCATGTCGCGCCACGACCCGGCGGACAGCGCCACCGCCACGTTGCATTCGGGCGATTCCGTGAGGGTGTTGGCGAGCACGGTCGCGACGACATGCGGCATGTGGCTGATGAGGGCGGCGGCGCGGTCATGTGTCGCGTTGTCTATGCCGATGAACGTGTTTCCCAAGGTTTCGGTGATCGTGCGGGCCATGAGCAGGTAGCGGAAATAATCCGTGGTGTCGTCGAAGGTCAGCGCCCACAGGGCCCCGTCGAGCAAATCGGCGGACGATGCCTGGAATCCCGAGAATTCCGACCCTGCCATGGGATGGGCGCCCACGTACTGCTTGCCCAGGCCCGCCGCGACCACGGCGTCGTGGACCTGCGTCTTCACGCTGCCCACGTCGCTGAGTGTCGTGCGCTGCCCGATCACCGGGGCGATGCGCGCCAGCACGTCGTCCATGGCCTTGAGAGGCGTGCACAGGAACAGGATGTCGAGGTCCGCCGCCGCCAGTTCCTCGACGGTGTCGACGCATTCGATGCCTTCGGCGCGGGCGTCGGCATACGGCGTGGGATGGTGGTTCCAGGCGACGGTGCGCACACCCGCCTTGGCGAAGCGCTGCGCAAGGGAACCGCCGATGAGTCCCAGGCCTGCGATTCCCACGCTCAACGTGTGCAGATCCTTGTGAAGACCATCAACAATCATTGCCACAGCAGCTCCCTGTCTTTGTCCTGAGATGTGTCATTGCCCGGTTTCACGCCGCCGCTGGGCAGCATCCATGCGCTGACAGGCGGATACGGCCTGTCGGGACGCCGGTACACCGCGAGGGTCTTCGCCCATGTGTCGGCGTCGGTGACGCGTTCGAGCACGGCGTGGAAGCTGGGCTTCCACGGGGCCGCGTCGATGGTGGCGGCGAACGAGTACGTGCCGTCCTGCCCTTTGATGGGACGTGAGATGAAGCTCGTCATGTTGAGCCCGGCGTCACGGAAGACATCGAGCAGGTTGGCGAGCGCGCCCGGGCCGGTGTTCAGCGGCACGAGGCCGAGGATCGACTCATAGCCGTCGGCATCGTCCATGCCCGGTTCGCCGCGCATCGCGCGCAGATAGGCGCGCGCGTCGTCGCGGGGCGCGATGACGAGGAAATCCGTATGGGCCCCCTGGAAGTCCTGCACGGCCCGCCGGTATGTCTGCAGGCCGTAGAGCTCGCCGCACAGGCTGGGACCGAGCGCGATCTGGTGGGTCCCCACGTCGCGGCACGCCGCCGCGTTGGAATCGGCGGGCCGGGGCGTGACTCCCATGCCCTTGATGAACCCCGAGCATTGCGCCAGCCCATGGGGGTGCGCCGTCACTTCGGTGAGCTCGCCATGGCCCGGCAGGACGAATGCGTCGAACGCGATGTCGACGACCACACGTTCCACGGCGGCGATGCCGGCGGCGTCGAGGAGCGCGTCAAGATTGGGCACCACATATCCCTCGACGTTGTTCTCCCAAGCGACCACCCCCCAGCCGTCACGGGCGGCGACGCGGTCGAAGATCTCGATGGCGGTGGAGGCCTCGCGGGTGTCGAAGCCATGCCCCGACACCCGTGACAGGCGCGGGACGACGGTGTTGGCGGCCTGCTGCGTGAATGTGCCGCGCGGCCCAAGATAGTACAGCGGGATCGTGCTCATGCGCGGTCCTTCGTGGCGTCGGCGTCGGCGTTGGTGTCGGCGTCCTGCTTCTGGAAACGTTCGCCATCCGCGGCGTCCTGCGGTTCTTCGGCGGTCGCGTCCGTCGCCGTGTGTGCACCGCGCTTGCGGCCTTCGTGCTGTGCGCCATCCGCCTCGTCATCCGGCGCGACTTCGCGGGGCGGGATAACGAAGAACCTGTGGGGCAGGAACATGATGACGAGCTGGATCGCCACCATGCCGAACATCCAGATATACACGGCGTTGTTCATGATCCATGTGGGGAACACCTGCGCGCTGCGCACCAGCAGATAGATGCGGCCTCCGTTGTCATCGCCCATGACGGTGAGCACACAGGCGCTGATCACGAAATGCAACACCAATCCCCAGGTGCCCGTGCGGGCGCGGGCGCTCCACGACGAGAGCGCGACGAGCATCAGCGCAATGAGCAGACCGACGGGGACATTCTGGCGCAATCCCACGCGGTAGACGAATGTGCCGACGAGCACCGCGCACACGGCGCTCACGGCCGTCACCGTCATGCCCAGCACACGCCCATGGCGGTAGCTCCACGGAAGCAACGCGGAATCGGTGCCGTCCTGTTCGCTCTCGAAAGGAAGCTTGGGCTGCTTCACCGGCGCGGTGGTCCTTTTCTTATTGCTCATAAGTCCAAGTATGCCCCATCCCTTGACTGTGGCGGGCGGCGCGGGGCTGCCTGCGCCGTCCGTCCGCCGCCCCGCGGGCGTCTGCGGCAATCGACATGCCTCACACCCGGATGGCGGTTTCCGTCGCTCACTTCCCCAACGAGACGGTCACGGTGCCGTCGGTTATCGAGAACGTGCCGGTGAGCGCGGAGGTGCCGGCGGACACTTCGTGGTCCACGGTGCCGTTCGACCAGGTGAAATCGTATTCGTAGGTGTATGCGGCGTTGGCGGAGAAAGTGCCGCTGATGTCAGCGCCATCCTGCGGATCCGTGAGGGTGATGCCATCGTAATCCCCGTCAAGCGACGGGGCCGAGGTCTGCGTGTAGCGCCAGTTGCTGTATTGCGCGTCGGAATGCAGATCCGACCAATACACTCCGCAGGCGCCTTCGGGTTCCTCGCCCGCGTTGGCGGAGGATATGCACGAACGATAGGCGGTGGCGAGCTGGCTTGTTATCTTGGATTTCAGGTCAGCGGTCGGCTGGGCGTCGTAAATCGCCGCGTTGTTGTATTCGTTGGTCGCGGAGCTGGCGATGGTGATGTCGTCGTCGCTGTCGGCGGCGACCCCGAGCGTGAAGAACGTGGTGTCGGAATCCACCGACACGGCGTACCGGCCAGGATACACGGCGAAGCGGAACACGTCGCAGGAGCTCCGGCACAGGCTGGATGATGCGTCTGCGCTTCCGGTGGCGTTGCCGGCCGCCAGATCGAGCCCGTTGACGGTGACGCCGTCGGCGAGACCGCTTGGCACGGTCACGTACAGCGCGGACATGAGCGACGACGTGAACCGCCAGGCTCCGTTGGCGTCCTTCGTCACGACGATGGTGGATTTCTGCGTCTTCCCGGCGAAGGAATAGCTCACGTCGTACGACCGCGTGTCGCCGTCAGCGCCCGCGGATGCCATGGTGATCTGCGACATTGCATAGGCGGAGTCCTGCGCCGGGGCGGAAAGCAGCGTCTTCTGCGCATCGGTGAGGTCGCCGCGCTCCATCGAGGCCGCCTTGGAATAGTCGCCGTCCTGCAACGCCTGGATGTATCTCTCGACCATCGGAGTGGGGTCATCCGCGCGGTTGGCGAATCCACGCCCCACCACGGCTGTCGCGACGACCACGATGGCTGCGACGACGGCGATTATCGTGATGCGGAGGGCGCGGGAGTGGCCCTTCCCTGCCGCCGCTTTCATCTCGATGCTCTCGTCGGCCACAAGGATGGGATTGGGCTGGTCCGACGTCGCCCCACGGGCCATGTCGAACGGGATCCGCTGCATCACAGAGCCCGGGGCGGCTTCGGCAGTTTCGGCCGCCTCGGCAGGCGTCGCGGATTCGGCGGGTGCATCGGATTCCGTGGAAGAACCTGGCGTTTCGGTGGTTTCATGCGCCTGTGCGGGATCCGACGCCGCGGCGCGGTCCCCATCGTCTTCCTGCCCCTCCTGGGCGCCTTCGGATCGGCGTGACGGCCTGTGGTCGTCGTGCCGATCCGTTTCCGTCAGCGTCGGCGCCTGTGGTTCCGGCGCCTGCGGGTTTTCTTCATCGGCGACATCGAGCGCAGGCCGCCGGTCAGGAGTGTCATCCGCCGAGTCCTGCGTGGAAGAGAAGGTGAAGAGCGCGGCCGGATCGATGCGACCAGACGCGGGAGTGGCCTGCAGCTTGGCCCCGCATTTGAAACAGAACCGAGCCTTGGGGGGATTCGAGTTCCCGCAATGTTGACAGACCGTCATCATCTTGCCTCGCTTGCATGCATGTGTTAAGCGATGAATCGCCGGATTCGCCGAAAGAAATGTCTCTTTGAATGCTAGCACGGCCCTTCATCGCCTCGTCCGCTCACAAAGAACGGGGACGGGCAATGCGCCCGCCCCCGTTGGGTTCCACTGAGCTGCCGGCGTGGTGCCGGCATCCTGTCGCCGATGCCCGTCGCGGCCTGTGGGTGGATTGTCCGCCTGTGACCTAGGTGACGGGGTTCCGGCGATCTGTCTGTCAGTAGCTTGAATCCGTCAGCTTGACAGTGAGATCGTCGCCTTTGATGGAGAAGGTGCCATACAGATACGAATAGCTGGTGTTCGAATAGTCGTCAGTGTCGCCATCTGACCAGTTGAAGGTGTACGAATAGTCGTACTTGGCGGTGGCGGTGAAGGTTCCGTTGATCGTGCCATCGTCACTCTGATCGGACGAGAAGTACGTCGAGCTGAGCTCGGGATCCGAGCCAACCGAGTACTTCCAGTTCGTATAGCTGGAGTCGCTGTGGTTGCTGCTCCAATAGATGTCGCACGTGTCATCGGGCTCCTTGCCGCTGTTGGCGGTATCAATGCAGGAACCGTAGGCCTTCTTGAGCTGGCTGCCGAGGTCCTTTGTGAGGTCGTCGGTGACGATTGGGTAGACAACCAGCGCACGATCGCTCACATAGGTCTGGTTGTCGGAGTCGTCGTCATCCTTCGGAGTGGCGATGTTCACATACGACGAGGTGGCCTTGGCGTCGGAGCTATCGGTGCTCAGCGCGACATACTTCGAACCGCCCGAGAACGACACATCGTACTTGCCCGGATAGGCAGCGAAGCGATAGAAGGCGTAGGTGGTGGAGGAACTGTAGTACATGGAGCTCAGATCGAGGTCCTTGGCATCGTAATACGAATTATCGCCGCCGACCGTCACATCATTGATGGTGATGGTGGGATTGGTGCTCTTCGGGTAGACGATGAAGATGTCGCTAAGCATGGACTTCGTGAACTTCCACTTGTCGACGAGTCCTTTCTTGCCGTCCTTCTTCAAAGTAATCGTGGCGCTCTGGTCCTGATCGCCAAACGAGTACTTGATCTTGAAGCTACGGGTGCTGCCCGACTTGCTGCCGCCTTCCGACACGCGCACATTCGAGATGCGATCGCCGGGATCCTTCATGATGGAATTGACCAGCAGCGCTTTCTGCTGGTCGGTGAGTGAGGAATCCTCCATTCCGATGGCATCGCCGTAGCGTCCATCGGACAGAGCGGTGACGTAGTCATTGACGACATTCTCGGGGTCGCTCATGTTGCCGACGACCTTGACCGTGGCGATGACGGCAATGACGATGACGACCACCGCGATGGCAATGGCGATGATGGGGCCCTTCTTCACCGGCTTCTTCGCGGCTACCGGAGCGCCAGCCTGCGGCGCGCCCTGCGGGATGGCACCGGTCGGCATCATCTGCGGCGCGCCCTGCGGGATGGCACCGGTCGGCATCATCTGCGGCGCCCCTTGCGGGATGGCGCCGGTCGGCATGGCCTGGGACGGATCAACCGGCTGCTGCGGAACAGCACCGGTCGGCATCATCTGGGGTGCCTGGTTCAGCTGAGCACCGCAATTGGTGCACTGGGCAGCATCGTCGGGGTTCGGAGTCCCGCAATTTGCGCAGGCTTTCATCTGCTATTTTCCTTTCATCTCTGCTTTCTCTCTCACGCACCGTATCCCCTGGGCCCGTGATCTCATGCGCGACCACATGCGATACAGTGTGCGACATGCCCCTTCATTGACCGCACCTGCATAGATGTGTAATGCAACTGGATTCGTGCAACGGACATGCGGTTGGCACACGCGATGGATAGCCAGCACCTCATCGCGGTATGCCTCGCCTGCCACGATAGTAACACAGGCCTTGTCCAATAGCGGGATGGCTTCACACGCAATCACAGGCCGATACGCCAATGTACCGGTGTCGGACGCATGGCAGCGCAATCGACCGATTCGCAAGGGCGTGCAGCGTTCCTCGGCTGACGAACACGGTTGGCTGACGAGCACGGTTGCAGATGCAACACAGTCACGGCGGTTCCAGCACGGCACGCCCACACGCAACGGAATGGGGCGCACCCGCTGTTGCGGATGCGCCCCATTCCCCATGCCGGATCAGAAGTCCCGCAAGCCACGTGCAAGGCACCGTACGGGACTTCAGCGTCAGGCGTTGTTCTGAGCGTTCTTATTTGCGCGGCGCTGCTTGGCGTTCCACTTGTACCAAGCCTCGCGGTCGAGGATGATCTTGCGCACGCGCACCGATTCGGGCGTCACCTCGACGCACTCGTCGTCGTTTGCGAAATCAAGCGATTCCTCAAGGCTCATGATGATCGGCGGGGTGAGGGTCTCGAGCACATCGGCGGTCGAAGAACGCATGTTGGTCATGTGCTTCTCAAGCGTGACGTTGACGTCCATGTCGCCGGGCTTGCTGGCGACGCCCACAACCTGGCCTTCGTAGACCGGCGACTGGGGTTGCACGAAGAATTCGCCACGGGCCTGCAGACGCTGCATGGCATAGGGGCTGGCCTTGCCCTGGCGGTCGCAGACCATGGAGCCGTTCTGGCGGAGCGTGATGTCGCCCGCCCACGGCGCGTAGCCGGCGGAAATCGAGGAAGCGATGCCAGTGCCGCGGGTCTTGGAGAGCAGCTGCGCACGGAAGCCGATAAGACCACGGGACGGCACCGTGAACTCCATGCGCACCCAGCCGGAGCCGTGGTTCGTCATGGAATCCATGCGTCCCTTGCGCGCCGCCATGAGCTGGGTCACGTCACCCATGTATTCCTCAGGGCAGTCGATGGTGGTGTTCTCCATCGGTTCGTAGATCTTGCCGTCGACCTTCTTGGTGACGACCTGCGGACGGCCGACGGTGAGCTCGTAGCCCTCGCGGCGCATCTCTTCGGCGAGGACGGCCAGGGCGAGCTCGCCACGGCCGCGCACCTCCCATGCGTCGGGTCGGTCGGTCGGCAGCACTTCGATGGACACGTTGCCGATGAGCTCGCGGTCGAGGCGGTCCTTGAGCATGCGGGCGGTGAGCTTGTGGTCCTTGCCTTCGGTGCCGGCGAGCGGAGAGTCGTTGGTTCCGAAGGTCATCGAGATCGCCGGCGGGTCGACGTGGATGAGCGGGAGCGGACGCGGGTCGTCGGGGTCGACGATGGTCTCGCCGATCATGATGTCGCTCACACCTGCGATTGCGACGATGTCGCCGGGGCCTGCGGTCTCTGCCGGCACACGGTCGAGGCCTTCGGTGCGCAGGATCTCGGTGAGCTTGAAGTTCTCGATGGAACCGTCGACGCGCGACAGACCGTACTGCTTGCCCTTCTCCAGCGTGCCGTTGTAGATACGCACGAGACCGAGCCTGCCGAGGTAGTCGGAAGCGTCGATGTTGGTCACATGGGCCTGCAGCGGGGCGTTCTCGTCATACTCCGGGGCGGGGATGTTCCTGAGGATGCATTCGAACAGCGGCTCGAGGTTGTCGTTATCGGGCAGGCCGCCGTCTTCGGGCTGGTTGGCGGAGGCATAGCCCGCCTTCGCCGCGCAGTAGATGATCGGCAGATCGAGCAGGGAGTCGAGGTCGAGGTCCACGCCTTCCTCGCTGACGTCCTGCGCCAGGCCGAGGAGCAGGTCAGTGGTCTCGGAGACGACTTCGGAGATGCGGGCGTCGGGTCGGTCGGTCTTGTTGATGCACAGGATCACCGGGAGCTTGGCCTCAAGGGCCTTGCGCAGCACGAAACGGGTCTGCGGCAGCGGGCCCTCGGAGGCGTCGACGAGCAGCACGACGCCGTCCACCATGGAGATGCCACGCTCCACCTCGCCGCCGAAGTCGGCGTGTCCGGGGGTGTCGACGACGTTGATGGTGATGCCGTCGGGCTCGCCGAGCTTGGCCGCGAGAGGGCCGGTGTAGCGCACGGCGGTGTTCTTCGCAAGGATGGTGATGCCCTTCTCACGTTCGATGTCGCCGGAATCCATGACTCGATCGGGGACTTCCTCGCGCTCGTTGAAGACATGGGACTGCTGGAGCATTGCGTTCACGAGCGTGGTTTTGCCGTGGTCAACGTGTGCCACGATTGCCACATTGCGAATGTCCGAGCGAACAGCCATCGGTACCTCTTTCTGAATTCCTTACGTCGGCACGCGCACTACTCCCATGGAAGGGTGCGCCGGTGCATGGTCCCCGAGATTCCGGGGAGAAATTAGGTCATTGGAAAACCGTTGAAATTGTATGTGCCGCTCAAGACAGGCGCACAGGAACCGGTGGCACGCCGCGGCAGCCGCCGCGGCATCGCGCCGTCGCCTTCGCGTATGCCATGGCATCCCTTATGGCATCGCGCACACCACGGCGTCCCATGGCACCGCGCCATCGCCCCACACGCACGCCACGGCACCGCGCCATCGTGTGCGCACGACGGTCGCCATTGTCTGGGATTCCGGGAAAGTGGCCTCCTCCCCCACCCCGCCCCTCCAGACCGCCCCGAACATTCCTCAAGTCTTTTATTCGTTGGAGTCTCTGTGATTTCGCGCTGTATGTATTATCTTATACTACATATTATGTGCGATTGGCTCAATTCCTTGGTAACCTATGGGGTATGCCTACAGATTTGCTTGGACGTGAATACGAGATCTTCCCCGCCCCGTCGAAACTGACGGAGCACGGCCCCGCGACGGTTATCGCCATGTGCAACCAGAAAGGCGGCGTCGGCAAAACCACCTCGTCCATCAACATCGCAGGTGCGTTGAGCCAGTATGGCCGCAAGGTGCTCATCGTCGACTTCGACCCTCAGGGCGCCGCCACGGTGGGCCTTGGCATCAACGCCAACGACATCGACAAAACCATCTACACCGCCCTGTTCGACACCGGGATGGACGTGCACGAGGTGGTCCTGCACACACGCTTCGAGAATCTCGACATCATCCCGGCCAACATCGACCTGTCGGCCGCCGAGGTCCAGCTCGTGACCGAGGTCGGCCGCGAACAGTGCCTCGCAAGCGCGCTCCGCCCGCTGCGCGACGAATACGACTGCATCATCATCGACTGCCAGCCGTCGCTGGGTCTGCTCACCGTGAACGCGCTGACCGCAGCCGACGGCGTCATCATCCCCGTCGCCGCCGAATACTTCGCGCTTCGCGGCGTGGCGCTGCTCATGCAGTCCATCGACAAGGTCAAGTCCCGCATCAACCCCAATCTCACGATCTTTGGCGTGCTCATCACCATGTACACGCGCACGCTCCATTCCGAAGAGGTCATCCAGCGCATCTACGAGGCGTTCAAAGGCAAGGTGTTCCATACCGTCATCTCGCGCTCCATCAAGCTGCCTGATGCGACGGTCGCCGCCGCGCCGATCACGATGTTCGCCCCGCAGCACCGCACCGCGCTCGAATACCGCGAGGTGACGCGCGAAATCATCGCACGGGGCATCGTCGCCTGACGCCCGTCATCCGTCCGACCATGACCACTCCCCTCACGCCCCCGGTCGACAACGCCCCCGACGGGAACGCCGCCACGCCGAGCCATGCTGACGCCCCGCAGGACGGCATGGCGTCCACCGGCACGCGGGAAGCGTCGTTCACCGTCACCCTCGACGCCTACCAGGGCCCCTTCGACGTGCTGCTGAGCATGATCTCGCAGCGCAAGCTCGAGCTCACCGAAATCTCGCTCACCGCCATCACCGGCGAATTCATCGACTACGTGCGGCGACTCGACGTGTCCAGCGGAGCCGATGAAATCAGCGCCTTCGTAGACGTCGCGTCGATCCTCGTCGAGGCGAAATCCGCGGCCCTGCTCCCCCAAGACGACGATTCCGCCTCGGACGAGCAGACGCTCGAGGCGTTGCGTGAACGCGACCTGCTGTTCGCGCGGCTGCTGCAATACAAGGCGTTCAAGCAGGCGGCGGACGACTTCCGGATGCGCATCGCAGCCAACTCGGGGCGCTTCCCCCACCCAGCGCAGATCGACGACACCATCGCCAAGCTGCTGCCTGAGCTTGTCTGGACTGTCACTCCCGAGCAGCTGGCCCGCATCGCGGCCATGGTCATCGCCAACGCCCCGGCCGAGCAGGTGAGCATGCACCAGTTGCATGTGCCCCTCGCCGATCTGCGCGAAGAGGCGGGCATCGTTCGCGACAAACTGCGCGCCGCAGGAGACCGCGCCGACATGACATTCGCAGAACTGACCGCCGACGCCGAGACGCGCGGCGAAATCGTCGCACGTTTCATGGCCCTGCTCGCCTTTTTCAAACAGGGCGTGGTGCAATTCAAGCAAGACGCCCCGTTCGCGCCGCTGCACGTGCGATGGATCAGCGAGAACGAAACCGAGGACGAGGCGATGGTCGCCCAGATCACAGACGGGGACTTCGATTGATGGCCCACCCCGACCCAGACACAGCACCCGACTCAGACACAGCACAGATAGGCACAGCCCGCAGAAACGCAGCCCGAAGGGACGTGTGACATGCAAGGATACGAGATGAGCGAAAGCAACGAAGCCACGGAGCGGACCGTCGCGCCGCAGGAACCGGCCACGCCCCAGGAACCGGCCAAGGAATCCCAGGCGCAGCAAGAGACGCAGACGCAGCCAACGGAGGTGATGCACACGGTGCAGCCGTCCGACGACGAGCGTCTGGAGCTGAGCGCCGAAGACATCAAGCCCGCCGTCGAGGCGATCCTCATGGCGACCGACCAGCCTTTGCAGCCTGCGGACATCGCCAAGGTGCTCAGCTGCACCGCGGACGAGGTCGAGGCCATCCTCACCGACCTGCGCGATGGATACGACGCCGACGGCCGCGGTTTCGAACTGCGGCGCACCGCGCGCGGATGGCAGTATGCGAGCCGTGCCGAATACGAGCAGGCGGTGCAGCTGTTCGTCACCGACGGGCAGACCGCGCGCCTGTCGCAGGCGGCGCTGGAATCGTTGGCGATCATCGCGTACAAACAGCCCATCACGCGAGCGCAGGTCGCCGCGATCCGAGGCGTGAATTCCGACGGCGTCATCCGCTCGCTGTCGGTGCGCGGACTCATCCGCGAGGTCGGCACGGATCCCGAGTCCCATGCCGCAGTGCTGGGCACGTCCGAACTGTTCCTCGACTACATGGGCATCGACTCCCTGGGGCAGCTGCCCCCGCTGGCGCCGTTCCTGCCCGCCGAGTCGGCGGCGAACTCCGACGAATCACTGGAACAGTAAGCCGCAGGGCCGTGGTTGCGACGCCTCCCCAGCCCCGTCCCGTCGTGTTCTCGGCAGAGAGTGCCTCCGTTCAGCGCACGGCCTTCTCGGCATGGCCTCAGCGCGCACGTGGGTGGCTCGTCACATACGCCTCGATGAGCGCCTGCGGTGTGACATGCGTATAGATCTGCGTCGTCGTCACCGACGAATGTCCGAGAAGCTCCTGCACCATGCGCACATCGGCCCCGCCCTGAAGCAGGTGCGTCGCGCAGGAATGCCGAAGCGTATGGGGGTGGATTTCTTTGGTGATGCCCGCCCGCGCGGCGTCCGTCTTGACGATTTCCCAGACGGACTGGCGCGACAGCCTTTTGCCCCGTTTGTTGAGGAACACGGCGCGCAGCTCCTGCGCCGCCCTGGCCTTCCGCTGCAGCTCGTGGCGCCCAGCGTTGAGGTACCGGCGCATCGCGTCCACGGCATAGGATCCTACCGGCACGACCCGCTGCTTGCTGCCTTTGCCGGTCACGCGGGCGAACCCCTCGTCGAGGTCCATGTCGGTGAGGTCGAGCCCCACGGCCTCGCTGACGCGGCACCCGGTGGCATACATGAATTCAAGCAGCGCCCGGTCGCGCAGACTGATGGGGTCGGCGACTCCCTCGGGGCACGATGCGTCGAGCAGGCGCGCCACCTCGTCGATGGTGAGCACGTCGGGAAGTTCGGCGGGGAGCTTGGGGGCGCGCACGCCGAGCGACACATCCGACGCGATGGTGCCTTCGGTCAGCGCGAAGCGATGGAATTCGTGCACGGATGCGATGCGTCGCGCGATGGAGCGCGGGGCGTCGCCATGCATCGAGGCGACGAAGGCCTCGACATCCTCCTGCGTGGCGTCGCCGAGCGAAGCCACCCCGCGCGAGGCGAGGAAAGCGACGTATTTGTCCAGATCGGCGCCGTAGGCTGCAACGGTGGCGTCTGCCAGTCCTTTTTCGGATGCGAGGTACCCGATGAAGCGTTCGAGGAGGGATGTCACGGGAGTGTCATCGGCGTCCGGAACGTCCAAGGCGTCCGCCGCGCCGTCAAGCGCCTGACGCCACGCGCCGCTCCCCTGCCCGCCGTCAGGCGCGGCCATGGTGCGCCAGTCCGATATCCGCGGCGGCGTCCGCCACATCGCGCGCGATCATGTCGGGGTCGAGCCCGTTGCGCAGCATCACCTCGGCCGGGTCGTAGCGGTCGTAATACGTCTTGGCGAAACCATACGACAGCACCCTGATGGCCGTCGGGGCATAGAACGCGCTGACCTTGCTGCCGAAGCCGCCGGACAGCATGCCGTCTTCGAGCGTGACGACGATGGCGTGGTCGTCCTCGAGCGCCATGAGCAGCTTCCCGTCCACGCCTGAGACGAACTGTGGGTTGATGAGCGTGGCGTCGATGCCCAGACGGTCGTCGATGGCGCGCACCGCGGCCTGTCCGAGTTCGAAGAAATCGCCTGCGGCGATGACGGCGACGTCCGCGCCGCGATGTTCCACGGTGTACGTGTCGATGTCGGAATAATCCGTGCGCACCGGGCGGCCGCCGGCATGGGTCGGCTCGTTGGCGGGCACGCGGATCGCGACGGGATGGTCGGTTTGCGCCACCGCCCAGTCCATCATCGCCTGCAGCTCCTCGACGTTCGTGGGCGCCAGGTACACGAGGCCGGGGATGTTACCGATCATCGCGATGTCGAACAGCCCCAGGTGCGTGATGTCTTTCATGCCCCAGATCGACGCGTTGAGGATGCAGAACGTGGCGGGGCTGCGGTTGATGCACACGTCGTCCATCATCTGGTCGTAGGTGCGCTGCAGGAAGCTCGAATACATGCCGACCACGGGCTTGCCGCCGCCCTTGGCCATGCCTGACGCCAGCGCGATGGCGTGTTCCTCGGCGATGCCCACGTCGACGAGCTGGCGCCCGGCGCGCGCCCTCCTGTCGGGCGTGAAGTCGAAGACGGTGGGGGTGCCGGCGATGATGCCCGTCACCTGCGGGTCAGCGGCCATCAAGTCGAGCAGGTGGTCGCCGGTCTCGGTCATGTACGTGCGCGCCGGGGCCTCGAGGGAACGCCCGGTCGTCTCATCGAACGGGGCGTGCCAGTGCCATTCCTCTTTGCGGGCTTGCGCTGGCGCGTATCCCAGGCCCTTTTCGGTGCGGATGTGGACGACCACCGGATGGTCCGTGTCTTTGACGTCGGTGAACGCGGCGATGAGTGCGTCGATGTCGTTGCCCTGCGCCACATAGCGGTAGTCGAGGCCGAGCGCGGTGAACAGGTTGTTCGGGCTGGCGCCGTCGGTGGCACGCAGGTCGGCGAGGCTGCGGTACAGCCCTCCGTGGTTCTCGGCGATGGACATGCCGTTGTCGTTGACGACGATGATCATGTTGCTGCCCAGCTCGCCGCCCACGTAGTCGAGCCCTTCGAGCGCCTCCCCGCCGCTCAGCGCACCATCGCCGATGACGGCGACGACGTTGCCGCGGCCGCCGCGCATGTCACGCGCCTTGGCGAGACCGCTGGCAAGCGAGATCGACGTCGAGGTGTGCCCGATGCGGAACAGGTCGTAGTCGCTTTCGTCGGGGTCGGTGAAGCCCGAGACATCGCCGTAGCACTCTTCGTTGAGAAACGCATCCTTGCGCCCTGTGAGCATCTTGTGGGTGTAGCTCTGGTGGCTGACGTCGAACACGATCTTGTCGTCCGGGCCGTCGAACACGCAGTGCAGCGCGATCGTGGCCTCGACGAAACCGAGGTTGGAGCCGACGTGACCGCCGCGGGCCGCGAGCTTGTGGACGATGGCATGGCGTATCTCGGAGGCGAGGGCCACGCGTTGACCGGCTGTCAACGCGCGAACGTCCTGTGGTCCTTCGATCGACTCGAGATACATATGGCGGGCTCCTTCCTTATTCCTTTGGGTAGATTAATCGATGATTGCAACTTTCGTAGCATGCGCCGGGGCATCTTGCCAATATCCGCTCATTTGCCGCACGTGTGGGTTCCACGCCGCCGCAGCACGTGCGACAAGGGCGGCGGGCACGGAAAAGGCCCCGGCACTGGGTGTCGGGGCCTTGGAAGAGTCAGATCCGTCTTGCGGCGGATGTGCGTCGGACTCAGGCGGCAACCGGAGCGTTGACGTCCTCGGGCAGGGCGGCCTTGGCCTGTGCCACGATGGCGGAGAACGCAGCGGGGTCGTTCACGGCGAGCTCGGCGAGGGCGCGGCGGTCGAGTTCGATGCCGGCAAGACGCAGGCCCTGCACGAAGCGGTTGTAGGTCATGCCCTCGTTGCGCACGGCGGCGTTGATACGGGAGATCCACAGCTTGCGGAAGTCGCCCTTGCGAGCCTTGCGGTCACGGAAGTTGTAGTTGTAAGAGTGGAGCAGCTGCTCCTTGGCGCGACGATACAGGCGGGAACGGGTACCGCGGTAACCCTTCGCGCGCTCGAGCGTTGCGCGACGCTTCTTGTGGGCATTGACTGCGCGCTTGACACGTGCCATGTTATTTCCTCAGCTTTCCTTTAAAAAATCCTTGTTGCTTGCAGCCAATCACAGGCCGAGCATCGTCTTCATGTTCTTGCTCTGCGGCGTTGCGAGCACACCGTCCTCAGACAGGTGACGACGCTTGCGAGCGGACTTGTGCTCCAGGTTGTGGCGCATCGCGCAGCCGGCATGCATGAGCTTGCCGGAACCCGTCACACGGATACGCTTGGAAGCTGCGGAGTTGGACTTCATCTTCGGCATTGCTGCCCTCCTTGTTTGTGTTCTTCGATGGGAAGCTATCTGGCCCTCGTTGGGATCGGGCTACTTGCGCTCCGGCTTGGACGCACCGGAAGTCGGCTTGTCGGCCTTGCCTTCGAGCTCTTCCCGGGCCTGCTTGGCCGCCTTGCTCTGTGCATCCTGCTTGGCTGCGAGACGCGCCGCCTGGCGGGCCTGGCGTTCGGCGCGGGATTCCGCTCCGCGTCGGCGCTGCTCCGACTGGGTGTGGACCTTCTTGCCCTTCGGCGCAAGCGTCATGAAGATGTTGCGCCCCTCCTGCTTCGGCTGGGATTCAATCGTGCCGTATTCCTCCACTTCGGAAGCGAGACGCTGCAGGAGCTCGACGCCGCCGATCGGGCGGGACTGCTCACGACCGCGAAGCATGATTGTCACCTTGACCTTGTCGCCGCCGGAGAGGAAGCGGACCACATGTCCCTTCTTCACCTCGAAATCATGGTCATCGATCTTCAGACGGAAGCGAATCTCCTTGATTTCCGCGGTGCTCTGGTTGCGGCGAGCTTCGCGAGCCTTGATCTTCTCGTTGTACTTGAACTTGCCGTAATCGATGAGCTTGGCCACGGGCGGCTTGGCGTTGGGCGCGACCTCGACGAGATCGAGATTCGCCTCACGCGCAAGATTGAGGGCAACGCTCGTAGCAATGACCCCGACCTGCTCGCCCTTGGGCCCGATGAGTCGGACCTGCGGCACGCGGATCTCCTCGTTTATGCGTGGTTCGTCGCTGATGATAACTCCAATCCTCGTTTGCGTGAGCGGACTGTCGGAACCCATCGCAAGCACTGAAGAACACGAACCATGACACGTGCACGAAGCACGGCGCCGCGGCACCGACACGGTGCGCAGGCGGCACGCGGACGCGTCTGAAAAGGCATCCGCCCATGACCCGCAGCCTTCAAGGCTCCCAGGTGGGATTCCTCGGAATCCACTTTCTTGATTTCTCAAGCCTTGAGTAGTGTACCACACTCCCGGACACGGGCGTGTCGGATGTACCGGCGGACGCCGTCCGGCGTGTCGCGCGGCGGATGCGCGCCGCATGGGGCGGCACGCGTCAGCGCAGGTAGCCCGTCGTGGGGCTGGAGGGCACGGCATGTCCCTCGACGACCTTCCCCAGGCCGCTCAGATACGCGGCGCGTCCGGCCGCGATGGCGTCGCGGAAGGCGCGCGCCATGAGCGGGATGTTGCCCGCGGACGCCACCGCAGTGTATGCCATGACCGCGTCGGCGCCCATCTCCATGGCCTCGCACGCCTGCGAGGGGCGGCCGATGCCGGCGTCCACGATCACCGGGACGTGGGCATTGGCGATGATGACCTCGATGAAGTCCCGCATCCGCAGGCCCTTGTTCGAGCCGATCATGGCGCCCAGCGGCATGACCGCCGCCGCGCCCGCCTCCTCGAGGTCGTGCGCCGCCAGCGGGTCGGGGAACATATACGGCATGACCACGAAACCCTCGTTGGCAAGGATCTCGGTCGCCTTGATGGTCTCGGCGTTGTCGGGCAGCAGGTATTTCTCCTCGCGCTTGATCTCGACCTTCACGAAATCCGTCTCGCACACATCCCGCGCCAGACGCGCGATGCGCACGGCCTCCTCGGCGGTGCGCGCCCCGGAGGTGTTCGGCAGCAGGGTGATGCCGTCAGGGATGTAGTCGAGCACGCTGTTCTCGCTGGTCTGCGCGCGGCGCAGCGCCATGGTGACGATCTGCGTGCCGGCGTTCTCGATGGTGGCCTTGATGAGCCGCAGGTCGTAACGCCCCGACCCGAGGATGAACCGCGAGGAGAACTCATGCCCGCCGAGCACGAGCGGGGTGTCCTCGATCCTGTCGTAGGCACCGCTTCCCACCAGGTTGTGGGCGGTGTAGGCCCCCGAGAGGCGCTCGGCCTCGGCACGGTCCTCGGCGCTGAGACCGATGCGGTGCGGCTGGTTCTGCTGGCTGCTGTAATGTTCCATTCGTACTCCTCCGTTGGTTGACGGAAATTACGCCCGCGCTCCCCGGGCCGGCGGCGCCTGCGTCAGGCGTCGTCCTCGCCGAGGATGATGCGGGTGATCATGTTGGCTTCGTGCGCGGCCACGACGCCGACGCGCGGCGCCATGAGCCCCGCGCCGGGCTTCGGCGCGGTCTCGCCGTCGCCGCAGAAATAGAAGTTGCGCGCCACGCGGCGCGTCGAGATGAGGTTGGAGCTGCAGTACCCCGCCATCCCGGATGCGCTCACCAGCGGCTTGTCGGGGAAGTTCTCGAGCACCGCGTTGACCAGGAACGTCTTGTTCTCGGGCACGTCGAAGCATTCGGCGACGATGGCGTCCCCGGCGAGCAGGTCGCGCACGTTGTCGTCCGTGACCTTGGTGCAGTCGATGCGCACGTCGAGGTAGGGGTTGATGGATGCGATGACCTGCCGAAGCGCCACGGGCTTCGGCTGCCCCACGTGCCACACCGAGTATTGCTGGCGGTTGAGGTTGGTCATGTCGACCACGTCGAAGTCGATGAGGTGCATGTGCCCCACGCCGATGCGCGCGAGCGCGATCGCCACGGTGGACCCGAGGCCGCCGCACCCGCAGATGGCCACGCTGGCCGCATCGAGCTTCGCCTGGGTGGCGGCGCCGTGGCGTTCGAGCAAGGCGTCGCGCACCTCCTTCTCGCTGACGAGCCGACGCACGTCGAGGCCATCGAGCTGCGCGAACATGCGGGCGCGCGCGGCGTCCTGCTCGGGGGTGGCGCTGGGGATGAACGGCGGGTTGGCGACCTGCTGCGCGGGCGCCGCGGATGCGCCGGCGCCGGTTGCTGAGATTGGAGATGTCATGATGTGATGGTGTGTCCTGTTTCTGGGGAACGTATGACGATGGGATTCATGTCGCTCCGCCGCACCTGGGCTGTGGATAACGCGGCGGGCGGCGTAGGCGCGGGCGTCAGCCTCCCTGGACGAACGACACGATCTCGACGGTGTCGGAATCCTTGAGCATCGTGGTCTCGCGCTGAGCGCGGGGGACGATGGAGCCGTTGAGCTCCACCGCCACGCGCCGGGAATTGAGCCCGCGGCTTTCGATGAGCTGCGTGACGCTCATCGGCGTATCGCAGACGACCTGTTCGCCATTGACTTTCATCGGCGTTCCTTTCTCGAACCTGATTCGCGGGGCTGTGCGGTAGTCGCGCCGCAGGGTCCCAAAAACCGAAAAAGGGTCGTCGAAGAAACCGTACCCTTGGTGGTGCGCCCCTCGATGACCCTGTCATCTATCCCTGCGGGATCCACCCCATCCCGCCGTCCGGAATCGTCGTTCCGACAGCGGGAAGCCTCTGGTTTCCGCAACCGACCGTGACCCGACCACCGACCGGCAGTCGGCGTTTGGGCCGCGGATAGCCGCGGATTCCCGAAGGAAAGGCCGAGGGAAACCGACACGTGCCCCGCATCGCGCGGCATCCGCCACCGGCGTTCCGCATGCACCGTGGGTGCATGACATGACGCTGGCACGCGCTGGAGTCTGCGCGCGGCGAAGGCATGCTCGTGGCATGGTCGCCATGTCTGCGGGGTGCAAAAAGAAACTCAGCCTGCCGAATCGTCCCAGACCCCTATGGAACCCGCGCACCTGCGGCCTTGGCGTCGAAATGCATGGCATCGCGGCGGCAGCAGCACGTCTGACCCGTGGCGCATGCCACTGAGTGCAGGTCGAGGTCCGGTCGTTTCGAAGGCGTTCCTTACGACGGCATTACCCGTATCAAGTTCGGTCGAAGCTTCTGCTTCCTCTCAGCCTCTGGAAAGCTCCCGTTGAGTTATGGATTCACCATAGCACAGCTCGCTCCCCGATCGGGCCCACGGGTGTCGCCAGGAACGCCGGAGTCGGCGGACGGATTATCGTAGGATGCATGAGCATTGAAACATCCCGCCCGGCGTGCGAAACCCCCGGCGCAGACGCAACCCGCGCCCGAGGCGCCAGCGACGACGCCACGCGCGCGGCGAACTATGCAACCGTCGACATGTTCCTGCATTCCGGCCACGGCGACGCGCTGCTACGCCGTCACGAGCTGTTCACCGAAGACGCCGTGAGCGGCCTGTGGACGTCGGACACCGGCTCCCCCGCCTATGCGCAGGGGCGCGACAGCATCGCCGCCTACGACGTGTGGAGCTCCGAGCACTTCCCCGACTGGGAATGGTCCGGCATCCGCATCTGGCACACCGACGACCCGAACTGGCTGTGGGCGGAGGCCGACGGCCACGGCACCCTGGTCCTGCCCGGACACGACCCGGTGCATTACGAGAACCATTTCATCTATTCGTTCGAGATGCGCAACGGCCTCATAGCCCGCGAGCGCGAGTTCATGAACCCCATCGTCGAGATGAAGGCGCTGGGCCTGCCCACGCCCACCATCGACCTCGGCGATTTCCCGCAGGCTTGACGCCGACGGCCCCGGGCCCCGCCCGCAACGGCCGCACCACGATTCCAAGGAGCACAAGGCAACGATGAGCATATCTTCCATCGAATTCGCAGGACGCACGGTGCCGCGTCTGGGACTGGGCACCATGGCCCTCGCCATCGAGGGCCATCCGCGCACGGAGACGGCGGTCGGCGTGATCCACGCCGCGCTCGACGCCGGCATCCGCTACATCGACACCGCGTGGTCGTATTACACGCCGGGCGAATCCGAGGGGTGCGAGGAATCGGGCGAGCGTCTGGTGGCGCAGGCCCTGCGCACGTGGGACGGGCCGCGCGACGACGTGGTGGTGGCCACGAAGACCGGTTACCGCCGCACGCTGGAGAACGGCGAATACGGCTGGCAGGCCGATTCGCGCCCCGGGACGATGATCCGCAACGCCAAGGAATCGTGCGTGGCGCTGGGCGTGGACCATCTGGACCTGCTGTATTCGCACTGCCCCGACCCGGCCGTCCCGTACGAGGACGAGATGGGGGCGCTGCGGCGGCTTCTCGACGAAGGCGTGATCGCCCACGCCGGGATCTCGCGCGCCAGCGTCGAACAGATCGACGTCGCCCACGCCATCCTGGGCGACGGACTGGCCGCGGTGCAGAACAAATTCAACCCCGCGTACCGCGACGAGGAAGACACGCTGCGCCACTGCGAGGCCCTGGGCATCCCGTTCGTGGCGTGGAGCCCGCTGGGCGGATACCTGGAGCAGGTGAGCATGACACGGTTCGTGCCCTTCCGCCAGGTGGCGGCCGACCGGGGCGTGAGCTACCAGCGCGTGACGCTCGCCTGGGAGCTGGCGCAAAGCCCCGTGTTCATCGCGATCCCCAGCGCGCAGAACGCCATGGAGCTCGACGACGACGTGCAGGCTCTCGACCTGCGGCTCACCGACGACGAGATGCAGCGCCTGGGATGATCTGGGTCCGCGCCCGGCGCGTCGGGCGCCGGTTTCCCCAGGCCCACACCGCGTCCGACGCGCCGTGCTGTGACCCCGCGGCAGAGGGGTCACAGCACGTCGAAATGCCTGAGGGCGTTGAGGATCCCGTCGTGATCGACGTCGTCGGTGACGTAGTCAGCGGCGGATTTCGCGACCTCGGTGGCATTGCCCATGGCGACGCCGATGCCGGCGAAAGCGAGCATGTCCGTGTCGTTGCCACCGTCGCCGAAGGCGATGACCTGGTCCGGGGTCCATCCGTAGCGTTTCATGAAACGGCGCATCCCCGTGGGCTTGCCGCCGTCCAACGGGCAGATATCGGTGAAATCGGGGTGCCAGCGAAGCGCCTTGGAATGCGGCATGACCTCCATGATGGCGTCCTGCTCGGGGCCTTCCGGCACATACGCCGACAACTGGTAGGTAACGTGGGTGCGCGTCCTCTGCGGATCGTCGACGACAAGCGCGGGAGCGGTTTTGCCCAGTCCGTCCCACATCTTGCGCAGGTATCCGGTGATCTGGTTGAAATAGACGTAGTCGAGCTCGCAGAAGCCGGCGGAGACATCGGGCAGCCGGGCGGCGATGTACTCCACGAACGCACGCACGTCGCCGGGGTCGAGCGCCTCGGATTCCTGGTATCCCCTGTCGTCGAAGCAATACTGGCCGTTCATGGTCACGAAGCCGGTCCACTCGTGGTCGATGAGCTGCCGGATGGGCCCCAGTTGCGTCGGCGGGCGCCCCGAGCAGATGAAGGTGGCGATGCCGCGTCTGCTGAGTTCCTCAAGGGCGTCCTTGGTGGACTGCGGCACGTCATGCGTCACGAAGCTCGTGAGCGTGCCATCGATGTCGAAGAACGCCGCCTTGATGTCAGATGCCATGTGCATGCCTTCCTTCGCCGCGGCGCAGCATGGATGCGCCGGCCGCCGCGACCGCCCCGTGGACAAGGGGGTGTAACGATGTATTCATGGCATATTCTACCGACCCTTCTAGACTCGAGTCAGACAAAAGCGGCAGACGAAAGGACACCCATGGCGCACACATCCACCCGCTGCATCATCCTGGGAGCCGGTGATTACTACGGCACGGAGGCGCATGCCCTGCGCATGGCCGGGCTCGCCGGCGACGGGGCGGGCTGCGACCCGTTGGTGGTCGCGGCCGACGGCGGCCTCGACCACGCCGCCGGCCTCGGCATCCGACCCGACTTCGTAATCGGCGACATGGACTCCATCGCATCCCGGTTCGACACCGAGCCTCTCGGCGAGGAACGGGATTCCGCCGACCCACGCGGAACCGCGGAATCCCGCCTCGCCGCCTACGCCACATCGCGTCTCGCATCGGGGCCCTATCGCGGGCTCAGCGTCATCACGCTCCCCAGCCAGAAAGACGACACCGACATGATGAGCGCCGTCAAGGCCGGATGGATGGCGGGCGCCCGGGAATTCCACATCCTGGGAGGCCTGGGCGGACGCCTCGACCACACGATCGGCAACCTGCAGCTCCTCGGCTTCGTGAGCCACGCCGGCGGCACAGCCTTCCTCTACGGCGACCGCCTCAACGCCGTGGCCGTGACCGACGGCTCCGTGGATTTCGCCGCATGCCCCATCCCCGACTTCCCCATGGTGTCGGTGTTCTCGATGGACGAGGAGTCGCGCGATGTCACCATCGCCGGTCTCAAATACGAAGTGAGCGGCTTCACCGTGGCCAACACCGTCTCGCAGCTGAGCAACGAACTCATGGGGACGCCCGGGCGCATCAGCGTCGGCGCGGGTACCCTGATCGTGACGTACCCGAGCGTCGTGCCCGCGCCGGCCGTCACGACGACACGCGCGTACGAGGGCGCCACGCTCGGCGACCTGTCGGACGCCGTGTCCGACAGGCTTTCCGACGCCGGCCGCCGCCAGGAGGGCCTCGCCTGATCCACGACACGAGGCATCGGTCATGGATTTCGCTGTGAGCGAATACCTCGGAGAAACACAGCGAATTGCCAGCCACCTGTACAGACCGCACACTAAAGTGGCAACTGTTGGCAAACACAGGTCTGGAGTGCCAATCACGAGCATTCCGGCCAGTACCAAAGGAAGACAGATAATGACAGTTAAGATTGGTATCAACGGCTTCGGTCGTATTGGTCGTCTCGCATTCCGCCGTATTTTCGAGCTGCAGCAGCAGGGCGGCGCCGCCGGTGACATCGAAGTTGCAGCCATCAACGATCTGACCACCCCGTCTATGCTTGCTTACCTCCTCAAGTACGACTCCACCCATGGCCGTTTCAAGCACCTTGACGGCACCTACGTGGACGTGACCTCCACCGATGACTCCATCATCGTGGACGGCAAGGAGTACAAGGTCTACGCCGAGAAGGACGCCAACAACATCCCGTGGGTCAAGAACGACGGCGTCGAGTTCGTGCTCGAGTGCACCGGTTTCTACACCTCCGCCGAGAAGTCCCAGGCTCACCTCAACGCCGGCGCCAAGAAGGTCCTCATCTCCGCTCCCGCCAAGGACGACGTCACCCCGACCGTCGTGTATGGCGTGAACCATGAGATCCTCAAGCCGACCGACAACATCGTGTCCGCCGGCTCCTGCACCACGAACTCCATGGCCGCCATGGTCAAGCTCCTCGACGACAAGTTCGGCATCAAGGCCGGCTTCATGACCACGATCCACGCCTACACCGGCACCCAGATGCTGCTCGACGGCCCGCGTGGCAAGAACCCGCGTTCCAACCGTTCCGCCGCCGTCAACACGATCGAGCACTCCACCGGCGCCGCCAAGGCCATCGGCAAGGTCGTCCCCTCCGTCAACGGCAAGCTGCAGGGCCACGCCCAGCGCATCCAGGTCGTCGACGGCTCCGTGACCGAACTCACGACCGTCCTCGAGAAGAAGGTCACCGTTGACGAGATCAACGACGCCTTCAAGGCCGCCTTCTCCGACACCGATTACTTCGGCTACAACGGCGACGGCATCGTGTCCTCCGACATCATCGGCGACACCCACGGCGGCGTCTTCGATCCGACGCAGACCGACGTGAACACCGTCGGCGACACGCAGCTCGTGCGCACCGTGTCCTTCTACGACAACGAGTACGGCTTCACCTCCAACATGATCCGCACCCTGCTCTACTTCGCCGAGCTCTCCAAGTGAGCGCTCTCCGGCAGGTCCGGAGCACCAGCGAGCCTGACGCGCACGTAGCGTAAGGCCGCGCGAACTCCTCGGAAGCGATTCCGAGGAGTTTTCTTATGCCGCCGCGGGCGAGTACCAGACGATGGCGCGAGACGGCGCCGCAGCACGACGATGTTTCCCGACGATACCCGCGGCGCGGGGCTGAATGCCGTCCGGTTGCTCTGATGATACGCGCACGATGCGATGCACCGTGCGCAGGGTTTGGAGAGGAGCGTTCTCATGTCAGCATCACGCCACGCCGCACCCGTGGAAACACGCACCGGGATCGCAGCCGCCCTGACACGCCTGTGGGCGCGGCAGACGGCGCTGTGCACGTATCTCGCGCTGGCGCTGCCCGCCGGAATCGCGATCATCCTGTTCGACACGAACCCCAGCGGCTACGACTGGCACCACCACTGGCTGCGCGCGCAGCAGGTCGCCCACGGCGGATGGCTGCCGGTGCAGTCTTCCACCGACCCCGGGCATTACGGCAGCTTCGTCAACGGCTCCTTCGAGGAGTTCAACAACACCGCCGTCAACTCACCATTCGAATACCTGCCGGCCCTGCTTGGCTTCGGCCATTACCGGGTGGCCTGTCTGGCCACCCTCGCGTTCTGTGCGCTGACGACCGGCGCCGCCATCGTGCTCTCCTCGCGCCTGTCGTGGGTGTTCGCGGCCATCGGCCTGCTGCCCTCGGTGTTCCTGTCGAGCCTCTACCCCACCGCCGACGCTGTCATCGACTCCGTCAGCCTGCTGTTCCTGGCCATGGTGCTGCGGGTGTACGACCAGCGCCGCCGCGCGACCGCCCGGCAATGCTGCGCGCTCACCGTGCTCGCCCTGTGCGTGGGCCAGATCAAGATCACATGCGTCCTGCTGCTGGCCCTGCTCATCCCCCTGATGGCCCCGCCGTCCGATGAAGGCCGCCACTTTGACGCGCGCCCCGCCGTCCCGCTCGCGGCGGGCGTGGGCTCCTTCCTTGCATGGCATGCGGCGACGCGCGGCATCCCGCCCGTCTCCTACTATTCCTCCGCCCAGATCGCGGCCCGCACGCATCACGTCCTCACTCATCCGTTCGACCTGCTGCGCAGCACCGTCGTGACGCTTGTAAAGCCCGTGGACGTCGCCGGCGCGCAGCTGGCGCAGGACCCGGGAACCAGCGCGCAGGAGATCGGCAAGCACACCGAGTTCCTCGTGGGCATAGAGCATACGATGGTTCCCGAGACGTTCATGCTGCCCGCGTTCGTCGCGCTCGGCATCATGCTGCTCCTGTCCGCAGCGCCCCTGCCTGCAGCATCCCCGTCCGCCACATCCTCGTCCGCCGAGCTCCTGCCAGCCACATCCCTACCCTGCCGCGAGCCGCGCCGCTGGGATGCGCCGATGTGGGTGTGCTCGGCCGCGGTCGTTGCCGCGTACACGATTGCCACGGTGGCGGCGATGGCCGTCATCAGCCCCTCCGATGGAACCGGCGGATGGGTGCTCGGTCTGCAGAGCCGCTATTTCATCCCACTGCTCCCTCTCCTGCTCGTGCCGCTGGCCAACGCGGATCTGCGCTTGGGCCGGCAGCGCGAGGCGCGGCGCATCGCGACCGGCCTGTTGGCGTTCGCCTACCTCGGAATCGTGGTGTGCCACGTCGCCTTCGCGCCGGCAGGCCTCAACGTGTGGTGACGAGGCGACGCGACGGGGCGGCGTACTACTATCGGCACCATGACCAAGAAAACGAAGAAGGGCGGGGCGTCCACCCCCGCCACGGTGCAGCTCGACAAGGCAGGGGTGCCGTTTACCCTGTACGAATACCATCATTCCAGCGACCACATGGACGAGGGATACGGCAAAGAGGCCGCCGAACAGCTCGGCAAGGACGAACGCCAGGTATACAAGACCCTCATGGTGCAGACCAGCGACGGCATGGTGACCGGCGTGGTGCCGGTGTCGGGGCATCTGAGCCTCAAGGCAATCGCTGCGGCCATCGGCGCCAAGAAGGCGGACATGGCGGACCCCAAGGACGCCATGCGCGAGACGGGGTATGTAACGGGCGGCATCTCGCCGCTCGGCCAGCGCACGAGGCACCGCACGGTCATCGACTCGGGGGCGTTGGAATTCGACGAGATGCTCGTCTCCGGTGGCAAACGCGGCATGAGCCTCGGCGTCAATCCGCGCGACCTGGTGCGTGTGCTCGATGCCGTGGTGGCGCCCATAGCCACCGACAAGAAGTCATACTGACGGATGATGCCGGCGGACGGACGCCAACGGATGGATGCCACGGCCAACGGCGCAGAAAAGGAAACCCCCATCTCCTTGCGGGCTCCACGGAGTGGAGCAACGAAGGGAGATGGGGGTTCCGACAAGCCGTATGAGGGCAACCGTGATATCGCGACGATATCAGGCGTTCGGCCTCTTGCCGTGATTGGCAGCCTTCTTACGACGGTCACGACGCATACGTCCGCGCTTTCCCATGATGACTCCTTTTGGTTTAAACGTTTAAGCCTTTGGGATTATCTCACACACCTCCGACGATGGCAACCCGCGCTCCGCGTGGCGGCCATCCGGACACCGGAACAAGCGAAAACGGTTCCCGCAGTCCGCGTACCATGGACGGTATGAGCACCTCCGAAACACAGCGCAAGTCCCAGCGCAGCCTCGACACCGACGACGGCCAAAGGCAACCCTCCGACGCGCCCTCCGCCGGCCAGGCGGCGAAAACGGTCATCCTCACGAATCCCCGCGGCTTCTGCGCCGGCGTCGACCGCGCGATCCTCACCGTGCAACGGTTGCTCGCCGCCGAATCAGGCAAACAGCGCCCTTCCGGACTCCCGCCGGTGTATGTGCGACGTCAGATCGTGCACAACAAACACGTGGTCGCCGACCTTGCAGCGCAGGGCGCCGTTTTCGTCGACGAACTCTCCCAGATCCCCGACGCCGCGGCGGCCGCGAAGATCCCCGTGGTGTTCTCCGCCCACGGCGTCTCGCCCGAAGTGCAGGAACAGGCGAAGGCCAGGGGGCTGCGCATCGTGGATGCCACGTGCCCGCTCGTGGCCAAGGTGCACCGCGAGGTGCTGCGATACACCAAGGCCGGCTACGAGGTCATCTACATCGGGCACCGCGGGCATGACGAGGCCGTGGGCGTGGTGGGGGAAGCGCCCGACCATGTGCATCTCATCGAGCATCCCGACGACGTGCGGTCCCTGGACTTCTCCGAATCCACGCCGTTGGTGTACCTGACGCAGACCACCCTGTCGGCCGACGAAACGGCGACCGTCATCGACACGCTGCGCCGGCGTTTCCCATGGATGAGCGAACCGCCGAACTCCGACATCTGCTATGCGACGCAGAACCGGCAGCAGGCCGTGAAGCTCGTCGCCCAGCAATCCGATTGCATGATCATCGTGGGGTCGGCGAATTCCTCCAATTCGGTACGCCTCGTCGAGGTCGCCGAACAGGCCCTCACCGCACACGGACGTCCGGCGCAATCAGCGCACCGCGTGGATGACGCCACGCAGCTGGATGCGGCATGGTTCGACGACGTCGCCACGGTCGGCGTGTCATCAGGTGCCTCGGTGCCCGACGAACTCGTCGCTGGCGTCGTCAAGGCCTTGGAAGACCTGGGCTTTCCCGAAACGCGCACCGTCGAAACGATGCGCGAGACCATGCATTTCGTGCTGCCCGCCGCGGTGCGCAACCTGTAGGTCTGACGGTACCGTCCCGACTTCTTCTCTTCCCTGCGCCGGCCGCAAAGGAATGTCGCATGAGATCACCACAATGGTGCGCATGACCTCCCGCATCATCGACGAGCTGGATTCCCTCCGCCCCCAGTCCCCCGACACGCTTCTGTCCGAATCGCTCCTCCTGGGGTTCGACACCGAGACGACCGGACTCGCCGCGGGAAACGACGCCATCGTCTCGGCGTCGCTGGTCCTGCGCAATCCGACGACGGGCTTCGAAGGCGATCTGGCGGACAGCTGGCTCATCAACCCGCATCGCCCCATATCCCCCGGGGCGAGCGCTGTGAACGGATTGAGCGACAACTACGTGGCGGAACACGGATCCGAGCCCATGCCGTCCCTTGACGCCATCGCAGACACCATCGCCGCCGCCCAGCGTCTGCGGATTCCTCTCGTCGCGTACAACGCGCCGTTCGACGTGCGCATGCTGCAGGGCGACCTCACGCGATGGCGGCTGCGCCCCTTGGAGTCCCGCATTGCACCGTCCGCGCAAAGGACGGGCTCCGGCGCGCCGGGCACGCCACTGCTGATCGCCGATCCCCTCGTCTTCGACCGCGCCCTGAGCCACCGCCATGGAAGCCACCGGCTGTCGGCGACGACCGAATACTACGGGATATACCCCCATGGCGATTTCCATGATGCGAGCACCGACACCGTCGCCACGCTCGACCTGGTGGGGCCGATGACCCGCCTGTATCCCCAGCTCGCCGCGCTCTCCCTCGGATCCCTCATGGAGTGGCAGACCGCCTCGTTCGCGCAATGGAAGTCAAGCTACAACGAATGGGCGAAGTCCAACGGCAGGCGTCCGCGCACGGACACGTGGTTCTGACCGACATGGCGCAATGTGTCCCGTCCATGCAGGCACCATCCCCACGCCACGCGCCCCGTACCAGAAGTGCAGTCACTTTTCCCCGATGCGCCTTCCTATCAGCAACGCGACAATGCCTTGGACCAGACAAGCCAGGAGCAGCACGACGGGAATCGCCCACGGATACTCCGCAACGAAGGCGATGACGAACCCTACGATAAGCGAAAAATACCACCAGAACGCATTGCGTGCGTAGCCCGGGGTCCTGTCGCACGCATCCCCCGTCCCATCGAAATCCGCATCGTTGTGATCCGGGTTTGACACGGCGGGGCAGTTATCCGCCGGATCCGGCCAGCCATCGCCGTCGCCATCGACATCAACCGTCACATGGGAGCTGACGTTCCTCGCCACTGCACGACACAACAGTGACACTCATATCACCATCAAACGGCTCTGGATACTTGTGGTATGTGAGGCTCCCACCGGCTTCCGTTGTCGTGCTATCTACTATTCCATCACCGTCATAATCCCACCGGTATGAACAGATTCCAGAACTTTCATCGTCAGCTGCCACCCCAATACTCATGCTTTGTCCGAGAACTGAGTGATACTCAGGACCCAGCAACGCAATACATCCCCGTGGATGACTCACAGTAATCTGGTGATGTGCAAGTGACACCGCCATTTGTTGATGAAGATTGATTACCGTCTTCGATCACCAGGCGAATCAGAAACCCACCCATGGCAATAAGCAGAGCGAATAGTAAGCAGATAATGATAACTTGGGTGCGGGTCGGTTTGCCATGCATCGGACACCTCGCTATTCCCGCAAAGCCCTAATATCCTCAACACCCGCGAAAGCGGATGGAAGAAATACAGAGATGCACAACAGACACACCACGCACACCGACGCCGGAAAACGCTGTACGAACCAACGTTCCGTAGATTTTCCTTGCCGCAGTCTTCATTCCTCCCCTTGTCATCTCGCTGTCCCCATCGATACGTGGCATCGTCTACTCCGCCGATCCACGATTTCCACAAGTCTAGCATGGGAGGATTCCAGATGAAGCCACGGCAGGAACGCACCAATGCGAAACGTCGGGCCGGTGGCCGGCAGACATCCGTGGACGATATCCGCCGGTCGTCTCCGTCACGCGTCACGCGTCGTGCGGCTGCGCCGCGGCGTCGTCGGACGGGCGGTCGTCGCGGCGCATCGTGGTCGACACGACCGACGTCACGCCGTCCGCGCGCATGGTGACCCCGTAGAGCGCGTCGGCGATGCTCATCGTACGCTGCTGGTGCGTGATGATGATGAGCTGCGCGTGGCTGCGCAGGTCGTCGATGGCGTTGAGCAGACGCGTGAGGTTCACGTCGTCGAGGGCCGCCTCGACCTCGTCCATGATGTAGAACGGACTGGGGCGCGCCGTGAAGATGGCGAAGAGAAGCGCCAGCGCCGTCAAAGACCTCTCGCCGCCCGACAGCAGGGACAGCTGCTTGACCCTCTTGCCGGCCGGGCTCGCCTCGACGATGACGCCCGTGGCGAGCATGTCGTCGGGGTTCTCGAGCCTCAGATGTCCCGTCCCGCCGGGGAACAACGTGGCGAAGACCTTCTCGAACGCGGCGGCCGTGTCGTTGAAGGCGCTGGTGAACACGTCGACCATCATGCCGTCGAGGTCCTTGATGAGGCCGAGCAGGTCGTCGCGTGATTTCACCACGTCCTGGCGCTGGTCGTTGATGTATTTGTTTCGGGCCTCGAGCGCGTCGTATTCCTCTCCCGCAAGCGGATTCACCTTGCCGAGCGCCTCGAGGTCACGCCGCGCCGTGGCGAGGCGCCTGGTCTGCTCGTCGCGCACATAGGGGACGGTCTTGTACCGCGCGGGGTCGACGCGGGCGCCGTCGTACCGCGGGCGCCCGGCATCCGCATCGGCGGAACCGTCGGCTCCTGCGTCCTCCCCGGAAGCGGTCTCCGTCGCATCCTCGAGCTCGATCACATGGCCCTCGTCGTCAAGCACCGGCACGGGCACGTCAGGTCCGAAATCGGCGATGAGCTCGTCCATGTCCATCCCCAGGTCGTCGGAGACCTTCTGCCGAAGGCCACCGAATTCGGTGGCGAGGCGTTCGCGGCGCACGTCGAGGTCATGCTCGTCGTTCTGCAGCCCCGACACCACGGGCTCTATCTCGTTGCGGTGTTTCCGAAGCTGCGCGAGCTCGCTGTCATGCGCCGACGCCTCCGACTGCACCCGTTCGCGTTCGGTCTGCGCATGCTCGATGTGCGCGGCCATGCGCCGTGCCGCGGCAGCGGCCAGATCCCCGATGCAGCGTGCGTCGTGCGCCTGCTTGGCGAGCCGCTCGTTGCGGGCTTCGACGCGGATGCGACGCTCCCATGCCTGCCGCGCGTTGTCGCGCAGCATCCCCGATTGGCGGACGAGCGACTGATAGCGCTTGTCGGCGTCGCTCCAGGCGATGCGCGCGCGGATTTCGCTTTCGCGCTGCTGCGACAGCTCGGATTCCAAGGACTTCTCTCTCGCCTGGACTTCGTCGAAGTCCATCTGCTCGTCCTTCGTGGACTGCGCCACGTCGAGCTCGTCGTTCAGACTATCGATGTTCCGACGGCGCCCGTCGGCTTCCTGCTCGATCTGCGCGATGCGGCGCTGGACGTCCTGGACGCGGCGCTCAAGGCTGGAGACGGATGACGACGCGGCCTCCAGATTGCGGCGGGCCTCCTGCGCCTTGACACGGCGTTCGGTCACCCGCGCCTTCGCGGCGTCGACGACGGAACGCGCCTGCGCATAAGCCCGGTTGGCCTCGTCGAGCCTGGACGTGGCTTCGTCACGGCGGCGCGTGACATCGGCAAGGAGCTCAAGGGCTTTGTCGCGACGCGCGGCAAGAGAGATGTCGGACGGCACCGAGGTGCCTCCCGCGATGCCGCCGACGGCATTGAGCATGCGTCCGTCGCGTGTCACGGCCTGCGACCATCCGGCCCCGTCGGCCGCGAGCGCGGACGCTGCGGATTCCACGGTGTCGGCCACGAGCACGTCGGACAGGAGGATGCGCAGCGAGGCGACCACTCCCCGGGCGGTGCGCTGGTCGGTCGCGTGGGGGCTGGGCCCGATAAGCTCACCCGCGGGGCGCGTCCCGGCAGGCATCGCGGGACGGGATGCATCGGCGGCGGCACCCCCAGCGCCGGCGCCCTGGTCTGTGCAAGGCGACAGCATCACGGCCTTGCCGTCGAGACCATCGAGCGCCTTCACCACGTCCGGGTATCCGGGAAGCACCACCGCCCCGGCGAAAGGACCAAGCGCATGCGCCATGGCGTCCTCCCAGCCATCGTCCACGGTGATCCAGTCGGCGAGACGCCCCAGCGTTGCCACGCCGTTCGCGGCAAGGTCGGCGGAACCGTCATGGCTGTTGAGCGTGTCGTCCAGCGCGTCGGCCTTGGCCTGCAATCCAATCGCCTCGCTGTCGAGCTTGCGCTGCTCGTTCGCGGCGGCGTCTCGGGTCTGGCGTGCCTTGTCACAGGCTTCGCGCGTCATGTCAAGCTCCGCCTGGCTTTCGGATTCACCGGTGTCGCGCACCGTGGATTCCAGGGATTCGAGACGTTCCCGTGCCTCGGCGAGCTGCGTCTCGAAGGTCGCGCGCTGCCCGTCGGCGTCGGTTTTGCGCTGTGTGTCGGACTGGACGAGCGCCTGCTCGCGCGCGATCTGCTCTCGCAGCTTTGCGATGCGGGCGTCGCGCTCCTGCGATGTGCGGCGCAGTTCGGTCAATGTCTGCCGTATCGAAGCGAGCTGCTTCTCGGCTTCGGCGCGCGCCTCCGTCGCTTTTTCAAGCTCGAGCTTGCGGGCGGTGGCGTCCGACTGGCTTTCGGCCGCCTGGGCGTCCAGTTCGTCGGCGCGGCGTGCCAGCATCTCCGGGTCATCGCCCGACGGCTGGGCTATCTGGGATTCGAAGGACCGGGCGCGCTCCTGTGCGAGACGCGACAGGGATTCGAGCCGTTCCTGCACCTGCCCGAGCTCATGCCATGACTGGCTGAGCCTTTGCAACGCGGGGCTGGATTCACTCGCCATCGCCTCGAGGCGTTCGATCTGCACTTTCGTCGCCGCCAGCTCGCGCTGTTGCTCGCCCAGACGGGACCGGACGTCGGAGAGTTTGTCGCGCACCTCGTCGCGCGACGCCTGGAGCTTCGACGCATCGTCGGCATACAGGCGGCATTGGGCGTCCCTCAGCGCGACATGGATGCTGTCGGCGCGTTTCGAGACCCGCGCCTGCCGCCGCAGGGGGCCGAGCTGCCGGTGGATTTCCTTGAGCAGGTCGTCGAGGCGGTCGAGGTTCTCCTGGGTGTTCTGCAGCTTGCGCAGCGCGCGTTCCTTGCGTTTGCGGTGCTTGAGAATCCCGGCGGCCTCTTCGATGAACCCCCGGTTGTCGGCAGGCGTGGCGCGCAGGATCGAATCGAGGCGCCCCTGCCCCACCACGACGTGCATGTGCGCGCCGAGGCCGGTGTCGCTGAGGAGCTCCTGCACGTCGAGAAGCCTCACGGGGGAACCGTTGATGGCGTATTCCGACCCGCCGTTGCGATAGATCGTGCGGCTGATCGTGACCTCGGAATATTCGATGTCGAGCGTGCCGTCGGAGTTGTCGATGGTGAGGCTCACCTGGGCCCGACCCATGGGCGGACGGGTGCTGGTGCCGGCGAAGATCACATCCTCCATGGAGGTGCCGCGCAGGCTTTTGGCGCCCTGCTCGCCCATGACCCAGGCCAGCGCGTCGACGATGTTGGATTTCCCCGACCCGTTGGGGCCGATGATGGCGGTCACGCCTGGTTCGAAACGCAGCGTCGTGGGGTTCGCGAACGATTTGAAGCCGCGGAGCGTGAGTTCCTTGACGTACATGATTCCTTGCTTAGGTTGCCGGTTGGACGGGGAAGGTTTGGGCGTGGGCCGGAAGCGGTCAGTCGGCGGACCCCAGCCCTTCGTCGCCTGCGACGCGTTCCGACTTGGGCTTGAGCAGGTCCTTGTTGGGTCTCTCCTCGAGCAGACGGCGCGCATCGCCCACCGTGACGAAGCTGCCGAACACGAGCACGCCGCGGCCGTAACCCACACCGGTGTCATCGGCGGCGTCCACCTTGTCGACTGCGGCCTGGATGGCATCCGGAAGGTCGTCGATGCGCGTCACGCGGTCGGGTCCGAACACGCCGTCGGCGATCTTCTCCATGTCCTCGGCCTTCATGACGCGCGGGGACCAGGAGTTCTGCGTCACGATGAGCTCGGAAAGCAGCGGCTCCATGACGCCGAGCACATCCTCGACCTCTTTGTCGGCCATCATCGAGGTGACGCCGACGAGCTGCTGGAAGTTATAGTTCTCTTCGATGGCTTTGCGCAGCGCCGTGACGGCCTGCACGTTGTGCCCGCCGTCGAGGATGATCGTGGGGGACGTGCGGATCGTCTCGATGCGCCCGGGCACGCGCACGCCGCTGAAGGCCTTGGCGACGACATCGCCGTTGAGCGCGCCGGCCACCGGCACCACGACCTCGGCGGCGGCGAGAGCCGATAGCGCGTTGTGCGCCTGATGCTCGCCGAACATGGCGATCGGCACGTCCTCGTAAGTCCCGTTCGGCGTCTGCAAGGTGGCCACCTGGCCGCCGACCGCCGGCGTGCGGCTGACGACGTTCATCTCTTCGCCGTCGCGGATCACCTGTGCGGCGCCGACCTTCCTGGCCTGCTCGAGCAGGATCGGCATGACCTCCTCGGCGTGGGGCTGGGGGCCTATGACGACGGTGCTGCCGTGCTTGATGATGCCCGACTTCTCCCCTGCGATCTTCTCGACGGTGTCGCCGAGCCACTGCATGTGGTCCATGTCGACGGGGCCGATGATCGCGGCGTCGGCGTCGAGCACGTTCGTGGCGTCCCAACGGCCGCCCATGCCGACCTCGACGATGGCGACGTCCACGGGGGCGTCGGCGAACGCCCAGATCGCCATCGTGGTGAGCACTTCGAAGAAGCTCATGCGCGGGCCGCCGTTCGCGGTGCTGCGCTCGTCGACCAGCTTGATGAAGTCCTTGACCTGGTCGTAGACATCGATGAAATCGTCGTCGCTCAGTTGCTGGCCGTCGATGGCGATGCGCTCGGTGACGGATTCGAGATGCGGCGACGTGTACAGGCCGGTGCGCAGGCCGTAGGCGCGGCACAGGGCCTCTGCCATGCGGGCGGTGCTGCCCTTGCCGTTCGTGCCGGTGACGTGGATCACGCGGAACGACTGCTCCGGATGTCCGAGAAGATCCAGAATCATCTGCATACGGTCCAGCGACGGTTCGAAGTCGTGCTCGGGGGCGCGCTTCATGATGTCGCGGTAGACGTCGTCAAGCTTCTTGTTATCGCGATTCGGATGCTCGAAGGACATGTATTCGTCTCACTCTCCTTGCCATGGCGGCGCGGCATGGGTTCCGCGCGGCACACACTCCTTAGATATTAGGCGAATGCGGCGAAATGCACGACCCCTTATGCATGGGGCGCCGGCGGCGCACCGACACGTCGCCGGCGCCCCACGTACGTCAGACCTTGTGGACGGCCGCGTCGGTCGCGGAATCGTAGGAATAGGTGGCGGTGCCGTTGACATGGTGCGCCGTGATGGTGTATCTGGCGCCGTTCGGCACGATCTCGAGGGAGACGCCCGCGGAGCAGGTGATCACGCCCACGTCGCGCCCCACCTTGCGGATGTCCATGCTCGTCGCCTGCGCCTGCGTGCCGTCGCACGGATTGGCCACGCCATGCACGTGCCCGGTGCTCGACACCGAATAGCCGCTGATGGAGATGCCGGTCAGCGTGCCGTTGTTGGCAGCCATGGCCGTTTCAATCGCCGTCTGCGCGTTCTTGGCGTCATTCAGCGCCGCGGAATCCCACGCCGCCTTGCGTTGGTTGAGATAGATCGGCACCGAGACGGCTGCAAGGATACCGATGATGATGACGACGACAAGCAGCTCGACGAGGGTGAATCCCCTCTCGCGCCCGTTTCGGCGCTCCGATGCGCCACAGACCGAAGACATACTCCGACCTCCAGGTGAATGATAATTGTGATCTCTGCGAAAAGCCGCGGGGCGGGCCCCGACGTCGAAGAACCGAATGGATCCGCGACGCCGGGAACTCATGCCAAACCAACAGCATTTTCACCCTTCATTCCACCCTTTGCGCGGCGCGAAAACGACAGCCGGAGAGAGGCGATGGCACCGGCCCATCCACGACGCCGCACGCCACCCCATGCCGCCCTATAGTGGGAAGCGCACGAAGCGCCCCCTCGCACCTGCGCACCGCCACGGTGCACGCCGCCGCGCAGGCCGCATGCACGGGGGCCGCATATCCGATTCGAGGAGGCACAATGGCCGAACAGGAAGGCACGAACCCCGGGCAGGACGCCGGCGTCAAGGTCGCGCGCACAGCCGGGATGGATCCTAATGCACGTCGGCACAACCGCACGCTCCGCCCGCGCTCCCAGGCGTTCAAGGACTACATGCTCACGGGATGGGGCGAAGAGAAGAACGACGTGAAGCCGCTGGAATCCAGCGCCTTCACACCACGCCGCATCGCCGAGCTCGGTGCGAAGTTCCCCGGGGAGCGCCTGGTGATCCCCGCCGGGACCGCCAAGGTGCGCAACGACGACTGCGACTACGCGTTCCGTCCCGACAGCGCATTCGCCTACTACACGGGCCTGGGCGAGGACTTCGAGCCGGGCGCCGTGCTGGTGCTCAACCCCGTTGACCCGGATTCCGACGAGGCGAAGGCGGGCAAGACGCACGAGCCCAGGCTGTTCCTCCACCCGCGCTCCGACCAGACGACGCAGGATTACTACATGAGCGCCGCCTACGGCGAGTACTGGGTCGGGGCGCGCCCCGGCCTGTCCGAGATGAACGTGATGACGGGGATTCCGACGGCGGACATCGCCACGCTGCGCGACGCCCTTGCCAAGGACGTGGGCCCGGGCGCGGTGCAGCTGCGCGTGCTGCGCCGCACGGACGCCGAGGTCTCCGCCATGGTCGAGCAGATCCGCGAGGAGAACGGCTTCCCGGACCGCGAGGCCAACGACGCCGACGACGACGCGCTGTATGAGAAGGCGTCCGAACATCGCATGATCAAGGATTCCTACGAGATCGGCGAGATGCGCAAGGCCATCGCGGCGACGAAGGATGGCTTCGACCGGATGCTCACTGCGCTCCCCCGCGCAATCGGCAAGCCGCGCAGCGAAAGGATCCTCGAGGGCGCGTTCAACGCGAACGCCCGCGAAGAAGGCAACGACGAGGGCTACGGCACCATCGTCGCCTACGGCGAGCACGCCGCCACGCTGCACTGGATGCGCAACGACGGCCAGATCGACGCCGGCGGGCTGCTGCTCATCGACGCCGGCGTGGAGGTCAACAGCCTCTACACGTCCGACATCACGCGCACGTTCCCGGCGAGCGGCCGTTTCACGTCGTTCCAGCGCGAGCTCTACCAGGTCGTGCTCGACGCCCAGCAGGCCGGCTTCGAGGCCGCGCAGCCAGGGCGCACGTATTCCGACATCCACGACGCCTGCATGCGCGTGCTCGCCGAGGCCCTGCACGAATGGGGAATCCTCCCGGTGAGCGTCGAGGAGGCGCTGAGCCCCGAGGGCCAGCAGCACCGCCGGTGGCATGCCTGCGGCGTGGCGCATCACCTGGGCCTCGACGTCCACGACTGCTCGCAGGCGCGTTTCGAGCATTACCAGGGCGCCAAGCTGGCCCCGGGCATGACGTTCACCATCGAGCCCGGTCTGTATTTCAAGGCGAACGACATGCTCGTCCCGCCCCAGTTCCGCGGCATCGGCATCCGCGTCGAAGACGACGTGCTCATGACCGAGAACGGCCCCGAATGGCTGTCCATCGGCATTCCGAAGAAGGTCGAGGACGTGGAGGCCTGGATGACCGAACGCGCCGCGCTCGCGCCGCAGGCCTGACCGCGCGGCCTGGCCCCGTCGGTGCGCGCAGCGGGGCCAGGCCGGAAAGCGGGTCTTGTCAAATGGCGTGTCCTGCGGTTATTGTGTGAGCTGTCACCACGGCCAGCCGGATTGGGCAGAATGCGACGGGCCGCACCATTCCGCGCCGCGACAAGGGCACGTCCCGGCGCACGAGAGACGGACGGCGGCGCCATGCCATGGGCGCAGCGGAATCGCCGCACATGACCCGCGCCGCGGCCGCGTTCCGTCACAGGAGAATCAGGTTTTGACCGACAACAACAGCATCAGCTCTGCCACGCCGTCCGCGACGCCCGACACGCCGCAGCGCACATCCATCTTCGATAACTCCCTCATCTGGTTCGGCGCCGGTGTCTCCGTCGCCGAGATCATGACCGGCACCTACTTCGCGTCCCTCGGCTTCGCACGCGGCCTCGCCGCCATAGTCCTCGGCCACGTCATCGGATGCACGATGTTCTTCCTCGCCGGCTACATCGGCGCCCGCACGCGCAAAAGCGCCATGGAGACGGTGAAGATGAGCTTCGGTCGCATCGGCGGGCAGCTGTTCGCCATCCTCAACATCATCCAGCTCGTCGGATGGACGTCCATCATGGTCTACGACGGCTCCATCTCGGCGTCGACCGCGTTCCCGGGCGCCCCGTGGCTGTGGGCGCTGGTCATCGGCGCGCTCGTGCTGCTGTGGATCGCCATCGGCGTGGAGAACCTCGGCAAGATGAACACCGTGGCCATGGCCCTGCTGTTCATCCTCACCATCGTCCTGTGCAAGGTCATCTTCTTCTCAGGCGCCGCGGCGGGGTCCACCCTCGACGACACGTTCACCTTCGGCGCCGCAGTGGAGCTCGCCGTCTCGATGCCGCTGAGCTGGCTCCCCGTGGTGAGCGATTACACGCGCGAGGCGGAGAAGCCTCTGGGCGCGACCGTCGCCAGCACAGTCGTGTATGGCCTGGTGAGCATCTGGATGTTCGTCATCGGCATGGGTGCGGCCATGTACACCGGCACCTCCGACATCTCGCAGATCATGGTGAGCGCCGGCATGGGCATCGCCGGGCTCCTCATCGTCGTGTTCTCCACGGTGACCACCACGTACCTCGACGCATGGTCGGCGGGCATCTCGGGCGAATCCGTGGTCTCCAAGATCCCCGGCAAATGGATGGCCATTGCGGCGACCGTCCTCGGCACCGCCGCCGCGATGATCTGGGTGATGGATGACATCACGAACTTCCTGTATCTCATCGGATCGGTTTTCGCGCCGATGGTCGCCGTCATGATCGCGGACTTCTATTTCCTGCACCGTGACACCGAGCATGACGCCTTCGACTGGCCGAACCTCATCGTGTGGTTCGTCGGATTCGTGGCCTACCGCCTGCTGATGTCCATCGACACCCCGGTGGGCTACACGCTCATCGACATGGTGCTGACGCTTGTGCTTGCGCTGTGCGTGGGCCAGGTGCGCAAGGCCATGGCCGTCCGCAAGCCACAGCCAACCGCGTCTGAAACCGCCGAATCCGAACCGAAGGCGGCGGATTCGGCGAAGTGAGGGCGTTCCAGCCCGGCAACGGCTCGCCCCGCCGAGGTTGACGCACACTAACGCAACGCCGGCAGTTTTTACGCCCAGAGCGGAAAACTGCCGGCGTTCCTTTGCCACCGCGCGATGATGTTGTATCATGGCATTCCGCGGATGGATACCGCTTGCATATTGAAAACCGAACTGCATCGATTCGCTTCGATCGACGGTTCACCGGGGCCGATTGGTTTCGACGGTGGTCTGTTCGTCGCAGGGAAGCGCGCCGAGAACGCGGGGGTCCTCTCGTTAATGTCCTCCCGCAAAGAATAAGTGCTAAATCTAATCGCACTGAGTTCACTCTCGCTGCCTGAGCTTCGCGCCAGATTTTAACCAGCGAGTAGTACTCCGCTCACTCCTTCATGTCTTCGGAAGGATGCTGAACGTCGTTTAGAAGACTTGCTGACGCAGCCGGGTCGCAGGGCTGCGTCGGGACTTTCACTGTGAATATGCTCGCCATCGGTTGTCCGCGATTCGATGGGGGCAGAAAAACCGCCGAACGGCCAGCGGACTACGCGCGTAGAAGACTGGGAGTACGGCCATCGGACCGGGGTTCAATCCCCCGCGGCTCCACTTTTTGGGACCCGCAAGAGATTGCGGGTCCCCTTGTGTTTTCAGCGATTTTCGCCAATCTCACATGCTTATGCTGATGACGTGAATCACGTTGTTTTGCGAAAAATGTTGCCAAAATGTTGCCACGGCCGGACTCCGTCCGGCAACGAAAAAACGCCCCGCACCCCTTTCCGAGGGGTGCGGGGCTTGTCGAATCCTTACATGCGCAGCGGGTTGTAGGCGACGCCGAAGCCGCCCGCGAGCAGGCTCGCGGCGGTGGCGACCACGCCGCCGACGTCGGCGTGCCCGGTGCCGTCGAGGACGACGGCCGCGACGCCCGCCAGCAGGCAAGCGACGTAGACCGCCGTGCGCACCGCAGGCGGGAACACGGGACGGTAGGAGTCCCCTGTCTCCACGGGGTCGTGTCCGGTGCCGGTTGTTTCCTCTTCTGTCATTTTTGCTCCTTAGAACCTGTTGCCGTTGAGTCGCGTCTGCAGCGCCCTGGCCGTCGCGGGGCCGAGGATCCCGTCGGCGGTCACACCGAGATGCCTTTGCATGGCCTTGATGGTGTCGGGGCCGAGCAATCCGTCGACCGTCACGCCGAGCGTCCTCTGGACGGCCTTGACGAGCAGCGAGGCGCCGTAGGGCTTGTTATGATTGACGGCCCGAAGTACCGGGCGGTACGAGACGTCGACTTGGTTGCTGACGACGCCGTCCACGGTGGTGCCCATGACTTGCTGCCATTTGCGGACGGTGGCGGGCCCGATGATGCCGTCGACGGCGATCTGCGGGGCCGTGGGAGCGGGCGCCGCCGCGGCTGGGGCGGGCGCAGTTCCGGAGGCCTTGCCGGCATAGCGCGCCCAGGCATCAGCGTCCCCGTAGAATTTGTCGAGGTCGAGGCTGCCAGCGTATCCGTTGAGTCGCCCGGAGGAGCTGTATTGGCGGATGGCGCACTGGTAGCTGCCTTCGTTCCAGGGCGTTGGCTGGTAGCCTGTCACCGAGTTGTTTGCGTACTGGGCGACCCAGAGGCCGCATCCGTGGCGGCTGGCGATATCGGAGACCTGCGACAGGTAGGCCTTGGAGACGTAGATGAGCGGGGTGACGCCGGTCTTGGCGACGACCTGCGCCACGACGGCGTCCAAGTACGCCGCGTCGCCCCATGCCTTGTTCTGGGCGCTCTCCCAATCGATGGCGAGCAGCGCCCTGCCGATATACGACGCGGCCGCCTTGGCGAAGTTGGCGGCTTCGCCGGACGCGCCCCCTCCCGAGATGTAATGGTAGAGGCCGAGCATCTTGCCCGCTTCCACGGTGGCCGACGCCTGCGCCGCGAAGGTGGGCGACACGTAGCCCGTGCCCTGCGTCGCCTTGACGATGATGAAATCCGCAGGCACCGACTTGATGTCGATGCCCGACTGCCAGTTGCTGATGTCGATGCCGTTGAGGGTCATTGCCTGTCTCCAATCTCCTGTGGTTGCTGTGGTTGCAGTGGTTGTACGGGTGGCGTGAGCGTGCCCGGGGCGACGACCGGACGCAGGGAGTCCGGGAGGCGTGGCTTGGGGTGCAGCCGCATGTACCCGGGGTCTATGGCCGTGACCGCTGGGTCCAGCCAGTGGCAGAGGGCGCGCACGTACCTGATGGCGTCCCAGTAGGCGGATTCCTCCGCCTCGAGCTGGTCGACGCGGGCGGCGAGCCGTTCTGCGCGCCTGCGCTGGTCGCACGCTTCGTCCCGCAGTGGCTGGATGACGTCGGTGGTGAGGATGTCCACGGCCTTGCGCGCCGCGTCCGCCGCCAGGCTGTCGCGCTCCGCCATGGTGCGGCGCCTGCCGACGAGGGCGGTGATGATGCCGCCAAGGCCTCCCCCGCCGACCATGGCGACCAAAAACGCGACCCAGAAGTCCGATTGCCCCCAGAAGGGCGGGATGGTGGTCACAGCCCCACCCCCATGACGTGGGATTCGCCCAAGGTGACGTCCGAGCCCGCGCCGTCGACCGACGCCAGGATGGTGCAGGTCACCGGCGCGTAGGGGGCGTCAGCGTGGATGAGGTCCATCCATGCGACCTGCGTGCTCGCCGCAGATCCATGCGAATGCCACCTGTGGCGCACGTTGTTGGACGCGAAGGTCACGGCGGCGTTGTTTCTGCTGCTGACGCCGATGACGCACATGGCGAGGACAGCGCCCCGCGCGCCTGCCTGGAGCGTGATGCTGCAGACCTGCCTGCCGGCCGTGCCCCGTGCGATGGTCTGCTGCCCCCAGTCTGAGTGTTCGTTCCATGGGGTGTCGCCCGTGGCGCCCGTGGGGATACCGAGCCATGCCGCGCCGTCGGAGAGTGCGAGGCGCGAGGCCACCGGATCCCAGAGCATGGTGGCCGGGGGGACGCTGGCGGCGGGCACATTGCCGGTCGCGCCGGTGGCGATGCCGCCCGTGAGGCGCGGCGACACCTCGGTGACCGTCGCGGCCGAGTAGACGGCGCTTCCGGCGGCGAGGGGGACATAGCCCAGCGGCTGCTGCCATGCGCCGCCTTCGTCCTGAGTCCACGACGGCGTGGTGGCGGATTGCCTGACGAGGCTCGCCGTGATGCGCGGGTTCGAGCCCGACGCCGTGCGCGTCAGGACCACGAAATCATACACGTCATCGCCCCCGGTGTTCGCGTCACCGGCGAGGGTCAGGGCCGCGTCCAGCCGGTAGCATGTGCCGTCCACCAAAGCCCAGCCGGGCTGGATGGTGATGCTGCGCGTGTCCTGACCCACGGTCATGGTGAGCCCGGAGCCGATGCCGCTCACGTGTCCCGTGAGCTGGCGCGCCCACCCGTCGAAATCCTGCTCCGAGACCGACTGTCCCTCGAACGGGAATGCCGATTCTGTCATGCCGATGCCTCCGTCGTGCTTGTTGTTGTCGTGCTTGTTGTCGTGGCCGTCGTGCCGGTCCACGTCCGGTGGTCGATGCGGCGGACGGCGCGCATCGCATCCCGCTGCGCCAGGGCGAGCATGACGCGCGAGTCCCCGGCGCTCCAGTCGCCCAGCGTGGCCGTGCGCACCGGGCCATCCCCGAAGCCCGTGGAGACGCTGGTCACCTGCGCGGGCAGGAGGCGGCCGTCGATGGTGCGCACGGCGATCGTATCGCCCTCCAGCACGCCGTCGAGGAGGATGTCGGAGGCGAGGCCGCCCGTGGCGCTCGTCATGCCGCTCACCGCGCCCGAGATTTCCTTCGCCGCCCGGGACTCCGGGGTCTCGCCGTTCTCAAGGTCGCAGACTTCCTCGACCCGCGCGGACCACGCGGTTTCGAGGCTCGCGCCCGCGCTGGGCGTGACCTCCGTGTAGGTCCTGGCGTCGCTCCCACCGCCTGTGGATTGGCTGCGGGCGATTATCCGCGTGACCGCCGGACGCGTGTCCCGCACCGTGAGGGATGTCAGGGCGCCGGTGTCCATGCCGAGGGTCACGCTGCCGGTGAGGTCGCTGCCTGCGCGCAGCCACGCCACCGTGCCAGACGCCGCCGACCAGTTGGCGCCGAACGCGATCTGCCTGTTGGCTAGGCTCTGCATGCCTTCGAGGCAGGTCTGCCAGTCGACCGTCAGAATCGCGTCGGTGCCCTGCGTGTCGCAGGTCACGCCGGGGAAGCCCGCGCACTCCCAGACCTGCGCCATGAGGCTCGCGCGCCTGCCCGTCCACGTCTCCGAGTCCGGGGGCGAGCCGTACGCCTCCCAGCGGCGGGGGGTGAGGACCATGTCCGCGAGCGCCTGCGCGTCCGACGCACCGGTGAAAGTCCACTGGCGTCCGTCGTCGGGCGACTCGCTGTATTCCGCGCGGGTCACCGGGCCGCTGAAACGGCGGCCGTCCGGTTCGGTGACGAGGATCCGTGCGCCTGGCGCGGACAGGTGTGCACACGCCCTGTGGGACGCGGGGAGGGTGAGGGACCACGAGCCCACGTCGTAGGCCTCACGCGTGTATGCGAATCCCGTGAGGTCCTGTGGGTCGAGGAGGCCGAGGCGCGTGCCTGCGCCGGTCATCCATTCCACGCTCCAGTCGCGTGCCGTGAGACGCGTCACCTTTACCTCACCCCCTCAGTGAGTTCGTTCCAGCGGAGGCGCACGCCGCTCGACCCGCCCGTCGTACCCTCCATGACGATGGTCACCGTGTTGTCGCCGGGGTCGAGGACCGGCATGCGGCTCCCCGCGTCGAGGCGGGCGTACGCGTCCGCGCCCGACTGGTCGGCGACGCTCCACGAGCCGTCGCGCCAGTCGTAGACGACGGCTATCTGCTCGCCGCCGCCCAGGTCGCTGACGGTGAGGCTCATGCCGTCGCACGCTATGCCGATGCGCGTAGCCGGGCCGCTCACGGCCACGCAGACCGGGGCGGGGCGTTCGCCGCCGATCGTTATCGTCTGCGAGCGCGTCGCGCTCCCCGCGCCCACCGGGAGCGAGGACAGGCGTGTCAGGAAAGCGGTGTTGCTGGTTGGCATGAGCCATGAGATGCTGCGCTCCTCGCCCACCCACCACGGGGTCGGCGAGGTCATCGCAAGGTCGATGGCCGTGAGCGCCGTGTTGGCCGCGTCGGCGGAGTACGCGCCTTCCAGGCCGCTCTCGTAGACCACTGGGAGCCACCTGTCGGGCCGCCCGCCCTTGCGCCCGGCCTTGATGGCGAAATCCTCGGACAGGCAGATCGCGCGGAGGCGTTCGATGGTCTCCCGCTGCCGGGCGAGGGTCCCGTGGATGGCGAGCTTGAGCAGGATGGGGCGTGTCTTGGCGCGGGTGCCGAGCCATTTGCCGCCGTCGGCCGCGCCCTCGCTCCACCTGACGGAGCGTGGCGCGCCCAGCAGCCCCGTGCTCCCGGCGACGTGCCACATGTCGTCGCCGGGCCCGCCGACGGTGAGCGTGTCCCTGCCGTCGGTCAGCCAGAGCCTGAGCGGGATGTCGTCATATGATGCCATGGTTCGCACTCATGCCTTCCCTGTGTGTCAGATGCCGAGGAGTATGGCCTTGGCACGCTGCGCGGCGTCGGTCAGCTGCCGCTCGGCGGTCAAACCCGCCTCCGAATACTGGTTGTAGTTGAGGACGATGCCCGCGCCTCCGGCGGATGCCATGGCGGGCTCGGCGACCCGGAGCGCGGTGCCGCGGCCGACGCCGCTCCACTCCACGCCGATGTCCGGGGTGGCCACGCCCGCCACCTCGTCCATCAGGCCTTCGGTGGCGAGTCTCACGCCCGTCCTGCCCTGGCTGATGCCGATGGCCATGCCGGCGGGGATCCATTTGCCCACCTCGTCGCGCATGACCTTCGACGGGCTGCCGATGCCGAGCACCTGCTTCGCCCAGCTGACCACGTTGCCGCAGATGCTGCCGATCTGGTCCTTGAGCCAGTTGAACTTGTCCGAGATGCCGTCCCACATGCCCGTGAGGATGTCGCCGCCCACGTCCTTGAGCCACGTGCCGGCGTTCTTGAAGCAGTCGAGGACCTTGTCCTTGATGCCCTTGACCTTGTCGACGACGTTGGTGACGGCGGTCTCGGCCGCGTTCTTCAAGCCGTCCCAGACCGACGTGAACGTGGTCTTGAGGCCGTTCCAGACACCCGACCACCAGTTGGCGATGGGGTCGATGACGCCGTGGATCGTGCCGCCGATGCGCGCGACGATGGGGGCGATGAATCCGATGATGGCGTCCCAGACGGTCGTGATGACCGCGCTGATGCCGTCCCAGACACCCGACCACCAGCTGGCGACTGCGTTGAACACGCCTTCGATGGTTCCGCCGATGGCCGTCACGATGGGTGTGACGAACGCGGAAATCGCGTTCCACACGGTCTCGAACACCGACTGCACGCCGCGCCAGAGTGTCACGAAGACCGCGGCCACGACGATGCCGAAATCATAGAAGAACTCGCCCAATGCGCTGACTATCGGCATGACAACCGCGCTGATGGCGTTCCACACCGTTGAGAAAACGGTCTGGATGTTCGTCCATGTGGTCGAGAAAAACGCGCCTATTGCGCCGAAGACCGTCTGGAACGCCGTCTGCAGGTTTGTCCAGACGCTTTGGAAGAAGGCGCTGATGCTGGCCCAGAGCGCGCGGCCCGCCTCGGTCTTGGTGAAGAAGAGGGTGAGCCCGGTGACGACGAGGGCGATGACGGTGAGGAGCGCGCCGAGCGGGTTGGCGGCGATGACGGCGCCCAGGGCGCTGAACGCGCTTCCGATGGCTCCGAGCACGCCGGTGACGGCGCCGCCGATGGACGAGAGGGCGCCCAGCCCGTTTTTGACGATGCCGAGCCCCCCGCCGAGCGTCGACAATGTCTCGCCCAGTCCCTCGCCCTCCTTGAGCAAGGAGAAGAAGGCGCTGACGTTGCTTGCGGTGGATGCGACGCCGCCGGCGGCTGTTGCCACGCCCTGCAGGATGCCGGGGAGGCTCTTGAGCCCGCCGACAACCGCTCCGAGAGCGGAGGAGACGCCGTTGAACATGAGGCCGCCGGCGATCGCGTACAATGCGGCCGTCACCACGCCCTGGTGGTCCCCGAGCCACGTGAGCGGAACGATGAGGGCGTTCAGCGCCGCCGTCAATGCCGTGGGAGGGATCGCACGCACGAAGGCGGATGCGAGGCTGCCCACCGCGCCCGCGGCCGACACAGCCGCGGCGCCCAGGGCCTGCAGCAGGCCCGTCGCATCGAGATTCGCGACGAACGAGGAGACCCACGTGGCGGCAGCCTGGAACGCGGGAGCCAATGCGTCCGCCCCGGCTTTGAGCGACGCGAAGACGCTCCCTGCGATGCCTCCGGCTGTCTGCGCGTCCGGGATGACGCTTGCGATCGCGCCGCCAAGGGCGGCGACGCGCGCGGAGACGGAGCCGAGCAACCCGCCCAGCCCGTCCAGCCCGCTCGTCTCGCCGAAGGCGGCGAAGAAGGTCTTGGCCCAGCCGGCGACCGAGCTGAACCCGTCGCCGAGCCCCTGCAACGCCCCGGCGGCGTTCTTCCCGGCGGCGGCCATGGCCGTGCCGAGCCTGTCGATGGCCGGCTGCAACGACGCGGTCAGCCCGTCGATGGCGGGGATCGCGGCGTCGAACACGTCTTTCAAAGCGGCGAGCGCCGGGGTGGCGGCTGCCGCTCCGAGACGGGACAGGGCGGCCTTGACGTTGTCGAGGGCGCCGGAGAAGGTCTGGCCGCTGGCGAGAGCCGACCCGCCCAGGGACGCACTCATCGCGTCGGCGAACGTCTGGAAATCGACCTGCCCCTTGGACACCATCTCGCTGACGTCGGCCGTGCTCTTCCCCAGCTGTTTGCTGAGCGCCTGGAGGACGGGCACACCCGCGCTCGTCAGCTGGAGCATGTCATCGCCCTGCAGTTTCCCGCGGGCGGCGACCGAGCTGAAGATGGCGCCCACGTCCTCGAAGCTGCGGCCGCTGATGGTGGCCGTGTCGCCGATGGTCTTGAGCACGCTGGCCAGCTGCTGCCCGGGCTTGATGCCGCTGGCGACCATGGTGGCGGCCACGCTGGCCGCGTCCCCCAGGCCGTACGCGGTGCCCTTGACTGACGCCAGGGCGTCGGACATGATGCCGGATACCTCGGCCGTGGAATGGCCAAGGCCGGTGAGCTTGGCCTGCGCCTGCTCGATCTGGAGGGCGCGGCTCACGCCGCCGGTCGCGGCGAGCCCTGCCACCGCGGCGGTGAGCCCGCCGACGGCCACCGCGCCCGCCTTGCCTACTGTCGCGACGGCGCCCAAGGCCTTCCCGGCGACACCGCCCACGCCTTTCAAAGCGGAGCCGAGTCCGCCGGTGATGTGCTCGCCGATGGTCTTGCCGGCGGTGTCGCCAGCCTTGCCGACCTCGCCGCCGAGTCCGGCGGTGAGCGCGTTCTTGATGCCCTTGAGCGAGGGGACGATCTGCACATACGCCTGGGCCACTTGTGTCGCCATCATGCCCTCCTATCGGGTCTGCTTGGATTCGGTTTCTCCGCGCGGGCGGCTGAGCATGCCGAGCACCTGCTCCGCGGTGCCGCTGGCGACGGTGGGGTCGCCGTGCCCGTCGCGTTTGCCGTCACCGGGGCGTGGCCACTGGTCGCGCCACCTCTGCCCCTTGGGATGCTTGCTCATGCTCCACGCGATCCACGCGCACGAGTCGCGCAAGGATGCGAGGAGCGCGGTCCGCTCGTCCCAACCGGCGCGCGGGTCGAGCCTGTGCCAGACGAGAGCGTCCTGCGGGAGGCTGGCGGCGAGGTCGGCCGCCCGCATGACGCGGATGCCCGCGCCGATGTCGTCCGCGTCCAGCCCGTAGACGCGCTGCATGTCCGCGCGCAGCGCGTCTGGGCATCGGACGCACATCGCCACGAGCGTCAGGAGTTTGGGGCTGCCGTGCTCAGGACCTTGGTGAGCGCGTCCATGACGCCCTGCACGGGGATGCGGCCGTCGTCGTCGGCGAGCGTGGCGAGCACCGCGCGGTACTGCTTGCCGAAGATGCGGCGCACGATGCTGACGACCCTGAGCTGGTCGCCCACGTCGGTCGACTCGCCGGAGTCCGCCGCCTCGACCCTCGCCAGGTCGTCGAGGAACGTCCAGTCGTCGAACGCCTTGAGGTCGACGGTCACGTCGACGCCGTTGACGTTGACCGTGGCGGTCTGCGGCGCGGGGATGCCTTTTGTCTGCTTTGGCTGGCTCACTGTCTATCACTTCCCGGCCGAGGTCGATGTCGTGGCGGTGGTTCCTGCCGTGGCGATGGGCGCGATGTACTCGGTCATGGTCACGCCGTCCGCGTCCGCGTTGCACGACAGGGTGACGCCGTAGCCGACCGCATCCGACGCGGCGTAGGTGATGCTGTCGCGGTCGGACACGGTGGCGTCCGGCACGACGAGGCGCTTGACATGGTCCCATCCGGCCATGAGGATCTCGCACACAACGACCTTGCCGGTGCTGTCCGGCTGCGTGTGCCTGACGGTCATGCTGCCGTCCGTGCCGGAGACCGAGGAGTCGCCGTAGAGCAGCTTCATGCCGGCGGCGGTCGTCTCGATCATCGTGAACGCGAGGGTCTCCGAATAGCCGGACACGACGGTGAGCGCGTTGGTGCCGCCCATCTCGGTCACGTCGGTCGTGTCGATCGACGGCTCGTTCTCGATGCCGTCGTCGGAGAGCATGCCGAGGGTGACGAACGCGGGGTCGAGCGCTGCCGTCGCGTCCGTGGGCAGTGTCGTGCCCTTCGGCGCGACGTACACGACGCCGCTGACCTTCTTCGGCTTGCCGATTGCAACATTGGACATAATGTCCTCCTATTTGATAGTTCGGAAAGTGCTGGGGCGTGCGCCTAGAGGACGCACGTCATGGTGAGCTGCGCCGTCCAGCGCGGCCACACGGGGTCGGACGGGTACGAGTCCTCGACGATGCCGTCGACGCGGCTCATGCCCACGTCAGTGGATTCGTCGGCCATTGACCGGAGGGCCGGGGCGAGCACGCGGTGCATCGTGTCGGACGCCGCCCACGGGGTCGGCGCCCACACCATGACGGTCAGCTGCGCGGTGTCCACGTGGTTGCGCGTACTGCCGCCGGAGCGTTCGACGGTTATGTACGTGCCTCCCGTGGGCTTCGCGCCCTCCGGCAGGGTGAATCCGATGCCCGCGCCGGACAGGCCGGGCACCGTCTTGAGGTAGGCGACGGTCGCCTGTTCGGCGTTCACTCCGCGCCTCCCGTCTGGCATTGGCCGACGGCCTTGCGCAGGAGGTTGTCCTTGCGCGCGGCGATGGCGGCGGGGACCGTGGCGGCGCGCACGAGGGCGATGGTGCCGACCCTGGAGTCGCGCGCCTTCGCCACCGCGTACACGGCTGCGGCCGACTGCCGGTAGTAAGGGCTTTCCGGCCTGGTGTGCGCGTATCCTCTGAGCGAGTGGCCGGCGGCGAGCCGGTTCGCGGCCGAGCAGACGCGCACTGCGGCCTTGTCCACCTCGCCGACGATGCCCGGGTCGCGGCGCAAGGCCATGAGGCCCGCGCCGTCAAGCTTGACGATGACCTGTGCCATCGTTGCCTCCTTATGCTTCCATTGCGGTCAGTTGGACGACCGTGTCCCACCGGGTGGGCGTGAGCCCGCCATCATAGGGACGCGGGTCGCCCACGACCTCGTACTCCGTGCCATCCGCAAGGCGCATGCGGCAGCCCTTGAGACTGTGCCACGCCCACGAGCGGGGCATGTAGGCGGTGCGGGCGACGGTGACGCCGTCCGGCAGGGTCTGCTCCGTGGAATCCGACTGGGAGCCGTCGGCGACGAGCACGTCGCCCACGGTCTCCTCCATGGTGCTCCACAGTGTGCCGCCTGCCGGATCCTCGCCCGCCTTCACACGGCTGACGATGGTGACGGTTTCGCCTTTCACCCCGCGCCTCCCAGCCGGCTCATGTCCGTGCTCCCGAGGCGAACGGTGCCGCCGAGCGCCTTCTTCTCCGCCTTGGTCAGGTACAAATCCCCTGAGGGGTTGCTGTACGACCATGACTGGCTGAAGGGTCCCGCTGTCTGGCTGGACTGGGAAACTCCCGCCATGTCACCGGACTGGAGTGCGCGGATGACGGCGGCGCACGTGACGCGGCGCAGCGTGTCCGCGCCGGCCGCCTGCCAGTTGGGGCACGTGGTGCGGATCAGGTCACTCGCGTCCGCGATCAATGCCGCGCACCGCGTCTCCTCGCTGTCCGACATGGCGCGCCACCGGGCGGTCACGTCCTCCACGGTCGCGTACACGTCAGCCATCGGTCTACTTGCCCGCGCTCGCCGTGTCGGCGGCCTTCACGACGGCGAAGCGCGCCGGGTCCACGTACCACGCGTACAGCATCTCGAGACGGTAGGCGACCTGGTTGTGGCGCTTGAGGTCGCCGAGGCCGTCGGGGTCGCCGTAGGTGATGGCCTCGAGCGGCAGGGTGCGCTGGATGCCCCAGTAGATGCCGTTCTCGAAGTCGCCGACGATCGCCTCCACGCCGGTCGCCGTCGTAGCCTCCGGCGCGTTGACCGTGGTCGTGACGGATGCCTTGGTGCCCTTGAACGCGGTCACGTTGGTGCCGTATCCGAGCTCCGGGTACAGGGGGTGGCCCTGCTTGTCGCGCGTGGTGGCGAGCTTGAACGCCTCGGGCTTGCTCAGGGCGATGCCGTTGACGTCGTAGCCTTCTCCGTCGTTGAGGACGAGGCCGATGGCCTTCTCAATGTCCGCGTCCGCGTCACCAGTGTCGGTCACGGTCTTCGTGGTCGACGTCAGGTAGTTCGTCCACCCGGTCATGGCCGCGCCGGTGCTGGGGTTGATGCGGTGGAAGACGCCGAGGTCGAGCGCACGGCTCAGGCTCACGGTCGCCGCGTCGGCGACGGCCTGGTACACGCCCTTGAGGCGATCCTCGTCGGCCCAGAGCACCTCCTCGTCGAAGCGGACGGTCACCTGCGCCTTGTGGGGGACGGCGGTGACGGTGCCGAACTCCACGTCGGCCGGGCTCTTGGCGGCGCCCTCTTCCACGAATTCGGCGCGCGGATGCTTTGTGAACGTCACGACCTGCGTGTCGCCGAAGAGGAGCGGCTTGCTTGCGGACAGGGCGGCGACGGCTGAACCCGTCTGCACCTTGTCGATGATTTCCTGCGCGAGGTTGACGGGCAGGCTGAGCGCGCCCGTGGTCACGGTTGTTGCCATTGTGGCTCCTTATCTTTCGTGCGCCCGGTTACGCGCCGGTCGCGTTGCGGTTGACTTGGGACATGATCTCGGCTTCCGTGCTGGGGCGTGGTTTCGAGGGTTCGCGCGACTGGTCGCCCATGCCAGTGTGACGCTGTGCATCCTGTATGAACGCCTGGAGCATCTTCGCGGCTTCGGCGAGCTTGTCCTCGCTGTCCGCGTTGACGATGCTGAGCACATCCACGGGGATACCGGTCTCGCCACTGACCTTGCCGACGGTCTTCTCCCACGCCTGCGCCGCGTTCAGCTCGTCCAGCTGTGCTTGCAGTTGGTCGGCCTTCTCGGCTTTCTCACGCAGCTGGTCGGCCTCGTCGGCCTTCTCATGGTTGGCTTTGGCGAGTTTCTCCCACTTGCGGGCCTGCGCCTTCCAATCGATCGCCGTGTCCGGCTGGGTGGCTTCGGTCTGCGTGGTTTCGGTTGCGTCGCCGTGCGGCTCCGCCTCCGTCGCCGTCTGCTCTGCCGTCGTTGCTTCGGCTTGGTTCTCGGCCATGTCATGTCCTTCCTGACTTTGGTTCGCGCCCATGCGGGCGCCATTGCGCCGGCCATGCGGCCGCACGCCATCGGGCCGTCCCCGGATTCGCACCGGGACGCGGGGCATGGGCTACCCCGCGCGCACTACACGACAGCCAAAACACCCCGCCACATGGAGCGGGGCACGGTGTTTCAGGACTCCCCGCGGCTATCGGCGACGAGTTCCGCGGCACGGTCGCCCAGGTGGAAGCGGAGGCGCTTCATCAGCACGTCCGCATACTCGCGCATCGCATACGCCTGATCGGACATGAGCTCCTCCTCGCCGGACTCCTTCAACTCACGGAAATGCGAAGCCCTGTACTTCGCGAGCCGCTCCCTCCTGCCCGCGAGCTCCCTGTACTCGCCGACCATGCGCATCAGATACCCGGGAATGCCGTCCGACATGACCCCCACCTTCCTTTCGGATGTCTTTCCTTCCTCCGGCTCGTACACGCGGTCGGGGGCCGCATCGTAATGCCTGACGTGCACGCCGCCGGACGCGGCTCCCGTGACCTCGTACAGGCGGTCGTCCGCCGGGTCGTCCGTGATGGCGAAGCACGACCACGCGCCCAGAAGGTACGTGTACGACTTCACCAGCACGGCGACCCCATCGCCATGTTCCACTCCCAGCGCGGAGCGCGCATACCAGCGCACGGCCCCGTCCACAACATCGACAACACCCATCGGCGCCCTCCTTCGGATATGCAAAAACCCCGCAGGGTCTGCGGGGTCGGTAAAAGAAAAGCCGCCCGAAGGCGGCCAGTCGTGGTGGCTGCTGGATTCGGACCAGCGCGGCATCATGCACCCGGTTTACAGCCGGGCCCCTTCGACCACTCAGGCAAACCACCAAAACGTGATATACTTGTCGAACAAGGTCCGAGGTCCTCTGTGGTATTGAAATAAAATACGGAAAACGGAGGGGTGCTTCGGACCTTGTTCATTTGAGCCCTATCTCATGCAGCCCGTCAGCGTCCATGACGAATAGACGCCGGATCCTCGTCTTCTGGTCAGGATGCCGCACGTTGTAGGCCATCAACTGGCTGGCCAGCTTGTCGGACATGCGCGCATGACCGATGTCGATCACGTAGCAGTCTTTCACTACGCCGTGGTTGTCCATCGCGCTGGCGGCGGACTCGCTGATTCGCTTCGCAATATGCTGGTATTTCGTGCTCGTCATGGACTTGAGCTCGCACAGTTCACCAGCCTCCAGCCATTCGAAGTCGTTCGTCGCGGTCTGGTTCTCCGTGTCGCGCGGTATCCACCTGACGTGATTGCCCAACGCCTCGAACCGTTCGAGGAACACGGTCTCGTGCGGGTAAAGCACCTCGAGCGACGGGTCGACACCGGCGGCCTTCTGCCGTTCCAGCCACTCCACGTCGGACACGCCAGACACGCCACGCATCGACAGGATCCGCGACTCGTCCGGCGAATGCGGCACCTTCGGCTCGTCCGGCTCCTGAGAAGCCGCCGCCGGTGCCTTGGGCGGCTTGGGCGGCTTCCCGCCGCTTCCGCCGCCTGGCGCGGCCGGGGAGTCCGTGACACCGCCCTGCGCGCGCATGCGCGAGAGCACGTCACGGTACGACGCGCCGTCCGGTAGCCCGGCCTTCGCCCTGCGGTACAGGGCGTCCAGCCGCCGTGGATCGTACCCGGCCAGCTTTGCCTCGCCCCACGAGGGGACGGGCTCGCAGTCGCAATGCGCGTGATACACATTGCCGAGGCCGCCGCCGGCCGCTTCCTCGCTCGTGTACACGAACCCGCGGCCGGCGAGCATCGTGCAGAACGCGCACGTCACGCGGCCGCGCGGCACACGCGCCCACCGCGGGCGCGTCGGGTCCATGGCGATGTCCGCCATCTGCTGGCGTTGCGCCGCGTGCATGGCCATCTGCCGCAGGAAATCAGCGTACGCCTGCTGCAGGTCGTCCGCGTTGCCAGACTCGGCCTTGGGCAGCAGGTCCATGATGCCCACGCCGCTGCGCGCCCTGCCGGCCATCACCTGCCCGTACGTCAGGCCGTTGAAGTCCGTGTCGCTGAAGCCGTGCTGCACATCCCACATGACGCGCGTCCAGTCCTCGCGGTCGGCGCCCGCGAAACCCGGGAAGTCCGCGTCGGCGGCCTCCTGCCATGCGGTGCGCTGCACCATGTACCGGCTGTCGGCCGCCTCCTGCGCGAGGCTGACGATGTCACGCGCCGCGTCCGCTATCGCGTCCGGGTCCGTGAATGCGAGCGAGGCCGCGGGATCGTCAGGGTCGAACAGGCTGCCGGCAAGCTCGTCCGCGTAGTCGTCGATGGCCTGCATGGTCGTCCGGTAGTCGCCCTGGGATGCGGCCAGCTCCGCCTCGAGGTTCCGGCGCGCGTCCGCGGTCAGGCTCAGGTGCGTCCAGTCCGCCATCACGCGCCTCCCTCACGTCTACTGCTGCGCCGGCTGCTCCGTTTGTGCGTCCGCCTGCTCCGCGCCAGCCTGCTGCTGTTGCGCGCCGCCCTGTGCGATGGACTGGCGTAGAGCGTCGAGGTTCGACTGTGCGCGCTGCTGCGTCTCGTAGGCTTTCACGCTCTTGATCTCGGCCTCGCTGAGCCCGAGGCGGCGGCGGCCCACGTCGCTCGTGGCGAGCGCCTGGTCCACGCTGCCGACCTTCGTCAGCCAGTCGGCCTTGGCCGCGTCACTGCTGACGTTGACGGGCTCCCAGACGGGCGTGACGCCCGACAGGTCCACGTCGTCGAGCTTCGCGTACCCGCCCTGCATGTACACGGCCACGCGCAGCAGGCGCATCAACTGGCCGGAGAACTCGCGGTTCTGGCGTTCGGCTATGCGACTCAGACGCTGTTCGGCGGCGTTGATGGCCTCCACGCTCGTGGGGTTCGACAGGCGGATGCCCAGCGCCTCCGCGGGGATGTCGGTCGCGCTGGACACCATCATGGCGATGGTCTCGAGCATGTCCGAGTACGGGGTCATGCTCGCCTGGCTGAGCTGCTGGATGGTGGGCACGAGACCGTCCTCGTCACGGCTCACCGAGTTCAATGAAGTCAGGAGCCGACCCCACTTGTTGCCCTGGAATGACTCGGGGTCGAGGCCGAGGAACCAGATGCGCGGCGCGGCGTAGAACGCGGCGCTCGTATCCATCTCGACCATCGTCCTGTACCCCATGTCCGTGAGGGCCATGAGGGTGCGGCTGATGCGGCTCCGGCCGAACGGGCGGTCGAGCTGCCGGTCGTAGGCGATGGGCACGACCGGCACGACCGGGCACGCGTCGTCACGCCACGTGCATTCGGCGCGCCATGCGCCGCCGTCCGCGGTGAGTTCCCACGCGCGGCCGGGCAGCCACAGGGTCATCGCGGTCGCCTTGCCGAGCCTGTCGTCGTCCGTCACGGTGAGCGCGCACTTGATGCGGTTGAGGCGCCTGTCCCACACGGCGGCGCTCCAGTCCGCGGCACGCGCGACTATCTGCACCTGCCCGGTCTCCCTGTCTGGGTACGCGGTCAGGAAGCTGCAGGAGTGCTTGTACGCCGAGGTGATGGCCTGCCCCATCATGGGCACGAGGCCCACGCGGTCGGCGAGGTCCACGACGCCCGGGTCCGTCGCGCCCTGCCGGATGTCGAAGCCAGCGAGGCTGCTCTTGTCGGCGAGGCTGGTGACCGCCTTGCGCGGCCAGTCCACCGGGCACTGCGCGCGGTTGGCGACCGACTCCGGGATGCTGCCGGCCACGTCGTGGAGGATCTCCCGGCCGTCGTAATAGGCGCCCCGCAGCTGGTTGCGCTTGAAGTGCTCGTTCCACACGCGCGCGAGCGTGCGGAGCTGTCCGAGCTGCGCGTCGCCCCACTCCGCGGCCATGCCGCCGACCGGGGTGACGTATCCGGCGGCGAGGGGCGCGGCGAGGTAGTCCCTGCCCTCGTCCGCTTCGGGGTTGCCGGTGACCAGTGTCCCGCTGCCGTTCATTGAATCTCCTAAGAATGTTTATCCGATGGTCTGCCGCCTGCCGGGGTGCCTCGTGCTCGTGTACGCGCCGTGCAGGGCGAGGGTGCATGCGACCAGCGGGCTGATGTCCGTGTCCGAGCCCGTACGCTGCCACGCGGTGAGCCCGCCCTGTCCCACGGTGCGGAGGGTGGCGCGGAGCGCCGCGTCCGCGAGCGCCGGCTGGTCCGCGGCCGGCAGGTGCATGACCGTGCGCGCGCCGAGCATGTCGAGCATGCGGCCGGTCGCCTGGGCGATGTCCCTCGCTCCGGTGACGGTGACCTTGACGTGCCGTGCCTTGAGGTCGGGCAGGAGGCTGAGTGCGGGGCTTTGCGCGTCGATGACGACGGCGGCGGTGCGCGGCCACCTGTCGGCGAGCCAGTCGACCGCCCACCGGGTGCCGTGCTCGTGCACGCCCTGGCATGCGGCGAGCTCGACGTGCGCCGTCCCGTCAGGGTAGCGGGCGCATGCGCCGATGCTGATCTCACCGCGGTCCGGGGGCATGTCCACGCCGAAGCTGACGGTGCCGCCGTCCGGGCGTTCCATGACCTCGGTCGCCGCCCATGTCTCGGGGGTTATGACGCCGGCGCCTCCGGTCTCGTCCCAGATGCCGAGCGCCTCGCGGCGGAAATCGTCCTCCGGGAGGAGCTGGCGCATGCGGATGATGCTGTCCTCGCTCGTGCGCAGCGGGTAGCTGGGGTTGGCCGTGGCCCATGCCTCGCGGTCGTCGCTGGCACAGTCGCGCGGCGCGGCCAACTCGATGTAGGCCATGCCGGTCACGTTGCCCGCGCGCGCCTGGCGGCGTTTCGCGGCGAACACGTCCGACGGGTCCCCCGGCTTGGGCGGGTTGCCGAGGAACACGGCCAGCGGGTCGGGCGCGGTGTTCATGACCGGGATCATGTTCGACAGGGCGCGGTCCGTGAGGATCTGCGACTCGTCGAAAACCTCGACGTCCGCGCCGTGCAGGCCACGGCCGAAGCCGTTCTCACGCGCGCCGAACATGATTCTGGAGCCGTTCGCGAAGACGATCTCCTGCTGGCCGTTCGCGCGGCGGATGTGGTCGATGTGGCGGGCGACGGCATGCATCTGCGCCAGCGAGCACATGTCGGCGAACGTCTCGTCGCTCGTCCTCGTGTGGTGGGCCGTCCATATGACCTTCAGGCCGGGCCTGAGCATGCACTGGACGAAGAACGCGGTGCCGAGGGTGAACGTCTTGCCGATCTGGCGGCATGAGCTGACGGTGAGGCCGCCCTGCCCGCAGCAGTAGCGGCCGTCAGCCCCGCGCGAGAAGAGGATCCAGAGAAGCCCCTGCTGCCAGAGGTCGTAGTCGACGCCCATGCGGGCGGCGACAGTCCTGATGCGGTCGAAGTCGCTCCGGACGGCGTCCGCTTCCGGCCATTCGAGGACGGCGGCGACCTCAGACAACCGCCTTCCCCGCGCCATCATCGGCCTCCTGTGTCAAGTCCATCGCCCCGTCATCACCGCCGGCATCGAGCAGCGGGTCACCGCCCTCGAGCTGGTCGAGGCGTTCCACGACCGCGATCAACTGTCGGCTGATAGCTGCCAGGGCGTTCGCCGGCGTATCCGGGTCATCCAAAGCCTTCGAGAGGCGGTCGCGGTTGCGGCGCAGCACGTCCTCGAGGCTTTCGTCCATCATGCGTTTGAATTCGTCGCGGCTCAGGTCCGGGCGTTCCGCCTTCCGCGACTTCGGTGCTGGCTTCGCGGTCTCGGGCGCGCGCTTGGTTGCATTCGCGGGCTTCGGAGTCTCCGCGAACGGAGGCCGCGTGCCGTTCTTCCTGGCCTTGCGCGTCAGGATCTTCGCGCGGTTACGGCACTTCACCGAGCAGTACTTCTGCGGGCGCCCAGCGCCGCGCGGCCTGTACTCGGCTCCGCAAACGATGCATTTCATGCCGCACCCCGTTTCGTTCCGTTCTCTTGCTGTCCCGTTCCGTTCCGTTAAGAGGGATTCCGGCCCTTTGCCCGGGGGGGGCCGCGGCGGGGCGGCGTGGGTCACCCGCCCACCCCTCGAACGCCCGTTCGAAGAACATCCGTTTTCGCACGTTCGTTCGAAAATCTGGTTCCGTGTGCGAACGAGGCAAGCACATCGCTCACCATTCGCTCGCGCGGTTGCGGCGCGCGCTCGCGCGCCACTCGGCCGACGGCTTCGCGCCGTCCAGCTGCTGGCGCGCCGCCTCGGGCGACCGGGCGCCCCGCTTCTGGTTGCAGATCCTGTGCGCGAGGCGCACGTTGTCCCAGTCGAGCGGGTCGCCGCCGCGGCTGACCGGGATGACCTCGTCCACCTCGCCGCTCCACGGGTGGCCGGGAGGCAGGCTCTTGTCCACGGGCCGGCCGCACAGCCAGCACATGTCGTATGCGGCGAGCACGCGCTTGCGCAGGCGTGTGCGGCGGCTGCCGTTGCGCCTCCGAGGGTTGCTCTTGGATGTCATGGTGGGGCCTCCGGTATCGGACCGGCACGCGCGTATATCACTGCGGCGGGAGAGTCTGGGGCGCCTGAAAGGAACGAAGGACGCCCCGGGGTTGCGCGCCGCCACCTGGTGGCGGGCCCCGTGCGCATCCGGGCGGCTGGGGAAATCAACAAAAGCCATGCCGCTCGCGGATACGACGAAGGCCAGCCCCATAGGACTGGCCAACACTACTAACAATAGAGTGACAGGGCCGGCCTGTCAAGCTCTCGACGCGCCCGGCGACGTGTCGAGGGCGTCCAGCAGGGCGCGGCACGAGACGCGCCACACTCCCCTGTCCACTCGCTCTCCCGCGAGCCGCCCTCGCTCCAGCCACTTGCTCACACGGTTGCCGGTGACGTGTACACCGGTCATGGCCGACAGCCAGCGCGCGATCTGCGCGGGCGTGCCCGACACCTCGTGCCACGCCGTCTCCTCGCGGATCCGCTCCGCACGCGACTCCTCGAGCACGCTCACGAGGCTGACCGCCCCGCACACGCGGCATCTGACGGTCGCGTCACCCGCAGCGGCGAACAGCGTCTGCCCGCAGCCGGGGCAGTCTCCGACGGGCCTGCGCTCCCGCGGCGGGTCGCACAGGCGCTCGCAGCAGGCGAGCATGCGGCGGGTCATGTCCCTCGCGTATCCGGCCTCGGGGCTGTTGGCGGCGATGCGCGGCAAGGCGTCCAGGGCGGCGGCGAGGCACCGCCGCCAGTCGTGCACGACGCTCATGCGCTCGTCCGCCAGCGATGCGACCCACTGCACCCAGTCATCGAGCTCCCCCAATTGCATGTCGGCGGTCCAGTCCAATGGCTGGGGCGGCGTGCCTTTGCGCGATCCGCCGCCCTGCGGGTGGCTCGCCTGCCGCATGGCCTTGGACTGGAGCGCGGCCCGCACGCCCGGTATGGCCGTGAGGTCGCTCCTCCACTCGTCCAGGCATCTGGCGCAGAGCCTCGTGCCGCTGGTCTCCCCGCGGCATGACTGGCATACCGTCGTGGCCTTGTCTCCTGTCATCTCTCGTCCTCCTCGCTGATGGTCTCCGCGGCGGCCCACGGGTCGCCGCCTCCGTCTTCGCCCGTGCCGATGAGGGGCAGGAACGACAGGTCCTGCCCCGCCTCCGGCTCCGCGGCAGGCTTCGCGTCGTGCCTGTCGCCGCCGATGCGCGGCGCCCCGCACACATGCCGGCACAGCCACGTCACGCCCGGCCGGGGCTTGTATGGCGGCACCCCGGTCATGATCAGGACGCCGCCCGCGGGGCGTATCTCGACGCGGCCCAGCTGCCGTCCGAGGACGCAGGCCTCGGCGAACTCGACGCCGTCGTGGACCGGGTACGGGTCCCAGTCCTCCCAGACGCCGTGCCGGGTCTGGATGACCGTCGCGCCGCACGACGCGCACCGCGAACGCCGGAGCCCCGTGCCGGGCGCGGTCATCTCCGTGAGGAAACTCATGCGCCCACCGCCTCGCCCACGCCATGCAGGACACTCCGCCACGTCGCGTCCAGCTCGCGGTCGCCCAGGCCGCTCGCACGGCCGCGCTGGTAGAAGTCACCGCGGATGTTCGCCGCGTTGTCCGGGTGGTTGGCCAAGCGGCCGAACGCCCACCTGTAGAGCGTGGTGTTGCGCTGGCCCTCGGGTATCGGGGTCATGTCCGCGCGTGCGCCGCCCGTGTCAGGGGTGCGCGTCGACGCGGCGCCCATGATGCGGTCGAGTCCGGCGACCGCACCCGCGCCGCCGTCCACGTAGCCATGGGCGGCCAGCCACTCGCACAGGCGCGGCGACAGTTCGGGTATGACCTGCCCGCCCTCCGGCACGTCCACGAGCGTGTATGCGCCGGCGTCCGTCTGGGAGCCCGCGCCGATCACGTAGCCCCTGCCTTCGGCGCGCATGTCGATCGGGATGCCATCCGCGTGCACCGTGTCCTTGAGCCTGCCCTGCAGGGCTACCGGCACGCCGTAGTACAGGTGCATGCCGCCCGAGGGCGTCGCCACCGCGTACGTCCTGGGCAGAGCGTCGGACCCGTAGGGGCCGACGGCATGCTGCAATGCGTCCCAGCCGTCTTCCGCGCCCTGCTTGCCGCGGTCGAGGTCGAGCACGCACCAGCCTGCCCTGGGCACGACCGCATGCACCGGAGTGTCCGGGCGCACCGACGTATCGGCCTGGGAGGCGACGCGCGTCTTCCACCCGACCGCCACCTTGTCCGGGCGGGCGGGCACGTAGTCGCAGCCGAAGCCCCACACGTCCGGCGCGGCGTCCGGTGCGGGCACATCCCCGCCATCAGGCACCGGCACGGGGTCGAAGGCTTCGCCCTTGGCGGGTGCGTCATGCGCTGCACGGTACGGGGCGAACCTGCCCTCGTCCACCACACCGACGCACTTGACAACATGGCCGTCGACCCACCGTGCTCCGACGCGGCCGAGGCCGAGATGCGCGAGCGCGTCCGTCCTGTCGGAGGTGCGCGGCCACAGGTCGCGCAGGATGCTGACGGGCGCGTACCCGCCGCCATCGCACACGGCGTCCACGAGCGCCTGCTCCTCCTCGCTGATCGACTCGGGGTCGCCGATGGTCACGTCCCTGCGCGGCTCGTCCCCAAGCGTGGCCCACAGGTCGCACGACGCCATGAGGAAGCCGAGGCACCCGTGGGAGCGGATGTGCCCGACCAGCGGGGCGAACTCCTCCGGGCGCCGCCCGTCGCGCATGCGTATGAGCGCGTACCTGCGGTCTGACGCGGCCGACGAGTCGGCGACGAACGCGCCGTTCGTGGCGACGGCCAGCGTGCACTCGGGCTGGAACGTCACCGAGTTGCGTCCGATGAGACGCGCTGTCACCGTGCCGCCCGTGCTGATCTTCTTCAGTTCGGTCATGTCGCGGGCGCGTATGTCGTCCGCGTCATCGTCGAAGGCCCACAGGCGGCCGATGAGACGGTGCGCCTCCTGCTGCCTCTCGAATCCCTTGCCGTGCAGGAGCGTGCCCGCGTCGATGCCGGCGCACGAGTCGGGGAAGCTCCGTCCGATGGATCCGAGCACGAGGCTCTTGCCATTGCCTCCCCTACCCCACAGCACATAGGACAGGTGCTTATAGGGTTCGAGAAGCGGAGTGGCGAACAGGCGCAGGAGGTTGCTGTGGCTCGCCTCGCCGTCGGTGATGTCGGCGAGCAGCCGGCTCGCTTCGCTGGCGAGCGTCTCGTCCCACGCGCACGGGACGGCGAGCAGCCACGCCTGCCGGCATGCGGCCTCCCATGCGGGGTCTCCGCCGCGTATGACGGCGACGTGCCCGTCGATGCGACAGTAGACGCGGTCGTCGAACTTGATGCCTCGACGCACTCGGCGCGGAGTGCCTCCGGCGGTCATGTCGGTGGTGAGCTTGGCGGCCTCGACCTTGAGCTGCGCGTCCCACGAGGGGTCGGCCTCGCCCTGCTTGGCTCCATAGCTGTCGGCGATGCTTTCGACGCGCTCCCACCCGTGGTCGGTGGCGGCTCCGAGCGGGTCGACGCGCTTGCGGTACAGGTGCGTGCCCTGCTCGTCGAGCAGGAGGCAGCCCTGGGTAAGGTCCCAGCATGCCTCGGCGTAGGCTCGCGGGCATGCGGGCGTGGTGAGCTGGTAGTCGCCGTCCCGGCCGTGCCGTGTGCCCTGGCTGTCGCGTGGGATCTGGACGGGGCGCGCCCAGCGGTCACGGAAGTCCCACGCCTCGCCGGTGTGGTCGACAGCGAGGCCGCGGATGACGGCCTGCGCTTTCCTGGGGCCGCCGGGAATCGGTGTCACCAGCCAGTCATGCCAGTCCGGCAGATTCTCGCTCATGGTATTCCCTCCCGATTGGGAGGGCTGGCGGGTCTAAGCCTAACCAAATACCTAACTATTTTTATGTATATATACCCTCTACCAATGTATGAGGTTATATAAAAACGGTTAGGAAGGTTAGGATTGCACGTCAGCCCAGTGTTTTCTAGGTATGAGCGCCTAACTTTTTGCGGTTAGGCGCGGTTAGGCCGGTAAGGTCAGAAGTCGGCGGGTCCGAATTCGCCGCCGCCTGTCTGGCCGGTGAGCCTCTGGATCTCGTCCTCTGGCACTCCGAGGGCGCGGAGCTGGGCGGCTTTGGCCTTCGCGTCCGACTGCCGTGCAGGCGCGGGAGCGGACTGCTGCGCCGGTGCTGGCTGGGTCGGCTGGGTCGGCTGTGTGAACGCGTCGCTCCCGGCGACGGGATGCCGGCCGCGGGTCAGCCGGTACTCCCACACCTTCTCGCGGAAGCCGCTCTTCGTGGCCTTGGTGCCTTTGAGGGTGACGGTGAGCACGTCGCCTTCGCCGGGGGTGAATCCCGCGTCGCGGACGGCCGCGCCGAACGCGCGAGCCTGGTCGCCCCACTGCTTGATCCACACGCTGCGCCGCCCGTCGTCGTCCGCGTCGTCGCGGAGCGTGGTCTGCAGGGTGATGACGGTCTTCATGAGCTGCTTGCCGGTGAACTTGCTGACGACGGGCTGGCCGGTGCCGAACTCGGTCGCGCCGACCTCTCGGCTGCCGGTGATGGTGCCGGACACGGTGTCGCCCGGCTGGCTGTCGCCGTCGAACGCGGCGCGCGTCTTCTCGCCCTGCTGCGTGAATTCTTCGAACATGATGGTCTCCTATCTAGTTGTTTTTGGTCTGGTATGTGGGTTCGACGGCGTGGATGAGGCGCGTCCACCGGTCGGGCACGTCAAGGGCCGGCGGCTTGCGCGTGGGTGGTGTGAACGGCGTCATGGCGGGTGTCTCGTCCTCCCACGTGTCCCATTCGTGGCCGCTCGCGCTTCCGGGCAGGAGGGACGCCCATGCGAGCGCCATCTCCATGCCGTCCCTGTCGACGATGGCCTGGAGGATGTCGATGGTGAGTTGTGCGCGGTTCCACGCCCAGAGGGCTGGCTTGGGGTCGTACGCCCACTCGTAGCTCCACCAGTCGGATAGGGAGCGCGCGTCGCGGGGGATGTAGACGAGCGCCTGCCGTTCCGGGGGCGTGCCAGCCTGCTCGAGCGCCCACCCGTAGAGCGACTGTTGGATCAGGTACTGCTGGCTGGGGCCGTTGGTCTGCGCGTGTTTGAGCGTCCACTGGCCGACGTTTTTCCAGTCGACTGTCGCCCGCATGCCCGGGATCCACAGGTCGATGCTTCCCGTCACGTGCCACTCGTGGGAGCCGGGGTCGAGGAGTGTGTGGCTGTGCAGGAGTCCGACGCGGACGCGTTTCTCGGCCTCCCACTCGCCCTGCCACTCGTCGTCACCGTCGGGCCTGTGACCTCCAAGGTGGTGTTCGAGCCACGCGTGGACGGCGGTGCCCTGGGTGGGCAGCCACGGGGTCTCGGGTTCCCCGAGGGGCTTGCGTTGGAGGAGTTTCATGGCGAGCCCGTGGGGGCTGTCGGTGCCGAGCTCCGACGGCCCGATGGCCTTCTGCAGGCTTCGCGGGTGGTTGGCGATGGCCGTGTCGATGGGGTCGAGGACGGCCTGCAGGACGCTGTCGCCGAGCGGTGCGGGCTTCCAGTCGCATTCGCCGCGTTCGCTCGTCCGAGAGGCCGTCTCATGCGTCCGAGGGGCATGTGCGCCGTCGGCCTCCGCCGTCGCGTGGATGAGAGCCTGGATGCCGTCACTCATCGTCCGCCCCCGTGATCGTCGCGGTGACGTAGGGCTGCCCCAGCTTGGTGCAGTCGTCCGGCACGCCGCCGGGCACGAGCTGCTGGAGCTTGCTGAGCGGCTGGGGCGTGGCCTTGTAGTAGGCGGCGGTCGCGTCGCTCAACGGGTAGGCCTGCTGGAAGCGTTTCGCGTCGAGGGTGCGGCGCCCCGGGTGGACCTCGACAGTCACGCCCTCGTAGTCGTGGCACTTGGTTGCCTGGATCTTGGCGAGCCGGGCGCCGACGGCGCGGCGTTCCTCGTCGATGGCCTTGGCCCGCTCCTGCAGTGCGAGGAGGCGGCGTGCGAGGTCGGAGGCCTCGCCGGTCTCCGCGGCCTCCGTCCGGGTCGTCTGTGTTGTCTGGGTGGTCATTGGTTTTCCTTCCTTTGCTGTTCGATGTCTTGGATTCGCCGTTTGCGCTGCTCCCGCTGGCGGAGGCGCTTGGCCTCGTCGTGGCATGCCTGGCTGCAGTAGGTGGCGTGGGTGCGCGTGGCCGGCACGGGCCTGCCGCACACGGGGCATGGGCGTGGCGGCGCGGGCGGGTCGTGGCGTCTTGGATGGCGGGGCCGTCGCATGCGGTCGATGTCCTGCCGGCAGTGCTCCATGATCCAGTCGGCGTCGGCGACGTCCTCCAGGTGGATGCTGCGGAGCCGGTCCTCCGCACGCAACACGCGCGCCGTGGTCGCGTCCGCCTCCGCGGTCGTGCGCATGTCCTCGCGGATCCATCGGAGGCGGCGCGCGCACCGGAGGGAGCACGTGCACGTGCCCGGGGCGGCGCGCAGCGGCCGTCCGCAGACCGTGCAGAAGCTGTTTGCGACGCTCACGGTTCCCCGCCTCCCGCGTCATCGGGGCCGAGCGGGAGCCCATGGTTGAGGAGACGGCACAGGGTCTCCAAGGTCATGACCGCCCATTGGCCGCCCGCGCCTTCCAGCGTGTCGATGCCGGTGCGCGCGCGTTTCTGGATGAGTATGGGCAGGACGCTGTCCTTGTTGCCCGCCTCGACTTCGGCCTCCCGGTAGTGGGCGGCGAGGTCGAGGCGCGCCGTGTTCTTGACCTCGATCGTGACGGGTTCGCCTCCGTAGTACACGCCGCCGATATCACCGACATCGGCGCTGCCGTGGAGCGTCTCCCGGTGGATGCCGTTATCGCCGAGCGCCCACTGCATGTACTGCATGACCGCGGTTTCGAGGCGCGTGCCTTTCTGCTTCTGCCTGCTCACCTGTCCTCCTTCCAGCCGCCGGTGGCGGTGATGACCTTGTCGATGTCTGTGAGCGCACCGACCGTCGCCCGGTATGCCTTCGCGTCGCCCGCGTAGACGGCGCGCCTGAGCCGGCGGGCGAGGGTGCCGACGGTCATCGCGATCGAGTCGTTGACCGTGTCGCCGTCACCGTCCCTGTCGCTCTTCTTGGCGGGCGCGGATTCCTCCGCCCGCTCCTTCGCCATGCACCTGGCGACTCGCTCCTTCCTGGATTTGGCGCGGCAGGAGTCGCAGAGCTTGTCCTTGCGTCCGCCTTCGACGCTCACGCCACAGCGGGGGCATGGGTGCGCGTAGACGTACGGAGCCTCGGTCTTCCCGGCCGGCCCGGGCTTCGTCTCCGGCTTGGGTGCCGGCTTGGGTGCCGGGATCTCCTCCGCCGCCGCATCGTCCGGCTCCTCGTCGCCTTCCCCGTGCTGCGCCTGCCAGACGTGCACTGCGAGGCGCGCGCGCCGCCCGAACTCGTCCTTGACCGGCACGTCCAGGCGGGGCTTGGACGCGAGCTCGCGCAGCTCGTCCTCCGTCCACTCGTCGCCGCGGATCGTGATGACGCCGCTCACCTGTCCTCCTCCTCATCGCAGTGCCGGCCGTGGCGTGCCCCGTGGCCGCCGACGGCCAGGCTGGCGACGCCCACCGCGGCCAGCCAGAGCGTCACCGTTCCCACCGCGTACGCGATGCTGAGCCAGGGTGATGCGTCGGCCGGGAGGCCGAGCAGCGCGTCGAGGCATGCGCCCGCGGCGACCGCCTGCAGGACGGCGAGGATGATGCACGCGAGGCGCCATGCGACGCTCCCCGCCTCGCCCCTGATGTCGCCCGGCAGGGTGCGCGTGCAGGTCGTTTCCCCTGCCTTGATCCATTCGTCGATGGCGGATTCCCTGTAAAGGATCAACCGCCCGTGCTTGACGAACCTCGGGCCTTGCCCGCGGAAGCGGAGCTGGGCCAGATACCGTTGGCGCGTCCTGAGCTCTTCCTCGGTCTCCGCGCCGAGCAGCCTGGCGACCTGCGTCGTCGTCATCATGCGTTCCAGACTCATCGCACGCCTCCTTCCCTGGCTTGCTTGATGGCCTTGCCGGCCGTGGCGCGGATCGTCATAAGGTCGGTCTTGGTCAGGTCGATGAAGATTTCCATCTGCCCGGTGTACGACCCGTCGTAATGGCGGAAGCTGCCGTTGATGACGAGCACCGCGGCGTACCCGGGCAGCTTGGCCGGCTGGATTTCGAAACCCCAAGAATCGTTCGCGAGGCTCATCGCGCCACCACCTTCCGGGCTCCGTCCGCCGGGGCGTACCTGTCGAGGAAGTAGCGCTGGCCCTTGCCGGTGACCTTGGGCGTGCGGTTGAGCGTGACATGCCCGTCGGGGCAGGTGATGGCTGTCTCCTTGATGCGGAACAGGCCGGAGTCCACGTACTTCTGGAGCGGGACGTTCCTGTTGCTTCCGCTTTTGCCGAGGTATCCCTCGTCGCGCAGGCGGGCGAACAGTCGGTTCTGCCCGGTCCGGTACCCGGCCTGCGTGAGCATCTTCGCGAGCTCGCCGACCAGGCACGTGCCGTCGCTTGCGGACACCGCGTCGGCGAACAGGACCTTCGGCTTCTGCGCTTCGAGCTGCGCGGCCTGCTCCACGAGGCGCGCCTCCTGCTCCCTGACCTTGCTTTCGAGCCACCGCATGCTGGCGAGCGCCATCTGCTCCGGGGTCATGCTCTCCTGCCCGAGCATGTACCCGCCGTGCCGGCGGATGCTCGGCAGCACCTCGTGCGTCACCCAGCGCTGGAACGAAATGACGAACTCCCGCCTCTTGTCGTCCTTGACACACGATGACCTGCGCTGCATGATTGCGCGATAGAATCCAGACTCATTGAGAGTCGTCATCTGCTGTGCTCCGCCAGGGGTACGCAGAATCTGCGTACCCTTCTCGTCATCATCAAGAAGGCGTGTGAGTTGAGCAGCGTCGCGGTACCCGAGTGCCTTGGCGATGTCGCTCGCTACGAACCACGGTTCCCCGTCATCTCCGCGCATCGCGCGGACCGTGCCGAACTCCGGGCTGTCGAACTCCTGCATGTCCGTGCAGGGCTTGATATCATTTGTCTGAGCCATCTGAATCACCTTTCTTTCTGTTCTTGTGGCTCTTCGCCCGCAGCTGGTACCTGCGGGTTTTCTTTTTCTGCTGTGGGGTCGACGAGGACCCCGATGGGCTCCCCAGTTGCCTCGGAGAGGCGACTGAGTTCGTTCACTGTCAGCGGCGAGGTTTCCGGCGACTGGAGACGGCGAAGGAGCGTCGTCCTTGGTATGCCTGTCATCTCGGCGATAGACAGAACCGATTTGCCCGACTTGGTTATTGCTGCCGCGACGTGCGCGGCAACATCTTGTGAGTATTTGATGCTGTCCATGCCTGTCATATTAGTGCCCATTTGGGCAGTGTCAACTGCGACACGCCCATATGGGCAGTGCAATGTATTCAGAAAAGCGGTAACGTGTCCATATGGACATGAACGAAGCAACAGCAAAAGCCATAGCAGCGGAACGTGGCGCGTCAGGGCTGTCAATCAAAGCCCTGAGCGAAAAGTCAGGCATTCCCGAACGCACCTTGATTCGCATCCTCAAGGACGAACGCGACATCAAGATCAATCAAGTGGCGCAGCTTTGCGAAGTATTCGGCATACTCCCATCGACATTGATGGAAGAAGCACAGAAGTTCCAGCTGCGGGAATCATCGGATTCGCCCACCACGGAGCGCTCGCAGCACGACCTGCCTCTGTCCGACGACGAGGTGTTCGAGCTGGCGGCGAACACGGACCCGGCGCGTGACATGGAGGCCGGCACGCCACGAGACTAGAAGGAAGGACTCACGCATGAGCGGAAGCACTGACAGCGATATGACGTCTAGCGAGGTCGAGAGGCTTGCTGGGAAATCACGGGAGGCGTTCATACTCGCCATCGAACTGTTCAACAGGCCGACCATCAGGTACAGGGTGGAGGGATGCGCGTTCTTCCTATGCAACGCATGGGAGCTCATGCTCAAGGCATACCTTGTCAAGAGAGACGGGCTCGGCGCTGTCTCGTACAGGGACAAGCCAGGCAGGACGATCTCCCTCGAGGACTGCCTGAAACGCACGATGACGAACGACAAGGACCCCGTGAGGAAGAACATCGAGACCGTCCTGCGTCTGAGAAACGTCAGCACACACTATGTCGTGCCCGAGTACGAGATAGCCTACGGGCCGATATTCCAAGCAAACGTCCGAAACTACGACGACAAGATGCGCGCTACCTCGGCATCGAGGTGTGCGATTCGCTGCCGGACAACTACCTGATCCTGTCCGTGAACAGGACGGGGATAGACGACAGGGAGATACGCGCGAGATATCCGGAGGACGTGGCCTCGCGCCTCCTCAGGGCGCGCGACGACATCGAAAGACGCGAGGATGCGGAAAGCAACAGCAAATACGCGGCCACGTACCGCGTCGAGTTCGTCATGAGCAAGAAGGAAGGCATCCCCATCCACCCGACGAAGGACGGCCAGGACGTCAGAATCGTCAGCAAGCTCGTGAACCCGGAGGACAAATACCCATACAGGATGAAGGACATACTGAACGAAGTCAACAAGAGACTGGAGAAGGACGGCATATGCATCACCGGCGCCGATGGGGCCGCGAAGAAGTTCAACCAATATCACTTCGGGCTCGTCTCCGGAGTGTACGGGTTCAAGACGGACAGCAGGTATTCGCACAACCGTTCCATCGCGTCGGAAAAAGGAAACAGCTATATCTATTCGCCGCAGGTTGTCGATGTCATCGTGGAAGCCGTCAGAAAGAACCCCGGTCATTTCGTGGAAAGCATGAAGGGTGAGCTTGATGCTGGCGCAGGAGAATGAAAGAAACCGACCCCAGGGGCGAAGGAAATTCTCGACCATCGGTCTTACTCCCATTCGGGAACCCAGCCTTGATCCACACAAGTCGGTTTCTTGGCTCCAGATTCTACAACGGAATGAAGCGGCGTCCAAATGACGGCGGGCCACGCGTGTCTCGCACGGACGGACATGGAATGGGGGTCTGTTGGGGTTCGATGATCTGGCCGCGTGGGCGGCGCGGCTCGGGGTGCGCGTGGTGGAGCAGCCTTTGCCGTGCGGGTACTGCGGCGTGTGGGACTGGCGGCGCAACCGAGTGATACTTCACAGCGGACTCAACCAGACGCAGCGCCGGTGCACGCTCTGCCACGAGCTATGCCACGCCGAGGCCGGCGACACCACGTGCGGCGGCAGGGGCGAGGCGCGCGCACGGCGCAGGACCGCGCTCACGTTGATAAGCGCCGTGGACTACGCGGCGGCGGAGGGCATATGGGGCGGGCAGGCATGGGGCATGGCGTGCGAGCTGGACGTCACGCTGCAGGTGCTGGACGATTTCCGACGCATCCTGCGGGATATGGGATTGGACGGGGCGGTGTGAGGTCAGAAGAGCGGCGTCTGCCTTCCTGCGTGCCGGTGTTCGATGACCTTCGTGATGGCGTCCCATCTCTCGTACATGACGCCGTCGCGTCCGATGCCGCGTCTGACGCGCATGACGGCCTTGAGCACGTCGCCCTTGGAGAATTCCTCGCCGTCGTCCATGCGCGCGGAGAACGCGGCATCCTCCATGGCCACGAAGCAGGGCGGCATGGTGCCGTCGGTGACGCGCCACTTGCCGTTGCGGAAGGACAGGTCGAGCACCTGGATGATCTTGGTGACGTCTCCGGTGGTCTCCTGCGTGGATTCCGGGTCGTATGTGGCGATGGCTTCGGCGTCCGCGGCGTCGATTCGTTCCGTTTCGCTGTCGCCTGCGATGGTCATGTCCGTGACGCCCGCGCCGTCCACGGGCGCGGTGATGCCTTTGACGCCTTTGACGAACGCGGGGTCGGTCATGAGGCTGAGCGCGTCGCCGGTGGCTGTGATTGTGGTGCCGTCGGCCCATGCGACGGTCATCCCGCCGTCGGGTGCGGGTGTGGTGCGTTCCGGTGTGCCGTGGCGCGCCCTGTGGCGTATGAGGCCGATGGCGCCGATGATGGCGCCCGCGATGCCGGTGGCGTTGGCGATGGCGGTCGTGTCGTCGCCTATGAGCGCGTCCACGACCGTGTGCCATGTGTGGGTGAGGGTGAGGATGATGTCGAAGGATCCCGGGCGCGTGGCGTCGACGGTGAGGCTTGTCTCGGAGCCTGGGTCGATGGCTTCCCTGGCGGCGGCCGTGGCGGCCGCGAGCTGGACGAGGGCGTTGCCGAGCGTCGCGGCGTCCATGCTGTGGTCTGCGAGCGCGGGCCCGTCGTATGCGAGGGTCATCTGCGCGGCGGTGCGTCTGTTCGCCGTCATCGTGGTCTCCTTTCCGTGGCTTGTGTCAATCCTCGCACTGTCTTCGGCGTGTCGCGTGCCCCGCGTGTTGACATATCTATAGTTGCTGTGCTATTATAGTTTATGCAAGGAAAAAGAAAGGAGGTGAAACCCATGGACGACTTCTTCGACTGGGCTTCGATTGTCATCGGAATCCTTCAGATTCTCGTCGGCGTCTGGGCTGTGCTCCGCGGCGAGGAACACTCCAAGCCGAAGCACTCGAAGCGCCACAAGAAGTAAAGACAGGGTTCCCGGTCGACCAACTACCGGGAACCCTCCCTACCAACGTAGTCCATGGGAGACACCATGAGCAAGAAGAACACATGTCTCGGGGTCGCATGCGCCGTCGGCGCGGCCGGCACCATCTGCTGCATCCTCGCCGGGAATGACATCGCGGCCATCCTGTTCGCCATTGCGACGGGAATCGACGGATTCTTCGCCGGCTGGGGGCGCTACGGCTCCGGCAGCGAAGACGACGCGGAAGGCGGCGAGCGATGACCGCCGAAAGATTCCTCAGCTACACGGAGTTCGCCGAACGCATAGGCGTCCGGACCGGCGCGCTCGGCAACTACCGTCTGCCCGAGCCGGACGCGTACATCGGCCGCACGCGCGGATGGAAGGCCGAGACCATCGACGCGTGGAACGCCTCGCGCCCCGGCCGAGGCGTCGGCGGCGGCCGCCCCCGCAAGAACCCCAAGCAATGAGAAAAGCCCCCGCGGCCATCACGGCCACGGGGGCTCCCCTACCGGGCGAAGCCCGGCTCATCGCAAGGAAAAGGATACCACAGATGTCGACGATCACCGCATACGAGACCAAAGCCGGGAAACGGTGGCGGGCCGTGTACCGGAAGCCGGACGGGTCACAGACCAGCCGGCGCGGGTTCCTGCGCAAGCGGGACGCGGAGGAATGGCTCGCCGAGCACGTGACCGTCGCCAAAGCGTCCGGCAGCTTCGTCGACCCGGCCGCCGGCAGGCGGAAGGTCGGCGACCTCTGGCCGGCATGGATCGCGAAGAAACGCCTGTCCTCGAAGGCGAGCTACGTCGAGTCGCTGGAACGCGCCTGGCGCGTGCACGTCGCACCACGATGGGCCGCCCGCACGATCGGGTCGCTGTCGCGCAGCGAGATCCAGGAGTGGGTCGGCGCACAGGCCGCGGGGAAGAGCGCGACCGTCGTGATCCGCAACCTCGGCATCCTGCGCGGGATCTGCAATGACGCGGTCGCCGACCGTCTCATCCAGGCGAATCCCTGCGACGGCGTGGAGACGCCCCGGAAGAGGCGCAGGAAGCGCACGTACCTCACCGCCGGCCAGCTGTTCAGGCTCGCAAGCGAGTCCGGTGGCAGGGGCACGCTCGTGCTCGTGCTCGGCCTGTGCGGGTTGAGGTGGGGCGAGATGGCGGGCCTGCATGTCGCCGATGTCGATTTCCGACGGCATCGGCTGTCGGTCGTGAGGTCGGCGACGATGGTCGGCGATTGCGTCGTGGTCGACGTGCCCAAGTCCGGCAAAGGACGTCAGGTCGTGTTCCCCGCCATCCTGGACGCGCCATTGCGCGCGCAATGCGCCGGCAGGGACGGCGGCGAGCCCCTGTTCCCCGCCGCCGGCGGCGGGTACCTCGCGCGCATCGCGCCGAACGACAGGACGAAATGGTTCTGGTGGGCGAAGCGGCGTGCCGGCGTTCCGCTGGACCTGACGTTCCACGACCTGCGGCACACCGCGGCGAGCCTCATGGTCAGCTCCGGGGCGAACGTCAAGGCCGTGCAGAACCAGCTCGGGCATGCGAGCGCGGCCATGACATTGGACGTCTACGCCGACCTTTTCGATGACGACCTCGATGGTGTCGGCCGGGCGATGGATGCGCTGCTCCGCCGCGAGGATGTTGCCAAATTGTTGCCACAGCCGACTGTCAGCGCCTCGTGAGCGTTGCGATTGCGCCGTTTTCGGTCTGGGTGCCCGGGGGTTCAATCCCCCGCGGCTCCACTTACCCGACGCCCCTCAACCGCAACGGCTGAGGGGCGTTTTTCGTCGCGGCCGCAAGGGCTCCGGCACGAAAAAAGCCGCCCGAAGGCGGCTTGGGTTTCCAGAAAGCATCGTCCTAGAGTACTGCGTCTTCCGCCTGTTCAGGCGTCAGGCCGATGTCGGTAGTTGCACGGCGTGCCGCGCTTGATGCAGCGCTCGATCATGTCACACGCCGCATCTGTGTACGACGGCAGCACCACCATGTTGGCAATCGGTTCGCCGAACTTGTCTTCGTACTCGCGGCACAGCCGCTCGTACCTGTCGGCAACGTCTTCGCCGGCCATCGCAACTCCCCTTCGGCATCGTCTCGGACGGAGCGCGGACAAAGGTGTCCGCCGCCATCCGAATACGGCCGCCGGCTACTCCTCGTCCGGCTCCTTGTTGTCTTTCTCCTTGGACGCATGCGACCTCTTCGAACCGAGCGCGCGGATGATGCGGATGGCCTCGGTGGCGTCATTCGTGTGGACGGCGTGCATGAGGATTCCGTTGACGCCCGCGGTGTTGCCGGTGTTGGGCAGCACGACTTCCATTTTCTTGCCCATGACGTCAAGCAGCTGCTGGGTTCGGTCGGTCCACCGCTCGCCTTCGTCATGGCGCTTGACAAGCTCGTCCCACTCAGGCATGGCCATGACCTCGGCGGCCGCGGCATGCACGGGCTGGGCCACCTTGTAGGTGATGTTCTCGACCTCGGCCAGGCCCCAGCGCAGCGCGGACTCGTCCTTGACCGGCAGGCAGAAGGCATCGACGTACGTGACCTTCGGCTCCTGGTCGTTTTCGACGACCTTCATCGGCAGCGTTCCGTCTGCGGCGAGCTCATCGACGATCTCTTCCGTCAGCCCCCATGCCTTGGCCGCCATGGAGGGGTACACCCACTTGGCTTTGCGGCCTTCGTCCGCCTTGGCTTCTTCGATTTTCTTTTTCAAAGCGTTGATATCCGCCTGGCTCATGGTCTGTGCCGCCATCTGGCGCTCCTTCTTTTCTCGGCCGCACATCAGTGCGGGCGCATTCGTCTCTCTTGTTTTACCGCTGATCGGCAGGTTTCGCCAATCAGGCTCGGCATCGCCCGCGACGACGACGCCGCGCCGGTCGCTATCGCCGGCTTCCCGTCTGTCCGTCGGCGCCGTCCGTCTCGCCCCAGGCGACCCCGACGAGCTGATAGCCATCCTTCATCCCCTCGTCATCGGCGAAGCCGAATTTGCGGGCGACCGCCATCATCTCATCCACGTCGGTCGATCCTGACTGCACAGCCAGGTCGCGGTTGTCCGTCCAACCGCAGGGCGCATCGCCCTCGCCCCAGTCCACGGCGTATTTGCCATCGGACTTGCGCCGGACCACATAGACGGCTGAGGTCTCGGCGAGGTCTTCGAAATCCACGCTCGCGTCATCGTCGCTCCATTCGACCTCGGCCAGCTCATAGCCGTCGTCGAGCACATCGTTCCCATCGCCGTCGCGATGCCCCAGGCCGTATGTCGCTGCGGCCGCGAGCGCGGCCTTGCGCGTGGTGAAAACCGTGGCGACGTCCGATTCGCCGATCCACAGCCAGTCCTTGTCATCGGGTTTCAGACCGTAGTCCACGAAATACTTGCCGTCGGCCGTCCTCCGGTAGCCGTAATCGACGCCGCCGTTGTCGCTTGTGCGCATCGCTCTCCTTGCTTTGGGCGCCGGCCGCGGCATGGAACCACCCCGGCCCGTTCATCTGTTTCGATTCTACGGGAACCCGGGGCGGATTGCCTGCGATTCCGCGCTCAGCGAAATCTCACACCTTCGCGCGTTCGCCCTGGGGCGTGCGCCGCGCGCGGCGGGCTTTCCTGGGGCGGGTGCGTTTCTTGAGCTGCGACAGGTCGAACACGTCGTCGCACGCCTGCGCCACGTCCTGCGAATGCGTGACGATGATGACGGTGCGTCCGTCGTCCTCGACCATCGCGCGGAAGATATCGACGATGATGTCGGTGGATTCGGGGTCGAGGTTTCCGGTCGGCTCGTCGGCGATGATGACCGACGGGCCGTACGACAGCACGCGCGCAATCGCGACGCGCTGCTGTTCGCCGCCCGACAGGTGCCCTATGCGGCGGTCGGCGTAGTCATCGGGCAGATCCACGTCGTCAAGGACACGCAGCACTGTCTCGCACGCCTCCTTCTTACCGTGGAACGCGCCCGCGAGCTTCATGCTCATCACGATGTTCTCGCTCACCGTCATGCTGGGCATGAGGTTGAACGACTGGAAGATGACGCCTATCTCGCTGGCGCGGTAGGCGTAACGGTCCATTTTGGCGAGGTTGCGGCCCGTATAGAGCACCTGCCCCGCGGTTGGCGTCGCCAGCCCCGACAGCAACGACAGCATGGTCGTCTTGCCGGTGCCGCTCGGCCCGACCACGGCGTGCATGCGCGCGGGCATGAACTTGTGGCTCACGTGATCGAGCACGAGAGGCAGGCCCTGCTTGTAACGGTATGATACGTTGCGCAATTCCAGGATCGGTTCGGCTCCGGAGTCCGGATCCGCCACGGGGCTCGGCGTCCCCTCCGCCACCGGTTCCGCCGCGGCATCCGCGGCGGTGTCTTCATTGCTGTGCTTCATCTCGGATTCCTTGGCTGGATCGTGTGTTGTGGTTGTAGTCATGTCGCTCATGTCAGCTCCTGTCCGCGAGAATCTGGAGCGGTTCGTAACGCAACACCCAAATGACACCCACGAGGCCCGAGAGCAACGCGAGCAACAGGATCGCCAGGGCCGCCAGACCCACGGTCCTGAGGTCCACGCTGGCGTTGACGGTGCTGACGTATTCGGTCATGCGCTGCATGCCGCCCGGCTGGCCGGGAGCCCCGGAGGGCGCGTTCTGCTGGGTGTTGGCGCTGCTGTCGGAGCTGCTGGCACCGGTCGGCGCGGCATCGGCCGACGGGACGTCTGCCGACGAAGCATCGGCGCTTGCAGATCCGCTCGTCGCGTCGGTGGCGGAATCGGTGCCGCTCCCCTGCGCGCCGGGTGCGGCGCCGCCCTGCAGCTGGCGTCCGAAGTTCCGTTCCTGCTGTTCGGATTCGGACTGCGCGGACGACACCTCGCTCGCCAAGAGCCCGTTGGACACCGGCACGCTCGCCACGGCGCCGGCGGACGTGCCGATCGCCAGACCGATGACGGCCACGATGAGGGTCTCGACCACCATCTGCGCGGCGACGGTGCGCTTGTGCATGCCCATGGCGGTCATGACGCCCATTTCATAGGTGCGCGTGCGGATCGAGAACAACGTCATGGCGATGAGCATGACCGCGCCCAGCGCCAGGACGACGATGAGCAGCGTCTTGGCGAACTTCGCCAGATTGAGCAACGGCTCGATGGATTCCTCATAGGTGTCGACGTCGGTGGACGACACCGCATAGGAGTCGCTGAGACCGGCATCGGAGCACGCCTGTACGAAGGCGTCGTAGTCACTGCCCGACCCCAGCACGTAGGTGTACGAGATCGTGGTGCCGTCGGACGAATCGGCTTCGAGGCCGAGTGCGGTCAGGGTGGTCATGCTCACGATGATGCGGTCGGATGCGCCCTGTCCGAAACCGCCGGGGCCACCGCCGGAGTCCGCGCTGTCGCCGCCCGCGCTCGTGTAGGTGCCGACGATGGTGAAGGTGATGTCGTTGCCGTCGGAATCGGCCGCGACGAAGGTGTCGCCGACCTCGAGCCCGTTGAGCTGTGCGAATTCGTCCGTGACCATGGCGTCATACGTGGAATCGTCGCCGTCGGAATCCGCCACGTCCGAGGTGCCCGTCGCCACGGCCTCGCCGTCCGACACGGTGACTCCCAAGGATTCCAACGCTTCGTCGCTCGACAGTCCGAGCAGAGTGAAGTCCGAGGAGCCCCCATGCCGCCCTGCTGGCTGGCGTCGCCGCCCATGTCGCCGCCCGGCTGCATCTGACCGTCGGCGCTTGGGGTGGGGTCCGACGATGTCGAGGAATCGTCGGACCCCGACGTCGACGACGACGATGACGACACCGGCTCGGCTTCGCCGTCCACCGCGGTGAGCTCCGCCGACTCCGTGTAATACGAGGTCTTGAGCAGGTCGCCCGCGGCCGAAGCATAGGTTTCGTACTCCGACAGCGTCAGCTTCATGTCTTCCATCGCGGTGCGCGCCGCCTCGCGCGTATCGGCATCGGCGGAAGCGGAGGAATCCGACGACTGCGCGTCCTTGATGACCTTGCTCCGGTCCATGCCGATCGTGGCGGTGACCGTCTGGTTGGCCAATCCCGTCGTCTTCGCGCTGACGGCAGCCTGCATGATCGCCAGGCTCACGACGACCGCGGCGGTGATGATGGTGAAGACGACGATGAGAAGGATGGAATATCCCTTCCTCCGCCACGTCGACCGCCACGCGTTTTCACATACCATGGCCTTATCCTTGTTTCCGTGTCCCGTTCCCCTGCCGCACCGGCCTTTGCCGCATGAACTCCTTCGCCAGGCTGGGCACGAATGTCTCTTGTTCATTCGATTCTTGCGGCGCAACCGAACAGGAGCGTCCGAAATCGTGCAAAGGCGGCGATGAAAATCCTGAAAGGAAACCCCATGGCATCCTGAAAATTAACTGACAGCGGAGACTCCCCTCCTGTCGCCTCTTTCTATAAACTGGTATCCGGCAATTGTGATAGTCAGAGGAAGCCAGACATGTCCAACAGCAATAAACGCAAGCCTTGGAACGGGAAGTCCGCGGGTGACTCGGCCATGCGCCGCCGTCGCTCCCTGCGGCCGAAAGCCGGCGCCGGCTCCGCAAAGGTCCGCGCCGGCGATTCACAGCGCGCGACTTCCTCTGACGCCGAGACGGCGGCCGAGGTTCCTGGCATCAGCGGCACCGAGCAGAACGACGCCGTGGACATCGCGAACACCACCGAGCTTCCGGCGATGGTTTCGGACGAAGACGTGAACGAAGAAGCCGTCACCGCTCGTCTGCAGGATGCCGCTGCGCAGCCCGCCGACGCCGATGGGAACTCCGCCGCCGCGGAATCCACCGACGCCAGTGAGGAATCCGGCACCGCTGAGGAATCCGGCACCGCCAAGAAATCCGGCACCGTGGGCGCTTCCACGCGCAAAAAGAAAACAGCCCCGTCGCCCGATGCTCCCGGCGCCGTCAGGCAACGCACGGCCGGCGCCGCCTACGCACAGACGTCACGGCGCCACAAGGCTCTGCGTCTTATCGCGCTGTGCGCCGTGGTCGTTGTGGTGGCGGTTGCGATCGCCGCAGTGCGCATCACCCACCTCGCCCCGGCCGACTATCTGGATGAGGCGAAGTCCCTGGCCGCAGTGCAGACGGACATCACCGCCGTTGCGAATTCCTACGGGCAAATCAACGAGCAGCTTGTATCGGATGTGTCGTCGGTGACCGACGACACCCTGGGCGACCTGCGTTCCGCCGTGGACACGCTGAAGAACGACACATCCAGGCATGCCGACGACAAGGTGTTCAAGCATGACGCGGACGCAGCCGATTCCTATGCGAAATTCAGCTCTGCCGTGGATGACTACGCCGCACAGGTCCTCTCGTTCGCCGATGCGGCCCCCAAGCTCGCGGCCGCCGTCACGGCTTGCTCAGGGTCGACGACCTCGCTGTCGAACGATGACACAGACAAGTTCATGGACGATTACTCGGCATACCTGAGCGCTTGCGAAACCGCCGTCGACGACCTGGACGCGTCGACCGACTCCGAAGACATCACATCGTGGATCGAATCCGTGGACAAGTACCTCGATACGCAGAAGACCACTGTCTCGGCGATACAGGGTCTCGGCAACACCGATTCCATGTCGTCCGCCACTTTCTCGCAGTATCTCACGAAGCTCAGCGACCTGGCGGGCCAGCTCACGCCGTCGGCGGGCGATGTCGTGACGAGCGTCAGTTCGTCGCTGGACTCCGCCGATCCTTCGACGGCGCTGCATGACGTCGAGAACTACCTGTATGGGAAATCCGCGCAATGACCGACGGTGCCTGGCATGCCCCGTCGTGTGCGCCTTGGTACCATGTCACTCGTAACCGACGCCGTCCGGCATCGCGACGACGTCGGCTTTGAACCGGAGGGATGATGACGAAGGAACACGCCTGGCTCGATGGCGAAGGACTGCACCTGGCCGATGACGCAATCGCCGCCAAAGTGGCGAGGAAACCGGTGTCGGCGACGATGATCGACAACCTCGTGTCAGGCTGTCCGGCCCGCTATATCTTCGAAAGTACGCTCAAGGACATGGTGATCCCGCTCACACCGGATGACCCGCGGGTGCGAGGCACCGTGTTCCACCGCGCATGCGAGCTCTATTACACGAAGCCCGTCGACGCACGGGGCGAGAGCGTGGACCCCGCCCTGCTGCAGGACTGCGCGAAGGAAGCGTTGGCGGAGCAACCCGAGGACATTGCCTCCGCGCCGTCGCTCAGAGAATGGCTCGACGAGGCGTGCCGTCGCTACGTCGCCATGGATCCGAGCGCCACCGACGTGACGGTGAGCGAATACCGCAACGACAAGGGCGTCTTCCAGCCCGCGCTCGAAATGGTGGTGACCGGCCAGCTGCCGGGCATCTCGCGGCGTTTCTACGGAGCGATCGACCGTCTGGTGGCGGCGGACCCCGAGCACCCCGAACGCGTCATCATCGACGATTACAAAACGGGGCGCAAGGAGCAGCTGTATTCCGACAAGCTGCGATTCCCCGACTTCAACTATCTGCGCCAGCAGACGATCTACGCCATTCTGCTGGAGCGTGACAAGCGCACCCACGCCACGGGATGGCGGCCGATTGGAGCACGTCTGGTCTGCCCCATGGCCTCGCAGGTCGAATATTTCGATGAATCCACCGGCACCGCGCAGGTGCGGCAGATGAACGAAGGCGCCACGCTCATGCTCAACATCCGGGACGCCGGGACGCGCCGGCGCGCGATGGCCGATGCGGCGGCCGCATCCGACAAACTGGACGCCGAGGTAAAGCACAATCTCTATGAGTTCTCCCCGTCAAGCCTCTGCGCATGGTGCCCGCTGGCGCGCATCTGCCCCTCAGCACGCATCACGGGCAGCGAGAAAGCACAGGGAAGCTTCGCCAAGCAGCCGGACGCCGCGACTCTGGCACCCGCCATCATCGCCGCCTAGGCGCCCGCCCGATGCCGCTGCGCGATCCACCGCACCGTCGCGGAGAGGAACGACGCGCAAAACGAATGCATCCCCGCGACGGTGTCGCCCGTCGGCGAAGGCACGCGCGTCATTTGACTATCGGCGAATCCGGACTCGATACGTTGATGGACGTCACGGATTGGAAGTCCGCATCGCCGCCGTCTTTTTTGGCGATGATCTTTTCGACGACGGACACCTTGAAGTCGATGTCGCTGGAATCGCCCCATACGACGGTCACGCCATCGTCGATGGTCGAGGTGATCGAATCGCGTGTCGGGGCCGTGGTGCCTGTGACCCGCGGGCGCAGGGAATCACTGAAGCCATCCATGACCTTGACGGACTCGGCTATGGCGTCATCGTCTTTGGCCGCGTTGGCGTCGGTCACATCGATGCGCGGGATCCCATCGTAAGCGGATTCGTCGGACTGCTGTTGCAGCTGCTCCCCCTCGGCGTTGACGGGCACAAGCTCGTTGTCCGTGGTCACATGAAGCACGGCCGCAGGGGTGTCGGCGGTGAATGACACCGACACGGTGTTGGGGAACTGACGCTGCACGGTCACATCGCTCACACCGACGACCTGGTCGATGCGCGACGCCATGTCGTTGGCGTTGACGAGGAACAGCGACTTGCCGTTGTTTTCGTCGATGATGTCATTGATCCGGCTGGTGTCGACCCACTGGTTGCCGCCGCTGACGGTAGCCTGCGAGGCGTCGTAGCGGAAGACGGATGAGAAGAGGGTGAGCCAGACGCCGAACGCGACAACGGCCACGATGAACACCCCGATGAGCACGCGCCTTAGCACGTAGCTGCGCATCGCGCGGTGTCTTTCATCGACGCGCCGGCGGGAATGCGACGTCTTGTGCCTCACCGTCGGCTCGGACAACACCGGCGAATCGTCGGGGACGCGCGGTTCCATCTCCAACGGGTCGACGAAAGCATGCGCCCCCGATGACACGGCCCTGCGGGGAACGGGGGCGGAATCAACGGAATCGACGGAATCAACGGATGATGCGTCGGAGCGTATCATGCGGCGCGGCTGCCCGGTGTCATCGGGCAGCCGCGATTCATCGCGCCCATCGTGCGACGTTGTCGAGGCGCCAGACGAGGTGATGCGACGCGTCATGCAGCCTCGCCAGTGTCGGTCGAACCGTCGCCGAAACGCTGCTTGAGGGCATCGATGATGACGGGATCCATCGTGGTGATGCTGCCGGCACCCACGGTGAACAGCACATCGCCCGGCTGGGCCGCGGCGACCATATCGAGGGCCGCCTTGCGCATGGAGGGCTCGGCGTTGATCCAGTCCCCGCCGATGCCCTGTTCCTCGGCGGCATCGACGATGGTGGACGCCGTGATGTTCGGCCAGTCGGACTGCTTCTCCCGGGCCGGATAGATGCCGGTGACGGTCACGCGGTCCGCCTTGTGCAGCGCCTGCGCAAACTCCTTGGCGAAGAAATGCGTGCGCGAGAACAGATGCGGCTGGAACACGACGCGCAGCGTGGCCTGTGGGAAACGACGGCGGGCTGCGTCGAGCAGAGCCGCGATCTCGGTGGGATGGTGCGCGTAATCGTCGATGAGCGTCACGCCGCCGATGCAGGCTTTGCGTTCGAAACGGCGTGCGGCGCCGCAGAATTCACGGATGCCGCGCACGGCGTCGGCCGGACGCATGCCGAGCAGCAGGCAGGTGATGATGGCCGCCGCGGCGTTGCGCGCGTTGTGGATGCCGGGGACGCGGAGTTCGACGGGAATCGTGAAGGTCGGGGCGCCGTTCGTCTCGTAGTTGGGCAGCATGGACGAGGGGAACGTGAGGTTGAAACGCTCGGGGAACTGCTGGGTCGGGTCCACGCTCACGGTTTCGTCGGAGATTCGCACGCAGCGCGACGCATCGAGGCCGAGGGATTCGGGATCCTGCGTGGTGTACGCCACGGCACGGCGGGCCGTCATGCCCTTGAACGACTTGAGCACCGCGAGCGCCCCCGGATCGTCGGCGCATGCGACGACATGCCCGTAGGCGTGGTGCGCGTAGTCGACGAAGGCCTGCTGGAACGCCTCCTGGGTTCCGTAGTGGTCGAGGTGGTCGGCTTCGACATTGGTGATGACGGCGATGTAGGGGCGGTATTTCTCGAAGCTTCCGTCGGATTCATCCGCCTCGGCGACCATGATGTCGCCATGTCCGGCATGTCCGCCGTCGATCACGCCGCGCTTCGTGCGCACGCTGCCGCCGATCGCATACGACGGGTCGACGAGGTTGCCGGAGCCGGCTGATTCCAGGATCTGCGCGATCATTGCGCTGGTGGTCGTCTTGCCATGGGCGCCCGCGACGGTCACGGAGCGATGCGCGGCAAGCAGCAGCGCCAGGATGTCGCTTCGGTGAAGCAGGTACTTGCCTTCTTTGACGGCCGCCTGGATCTCGGGGTTGTCGGGTTTGATGGCGCTCGACCACACGACGCTCTTGGCGGAGTGGACGTTGGATTCCTCCTGCCCGTAATAGACGCGCGCGCCGAGTTCTTTGAGATGTTCGGTCTTGGGGCTTTCCTCGCGATCGGAACCGGAGACGTCGATGCCATCTTCCAGCATCATCTCGGCGAGGACGCTCATCCCCGCGCCGCCGATGCCTATGAAATGGGTCTTCCCCAAATCCTCAAGACGCGCGTCCGCGTAGGTGATTGGCTGACTCGTGGGATCGAGTTTCACGGGGACCTGATCTGCAGTCATTACTCTCCTCGCTTCCCGCCGTTGGGGCTAACAGAACCAACTGTAGTCTTCTCCTACGCATTATTGTTTCATCGGAGAGTCCACAGCCGTGAGCCGTTCTCGGTGGAATCGACTTCTTCTACGACAAGGACAACACTCTAGTCGTGGGACGAGACGGCGATGTCGAGAACGTGCCGCGCCATGACCTGCGCCGCGTCGCGGATTCCGTATTCCCATGCCGCCTTGCCCATGGCGGCGAGCCTGACGCGGTCGTGGATGAGCGCGGGCACGTTCTCCTCGACCCATCGAGCGGTGAAATCGGAATCCTGGACCATGATGCCGCCGCCGGCGTCGACGACCGGCTGCGCGTTGAACTTCTGCTCGCCGTTCCCGATGGGCAGCGGCACGTAGATGGCGGGCACGCCGAGGGCGCTGATCTCGGCGACGGTGCCCGCGCCCGAACGGCAGACCACGAGATCGGCCGCGGCGAAGGCCAGGTCCATGCGCTCCCAGTATTCGACGGCGTGGTAATTGCCGGAGCCGTACTCGCCCAGCCCCGTCAGCTGCATGGGGTTGCTCTGCGACACCGTCGCCCGCACGGCCTCGATTTTGCCTTTGCCGGTCAGGTGCACCACCTGTGCCACTTCCAAGAGGCTCTTCGCGGCACGCGACACGGCGTTGTTGATGCTCTGGGCCCCCAGCGAGCCGCCGGTGACGAGGATCACGGGCAGCATGGGGTCGAGCCCCAGCTTGATCTGCGCGCTGGTACGCGCCATGGGGCGGTCTTTCTCCAATTGCTTCGCCATGCTGGCGATTGGCGCGCGCAGCGGCAGTCCGACGCGTTCGATGGGCGCTGTGGATGTAAGGCCGGTGTTGTCATACACCGTTCCGATGAACGTCGCCCAGCGTGCGCCGAGGCGGTTTGCCATGCCCGCGCGGGCGTTCTGCTCGTGGATCACGACGGGGATGCCCATCTTGTGGGCCATGTAGTACGCGGGCGCCGCGGCGTACCCGCCCACGCCCACGACCACGTCGGCGTGGCGCTGTTCGAGAATGCGTCGCACCTTGGCGGTCTCGGTGCGCCATTTGCGAGGGAACCGGAACATATAGGCATTGGGCCGACGCGGGAACGGCACCTTCTCGATGGTGTCCATCTCGAAGCCGGCCGCGGGCACGAGGTCTTTCTCAAGTCCCACGGCGGTGCCGATGACACCGATGGCCGCTTCGGGGGCGGCTTCGCGCACAGCCGACGCCATGGCGAGCAACGGATTGACATGGCCGGCCGTGCCGCCACCCGCGAACACGATGCTCGGCTTCTCTTTTTCACTCATAGCCTTCACCATATTCCCCTTCTCCGCGCCCCACACGCAACGCCACGCCACCTTTTCGATGGCTTGACACTTGGGCGTGGCCGATCCACGCCGGGCGCGTCATGTGCATGCATCATGCGTCATCCCGTTCCGCCAGGCCGTCCGCGCCACCGGGGCCGGCGCACCGACGCATCTGCGGCCGGCGGCACCTCCCCCGTGACGCAGTCGGATCCCCGACCCGAATCACCGCGGAAGACGCCGCTTGGACTGCGGCGGGCCGTGGGCGGCTTTAGCCGACCGCGGTCACCGCCCTGATCTCTTTCTGCCGTCGCGCGATGTTTATCACGAGGCCGCTGGCACCTAGGCAGGACACCAGCGAGCTGCCGCCCGCGGAGACAAACGGCAACGGCAACCCCATGACCGGGAAGACGCCCAGCACGATGACGATGTTGATCAGCGCCTGGGGGATGAACCACAGGAACACGCACAGCAGGGTCATGCGCCCGGTGAACGTGGACTGGTTGAGGGCCATGATGATGAGGCTCCATGCCATGAGCGCGAACAGGATGATGACGAACCCCGCGCCGACGAAACCCCATTCCTCACCGATGATGGCGAAGATGAAGTCGCTTTCCGCCTCGGGCAGGTAGTTCCACTTCTCCCGCGAATTTCCGACGCCCAGACCGGTCAGGCCACCGGAGCTGAGGGCGTAGAGTCCGTGGATCACCTGATAGCAATTGCCCTGCGCGTCCTCGGCGCTGCATCCGCGGATGGTGACGAGGATGCGGCTCTGGCGGGTCGGGTTGAGGCTGACGGCGATGGCCGCGACGACGCAGGCCGCCGCCAGGCCGATGAGGGTGAGCCTGCCGCTGAACCCCGCGAGGAAAATCGCTCCGAAGCAGATGATGAACAGGATCACGCTCGTGCCCATGTCGTGGGTGAGAAGCACCAGCGCGATGCCCATGACGGCGGCGACGAGCGGACACAGCCACCGGATGTACCACCGTCGCTCGGACGACTTATACGCATTGAGAAGCAGCACGGGCAGTATCACGCACATGGCGAGCTTGAGCAGTTCGGAAGGCTGGAACTGGAATCCGCCAATCGCCAGCCAGCCCTTGTTTCCGTTGACCTCCACGCCGAAGAGCAGCGTGAGGACCTGGGCGATCAGCGCCACGATGCACAACCCGTATGTGACGAAGTGGTGCCATTTCTTGCCCGGGATGGCCATGACTGCCGCAAGGATGAGGCCAAGTCCGGCGAATTTCAGCTGGTTCCATGCACCCAGCCATGGCGACGAGCCCTGGGCGACGTTTTCGACGCTGGAGCTTGACGACACCATGACCACGCCGAGGACGGTGAGGGCGACCACCGAGATGCAGAAGGCGAAGAAGCAGTACACGGGGTTGAAAATGAAACGCCAACCCGTGTGCTGCGAGCTCTTGGCGACAGGTTTCACCCTGTCTCCGGACTCGTCGAGGCAATGCTTGACAGTGCGCCGCGCCGCGGAGGTCCAAGGCAGGTGCGTGGTGTCGCGCCATGCCGGTTCATCCAGGTCCCTCGTAACCGGGCGGGCGCCGCGGGGTTCGTCCGCCCCCTTGAGGTCGGCGCGGCCGGACGCAGTGCGGCGCAGATGCGACGGTCGTTCCGTGCGCGATCTGTCGCCGTAGTCTTCTGGCTCCGCCTCGTCATCGGTCGGCGTGACGCGCTCGACGAGATGGAGACGTTCGAGCAGACCGGGTTTGCTTCCGGCATTGCGGTCGGACCGGCGGCCCTCCCGTTCATCGCGATGGGGACGGTCCGCGTGATGGAAGCTGCGGGAACGCACGGGGCGCTCGGGACGGTTGGTATGCTCGGCGCGGCCGGCGGCCTCGTCGGCTTCAGATCGTTCCTCGCCTTCGGTGTCGCTGCCGACATGGCGGCGCTCCTCGCCGCGCACGTCCCGCGAATCCCGCGTGCGGCGCGACGACGATACGCTGCGCCCCGGGGCGGAAGATGCGTCCTTGCCCCGGCTGCGGTCGTCACGCGCCATGGGACACCGCCCACATGTGCGCGGCGGAGGCGAACTTGTCGCCACGGTCGGCGTAGGACACGAACTGGTCCATCGATGCGCAAGCAGGTGCCATGAGCACCACGTCGCCCCCCTCGGCGTAGACGCCGGCGGCGGCCACGGCGCGGTCCATCACGGATTCCTTGGGGGACGGGTCGATGACGGTCACGGGAATCTGCGGCGCGCTGGCGGCGAACGCCTCGGTCATGGGCTTCGTGTCGGCGCCGATGATCACGGCGGCCTTGATGATGCCCGCCTCGTCACGCACCAGGTCTTCGAAACGCGCGCCCTTGGCGAGGCCGCCGGCAATCCACACGACCGACTTGGGCGCGAAGCTCGACAGCGACGCCTTCGCGGCGTGGGCGTTGGTGGCCTTGGAATCATCGACGAAGCGGATGTCTCCATCCGCCGTGTGTTCGGTCGCGACGAGCTCGATGCGATGCCCGCCGGGGCGGAACGCGCACAGCGCCTCGATGGCGGTGAACGAGCTGACGCCCAGACCGCGGGTCAGGGCGTAGGCGCACATCGCGTCCGCGAGCAGATGCGGATACACGGTGCCGTCGGGCTCCATGAGATGCGTGAACTGCGAGACGCGCACCAGCTTCTCGTGCGCATGGTCGGACTGCAGCGCCGAACGGTCGCACACCCATCCATCGACGATGCCGATCTCGCCCTCCTTGGGCTCCCCCAGCGTAAAACCGACCTTGACGCAGTCCGGACCCGGCTTCGCCTCGGCAGCGAGGCGCGACACGTTGGCGTCGTCGGCATTGTAGACCAGCGCGCGCCTGACGTTGCGGAACACCTTCGACTTGTCGTGGGCGTAGTTGGCGAAGCCGCCGTGCCAGTCGAGATGATCGTCCGCAAGGTTCGTGATGGCGGCGCAGTCGAGTTCCAGGGAATCGGTGAAATGGAGCTGGAACGAGCTGAGCTCCACGGCAAGGGCGTCGTTGGCGGGGTCCACCGCGGCCTTCGACACCGGCACGCCGATGTTGCCCACGGCGGGCGCGGTGAGGCCCGCGGCCGTAAGCACGGCCGACACCATCTCGGTGGTGCTGGTCTTGCCGTTCGTACCCGTGATGCCGATCCACGGCGCGGGGCGTCCCGTGCTGGCGTTGTTGACACGCATGCGCCATGCGATCTCGACCTCGGACACGACCGGGATCCCCAGGGACTGCGCCTTGGTGATGAAATCGGAATCCGGATGGAACACCGGCGATGACATGACCATGCCGACGGTGCTCCAGTCCACGTCGCCGAAGGACGAATACGTGGCCTCGGGCTTGCCCTGGTCCACGGTCACCACGTCATGGCCTGCTTCCTCCAACACATCGCGCACGCTTGCGCCTGAGATGCCCAGACCGGCGACGAGCGTGGTCTTGTCGGTCAAGCCTTTGTTGTCTGCCATTTTTACCTTGTGCCTTTCGGTAGTGAAACCTTTGCGTCGCCGCGTCCGCGGCCACGAGCCATCCCGGGGCGCCGGGGAAACGACGGGATGCCCACGCCGCCGGCGCCGCAGGGATGCATCAGAACAGGAAGTGCGAATTCAGCAGCCAGTCGCTGTAGAAGCACAGCACGCCCAACGCGCCGAACATCGCCTCGATCATCCAGAACCGGACGACGACCTTTCCCTCCGGCCATCCGCACAGCTCGAAGTGGTGGTGGATCGGCGCCATCTTGAAGACGCGCACGTGCTTGATCTTGAACGCCGAGATCTGGATGACGTCCGACATCGCCTCGATGACGAACAGGCCGCCGATGATCGCGGCGAGCAGCTCGGTGTGGGTGGCGATGGACAGCGCCGAGAACAGGCCGCCCAGCGCGAGCGAGCCGGTGTCGCCCATGAAGATGAGCGCTGGGTTGGCGTTGTACCACAGGAATCCGAAGCACGCTGCGCACGCGCAACCGGCGATGATGGCGAGGTCGGTGGGGTCCGTCACCGAATACTGGTATCCCTCGTGCAGCGGCTGGCCGATGATGTGGTTGGCCTCCCAGAAAGCCACGAAGGCGTAGGCGATGAACGCGATCATGGAATTGCCCGTGCACAGGCCGTCGAGCCCATCGGTGAGGTTGAACGCGTTGGTCCATGCGGCCAGGAGGAAGTTCACCCAGACCACGTAGAGCACGATCGCGCCGACGCGCCCCAGGCTCTCGAACGAAATGACCGTGTCGTCGATCCACGTGATGCCGGCGCGGGCGCCCGTGGCGTCGCCGTGCTGAGGCAGCACGAGCACGAGGATGGCGAAGACGGTGGCGATGATGATCTGCCCGATCAGCTTGCCGTGGATGGACAGGCCTTCGTTCTGCTTCTTGCGCACCTTGGCGAAATCGTCGATGAAGCCGAGCACGCCCATGGCCAGCATGACGAAAAGCACGAGAACCGCGTTGAACGAATACGGCGTGCCGTATGCTACGTGGCGCACGATGGCCGAGACGAGCCAACCGAGGATGATCGACAGCACGATGACGACGCCACCCATGGTGGGCGTCCCGCGCTTGACCAGATGGGACTGCGGGCCGTCCTGGCGGATGTACTGGCCGTAGTTGAGCCGGTGCACCACCCTGATGAGGATGGGCGTGCCGATCAGCGTACTGAAGAGTGACACGAGGAATCCGATGATGAAGGCGATCATGCGCAGTTCTCTTTTCTATCTCTCGTCGGCCTGCATGGAATGCTGTGGGGAATCGAAGTGTGGGGCTGTCATAGCGCGCGGCGTCCCGTGTCAGTCGGTCCAGCGCGAGGCGAGCGCGCTGAGGCCGGAGGCGTGGGAGCCTTTGAGCAGCACCGTCGCCCGGGGATGCATGGCCACGATTCGCATGACTTCGGCATCCGCCTCGTCGGCGCTGCGAACCCTCGTCACGTGCATGAGGTGTTTCGTGTCGGCCTGCGTCGCACCGTCGGCAAAGGCCTGCGCCAGGCGGTTGAGGTTGTCGTCGTCCCCGCCGACCGCGATGAGGGCGTCGATGCCACGCTCGACGCAGTAGGCGCCGATGTCGCGGTGCTTGGCGGCGTCATCCTCGCCCAGTTCGAGCATGGCGCCCAGCACGGCCACACGGTACGGCCTGTCCTGACCGGCGCCGGCATGCCATTCGGCGAGGCCGTCGAGCCCCGCCTTCATGGAATCCGGATTCGCATTGAAGGAATCGTCGATGAGGGTGAACGACACATCGGTGCCATCCACGGACCGGGTGACCGTGGAAACCGCCATGCGGTGCGGGCTTTCAGCCGCATGGGAGCCGAGCACTGTCACAATGTCGGCAAACGGCACACCCAACGCGAGAGCGGCGGTCGTGGCGGCGAGGGCATTCATGACATTGTGCCGTCCGCGCAGGGCGAGTCGCACGGAGGCGCGGTCGCCTCCGGCCACGAGGTCGAACACCGGCCGGTCTTCGGAGTCCACGTCGATGTTTTCCGCGCGCACATCACACGCATGGTTGGATTCGTCGATGCCGAACCAGCGGACGTCGGTCGCCTGCGTCATGTCTTCCATGGTCGCCACACGCGGGTCGTCGGCGTTAAGGATCGCGATGCCGTCGGCGGGAAGGGCCTGGACTATCTCGGACTTGGCCTTTCGGATGTTCTCGACGGAGCCGAAGCCGCCCAGATGCGCGACGCCCACTTTGAGCACGATCGCCACGTCGGGGCGCACGATCGAGGTGAGCCGCCGGATTTCGCCCATGGCGGACGCACCCATCTCCGCGATGAGATACCGGGTGTCGTCGCAGACCTGGGTGGCGGTGAGGGGAAGCCCTATCTCATTGTTGAAGGAGCCGATGGGCGCCACGGTGGGCGCCTGGGTCGCGAGGATGTCGCGCAGAAGGTCCTTCGTCGTGGTCTTGCCGACGGACCCCGTGAGGGCGACGACGGTGAACGGGTCCTGTGACGCGCGCCGCGTCTCGACGTTGGCATGCGCCACGGCACCCAGCGCGGCCACGGTGTCGGCCACGACGATCTGGGCGATGTCCGCGTCGGACACCCTGTGGTCCACAAGAGCGGCGGCGGCGCCTTGCTCGGCGACCGACCGCACGAAATCATGCCCGTCCGCACGCCGCCCTTTGATGGCGACGAAGAGACTGCCGGCGCCCGCCTGCCTCGAGTCGGTGACGACGGATGTCACCACGGCGCCGGCGTCGCCGCCGACAAGCTGCCCGCCAGTCGCCTGCGCCAGCTGTTCCACCGTCAGATGCATCATCGTGAATCCGCCTTCCTCTCGTCCGTCATGATCGTGTGAATCACCGTTCCTGTCCGTTCTGCAACGTTCCGCGTCTATGCGAAATCCCTGATGACCCTCAGCGCGTTGCGAATGCCGCTCTTGCGGATGCCGGCCTGCATGACCATCGCGATGCCGATCGACAGCTGGTCGACGGTCACGCCGTCGCCGTCCTTCACGTTCTCGGCGGCCACCTCGTCGGAATCATGCGTCCGCGTCGTGGTATGGGTGTTTTCACTGATCTGCGCGCCGTAGCGGGCGAGGCTGCGTTTCATGGCCTCGTCGGGCGAATCGGATACGCCCACGTCGTCGAGCAGTCCGCAGACGTCGACGCTCACGCCCGCCAGGGCGCCGTCGCTCAGCGTTGTGTCGGAGGCGTCGATGACCACCGACGTGGCACCGTCCTCCATGGCGGCGAAAAGCATGGCCTCGACCTCGAGGCCGCTGAGGGGATACGAATATGTCAGGTCGCGTTCCAAGGAATACGAGCCCACGCTGCTGAGCAGCCCCACGGGGTTGCCGAGGACATGCAGCAAATCGGCCAGCGCCTCGGAGCAGTTGGCGGAATCGCCGCCGCAGACCGTGAAAATGGCCAGCTGGTTGGCGGGATACCCTGTCATCTGCGCGGCGAGCGTCGACAGCTGCGTGGGCGTGAGGTCGCCGAAAAGAACGGGGATGTCGGGGTCGAGAGAATTGAATTCGGGCTTGCGCGATGTGGGCAGCAGCACGGCGTACGCGCCGCGGTCGGCGGCCGCACTGACCAGATCGGGGCTGACATGCACTCCAGCGCCGGCGATGAACAGGGCACCGGGTGTGACGGACTGCAGGTCGTCGGCGATGGACGTCACCGTGACAGGTGCGGCTTCTCCGGAGCCGATGTCCACACCGAAACGGTCACGGAGGTCGCCGATGGTCGTTCGCTCCGTCGTGGATTCGCATACCGAGCCCATCGCATTCGCTCCTTCCCGCGATTCGAAGCATGTGTCCGCAGCCAAGTGCGAGACGAACCGCGACGACTGTATATTATCGCATCAGCCGCGGCCCGTCCCGCATGCGGCGCCTTTCGTTACGCCCTCACCACTCCGTGGCGATGGCGTCGGTCCTGGCCGGGGACTTGGCCACCTGGTACTTCTCCATGAGGAACTGTCCGATTTCCGCGGTCACGGGGCCGGCGCTGGTGACGCCCCAGCCGCTGGAGGGGTCCTTGACGAACACGCCGATGGTGAACTGGGGGTCGTTGACCGGGATGGTGGTCACGTAGTCGCCGATGTGGCTGGTGAGGTTGCCGTCGGCGCCGGCGACCTGCGCGGTGCCCGTCTTGCCGGCGGTGCGGTATCCCGGGACGCCGACGTACCGCTGGTAATGCTCGGCGACGCTTTCCATGGCGTTGAGCGTGTCGCTGGCGGCGTCCGCGCTCACGACCTGCACGGGATCGTTGGGCCTGGGCGTCACATCGTTGCCGTTGGCGTCGGTGGCGGATTCGATGAGGCTCTGTCCCACTCGCACACCGCCGTTGGCGACCGTGGAGATGGCGTTGAGTATCTGCAAGGCGGTGACGGCATAGCCCTGGCCGAAGAGCACGACGTTCTGGGTGCGGCCATCCCAGTCGGTGTAGTTGGACAGCAGGCCGGTGGATTCACCGGGGAATCCGATGCCCGTGGATTCGCCGATGCCGAATTTCTTGAGGTATTCGTATCGCTTCTCGAGCGGATAGTTCTCGGAGGCCATGATGGTGCCGACGTTCGAGGAATACTGCAGGATTCCCGCCAGAGTGTAGCGCTTCGTGGCATGGGATTCGGCGTCCTGGTACGTCTGGCCGTCGATTGTGATCGACGACGGCACGGTGAACTGGTCCGTGGCCTTGTGCAGGCCTTCCTGTATCAGCGCGGCGGTGGTGATGACCTTGCCGAGCGACCCCGGTTCGAAGGTCTCGGTCATGGAAATCGCGGCCGTGGTCTTGGCCTCGTCGCCGCCTGCGGAGATGCCCGAGGTATCGGCGACCGCGAGCAGCTTGCCCGTCTTGGTCTCCTGCACGATGGCGATGCCCCACGCGGCGTTCTCTTTCTCTACCTGCTCCTTGAGCACCTTCTCGACGTACCACTGCACGTCGCGGTCGATGGTGAGCGTGACGGTGCCGCCGTTCAGCGCCGCCGTGGAATCCAACTCGGTGCCCGGAATCACCTGTCCCGTCGCGCCGGCCTGGTAGGTGGTGCTGCCATCCACGCCGCTCAGCGCATCGTTCATCATGAGCTCGATGCCGGCCACGCCGGTGCCGCTGTTGTCGACGCCGCCGAGCACGTCACCGAGCAGCGTGTCGCTGGGGTACATGCGCTGCGAGGTCTCCTCGAAGCCGATGACGGTGCTCAGGTGCAGGTCCTCGACCTGTTCCTTGAGCTCGGGGGTCACGTCCTTTTCGATGACGACGTACGAGCTGTCGCCCGTGAGCATGCCGCCCAGCTCCATGACGCTCTTGCCCAGTACCGGCGCGAGAAGCTCGGCGACCGCCTCGACTCCAGTCGAGGTGAGGTTCTTGCCATCGAGGCTATGGCAGGTGGACGAGTTCTTGCCCGTGCATTTGACGGGTTGGAAGGCCTTGGCGCCGTTCTGATCGGCATACATCGTGTAGCGTTCGACGGATTGCGCGAGCACCTGTCCGTTCGTATCGACGATCATGCCGCGCACGCCGTGCGACGTCTTGGTGACGGTGCGGATGTTGGCGGCCTGCTTGGCCCGCTCCGTCCCGCCGATCTGCAGATAGGCCAAACGCGCCACGCTGGCGACGAACACCAGGCCGATGACCACGACGAAGCCGATGATGCGCTTGTACAGAGGGTCGTCACCGCCCCCTTGCGACCGCCGGCTGTTTCGGGAGACGCGTTTGCCCAATTTCATTGATCGTTCCCCATGTCAAGGGTGACGGAATCGGAACCGGGCTGCATGCCCAGGTCCGTGGCCTTGTTCGGCAGGTTGGCGCTCTGCTGGTCGATCTGCAGTTGGTCGTTCTCGATATCCTGGCGCAGCTGGGTGTTCGTCTGCTCGACGCGCGTGAGTTCGAAGGAATCCTCGATCATGACCATGTGCAGCGACATGGTGCCGACGATCGACAGCACAAGCGCCACCATGGCGATGACGATCGGCACGATGGTCGTGCGCTTGCGCGCGCGGATGCCGGCCTTGGCCTTGACGGACACGGTGCGCTCGGCGACGGAACGCGCCTTGGGACGGCTTTCGAGGGAACGCGCCGGCTTGGGCAACGCGGAGACGCGGGCGGCCGCCGTGATGCGGGACGACACGCGCACGGCGCCGGCGTGGGAGCGCATGGGCGACGCGCTTCCGAGCATGGACGGCAAGGACACCGCCGCGGCGGAGGAGGCATGCGCCACCCGTCCCGGCGTCCGGCTCTCCTGGGCGCGGAAGTCGAAGGCCTCGTCGCCACGCCCCACGACCTGCCGCTCGTCGCGGCGTGCCGAATCCTCACGCTCCGTTCGCTCATCCGAACGGGAGCGGACGATCCTTGGCTGCACTGCAGTGCTCATCTTCCAGTTGTCCTTCCATTCCTCTGTGATGTGTGGTTGCGGTGCGCGCCATGCGCTCCCTTGGATCTACGGCGATCCGCCGGCGTTACTGGCGACGCTTCCCGAGCAAGTGTTTTTCTGCGGTCGTGCGGGATGGGGCGCGTGAGCTCGACGGCCCTGAGCCTCACCGACGCCGACCGTGGGTTGGATGCGATTTCGGCGTCGTCGGCCTTGATCGCGCCCCGGGCGATGTCTGCGAAGAACGGCTGCGCGTCCGGCGGCACCACGGGCATGCCCGCCGGCACATCGGCCATGAGCCCCTGGGCCATGAAACGCTTGACCGTGCGGTCTTCGAGCGAATGGTAGGACTCCACCACCAGGCGCCCGCCGACCGACAGGCGCAGCGCGGCCTGCGGAAGCGTGCGCGACAGCTTGTCGAGCTCGCCGTTCACCTCGATGCGCAGCGCCTGGAACACGCGTTTGGCGGGGTTGCCGGACGCACGGTGCGAGCGCGGGATCGTCTCATCGACGATTCGGTTGAGCTGTGCCGAGGTTTCGATCGGCCCGATCTCGCGCTCGCGCACGATGCGCTGCGCGATGGGGCCGGCGAAGCGCTCCTCGCCGTAGTCACGAAAGATGCGGCGCAGATCGTCGGCGTCGTAGGTGGCCAGGATGGTGGCCGCGGTGACCGGCTGCGTGGGGTCCATGCGCATGTCGAGCGGCGCGTCATGCGAATACGAGAAACCGCGGTCGGTCTCATCGATCTGCAGGCTCGACAGCCCGAGATCCATGAAGACGGCGTCAACCGTGTCGACCCCTTGGTCGTCGAGCACCGAAACGAAGTCGTCGAAGGCTGCATGGACGGGCGTGAAACGGTCGGAGAACCCAGCGCGCGCAAGGCGTTCCGTCGCCATTGCCAACGCCTCGGCGTCGCGGTCGATGCCGATGAGGCGCGCCGTGGGAGCCGCGGCGAGGAACGCCGAGGAGTGGCCGGCGAGGCCAAGGGTGCAGTCGACGATGATCGGCGCCGAGCCATGGCGTGCCGCGCTCGATGCAAGGTTTTCGGTGACGAGCCGCACGCAGTCGTCAAGCAGCACGGGTTGATGGATGGCCGTCAGGTCGCCGTTGGCGATCGCCGCGTCGATGGCGGCATCCGTCGTCTGGGCGTTCCGCGCCGCGGCCGCGGCTTCCGCCGCCTTGGCGGCGTTCATTGCGTTCCCTGCCATCAGAAACCACCCGCCGCGAAAATGTCATCCGCCATGTCGGAGTACTCGTCCTCCTGCTGGTTCAGGTATTCGTTCCAGGCATCCTTATCCCACACCTCGGCGCGGGTGCCCACACCGATGATGACGATGTCGTCGGTCAGCCCTGCGTAGTCGCGGAGCATCTGGGGGATCACGACGCGGCCCTGCTTGTCGGGGACCTCGTCGACGGCGCCGGAAAGGAAGACGCGAAGGTACTGGCGCGCCTGCTTGTTCGACAGCGACACCTGCTGCACCTTAGCCGCGACGCGCTGGAACTGAGCCATGGGGAAAAGATACAGACAGCGTTCCTGGCCGCGGGCAAGCACGCATCCGGATCCGAGCTGGGTGCGGAATTTGGCGGGAAGGGCGACGCGTCCCTTGGCGTCGACCTTGGGCGTGTAGGTGCCCAGAAGCATCGAGGGGATGGCGCCGGCGGCCGGGTCCGCGGGAATCGCGGCGCCCTGGGGCGTCTGAGGAGTCGCGGTTTCGCCGTCCATGGGCACCTCCTCCCGACGACACTTCTCCACTACCAGAATCGGTTCACCACTTTACCCCACTTTTCACCACACTTCCCCACATTTTGTCATTTTCACGGATAATCTACCGTGCATTGCGCCGCGCCGACGGAATCCGTCGGTAACACAACCGACGCGCACGACGAAGCACCCCGACGGCGGAATCGGTTTTCGCCATCAGACAAACCCCTTGTTGGTGATCGCACGTCGTGTAAGATTGACTAGCACTTTTTCTTTGGGGCCCCGCAGCAGCGCCGCCCCACAGCAGATGAGGGGACATGTATGTCGGATTACGCCGCACAGATCCATGAGGAGCAGAAGCAGGTCGACCGAGCCTATTCGCGTCTGGATGACATCCGTTCGCAGACCAAGTCGCGCCTCGCCGCGGTTCGCGCCGCGGGTTCGCATGGATCGCCGACGCAGCGCACGGAGCGCGATTCCTTCGCCACCATGTACGAAGACAGGCTCATGCAGCTGCGCGCCGTCGAGGACCGTCTCGTTTTCGGCAGGCTCGACGACGTGAACAACAACCGTCTGTACATCGGCCGCGTCGGACTGTCGGATGCAAACCACGAGCCGATTGTCACCGATTGGCGCGCCGAGGCGGCACGCCCCTTCTACGAGGCGACGCCCAAGGCGCACGGGTCCATTGCCATGCGCCGCCACATCACCCTGCGCCTGCGCGAAGTGGTGGGCGTGGAAGACGAAGTGCTCGACATCGATTCCGATCAGGTCGAGCAGGCGACGAACCAGGGGACGCTGACTGGCGAAGGCGCGCTCATGGCGTCGTTGTCGAGCCGGCGCACCGGCAAGATGACCGATATCGTCGCCACCATCCAGGCCGAGCAGGACCGCATCATCCGCGCCGACATGAACCAGGCCCTCGTCGTACAGGGCGGCCCCGGCACCGGCAAAACCGCCGTGGCCCTCCACCGCGCCGCCTACCTTCTGTATTCGCATCGCGAACGCCTGTCGCACTCCGGCGTGCTCATCATCGGCCCGAGCCCCGCGTTCCTCCATTACATCGACCAGGTGCTCCCCTCCCTGGGCGAGACGGGCGTGGTGTCGCGCACCATCGACACGCTGCTGCCGGGCGTCAACGCGACGGCCACGGACACGCCGCGCATCGCCGCCCTCAAGGGCGACAAGCGCATGGCGTCGGTCATCGAAAACGCAGTGCGCAGCCGCGAGCGCGTGCCGTCGAAACTGCCGACGATCCTTCTCAACAACTTCAAGATCCCGATGAAGGCCATCGACATCCAGCAGGCCATCACCGACGCCCGGCGCACCCACAAGCCCCACAACCAGGCGCGCGAGACCTTCGTCAAGTCGGTGATGAGCTCCATGGTCATGCGCTACGCCGAAGGACTGGACTACGAACCGTCCGCCGATGAGATCAACGACGTGCGCGCCTCGCTGCGCATGAGCCAGGATTTCAAACGTGCCGTGAACCTCGCCTGGCTGCCCATGACCGCGCAGTGGATGCTCGCCGACATGTTTTCGAAGCCCGACAAGCTGCGCCGTTACGCGCCGTGGCTCAAGCACGCCGAGGTGGATGCGCTGTGCCGTGCGAAGGACGCTCCGTTCACCCGCTCCGACGTGCCGCTGCTCGACGAGGCGATGGAACTGCTGGGCCCCGACCCGCGCGAGGAAATCGCCCGGCGCAGGAAGAGCAAGGAACGCGAGGAAGAGGAGCAGGCCGCGATCGCCACGCTGTCGCAGAATGGCATCGGCAATGGAATCGTCGATGCTAAAACGCTCGTCGACAATATCTACGGCGACGCCGACCAGACCCTTGCCGAGCGCGCAGCCCAGGACCGCGAGTGGACGTACGGCCATATCGTCGTGGACGAGGCGCAGGAACTCACCCCCATGGATTGGCGCATGCTCATCCGCCGCTGCCCGTCGCGGTCGTTCACGATTGTGGGCGACGTGGCACAGACGAGCGCCCTCAACGGGACCCGGTCGTGGAGCCGGACCATGGACGGGCTGTTCGGCAAAGAGCATTGGTCTCTCAACGAGCTGACGATCGACTACCGCAACCCCGAGGAGGTGTCGCACCTCGCATCCGATTTCGCGCAATCCGAGGGCCTGTACGTCTCCACGGTGTCGGCCGTGCGCCACATCCCCGATTCCGTGCGGCGCTTCACCGTCTCCGGCAACGCGGAGCTGCTTGACAAAGTCGCCTCGGCGACGATGGGTTGCGTCAAGGAGTTCGTCGATGCGGACGGCGCGGGCCGCGTGGCGGTGATCGCCGACTCCGAGATCATCGACGGCGTGCGCAAATCGGTCATGCTTGCCCTGCGCAACACAGTGGATGCCAAGGAATGGAACCGTCTGAGCTCGCAGACCGTGTGGGACAGCCAGATCATGGTCTGCCAGTCGCAGGAGGTCAAGGGCCTCGAGTTCGATGCCGTCGTGCTCGTGGAGCCCGGGCTCATCGTCGCGAATGCGGCGTCCCGTCTCGTCGCCGCGGCCGACATGTATGTGGCGATGACTCGCCCGACGCAACGCCTGGCCATCGTGCGCACCGAAGCCGACGCAGACGATCTGGAGCTCTAGCGACCTGTGTCGGGGCCACGCCCCGCGGGGCCCGTGACCCCGACACGAGCAGGCCCCGCCGAGTGCAGCGGCCCGTGAGAGGCGTTCATCGCATCCCCAATCCTCGCGAAAGGACGTCGGTAACATTCGGGCAATGTTTCCGGTTTATGGGCGATGGCTGTAAAGTGGTCATATGCCTAAAGCTCTATTACTCGAAAACATCCACCCGTTGGCTGCCAACTACCTGCGTGAACGCGGGTTCGACGTAGTCACCTCCACCGGCGCAATGGATGAGGACGAGCTCATCGCGGCACTTGATGACGTCGATCTGCTCGGCGTCCGATCCAAGACGAACGTCACTCGTCGTGTGATGGAGGCCCATCCGCAGCTTTCCGCCATCGGCTGCTTCTCCATCGGCACGAACCAGGTCGACCTCGACTATGCCGCCTCGCAAGGCATCGCGGTCTTCAATGCGCCGTATTCGAACACGCGTTCCGTCGTCGAGCTGGTGATTTCCGACATCATCGCCCTCGAACGCCGCGTTCCGGCCCACACGAAGTCCATCCGCGAAGGGGTGTGGTCCAAGACCGCCAAGCAATCGCACGAAGTGCGTGGCAAGACCCTCGGCATCATCGGCTATGGCAACATCGGCACCCAGGTGTCCGTCCTCGCAGAGGCCCTGGGCATGACGGTGCTGTATTACGACATCGAAGAGAAGCTCGCCATGGGCAACGCACGCCGCGTCTTCGAAATCGACGACTTGCTGCGCGAGTCGGACGTCATCACGGTCCATGTGGACGGACGCAAGTCCAACACGAACTTCATCGACGACGACAAGTTCTCGAAGATGAAGCAGGGCGCCCTGTTCATCAACCTCTCGCGAGGCTTCGTGGTGGATTGCGACGCGCTGTACAACCATCTCAAGTCCGGTCACCTGGGCGGCGCCGCCATCGACGTCTACCCCACCGAGCCGAAGAAGATCGGCGACCCCTTCCACACACCGCTCGCTGAGATCGACAACGTCGTGCTCACGCCGCACATCGGTGGCTCCACGCTGGAGGCGCAGGAATCCATCGGCCGCTACGTGTCGCACAAACTGTATGACTATTGGATGAACGGCGAGACGTCGCTGTCGGTGAACATGCCGACGATCACCCTCAAGGGCAACACCGGCGTCACCCGCATCACCCATCTGCACGAGAATCTGCCCGGGGTACTCGCTCAGCTCAATAACATCCTGAGCGCGGAGAACATCAACATCGCGTCGCAGTATCTCGCCACGGAGGGCGAACTCGGATATGTGGTGACCGATGTCGCAACGCACCCGAGCGAGAAGGCCATCAGCGAAATCAAGAACATCAAGGGCACGATCCGCGTGCATGTGCTTGACTAAGCGCAGGTGAAACCCGCGGTCAAGCCGCACACGAAGGGGCAGGTTCATCCTGCCCCTTCTTTGTTTTCCGTGCGAAACGCGTATGTCGCAAAGAGAGGTCTGAAACCATCAAGAAAGCCTCGCACCGCTGGCCGTAAGTCACGAATTGCGTGTCACGAATCGGTCAGACTGCGACACCCGACCCGCCAGGCACCCGACCCGCCATAAGGGGTCCGCAGCACATCAGCCCTGAAGGGCAGTGGCCACTCCCCTCAGACATTGGCCTCGGTGGAAGCAGGAGCATTGTCATCGGGACGATTCTTCGATTCGCTGTAACGCTCCAGATCTTCGATGACCTTCTTGAAATCATCCAGGCTCTTGAACTCCTGATACACGGAAGCGAAACGAAGATAGGTCACAAAATCGAGATCGCGCAGAGGGACGAGGATGGCTTTGCCGATTTCCGAGGAGGGAATCTCGGGCCTGCCCATCGACCTCAGGCTCATCTCGACCTGCGCGCCGAGTTTCTTCATGTCGTCTTCGTTGATGGGACGTCCTTGGCATGCCTTGCGCACACCGTTGATGACCTTGGACCTGTCGAAGGGCTCACGGGTGACGCCGTCGCGTTTGACCACCGTCAGCGGCACGGATTCCACGGTTGTGAACCGCTTCCCGCACTTGTCGCACACACGTCGACGCCGGATGGAAAAGCCGTTATCGAACGAACGGGTCTCCGTCACCTTGGTGGTCTTGTTCTTGCAAAAAGGGCACTGCATACTTGCGATTGTATCCACCGTTCAGCCGCAGCAACAGAGCCGGCAGCACGCAGCGGCGTCCAAACACCCGGCGAGACGCTGACGCCCACAGGTCACCGTGCTTCTTCGACAGGGATCAGAAGGCGCTGGCCAACATAGAGTTGCGGATTCTGGAGATCATTGAGCTCCATGATGTCCTCCACTGTCTGGCGCACATCGGCGTTGGCCGGGGTGATCTGGGTCGCGTATCCCCACAGGGTGTCGCCCGGCTGGACCTGGTAGACGGCGACCTGTTGCGGGGTTTCCGAGGATTCCGCCTTGGACACAGGTCCGAAGACGGTGACGACGAGGCACAGAATGAGGGTTGCCGCCACGGTGATTGCGATCTTTCCTGCCGTCGTCACACGATAGGCGGCACCGGACACGACGATTCCGTCAGAGCCACCCGCACGACGGGACCTGAAACGACGTTCATACGACATAGCGCATGCTCCTTCTCCGTGGCATCCGCATCCAGACGGGTCTGGCTTCGCAGGCGAGCGACGCCCGAGAAGCACCTGACCGGCCTGGAAGCAAACGCCCAACGTTTGTATTTCCTGTGACGCCGCACGTCCCCCCACCGTCCGTTTTGGACGACGGACACCGCTCAAGGTCATCCGGCAGCTTGTGCAGGAGACACCCCGTTCCCGCACAAGCAGATCCGAGGACGTGACCCCTCGGATTCCGGACACCTCGCGCGTTCGATGAAAAGCTGCGGCGTGAGTAAGTCTTGTGGTTTCGGCGCTTGGTTGCCAACGCCGAAGTATCAATACTGAATTACCGATATTGAGTTATGGACGCCGATAGAATTCGAACAGATTTTCTATCGAACATCTGTATTAAGTATCGCACATATGTTCGACGACACGCCGACACATTCGAACATTTGTTTGCATATACTAGGACTCAGGACATGTCACATATGAGAGGAACCACCATGCCAACCAGCAATGACAGGGAGAGGCGCCTGTCGACGACTCCAACCGGCGACCTGGCGGCGCTGTCTCCCAGACAACAACAAATCCTCGACGCCATCCGGGCGCACATCGACGAATGCGGCTACGCGCCCTCGTTCCGTGAAATCGGCAACCGTGTCGGCCTCAGCTCCACGTCGTCGGTCAAGCACCAGCTCGAGGCGCTCGCGTCCAAGGGATACCTGCACCTGAGCAAGAACAAGGGTCGCGCCATCGAAATCGTCCCGGTCGAATCCGAAACCGAGGAGCCGGAACAGGCGATCCGCAGCACTGCGACGATCCTCCCCTTCCCCAGCTCGGAGCAATCAGAGGCGATGCTCAATTCCGTCGACGTCCCCCTGGTCGGCCGCATTGCGGCGGGCGCCCCCATCACGGCCGAGCAGCACGTCGACGACGTCATGCGCCTTCCCGAGCAGCTCACGGGCACCGGCAATCTGTTCATGCTCGAGGTCCATGGCGATTCCATGATCGACGCCGCCATCTGCGACGGGGATTTCGTCGTCATCCGCGAACAACACGACGCCCACAACGGCGACATCGTCGCAGCCCTGCTCGATGGTGAGGCCACCGTCAAGACATACCACCGCGACAGCGACGGACACTTGTGGCTCATGCCCCACAACGAAGCATATTCCCCGATCGACGGCACCTACGCCACCATCATGGGCAAGGTGGTCACCGTCCTGCGCAAGCTGTGACCGGCAGGGGGGCTACCCCTCGTCAGGCTCCTGGCAGGGCTCGAGCTGGAACGTGCAGTGCTCGATGCGCACGGGCAGGTGTTCCGAGGCGCAGTGCTGCAGCGTACGAATGAGCTGGGCCGACTGCCCTATCGTCATGGATCCGTCGACGGCGACATGCGCCGTGAGCCGCACCAGATCGCTCGACACCGCACTGATGTGAATGTGATGCACGGCCCTGACCCCCTCGACTTTCGACAGGTGCTCCGCCACGTCAGAGGCATCAATCCCATTGGGCGCCTCCTCCAGCAGCACACGCACGCTGCCACGAAGCAGCTTGACGGAACGTGGCACGATCATGACCGCGATGATGCCTCCCGCCACGGCATCGAAACCATCCCATCCGGTCACCAGCAGCACGATCGCGGAGACAACAACCGCCACGGAGCCCAAGGCGTCGTTGCACACCTCGAGAAACGCCGCGCGCAGATTCATGTTGTCGTCACGGCTGCGTAGCAACGTGCCGAGCGACGCCAGATTGGCCAGAAGACCGATGATGCCGAAAACCAGCAGAACCTGCGGGTCACGAATCGCATCGGACGATGCACCGCTCAGGCGAAGCACGGCCTGGACGATCGAATACAGGCCGACGAACAGCAGCACCAAGGCGCCTCCAGCCGCCGTGATGATCTCAAGGCGCCTCCACCCCCAGGTGTGCCGGGAATCGGGTCGCCGCCGCATAAGGATGGCGGTCACCGTAGACGCGACAAGCACCGACAGATCGGTGAGCATATGACCCGCGTCGACGAACAACGCCAGCGATTGTGTGAACGCCGCACCGATGACCTCGGCGAGGAAAATCACGCCCGTGAAGCACAGCGCGAAGCCGAGGCTCGTGACATGACGGCGCGACGCCTCGGCGTCAGCTCCCCCATCCTCGGTCGTGGATTCCACCGTGCACGAGGCGCCGCCTCGAGATGCCCGCCCGGTGCGACCGTTGCGAGCCGACACAGGCGACACAGGCGATCCAGGCGACACAGCCGATCCAGACGATCCAGACGATCCAGACGATCCAGACGACGCAGACGACACAGACGACACAGCGCCGTCCGCCTGCGTTTCGCCACATCGCGGAAAGGCCGTCGATTCGGCATCCCCGGCAACCGGCCTGCGGTCTTCACCATCGATTGAATTCATGGCGCACCTCGTTTCGTGTCGTCCATCGCGCTTCACACGCAGACACAGTTTCTCACCATTCTGAGAATGTTTCAATGAAAAGCACAACGATAATCGTTCGCAGCTCCGAGGACGCGATCCTCGCAGACCCCGCAGACGCCATGCAGGACCCGGACCACGCAAGGCACAGCAACGAAAAGGCCCGACCCCCATGACGGAGACCGGGCCCTGTGATCCAACGGACCGACAGCGCTCAGGCGCGGCGGTCAGCGCAGATCAGAAGCCGAACTTCTCGGCGGTTGCGCGCAGCGTCTCGGCGGAGCGCTTGAGAGACGCCAGTTCGCTATCCGAAAGCGGCGTGTTGATGCGGGTGTTGACGCCCTTGCGGTTCAGCACGCTCGGCACAGACATGCACACGTCGGAGATGCCATGGAAGTCGTCAAGCAGCGACGACACCGGCAGGATTCGGTTCGAATCGGAGAGGATGGACTCGATGATGTCGACCGCGGACATGGCGATGGCGTAGTTCGTGGCGCCCTTGCCGTCGATGATGCGGTACGCGGCGTTCTTGACTTCCTGATGGATGTCTTCGCGCACCTGAGCAGTCAACGGCTCATGGCCCTCGAGCGGCTTCCAGTCGAGCATCGGCACGCCACCGATCGTGGCGGACGTCCACAGCGGCACTTCGGAGTCGCCATGCTCGCCGGCGATGTAAGCGTGCACGTTCTTGACGTTGACGCCGGTCTGCTGCGCGATGAGGAAGCGCAGGCGGGCGGAATCGAGATTGGTGCCGGAGCCAAACATCTGGTTTGCCGGCAGGCCGGACAGCTTCATCGACACGTAGGTGACGACATCGACCGGGTTGGTGACGAGGATGTAGATTGCGTTCGGAGCCACCTCAAGCACGCTCGGAATGATCGACTTCATGATGTTGATGGTCGCGCCAGCGAGATCGAGGCGGGACTGGCCGGGCTTCTGACGAGCACCTGCGGTCACCACGACGACATCGGCGTCGCGGCAAATCTCAACGTCGTCAGAACCATCGATGGAAACCGTCGGATAGAAGCTCGAACCGTGCTGCATGTCGAGCACCTCGGCCTCGACGCGCTTGAGATTGATGTCTTCGAGCACAATCTGACGTGCGACACCGCGTTGCGCAGCGGCGAAAGCAGTGGTGGAGCCAACGGCGCCAGCACCGATAATCGCGAGCTTTGTGGGGTGAGCAGCTGAAATGGCCATAGACAACCTTCCTTATTGACGCTTCGCAAGTCTGTTGAACATGCAAAGCCATGCTTGAATCGTGTTCAATACAATTCCAAATTTAACCCAGAGGTGTGACGTTATAGGCGGTGGGGGCGCGGGCGTTTCATCGCTTTCCTCCTATCGGGAACCCCGACGCCCCATACACCCTGTGGCGAAGCACGGACACGCGGTTTCCGCATGGCCGCGGCGGGCCGCCGTGGGGCGAGGGACAGGCGCCGCGCGGCAGGCGAATCCGGTGCCGAGATTCCGAAGATGCAGCATGATGCCGCAACGGCCTCAGGCGCGCGCCTGGAGACGGTCGCGGGCGCCGTCCGCGTCGCCCGCATCGGCATCCGTTTCCGAGCCGTCCGCACCACGCGCGTCATTCGCGCCAGCATACGTCTCGGTGACGCCATCGGCGTCATCAGCTTCCGTCAGCGTCACCGTCGTTCGACGGAAGCTCTGCCTCTTCCCCGTCGCCCGTCCCGGTCTCGGCCTGCGAATCTCCGGCATCTGCCGAGGACTCGGCTTCGAAGACGGCGGCAGCCAAGCGAGAATCCACATCGGCCGACAGATGCACGCCGTCCGCCTCGTAATCCACGGATTCCACATGTCCGAATTCCCGCACCTGCGACAGCAGTGACCCCGCCGTGTATGGCAACACGGCCTCCACATGCACGCCGGGCACAGGCAGGTGCGCCTCCACATCGGCGACCAGTCCGGCGATGCCCTCGCCAGTCGCGGCCGACACGACGTGCGCCTCCGGCATGAGACGCGCGATGCGGTCGCGCATGATCGGATCCATCTGATCGGCCTTGTTGAACACGAGGATGCGCGGGATCCCGTCGATCCCACGGATCTGCTGGAGCACGTCGTCGACCGCCTCGATCTGCCCGAACGGATCGGGATGCGAGCCATCGACCACATGCACGATAAGCGTGGAATCCGACACCTCTTCGAGTGTCGACTTGAACGCCTCGACGAGCTGCGTGGGCAGACGCCGCACGAACCCCACGGTGTCCACGTACATGTACCAACGCCCGTCGGCGGCGCGCGTGCGCCGCACGGCGGTGTCGAGCGTGGCGAACAACGCATTCTCGACGAGCTCGTCGGAGCCGGTCAGCCGATTGATCAACGAGGACTTGCCGGCGTTCGTGTATCCCACGACGGCCACGGTAGGCAGGTTGAAGCGGCGCCGCGCCCCGCGTTTGATGTCGCGGGACGGAGCCATCTCGCGGATCTGGCGGCGCAGATGCGCCATGCGCTTGCGGATGACACGGCGGTCCATTTCGATCTTGGTCTCGCCAGGGCCACGCGAGCCGATGCCGCCATCCTGCCCGGCGGCCTGGCCGCCCGCCTGACGAGACAGCGAACCGCCCCATCCGCGCAGTCGCGGCAACATGTACTCGAGTTGCGCGAGTTCGACCTGGGCCTTGCCTTCACGGCTCGTCGCGTGTTGAGCGAAGATATCAAGGATCACCGCGGTGCGGTCAACCACCTTGACCTTGGCGACATCCTCCAGCCCGCGCCGCTGCGACGGCGGCAGGTCGGCGTCGACGATGATCGTGTCGGCCTCGTGCTCGGCCACGATCGCAGCGACTTCCTTGGCCTTTCCCGAACCGATGTACGTGGCCGGATCGGGCTTGAGCCTGTGCTGCAGCACGCCATCGACCACCTCGGCGCCTGCCGTCTGGGCAAGCGCGGCGAGCTCCCTCAGCGATTCCTCGGCTGCCGTCTGGGTGGTCTCCATGCTCGACCACACGCCCACGAGGACGACGCGCTCAAGGCGCACCTTGCGGTATTCGACCTCGGTGACGTCCTGCAGTTCGCCGAGCCCCGCGACGTGCTTGAGCTGGTTGCGGCTGGTGCGCTCCTCCCATTCGAGGTTGTCATCGCGCCCTCGGGCTGTGGATGGCAGGTTGAGCACATCCGAGCGCGAAGCCAGCAGAGGATCGGAATCTGTATGAATCTCGGCATATCGGTCGTCGTGCTTCGTCGCATCGGCGGAATCGTGCATGCCGGAATCGGATTGCTGTGTCGTCACACGTGCCTTTCAGGATGTCGGCGCAACCGCGCCGTCAGTGTTTAGTTCCCACATTATTATCAAATCAGTAGACAGAGCAAGGAGTGCCATGACATCACGCGACAATCACTCGAACACGCATTCGGGACGCAAATGGCGCCCCCGTCCCAACCCCTTCGAAAACCACACGTATGCGAACCGCTCCAAGCGCCGTGCGCAGCAGCAGCGCCTGGAGCGCTTCCGTGACGGCGAGACGCGCAACGCCCCCGAGGATTCCGAGGACGAGGCCACCGCGCAGAATCCGCAGGCACGTCGCCAGGACGATCAGCGCGACGACAGGCGCAGGCACATGAACAAGCGCGACGCCGCGCATGCGAACCACCGCAGCGAGAAGCATGACCGCACGCGGCATCCGCTCGACCATCATGCCGATGACGCGGCGCACCGCAAACCCACCGACGGCGACGCCCGCCGCACGACCGCCGGCCCCGCAGCGGACACGGCGCCGTCCACAGCCGACGGCGCATCGCAGCATGCATCCGCCGAGGGCCGCCAGACGCAGTATTTCTCGAACAATCCCGATGCCGACGACCGCCGCCATGCCATCGACATCGAGCTGCGCGGCCACGACGCGGTCATGGAGGTGTCGGGCGGCGTGTTCTCCTCCGGGCGTCTCGACCCGGGAACCAAGGTGCTGCTGCGCCTCGCCCCCGACCCGCCCGCCGCCGGCACGTTCCTCGACCTGGGATGCGGATGGGGCCCCATCACCATCGCATTGGCGAAGGAATCCCCCGACGCCGACGTCTGGGCCGTCGACATCAACACCCGCGCCGTGGATCTCACGGCGGCAAACGCACGCCGCAACGGCTGCCCGCGCGTCCGCGCGGTGGCCCCGGACTCCGTCCCCGCCGACACGACGTTCGACCTCATCTGGTCGAATCCGCCGATCCGCATCGGCAAGGAGGCACTGCACGCCCTGCTCGTGGAATGGCTCCCCCGCCTCGCCGTGGGCGGCGCCGCCTATCTGGTCGTGCAGAAGAACCTCGGCGCCGATTCCCTTATCCCCTGGCTCGACGCTGCCCTTGCCGAGCATGGCGGATACACGGTCTCCAAGCTCACCTCGAGCAAGGGATACCGAATCATCGAAATCCGCCACGAATCCTGACGCACCGGCGCCGGGCGCGAACCAGCCGACCGTACCCGGCGCCAGCGCCCGGCATCCGACGTCACCCCCAGCGCCTCGTCCCGCCGGCGCGGCGCCACCATCATTTATACTGAACGAATCATGCATTTCAGCTATCCATCCGAACTCCCCGTAAGCGCGGCCCGCGACGACATAGCACAGGCCGTGCGCTCATCGCAGGTCGTCATCGTGTCAGGCCAGACCGGCTCCGGCAAAACGACGCAGATTCCGAAAATCCTCCTCGAACTCGGACGCGGCACGCATGGCAAGAAGATCATGCTCACCCAGCCACGACGCATCGCCGCGCGCACCGTCGCCGAGCGCATCGCCGAAGAGACCGGCGTCACGCTGGGCCGCGAGGTGGGTTTCCGCGTACGCTTCACCGACGAAAGCTCCCCCTCCACCCGCCTCGTCGTCGCGACGGACGGCATCCTGCTCGCCCAGATACAAAGCGACCCGCAGCTGTCGTCGTATGACACAATCATGATCGACGAGGCGCACGAGCGCAGCCTCAACATCGACTTCCTGCTGGGGTATCTCACCGCGCTGCTCCCTCGCCGCCGCGACCTGAAGCTCATCATCACGTCGGCGACCATCGATTCCGAGAAATTCCAGAAACATTTCGAAAACACGCTGCACCATCCCGTGCCCGTCATCGAGGTGTCGGGCCGCACCTACCCCGTGCAGGTCGTCTACGAGCCGCTGGGCGCGCCTCCGGCCCTCATGCGCTCCGTGCCGGGGTTCGCCGACGTGCTGCGCGACCCCGACGACCCAGACTCCTTCGACGCGACCGACGTGGATGTGCCCACCGCCGTCGCACGCGCCTGCGCCGAGCTCATCATCCACTCGTCCCACGACCGCGGCCCGCGCGACATCCTTGTCTTCGCCGCCGGCGAGCGCGACATCCGCGACTACGAGGCCGCGCTGCGCCATCATTTCGGCCCTCGCGCCGACGACATGCGCCGCCCCGACGCCATCGAGATCGTGCCGCTTTTCGCACGGCTGTCCGCCAAGGAGCAGCACCGCGTTTTCGAGGCGCACACACACCAGCGCATCATCCTCGCCACGAACGTCGCCGAGACCTCGCTCACCGTCCCGTCCATCCGCTACGTGGTGGACCCTGGTCTCGCGCGCATCTCTCGTTATTCCAAGACCGCAAAGGTGCAGCGCCTGCCCATCGAGCCGATTTCGCAGGCGAGCGCCGACCAGCGTGCAGGCCGATGCGGACGCGTCGCGGACGGCATCGCGATACGGCTGTATTCCAACGACGACTATGAGCAACGTCCGCGCTTCACGGACCCCGAGATCCTGCGCACGTCGCTGGGATCGGTGATCCTGCAGATGCTGTCGGTCGGCGTTGCCCGCACCGCGCGCGACGTGACCGGCTTCGGATTCATCGACCCTCCTGACATGAAGGCCGTGTCCGACGGCTTCAACGAGCTGACCGAGCTCGGCGCCATCGCGCGCTCGCGTCACGGCGGGGACGTGCGCCTGACCAAGATCGGACGCCAGCTGGCCCACCTGCCCATCGACGTGCGCCTGGGCCGCATGGTGGTGCAGGCGTCGCGTTCCACGCCCGACGTGCTCGCCGCGATACTCGTCATCACCTCCTTCATGAGCCTCCAGGACCCCCGCGAGCGCCCCGAGGAGAAACGCGACGAAGCCGACCGCATCCACAACCGCTACGCCGACGCGACGTCGGACTTCCTCACCGCGCTCAACATCTGGGATTCCTTCTGGCAGGCCGACGGCGAGCCATCGAACTCCTCCGTGCGGCGCCGCTGCAAGCGCGAATACATGAACTACCTGCGGATGATCCAGTGGCGCGACCTGTATTCGCAGCTTCGGGACATGTGCCGCGCGCTGCATTTCACGGTCGGCGACCCGCAGCCCGTGTCGCGTCCCGACCTCCGGATCAGGCAGCTGCCGATCAACCAGCAGGCGGCGCATTCGCTCGTCTGCTCGTGGAACGGCGACACGATTCACCAGTGCATGCTGTCGGGCCTGCTGTCGAACATCGGCATGCAGGTGGTGCGCCAGCCCAAGGCGTCACAGTTCGCGGGACTGACCGGCGCCGCACGCGCCCGCGCAATGAAACGCGCCGCAAAGATGTCGAAGAACGACTACCAGGGCGCGCGCGGCGTGCATTTCGGGCTGTTCCCCGCGAGCGCCACCGCCGCCGCCACGCCCAGCTGGGTGATGGCGGGTGAGCTCGTGGAGACAAGCCGCCTGTGGGCGCGTTCCGCAGCGGCAATCGATCCGGCGTGGGCCGAGCCGCTCGCCGGCGACCTGACACGCACCACGTATTCCGAACCGCATTGGTCGGGTTCCGCCGGCGCCGCCGTGGCGTCCGCGACGGTGCTGCTGTACGGCCTGCCCATCGTGCAGGGACGCACCGTGCAGTGGGCGCGCGTGAACCCCGCCGAGGCCCGCATGTTCCTCATTCGGCAGGGATTGATCGAGGGCGACATCCACGAGCGTTTCCCGTACGATTCCTTCGTCGAGCGCAACCGGCAGATCGTCGAGCGCGCCGACGAGGAGACGAACCGCACGCGCCGCGTCGTCGACGCTGTCGACGACGAAGACCTCGCTCAGTTCTATGACGCGGTGCTGCCGCAGGAGGCCACCAGCCTCGCGGCCCTGGGCGCCTGGTGGAAGTCGCACCATGACGCCGACCCGCATCTGCTGGATTTCGACCCGTCGAAGGTGCAGCGGCTGCAGACCACCGACGCCGCCGATCTCGACGCGTATCCCGACCATTGGGTGACGCGCGGCACCGATGGCCGCGAGATATCGCTGCGCCTCACGTACGTCTACGATCCGAAGGCCGACAACGACGGCATCACCGTGCACATTCCGATCTCCATGCTGTCGCGCCTGACGCCGGGGCAGTTCACGTGGACGGTGCCGGGATTCCTCGACGACCTCATCGTGGCGACCATCAAATCGCTGCCCAAGGCGCTGCGCGTGCAATTCGTGCCCGCCCCGGACACGGCAGTGAAAATCCGCGAGTGGATCGACGCCAACTATCCCACGCTTCCGGGTTCGGCGACGCCTCACAACGGCGACGAACTCGATGCCGCGGCCCAAGTGCCGGATTTCGAGCATGTGTTCACGCAGGCGGCGATCGCCACCGTCGGCGCCCAGCTGCATCCCGAGGTGTGGTCGCAGGAACGCACCGACAAGATGCCGCCCCATCTGCGGCTCACCTTCAGCATCGAGCAGACACCGCATCCGGCGGATGACCGCGCCCATGGGCGGCACCGTCGCCCGCGGCGCGCCAAGCCCCAGGTGCTGGGCACATCAAAGGACCTCGTGGAACTGCAGAAGCGTTTCGAACGCGAGGCACTGGACTCCGCGCGCAGCACCATCACCAGGGAAGCACAGCGCGCCGGCGAGCAAGGACAGGTGGTCCGCAAAGCCGACCTGCTGCACAAGGCGGGCGCCACGATCCGACCACGCAGGGAACTGCTGTGGGACGCCGCCATGGATGCCCTGCGCATGCCGTCTGAGCGGATTTCATCGCGCTGGCTGGGCGCCGAGGCACTCATGCTCGCATCCGCGCCGTACGATTCCACCGCGGCGTTGGTCGAGGACCTGCAGCGTGCCGCCGTCAAACGCCTGCTTCCCACAATCGACTCGTGCTCGACCGACGACGAGCTGGCCGATGCCATTGCGTCGGTGGGCGAAATCTACGAAGACACCGTCTACGCCGTGGCGCATGACGTCATCGCGATTCTGCGGCGATATGCCGAAGTGGACCGCGCCGTGTCCGGCCCCGCCTCGTTGCCGCTGCTGTCGGTGCTGCAATCGATCCGCGAGCACATCGGCACCCTCGTGTTCCCTGGGTTCGTCGGCGCGGCTCCCCCATATGCCCTGCCGAACATCGAACGCTATCTGCATGCCGACATCATGCGCCTCGACAAGGCGAAGAACGACAAGGACCGCGATGTGCGCTGGGCGTGGCAGGCCGAGGAGGCGCATGCCCTGGTGGACGACGCCGCCAAGGCGGCGAAGGCGGCACCTGCGGGCGCCGGGCATGATGCCGCGCTCGACCGCGCGGAACGCGTGCGGTGGATGTACGAGGATTTCCTCGTGTCGCTGTGGGCGCAGGAACTGGGAACTCCGCATCCGGTGAGCATCAAGCGCATGAAGAAAGCCATGAACGAATGATCCAGAGCTCGCCGCGCCCCGGCGCAGGCGCCGGTGAGCTCTGCCACGGTGCCCAATTCTGTGCATTTCCCCCGAAATGTGTCTCCCATCGGAGCACAAAGACATGAAATTCCAAAATTTCTCTTCAAAACCGCCACAATCAGGAGAAAATAAAGGACAGACCGAGAGTTGAATGTACAATAATTCACAGTGTGCTGATACATGTCTAGGAACGGTGTAACTTCATATCATGGCTGCTAAATACAGGAATGCGGAACGTTCTCTGAAGGCTTTGCATGAGGCATATGCAGAGTTGCTGAGGGAAAAACCCGCGCAACGCATCACGGTCACCGACGTAGCCCGGAAAGCCGACCTCACCCGCAATACCTTCTATTCGTATTTCTCGTCCATCGGCGACCTGCACGACTCGTATTTCAGCTACTGGAAGGTGTTCATCGAATACCTGCACCGTCGCAAGGTCGTTTTTGACAGCGACAACATCTCGGCTCTCGTCAGCGCGTCGGCGGACTACGTCTATGAGTTCCACGACCGCTACCACGATTTCGTGGAACGCTTCGCCACGTCGCCCAACCTCCGCTACATCCTGCGCCGCATTGTGGTCAACATCTATCTCGCCTTGCTCGATGACATGCGCACCGCCGGCAAGAAGGTGACGGAGCGCGACCGACGCTGCATGTCGTACCTGTGCTTCGTCGCATACGACCTCATGTACCAGAACGCGTGCAACGACCTGGTGATTTCGCGCGACGAGTTCGCCAAGACGCTGCTCGACCTGGTCGAGCCGTTCTGTCTGCTCATGCGCCACAACGAGGTCACGCCCAAGGGATCGGACCCCGCCATGCTGCTCATCGGCGCGTCGGTCGACACGAACACCGACGGCGATACGCTCCAGGATTTCGGATTCTACGACAGCGCCGACTCGCCGAACACCATCGGCAACGTGGCGGACGACTGACACCGCATCCCAGGCTGACACCGCCCTCTCAACCAGCCGAACCACACGACTGACGCCATATCAGCACAACCAGCCGCACCGACGCGAACCGTTCCCAAACGAAGGAGGCCAGCTGGCACCTTGGTGCCCCTCGCCCGTGGTCGATCGACGGCGACCAGCCACGGGCGATATCCATCAGCCCATCGCCACGAATGACGGCCCCATACGAAAAGCGCCCGCTTCATCACATGAGACGGGCGCTTCATATACGTCACAGTGCAGGGACGCGCCCCGGACTCGTCGTCCTGCGCCGGCGAATCGCCGCCATGGCACGATGCACCGCCACACCGGCCGCCTGCCGGCCCATGCACAAGCAAACGCTGCCATGCACCGGAGTCAGCATATTACAGACGGGGCAGATACCTCTTGAGCTCGAACGGCGTGACCTGCAGACGGTATTCGTTCCACTCCTGGCGCTTGTTGCGCAGGAAGTACTCGAACACATGCTCGCCAAGCACATCCGCCACGAAGTCGGACTTCTCCATCACCTTGAGGGCGGTGTCGAGGGAATCCGGCAGCGGCTGGATGCCCATGGCCTGGCGCTCGGCGTCGGTGAGCTCCCACACGTCGTCGCTTGTCGGGTCGCCCAGCTCCATCTTCTTCTCGATGCCGTCGAGACCGGAAGCCAGAAGCAGCGAATACGCGAGGTACGGGTTGGCGACAGGGTCGAGCGCACGGTATTCCATGCGCGCGGAGTTGCCCTTGCCTGGCTTGTACTGCGGGATGCGCAGCAGCGCGGACCGGTTGTTGTGGCCCCAGCAGATGTAGCTCGGGGCCTCGGCGCCGCCCCACAGCCGCTTGTAGGAATTGACGTACTGGTCGCACACGGCGGTGATTTCGGCGGCATGATACAAGATGCCGGCGGCGAACTGGCGGGCGGTGGTGGACATGTTGAATTCCTGCCCCGCCTCGTAGAACGCGTTCTCGTCGCCTTCGAACAGCGACATGTGCGTATGCATGCCGGAACCGGGCTGGCCGGTCATGGGCTTCGGCATGAACGAGGCACTGATGCCACGTTCCAGCGAAATCTCCTTGACGACCGTGCGGAACGTCATGATGTTGTCGGCGGTGGTCAGGGCGTCTGCATAGCGCAGGTCGATCTCATTCTGGCCGGGGCCGGACTCATGGTGCGAGTACTCGACCGAGATACCCATCTGCTCCAGCAGATTGACCGTGGCGCGGCGGAAGTCCATGCCCGGGCTGCGCGGCACGTGGTCGAAATAGCTGCCCTGGTCGATCGGCGTGGGCGGAACCGAGTAATCATCCTGCTTTTCGAACAGGTAGAACTCGATCTCGGGGTGGGTATAGAAGGTGAAGCCTTTCTCTTTCGCCTTGCCAAGCGTGCGCTTGAGCACGTAGCGAGGGTCACCGAGCGACGGCGAGCCTTCGGGCGTGAGCACGTCGCAGAAAATGCGGGCGGTTCCCTGCGGGCCGCCACGCCATGGAAGGATCTGGAACGTTGCGGGATCGGGTTTGGCGATCATGTCGTCTTCCGACACACGGGTGAGTCCCTCGACGGCAGAACCATCGAATCCGAGGCCTTCCTCGAACGCCGATTCAAGCTCAGCTGGTGCGATCGCAACGGACTTCAGCTGTCCGAGCACATCGGTGAACCACAGACGAATGAAGTGGACGTCACGTTCCTCCACGGTGCGCATGACGAACTCTTGCTGTTTATTCATGTCGTCCATCTTCCTCTGCAATTGTTGCAGATACTTTAACAATGATTTACTTGAAAAGTCCCGGTCTCCCCCGGGACTTCCACGCCGTCTCCGTCAGGAACGCGAAACCTCGAGCGCCTCTTCGAGGGTGAACGCCTTGGCGTACAGCGACTTGCCCAGGATCGCGGCATCCACGTTCCCGCCGATCGCCGCGATGTTGCGGATGTCGTCGAGCGACGAGATGCCGCCCGAAGCCGTGACCTTGGCATCGGTGCGCTCGGCCACCTCGCGCAGCAGGTCGCAGTTGGGACCGCTCATCATGCCGTCGCGCTTCACGTCGGTGACCACGTAACGGCTGCAGCCCGCCTTGTTGAGCATGTCGATGGTCTCGAACAGGTCGCCGCCCTCGCGCGTCCAGCCGCGCGCCGCCAGGGTGTGCCCGCGCACGTCGAGTCCGACGGCCACGCGGTCGCCGTACTTCTTGATGGCCGCTGCCGTCCACTCGGGGTTCTCGAGGGCCGCGGTGCCGATGTTGACCCGCGCGGCGCCGGCTTCGAGGGCCGCCGCCAGGGATTCGTCATCGCGGATGCCGCCGGACAGCTCGATCTTCACCTTGTCTCCCAGCGTGGCGACGATCTGGCTGAGCTGCGCGCGGTTGTCACCGGTGCCGAAGGCCGCATCGAGGTCGACGAGATGGATCCATTCGGCGCCGTTGTCCACCCATGTCCGGGCGGCCTCGAGCGGGCTGCCGTAATCCGTCTCGGATCCGGACTCGCCCTGGCGCAGGCGCACAGCCTTGCCATAACGCACATCCACTGCGGGGAGAAGCGTGATCATATGTCTCTGTGTCCTTTCATTGTTGTTGCGTCCAGCGGCCGCCTATCACGCGCGGGGCATTGAAGCCGCACGCACGGCCACCGGGCACGGTCGGATGGCGGGCTGCACAACGCGCAATCGCGCCGGACGGCCGGATGCCTGGTGTCAGAAGGTTGAGATCCAGTTGCGCAGGAGCGTCGCGCCGGCGTCGGCGGATTTCTCCGGGTGGAACTGCGTGAGCGACAGCGGACCGCATTCCACGGCGGCTGCGAAGGTGCTCTTGCCATACGTGCACGTGGTCACGCGCAACTCGGCGTCATCGGGCAGGCATGCGCTGCTGCGACCGCCGCGCGTCGGATCCATGCATGCATAGGAGTGAACGAAATAGAACCGTTCGTCCTCGATGCCGTGGAACAGCACGGAACCCTCGGGCGTCTGCACGGTGTTCCATCCCATGTGGGGCACCACGGGCGCGTCGAGACGGCTCACGTCGCCGCCGAGCAGACCCAGTCCCTCGGTGGGGACGCCGCTTTCATAGCCGAAGTCGAACATGACTTGCATGCCCACGCACACGCCGAGCACGGGACGCCCCTTCGCAACGCGATTGTAGACGACTTCGTCGCCGCCGGCGCGGCGCAGCCCCTCCACGCAGGCCTCGAAGGCGCCAACGCCCGGCACCACCACGCCGTCGGCCTCCATGGCCTTGGCCGTATCCGAGGTGAGCTCCACGTCGATGCCAAGATTGGCGACGGCGCGCACCATCGAACGCACGTTTCCGAATCCATAGTCAAAAACAACTACCGAGGTCATGGGTCTCCTTGTGCCGGTTCACGCCGCGAGGGCTTGCCTGCCGCAAGACACCGGCCGCATGCATGCGCTGGCTGTCTGCACGGCTTTGCACACATCACTCTACCGTGACGGTGTGCGGTATTTATTACATGGTTCCTATTGTGCGCCTATTTCGTTCCGCCCGGGGCATCGCCGCCCGCGGTGCCGTCGCCGTCGGCGTTTCCGGTGCCCCCGTTGCCAGGGGCGCCATTGTCGTCGTCGGCATCGTTTCCATCGTCGAAAGCCGACGACGGGTCGGTTCCGCCGCGTCGAATTTCGCCAAGGCTTTCGTCGAAGCCCGGGTCGTCGTCATGATGGCGGCGGAAACCGAACCCGAACCGGCGGCGCTTGGCCTTGTTGGCCCTGTCGACCATGTTCTGGATGATCGCGAAGGCCTTGGCGCGGTTCACCTTGTCGGTGTCGATGATCGAGTCCTTGTATTCGCCGAGCAGCTCGGGCAGCTCGATCTGGCCGATCATGAAATCCTCGAGGAACGACGGCTCGTTCGAGAAGACGAGCGGCGGAGGGAACTGCTCCCCCTGCACGCCGCGTTCCCACGGGTGCGACTCGATGTGCCCGGCGCGGTTGACAAGCAGGATTGACACGGTGTTGGGCACGAGTTTGGAAAACGCCTTGGCGCTGTGCTCAGGATGGTCGGCCGCGAGGTCCTTGAGCACGGCGATGCAGCCAGCGGGGCTGGGGACGGCGTACGCGTCGATTTCAGCGAGGACGCACAGCGCGGCGAGCATGTCGGGTTGCTTGAGCTGGGTGACGAGCACGGCGCAGCGTGCCTTCTCACCGAGCATCTGCATGAGGTCGTCTTCGAAATCGGCGACGTCGTTGAGGTCGGACTCGAAATCGTCGTCATCGTCGTCGGCTCCGGGATTTCCAGAATCGCCGGAGCCATCGGAGCCATCCAGCGAACCGAGGTCGTTGGCGAAATCGTCATCATCGTCCTCGGCCCCGTTCGCGGTGCCCGACGTCGGCTCGGCACCGTTCGCGGAAGCCGTGTCGCCGGGATTCTCATTGCGTTCCAGCGCGGCGTTCATTTCGGCGATCGTGGGGTCGCCCATGTCAGCGAAATCCTGCTCGAAACTGGCGAATGCAGCGTCGATGTCATCGGCGCTCATATTGTCGAGTGAATCGGACGACGAGCCGGAGGCATCGTGCTGATTGTCGGCGTCACCGTCGTTCGCGCCGTTCGCACCATTGCCGCGGCCGGCATCATTCGCGGCGTCGGAATCCTTCGCCCCATCGGCCCCGCAAGGGCTTCCGGCGTTTGCATCGCCGGAAGCGTCGTCAGGCATGTCCCCTTGGTCAAAACGACCAGTGAAATCATCGTTGTCAGTAGGCATAATGCACTTTCTACCGCAAAGCGCGGAATTGCGCAATCACAGGGTTCCCTTGGTGCTGGGGATGATGCCGGCGATGCGCGGGTCGATGGCGACGGCGGTGCGCAGCGCGCGGGCCAGCGCCTTGAACTCGGCCTCGGCGATGTGGTGCGGGTCGCGGCCTGCGAGCACCTGCATGTGCATGCAGATGCCGGCGTGGAGGGCGATGGATTCCATGACATGGCGCACGAGCGAGCCGGTGAAGTGCCCGCCGATCATGCAGAATTCGAATCCTTCGGGCTCGCCGGAGCACACGCAGTACGGGCGGCCGGAGATGTCGATGACGCAGCGCGCCAGAGCTTCGTCAAGGGGCACCGTGGCGTCGGCGAAACGGGTGATGCCCGCCTTGTCGCCGAGCGCCTGCTTGAGCGCCTCGCCGAAGACGATCGCTGTGTCTTCGACAGTGTGGTGCACGTCGATGTCGATGTCACCGCGGGCAGAGACGCTCAGGTCGATGAGCGAATGCTTGCCCAGCGCGGTGAGCATGTGGTTGTAGAACGGCACGGTGGTCTCGATGTCGGTTTTGCCGGTGCCGTCGAGGTTGAGGCTCAGCTCGATGCTGGATTCGCTCGTGGTGCGGGTGATGGTGGCTGTGCGGGCCATGTTGTCTTCTTTCTGCGGGTCGGAACCCGTTTCACGAAACTCCCGCGCGACGGAACGCCGCGCGGGAGTCATGCTGTCAAATGGTTATCGCTGCTCGGCGAGGCGCAGAACCTCGAGGAACGCGGACTTGAAGGTCTCGATTTCGTCATCGGTGCCCATGCACACGCGGAGCCAGCCGTCGGGACCGACGTCGCGGATGAGCACGCCGCGTTTGAGCAGTTCGTCGAAGATGAACTCGCGGTCGTCGAACACTCCGAAGTAGACGAAGTTGGAGTCTGTGTCGGCGACTTCCAGGGGCGTGCCCTTGTAGGTCTGCTTGCGGAACCAGTCGACGAGACCGTCGCGGATGTCACGCAGATGCCCCACCTGCGCCAGCTGCTCGTCGGTGTGATCGAGAGCGGCGAGCGCCACGGCCTGCGTGACGGCGCTGAGGTGGTACGGCATGCGCACGATGCGCAGCGAGTCGATGACGCCGGTGTTCGCCGCGATGTAGCCGAGGCGTGCGCCCGCGTAGGCGAATGCCTTGGACATGGTGCGGCTCACCGCCAGGTTGTCATGTCCCGCGATGAGCGTCGTGGCGCTGGGCTCGCCGGGGCGGCGGAACTCGGTGTAGGCCTCGTCGACCACGAGCAGCGGGTGGGCGCCCTTGGGTGCCCCCGCCACGTCTGCCTTCTCGCAGGCTTCGAGCAATGCCTCGATGTCGTCGATGGTCGCCGGGGTGCCGGTCGGGTTGTTCGGGCTCGTGATGAGCACGATGGACGGCTTGACGTCGGCGATCGCCTTCACCGCGGCGTCGACGTCAAGTTCGAAGCCTGGCTCGGGCTTGCGGGCGATGGTCTTCCATGCGGTGAACGTGTCACGCGCATATTCGGGATACATCGAATACGTCGGGGCGAATCCGAGGGCGGTGCGGCCGGGGCCGCCGAACGCCTGGAAGATCTGCAGCATGATCTCGTTGGAACCGTTGGCGGCCCACACCTGCTCGGGTTCGAGGTCCACCCCGGATTCCTTCTTGAGATACGTCGCGAGGGCTGCGCGCAGTTCCATGTGCTCGCGGTCAGGGTACCTGTTGAGCGTCGGGGCGACGGCGCGGACGCGCTCCACGATGCTGTCGACGACTGCCTGGCTGGGCGCATAGGGGTTCTCGTTGACGTTGAGGCACACCGGGACGTCAAGCTGCGGAGCGCCATACGGTTCCTCGCCGGCGAGGTCGTTGCGCAGCGGAAGGTTGGCGGGGATGCTCATCGCAGTCCGGCCTCCTGCTCCTGCTGCTCCAGCGTGGCCTTGTCATACGGATCCTTGACGAAGCGGGTGAGCACGCACTCGCCGTGGCCCGGAAGGTCTTCCTGCACGGCGAAGTCGTTGATGCGGGCGGCAAGCTCCTTGAGGCCCTTCTCGTCGTATTCGATGACCTCGACGGGCTTCATGAAGGTGTGCACGCCAAGTCCCGCGGCATAGCGGGCGGTGCCGCCGGTGGGAAGCACGTGGTTGGAGCCCGACATGTAGTCGCCCAGCGGGACCGGTGAATACGGGCCGCGGAAGATGGCGCCGGCATTGCGGATACGCGCGATTGTGGCATCGGGGTCGGCGGTCTGGATTTCGAGGTGCTCGGCGGCGTAGGCGTTGGCCACGTCGATGGACTGGTCAAGGTCGTCGGTCAGGATCACGCCGGACTGCGAGCCGGACAGGGACTTCTGGATGCGCTCGGCGTGTTCGGTGCGCGGCACGCGGGCCTGCAGCTCCTTGCGCACGGCATCGGCGAGGTCTTCCGAATCGGTGATGAGCACGGAACCGGCGAGCTCGTCGTGCTCGGCCTGCCCGATGAGGTCGGCGGCCACGAACTTCGGATTGGCGGTCTTGTCGGCGAGGATCGCGATCTCGGTGGGGCCGGCCTCGGCGTCGATGCCGACGGAGCCTGCCACGAGGTGCTTGGCGGTGGCGACGAAGATGTTGCCCGGGCCGGTGATCTTGTCGACCGGCTCGCACAGGATCTCACCATCCTGCGGCTCGGAGCCCTTGGCGCCGAACGCGAACATGGCGATGGCCTGGGCGCCGCCCACGGCGTAGACCTCGTCGACGCCCAGGATGGCGCAGGTCGCGAGGATGGACTGCGCGGGAAGGCCCTCGGGGTCGGTCTTGCTCGGCGGGGTCGCGATGGCGAGGGATTCAACGCCTGCGGCCTGGGCCGGCACGACGTTCATGATGACGGAGGACGGATAGACGGCCTTGCCGCCGGGCACGTACAGGCCCACGCGCTGCACGGGGATCCAGCGCTCGGCGACACGGGCGCCATCGGCCAGGTCGGTGTGGAAATCATGCGGCACCTGCGACGCGCTCACCTTGCGGCAGCGACGCACGGATTCCTCGATCGCCGCACGCACGCGGGGGTCGAGGTTCTCAAGAGCCTTGAGCATGGCGTCCTTGGGCACGCGCAGGTTCTTGGGACGGACATGGTCGAACTTCTCGGCGTAGTCGCGCAATGCGGCCGCGCCGTTCTTCTGCACGTTCTCGAGGATCGGCTTGACGAGCTCGGTCGCTTCGCCGACACCCATGGCGGCGCGCGGCATGGCCTTGAGCAGTTCGGCGCGGGACAGCTTCTGCCCGCGCAGATCAATGGTTCTGATGGTGATGTCTTCCGCAGTTGTCATAAAGACGAGTATAGAGACGAAAGCCGACACGGGGCGGGTCCGCTACACACTGTGGACACGTCGCGCGGAACGTGTGCCGCGGGCGTGTCATGCAGGGCGGATGGGCACTCGTCACCGCCGCGGCCCCCGCCTGATGGAAGGCGACAGCCGCTTGGATGCCGCCGGGTCTGCTCAGCAGGACCGCGGAGCGACGGGACTCAGCCACTCGACGTGTCGGTCTCCCGACGCATCAGTTGCCTGACGTGCCCGTGGCGCCCGTCGCATCGGTGGAATCCGTGGACGTGTCGGATGTTGTGCCGCCGGCCGTGCCTGCGGCGTCCGTGGACGACGTGGCATCGGCGGAGGACGCCTCGGAGCTGTCACTGGTGACGAGGGCGGAGGTGTCTGCCGTTGTGGTGAGCTTCCACACGTGTCCTGTCTGGTAGAAGCCGAGGAACACCGACGAATCGCTGCCGTCGCCGACCTGGTACAGCACGACGGTGATGTCGCTGATGGGGTCGATCCCGTAGCCTTTCAGCGTCCACGCCGCCATGGGACTTCCGCCGAAATCAGTGCGCTGCCCAGGCGCGAGTGCATAGGCGGCCTGGATCTTCTTGGCGGCTGATGCCGGCGTCGAGGAGGATGAAGACGACGCGTTCTTCACCGTGTCATTGATCTGCACACTGTCGCTAGTGAAAGTCACGGTGACGCTGTCATCGCCGCTCACCTGCCATGTGCCGCGCAGACCGCTGGGGACCTGGGAATTGTTCACGGCGAATTGCGCCTTCCCGGACACCCCGCCCTTGCCCTTGGCGGATTTGTATGCGGCCGACATGGAGTTGTAGGAATCGATGAGGGTCTGGTTGTCGTTTTCGAACGTCTGGCGCTGCTGAAGCAGCACGTAGGGCGCGGCGGAGCTGTCGTAGGCGTCGAGATCGGATTGCGCCTGCGAGATGTTCTCGTTCAAGGAGGCGATGTAACCGCCCGTCACCGTGGCCTGCGACGATTCGGTCTGCCCGTTGTAGTCCGAGACGAGAGCCTGTGCGGTGGTCGTGCTGGACTGCAACGTGGACATGGCGGAATTCACGCCGGTTTCGACTTCGCCCTTGCCGGCGGTCTGCATCGCCTCGCGGATCTGGCCCGTCATATTCGTCAGGCGGTTGCTGTACGTCTCGAGATCGTTGTTCGCGGTCACGTACTGGGATTGGGTGTGCGGCTGCGTCGTGTAGTAAGACGGGGCTTCGTCAAGAAGTTTCTGCCCCTGAGTGCGAAGGCTGGCGAAGCTTTCGACAGAGGTGGAGTCGGTCGTGTATTTCTGCAACAGATCGATGGCGCTCTGGGAGGTATTGAGCACGGAGCTCATGTCAGCACGCGAATTCGACACTGCTTCGATGTTGGAATCATAGAGTTCGGCCTGGTTCGTGCCGCTGCCGCCGCGCCAGTGGCGGAGAGCGACGCCGGCGACGATAAGGACGACGACGACCGTCACAACGACGATGATCGCCCTGATGACCTTCAGCCTTTTATCGCGCCAGGCGGTCATTTCTCCGAGGTCGAACCCGTATTCGGTATCGGAATCCGTGACATTCTCGTTGCTCATAATCCACTACCCTAGCGCAAAGCCCGCACAACGCCGAGATATCCTCCCGGTCGGAGCGCGCACGGGCGGGTGGAACGCGGAAACGCTCCCGCCCGTCCGTTCTTGGATTCCTCGCCCACCCGCGCGCCGATCCCCCGGCCGCCTGTGCGCGGACCCTTAGCCAACGCCGCCACGCCGCACTGGACGGAAACGAACCTCGTCCCGCCTGCGGCGACGCTGCGGCCGGCGCGGATCAGGCGATGCAGCGCGGGCCGAAAAGCGCCTTGATCTCGCCGAAGATCGACGAATCCCTATCGACGCGGAACCTGTCCCCCGCGGCCAGATGGTAGAGCTTGCCATCGTTGCATTCAATGGTCAGCTTGACGGGGCTCAGACCGCTGTGCCGTTGCAACACGGCCGCCAGCTTGGTCAGGTTGTCCAACGAGCATTGGGACCAGGCCAGGGTGATCTCCAGCGGATCGTCGGCAGCGTCAGCGTGGATCAGCTCCACGTCGTTGGCGCGCATCTCCACCTCGTCGTCACGGGCGGACAGCGAACCGCTGACCCGCACGAGGTTGTCCTGCATGAGTTTGTCTTGCACCTTCGGATACATCGGGTTGAAGCACATGCAGTGGATCGATGCGTCAAGGTCCTCCACGGTGATGATGGCCCACGGGATGCCTTTCTTGTTCACCTTTCGGGTGACGTCGGTGATAAGCCCGGCGATGGCGACACGGATGTCGTTGGCATGGTCGCCGGCCTGGTGCCCCATCTCGATGGCCTTGGCTATCGAAACGTCGCTCATGCGGTCGAGCACCGCGGACATGCCGTTGAGCGGATGGTCCGAGACATACAGCCCGAGCATGTCGCGTTCGAACGTCAGACGCGTGTGCTTGTCCCAGTCTGGAATGTCGGGGATCGAGATCAGGGCGTCCTTGAGGACCTCCTTGTTGTCGTCATCGCCCATGACGCTGAACAGGTCGAACACCCCTTCGGCTTCATGGCGCTTGATGGGCACATACTGGTCGATGGCCTCCCCCGACACGGTGAACAGGGCGCGTCGGTTCGGGTTCAGCGAGTCGAACGCACCGCCTTTGATCAGCGATTCGATGACGCGCTTGTTGAGCACCGTGATGGGCACGCGCTTGACGAAGTCGAGGAAATCGGTGAACTTGCCGTTCTCGTTGCGCTCCTTGACGATGTCTTCCACGACCTTGTCGCCCACGTTGCGAATGGCGCCCAAGCCGAAACGGACGATGTCGCCGACTGCCGAATAATGCGACACCGATTCGTTGATGTCCGGCTGCAGCACATGGATGCCCATGCGACGCGCCTCGCCCAAGTACAGGGCGGTCTTGTCTTTGTTGTCGCGTTCGTTCTGCAGCAGGGCCGCCATGAACTCCACGGGGTAATGCGTCTTGAGATAGGCGGTCCAGTACGAAATCAAACCGTAAGCCGCGGAATGGGCCTTGTTGAACGCGTAGCCCGCGAACGGCAGGAACACGTCCCACACGGCCTGCGCGGCCTCGCGGCTGTAGCCGTGGTCCATCATGCCTTGGAAGAACGGCCCCTGTTCCTTGGCCAGCACCTCGGGCTTCTTCTTGCCCATGGCTCGTCGGAGCACATCTGCACGTCCCAGCGAATACCCCGCGAGGATTCGTGCGGCGGACTGCACCTGCTCTTGGTACACGATGAGACCGTACGTCTCGCCGAGCACCCCTTTGAGAGGTTCATCGACCTCGGGGTGGATGGGGGTGATCTCCTGCAGGCCGTTCTTGCGCTTGGCGTAGTTGATATGCGAGTTCATATCCATCGGGCCCGGGCGGTACAGGGCGATGAGTGCGGAGATATCGTTGAAGTTATCGGGCTTGAGCTGGCGGAGCAGGCCCCGCATGCCATCGGAATCCAGCTGGAACACGCCCAGCGTGTCGCCGCGGGACAGCAGCTGGTAGGTCTCTTTGTCGTCGAGGGGGATCTGCCCGAGCTCGATGTGCTTGTGCTGGTTGATTTCGATGTTCTCGATCGTGTCGCGCATGACCGTGAGGTTGGCCAGGCCGAGGAAGTCCATCTTGACCAGGCCCAGCGTTTCGCACGTGTGGTATTCGAACGCGGTGGTCACCGTGCCATCGGTGCGCTTCATCAAAGGCGCCGTATCGGTGATGGGGTTCGATGCCATGATGGTCGCGCAGGCGTGGACGCCGGTCTGGCGGTTCAGGTCCTCGATGCCGCACGCCTTGTCGTAGATGCGTTTGTAGTCCTCGCTTTCGGACACGAGCTTACGGAACTCCTCGGCTTCGGAATACCTCGGGGCGTCAGGGTTATAGACGTCCTTGAGCTTGATGTCCTTGCCGCCGACGGACGGCGGAAGCGCCTTGCACAGACGGTCGCCCACGCCGTACTCGAAGCCCATGATGCGCGAGGAATCCTTGATCGCCTGCTTGGTCTTGATGGTGCCGTAGGTGACGCACTGCGCCACCTTGTCGCGCCCGTACTTCTGGGTGACGTACTCGAGCACCTTCATACGGCCTTCGGGGTCGAAATCGACGTCGATATCAGGCAGACTCACTCGTTCTGGGTTGAGGAAGCGCTCGAAGATGAGGCCGTGCTTGAGCGGGTCGAGTTCGGTGATGCCCATGGCGTACGACACCATGGAGCCTGCCGCGGAGCCTCGGCCCGGTCCCACCATCACGCCATGCGTCTTGGCCCAGTTGATGTAGTCGGACACCACGAGGAAGTATCCGCAGAACTGCATCTGGCAGATGACGCCGCATTCGTAATCGGCCTGCTTGGCCACTTCCTCGGGCACGCCGTCCGGATAACGCACCTTGAGGCCGTCGTCCACCTTCTTGAGGAACAGCGACGTCGCGTCCCATCCCTCGGGGCAGTCGAACTCCGGCATGAACGCGCCGTCTTCGTGATCGTCGAACATGACATTGCAGCGCTCGGCGATCTCCAAGGTGTTGTCGCAGGCCTCGGGGAACTCCTTGAACATCTCGCGCATCTCCTGCGCCGAACGGATGTAATAGCCGCTTCCGTTGAACTTGAAGCGGTCGGGGTCGTCCTTGCGGGCGCCCGAGTTGATGCAGAGCATGTCGTCCTGGGCGTCGGCGCCTTCGGCGGTCACATAATGGGAGTCGTTGGTGACGACGAGCGGCGCGCCGATCTTCCGCGCGATCTCGATCAGGCCGTTGCGCACGCGGTGCTCGATCTCGAGACCGTGGTCCATGAGCTCGACGTAGTAGTTCTCTTTGCCGAAGATGTCCTGGTACTCCCCCGCGGCGCGCAGGGCCTCGTCGAACTGACCCAGGCGAAGACGGGTCTGGACGATGCCCGACGGACACCCCGTCGTGGCGATGATGCCCTTGTGATAGGTGCTGAGCACTTCTTTGTCCATGCGCGGCCATTTGCCGAACAGGCCTTCGAGGTTGGCCACCGACGAGGCCTTCATGAGGTTGACGAGGCCTTCGTCGTTCTCGGCCCACATGGTCATATGCGTGATGGCGCCGCCGCCGGAGACGTCGTCGGATCGCTGGTCCTCGGTGCCCCAATGCACTCGCGTCTTGTCTTGGCGGGCCGTGTCAGGCGTCACATACGCCTCGATGCCGATGATTGGCTTGATGCCGGCTTTGACGGCAGTGCTCCACATCTCGTAGGCGCCGTGCATGTTGCCGTGGTCGGTGATGCCCACGGCGGTCTGCCCCAGTTCCTTGACGTAGTCCACAAGATCGGCGATCTTCGCCGCACCATCAAGGATGGAGTAGTCGGTGTGAACGTGCAGGTTCACGAATGAGTCATTTGCGATCTGTGCCATGGTCACCATGCTACTATTCGAACAGCTGTTCGATATTCAGTTGGGCATTTGCAAGGTGTGTTGGGCGTGTCACGCTCGAACACCCTGGATACGCCGTCATGGCAACGGTTGCAGGAAGGGACGAACGTCGCGTCCGGGCGCCCCCGCCCCTCTGCATCCGCCAGGCCGCACCCCGAAACTCCGATCCGCCGCCGGCCGAACGCAGACGCGGCTCACTCGGCCTCGCGCTCGGCCGCGCGACGGCGCAGCTCGCCAAGCGCATGCCGCAGGTCCGATGGATATCCGCACTCGATATGCTGGCTGATATGCGTACGGGGATGTTTGAAATCCAGCATCGTCGCATTGAGCCACTGGCGGTCGAGCCCCAGTTCCCGGGACAGCTTGGGGTTGGCGCCGTACATGGGATCGCCGACCAGCGGATGTCCGATCGACGAAAAATGCACCCTGATCTGGTGGGTGCGACCCGTCTCCAGGTTGACCGACACCAGCGTGGCCTCGCCGAAACGTTCGAGCACGTCCCAGTGGGTCACGGCCTCTTTTCCCGTCGGCGTGACGGTGAAGCGAAAATCGCTTACTTTGTCTCGCCCGATGGGTGCCTCAATCGTTGCCTTGTCTTGTTTGAGATTGCCTTGCACTACCGCGTGATACGTTTTTTTCACCTCATGGTGCGAGAACTGACGGCGCATCTCTTTGTATGCCAGGTCGGATTTGCACACGAGCATGAGCCCCGACGTGCCCACGTCAAGCCTTGAGACGATGCCTTGGCGTCCCGGCGCCCCCATGCTCGTGATGTGCACGCCACGCGCCAGAAGGCTGCCGAGCACCGTGGGCCCGGTCCAGCCCACCGAGGCATGGGCAGCGACGCCGACCGGCTTGTCGACAACCACGATGTCATCGTCCTCATACACGACTTCCATCTCGTCGCACACCGGTTCGGGCACGTCCTGTTCCTCGTGCAGCTCGATGTCGACCATGTCGCCGACGAGCAGCTTCGCGGCTTTGTCAAGCTCCCTTCCCAGGACCGAGACCTGCCCGGACTCGATGAGCTCTGCCGCTTTGGAACGCGACACACCGAGCATTTTGCCCACGGCGACGTCAAGACGCTTCCCAATCAGCGCATCAGGTGCGGGAACCACGCTCATGCCCTGCGCTCCTTCGCGCCGCCCATCGCCGCAGCAGCATCCCCGTTCGCCGACGGATCCCCGTCAGCGTCCGCCGGAGCATCGGCATCGGCCACAGCGTCGGCCGCTTCGCCATCCTTGCCATCGGGCGTCCCGTCGCTCGCGGCGCCCTTGCCGAACGGCACATCGAGGCAGATGAGCAGCACGATCATCACGGCGGCGACGACGAGCTCAATGTCGGCGACGTTGCCCACCGACCAGCCATAGTCGATGAAATCCACCACGCGCCCATCGAGGAACCCCTGGGCAAATGCGATGCGGTCGATGAGGTTCCCCAGCGCTCCGGCGAACGCCAGAGCCAGCGCCACGGTCCACGCCTTCGACCCGGTGAAGCACACGGCCACGAGGATGCCGATGCAGGCGACCATGGCAAGAATGGCGAAAACAGCTGTGCTGTTCGACCCCATGCCCAACGAGGCACCGGGGTTCAGCAACAACTTGAACCCCAGCAGGTCTCCCAGCACGCGCACGGAACGTCCATCGGCCAACCGGTCCATGGCGATGAGTTTGGTCACGCGGTCAAGCAACAGCGACACCAGCGCCACGACGAAAAACAGCGCAATGGTAACGGCAGTGCCCCAGGTCCCTCCGGTGCTTCCGAAGTCGGTCCTTTCCGCTTGCGCCCCTTCGGCGTGCGTCTCAGTGAGGTCTGCGCCTGCGCGCCGCTTCTCGTCCGATGTCATACCGCTCCTTCGTGTCGTTGGTTTCCGCATGGTGCCAAACCCTTGTGCCAACCATCTCATACTACCCACAGGCCGCAACGATGCGCAGCGGCCCCACGTCGGCCGGCAAGCGCGCCCTGAGCGGTATGCAAAAGGGCGCAGACCCAATGCCTGCGCCCTTGACGGATACGTCGGCTGCATCATTGACCGCAGCCGATGGCAATCACTGCTGGCCGCCGTTGGAGCTCTGAGCGTTGTCGGCTTTGTCAGCGTTGCCGGAACCGTTGCTGCCGGAGACACCGCCCTGGTAGTTGTCGGAATCCGACACCTGCGCGGTGAGCTGCGTGAGGAAGTCGGTCAGGCGAGAACGATACTGGTTCTCGAACTGCTTGAGGCCATTGATGTTGCCTTCGATGACCTTGGACTCGGCATAGAGCTTGTCCTTGACCTGCTTGGAGTAATCCTCGGCGGCGCGACGGGTCTGCGCATCGTACTCGTCGGCTTCCTGATGCTTCTTGCCGGAGTACTCGTCGGCTGCCTGCATGGTCTGCTTGGAATACGCATCGGCGGACGCGTGGGTGTCGGTGGAGTACTGCTCGGCAGCGGCGTGGGTGTCGCGGGAGTATTGATCGGCGGCGTCATGCGTCTTGACGGAGTACTGGTCGGCGTCGGAATGCGTCTGGTCGGAATACGCATCGGCGGCCTTGCGCACCTCCGCCGAATATTTCTCGGCTTCCATGCGCACCTTGGCGGAATACGTGTCGGCCTTGTTGACGAGGTCGTCGTGCTGGGACTGGCCGTCGGCGACAAGCTGTGCGGCCGAAGCCTTGCCCTTGTCGACGTACTGGTCGTGCAGCTGCATGGCCAGCTGAAGCATCGCGGTCGCACGCTCCGGCTCCGTGCCGGCGCCCTGTGCGGCGTTCTTGATCTTCTGCAGGCTGCCGGTCTCGGTGCTCGGCTCGTTGGCCTCGACCTGCTGGCGCAGGGATTCCTCGCGCTTTTTGGAATCCTCGAGCTCGCGTTCCAGCTGCTCGATCTGGGATTTGCTGGTGCGCAGGTCGCTCTGCAGCTGCGTGGTCTGCTGCTGAAGCTGGGCGGCCTGGCTCTTGCTTGTCTGAATCTGCGTCTGGGCGTCCTGCACCTGCTTTTGGAACTGCGCGGTCTGGTTGCGTGCGGTTTCGAGCTGGGTGGTGAGCTGGGTCACCTCGGAGCGCGCGTCGTTGCGATCCTTGGTCAGCGTCGCGATCTGCTTGTTGAGTGCATCCGCGTCTCCCGTGGCCTGGGCCGCGGCGGCGGCCTGCTGGGCGGTGAGCTGGTTGATCTGGGAGTTGAGCTGGTCAACCTGTGCACGCAGCTGCGCGTTCTGGTTCGTAAGGGTCTCGAGCTGCTGGGAGTTCACCGTGGTCTGCTGGCTGGCGTCGTTGGCCGCTGCGTTCGCCGCTTCCAGCTGGCTCTGGGCGTCAGCGAGCTGCTGTTTGGCCTGTTCGAGCTGCGCGGCGGCGACGTCGAGCTGCTGGCTGAGTTGTTCGTTCTTGGCGTTGAGCTGCGCGATCTCCTGGGAGCTGGCGCCGGACTGCTCGATCGCGGTCGCATTGGCAGCGAGGCGCTGCTTGAGCTGCGTGTTTTCGGCCTGCAAGGTGGCGAGCTTGTCGTTGAGTTTCGCCAGTTCTGGCCCGTAGGACTGGGTGGCTCCGGTGTGGGCCGCCTGGCTGGCGAGCGCCTCGACGGTCTCAGTCACTTCGTCCAGGAAGTCATCGACCTTCTCGATGTTGTAGCCTTCCTTGAAATGGACAATCGGAAAGACATGGTTTCGGATGTCATTCGGTGTCAGCAGAGTCATACGCTCCCCTTTTGGTAATCCAGTATCTCGAACATGCCGGTGTTGTCGCGACGGCCTCGTTTTTCATCGCGACCACGGCAAACATGCCCGCAAAAATCGAATCGACCCCTATGTTAGCACGCGCATATCCATATTGCGCCGTATCAAGTGGCACAGGCATGGAAACTGGAAAATTCACACCACGCGACGGTGATGCAGCTGCGTCAGGCCCGACAGGCAAAGACCACGCAACCCGCGGAGGTTGCGTGGTCTTGGAATCACAGAAGCCACTGGAGGAACCCGATGGCCACCCACAGCACGATGAAGCCGACGTCGAGGAAGGCATTGCCGATGCGAATGGGCGGAATCACCTTGCGGATGGCTCGCAGCGGCGGCTCGGTCAGCGAATACACCAGGTCGACGAAACTGGCCATGCCACCCTGCGGGCGCCAATTGCCGAGATACTGCACCCAGTCGAAAATGCACCGGAGCACGAGAACGAACGAATAGAGTCCGAGGACCCCATCGATAAGGCGGTCGAGTATCTGTAGAATCACCGCTCACCCTCTCAGTGGAACAGCTGATCGGAGTTGTCCTGCCGCTCCTCAGGCTTGCACAGGTTGACCTGTGCGGGGCTCAGCACATAGACGCGGGACGTGACGCGTTCAATCGAGCCTTGCACGCCGAAAACCACTCCGGACGAGAAATCGATAATGCGGAATGCTTCCGCGTCAGGCGCCTCGCTGAGGTTGAGGATGACGGGGATGCCGCTGCGCACCGCCCGCCCGATGACCTGGGCATCGTTATAGGACTTGGGGGTAATGGTCATCAGCTTGTTCATCTGGCTCCTGAAAGGTGTGACGGAGGTTCTGTTGTCGGAAGGAGCAGGATCGGAATCAGCGGTGGCCTGGGGCATGACATCCTCGGCGGCGTCGAACGATTCCTCGGTTGCGTCATCGGCGGTGTCGTCATCGTAGTCATACTGTTCGTCGTAGGCTGTGTCGCCGATGCCTAGAGCATTCATCGCACTCTTCATGAATCCTGCCATTATTGCTCCTTTGCGCAGTGGCCCGTGAATTTCAGCACATGTACCTTTGATTATGCCACGGTTACGAAAGCATTGGCTGCCACGAACCGTGATGTTCGTTAAAAATCCTTGTGACAGAAAATCCCCGTTGGAAAGTCAATCCCCGCTGGAAAACCATCACAGCCATCATCGCGCCCCTCTGGTCCGCCCGGCGGATATGAGTCGGGGGCTGCGCCTGTGGCACAGCCCCCCCAGGACAGGCGATGGTGAGTTTCAGCGCATGAAGTCCGGAATCGACGGTTCGTCGTCATCGGGATCATCATCGCCGTACGACGGGGCGAACGACGCCGGGTTGCTCGGATACACCGCATGCTCGGCGGTGTCGTCGGAAGCGGGCTCGGCAGGCACCTGGGCCTGCGGAGCGTCATGACGCTCGACGATGGGAGCTGCCGCGTGCGTCACGGCGGGAGCTTCGTCGGCCGGGTTCTCTTCGGGCCTGAAGCCACCGGCCACGATGGTCACGCGCACGCCGTCGCCCATGGAATCGTCAATCGTGGCACCCATGGTGATTGCCGCTTCGGGATGCACGCTGCTCGAGATCATGTCCATGGCTTCGCGCAGCTCGGACGTCTTGATGTCCTCGGGGGCGGTGATGTTGACAAGCACCGAATGGGCACCGGTGATGCCCTGCTCCAGCAACGGGGAGGTGATGGCGAGTTCGGCGGCGTTGAGGCAGCGCTGCTCGCCCTGCGCCGTGCCGATGCCGAAGAGCGCGGTGCCTGCGTCCTTCAGTGTGCTGCACACGTCGGCGAAGTCCACGTTGATGTACGGACGCGGGTTGGTGATAAGACCGGTGATGCCACGCACACCGGCCATCAGCGTGCTATCGGCGCGCTTGAAGGCGTCGGTGAGCGTCGTGTCGGGGTCGAGGTCGAGCAGGCGGTCGTTCGGAATGACGATGAGTGCATCAACCTCTTTGCGCAGATTCTCGATGCCAGCGTCTGCCGACGCGGCACGGCGCTTGCCTTCGAACGAGAACGGACGGGTGACGATGGCGATGGTCAGAGCGCCCTGCTGACGCGCAATGCGGGAGACGATCGGAGATGCACCGGTGCCGGTGCCGCCGCCCTCGCCGCAGGTGACAAAGACCATGTCGGATCCCTTGAGAGCCTCTTCGATGTCGGACTCGTGGTCCTCGGCGGCCTTGGCGCCCTTCTCCGGGTCAGCCCCCGCGCCCAGTCCACGGCTCGTTTCATCGGACAGTGTGATCTTGACTTCCGCTTCGCTGCGGGCAAGATCCTTGGAGTCCGTATTGACTGCCACGAATTCGACGCCTTCGACGCCATCCTCGATCATGCGATTGACAGCGTTGCCGCCGCCACCGCCGACACCCACGACACGAATGATCGTGCCTGCAGGATCGAATCCGGGATCGGTATCTGGATTCACAGCGATATCACTCATAATGCTCCTGAAGCTCCTGTCCTAACGCTTTGTTCAATACTTTATCGCGGAATATGAATTTTCGCCGTGCACGACGCATACTTCCCACAAGATTTTTCGACACGGCGACGCGCCCGGAGTCGCGGACCCGCCGCCGTCAGTACACGTCGTCGAGCGGATCGGATTCGAACAGGTCACGCCGCTGTTCGTCGCTGAGCTCACGTGAGTCGAGCCAGCCGTACGGCAGATGTACCTTCTTGGCGTACCGCACTCGCCCCCGCGGCTTGCCGGCGATGGCCATGGGGAACGGCGCATCGGCGTCGAGCCCCTCGACGTTGTGCCTCACGTCATCGAGCGTCTCACATTCCATGAACGCCCGACGCGTGTCTCCGCCCACCGGGAATCCCTTGAGATACCAGGCCACGTGCTTGCGAAGGTCGTGCACCGCCATGCGTTCGTCGCCGTCATAGAACTCGGTGAGCAGCTGCGCGTGGCGTTCGATGACCTGTCCGACCTGGCCCAGCGTGGGGTTCACTCGCTCGTCGGAACCGGCGAACGCATTGCGGATGTCGGCGAACAGCCACGGCCGCCCCTGGCACCCGCGTCCAATCGCCACTCCCGCGCAGCCGGTCTGCCGCACCATGGCCATGGCGTCCTCCGCCGACCAGATGTCGCCGTTGCCAAACACGGGGATGTCAAGCGCCTCGACGAGTTCGCCGATGCGGTTCCAGTCGGAATGCCCGCCGTAATACTCCGCCGTGGTGCGAGCGTGGAGCGTGACCATGGCGCAGCCTTCGTCCTGCGCGATGCGCCCGGCGTCGAGGAATGTCGTATGCTCGTCGTCGATCCCTACGCGGATCTTGGCGGTGACGGGGATTCCGGCCGGTTCGCACACGTGGACGACACGGCGGATGATCTCACGGTAGAGATCGGATTTCCACGGCAGGGCGGAGCCTCCCCCTCGCCGGGTGACCTTGGGGACCGGACATCCGAAGTTGAGGTCGACGTGGTCCGCCATGTCGTTGTCCACCACGATGCGCGCAGCGTCTTCCAGAACATGCGGGTCCACGCCATAGAGCTGCAGCGAGCGGAACTTTTCGCTCGGCGCAAAACGGCACAGTCGCTCTGCCTTCGGATTGCGCGCCGTAAGCGCCCGCGCGGTGATCATTTCGGCCACATACAGCCCGTCCGGGCCATAGCTTTCGCACAGCACGCGGAAGGGCCAGTTCGTGACGCCCGCCATCGGTGAGAGCATCACCGGGGTTGTCACCTGATGGGAGCCGAGCCGAACCGGAGGTGCGAAGGGCGTGGCGACGGCCGCTGCTGTCTCGGCGGCGCGAAGGGTCGCGCGATCGTCGCCTGGGGACGCCGCACTGCCCTCCCCCGCCGCTTCGGCGCCACGAACGCTGCCGTTCCCCACGGTTCCATCGGTCCTGTCGTTATCGAAATTCACGTCTGCTTCCATCCTGTTTCCCTGTCAATCGCACCACTCCGCATAAAAGGTGCGACGGTCCGAACACGGTGCTCCATACCTTACCGCATGACGCACCATGAGGGCAGCCCATTCCCCGCCGGGGCCATCGGTGGCGCACGCAAAAACGCGCCGGCCCCAGCCGACGCGTCAGCGATGTTATGTTTCAGTGATGTTATGTTTCAGCGATGCGCTGTTCAACGATGCACTGTTCTGCAAAGCGCTGCTCACTGAAGCGCTGCTCACTGAAACGCTTCAGCGAGCAGCGTGCGGTCATGCGTTCTCTCCGCCGGCTTCCTCGACCTTGACAGGCTCGGATTCATCCTCGCCCGCCTCGGACTTGTAGTCCACCGCGCCGTCAGCGCCACGGGTGCCGACGATGTTGATGGGGCCGCCTGGGATGCGCACGCGCTTGTCGCTGATGACGTTGCGCACATAATCCTCGACGTTGGCCAGCGCCACGCGTTCCTGCTTCATCGTATCGCGTTCGCGAATGGTCACGGCGTTGTCGTCCAGGGTGTCGAAGTCGACGGTGATGCACAGCGGGGTGCCGATTTCGTCTTCGCGGCGATAACGGCGGCCGATGGCGCCGGCTTCGTCATAATCGATCATCCAGCCGTTCTCACGCAGATCGGCCTCGAGGTTGTGCGCCACGTTCTGCAGCTCGGGCTTCTTCGAGAGCGGCAGCACAGCGGCCTTGACGGGGGCAAGGCGAGGATCGAGGCGCAGCACGGTGCGCTTGTCGACGCCACCCTTGGCATTCGGGGCCTCGTCGACGTCATAGGCATCGACAAGGAACGCCATGAGGGATCGGGTCAGACCGGCGGCGGGCTCGATGACATACGGCACGTAGCGTTCGCCGGTGGTCGGGTCGAAGTAGCTCAGGTCCTCGCCCGAATGCTTGGCGTGCGCCGACAGGTCGAAATCGGTGCGGTTGGCGATGCCTTCGAGCTCGCCCCAGTCGGAGCCTTTGAAGCCGAACTTGTATTCGATGTCGACGGTGCGCTTCGAATAATGCGCGAGCTTTGCCTTCGGATGCTCATAATGACGCAGGTTGGCGGGGTTGACACCGAGGTCGGTGTACCAGCGGGTGCGGGTGTCGATCCAGTACTGATGCCATTCCTCGTCAGTTCCGGGCTGCACGAAGAACTCCATCTCCATCTGCTCGAACTCGCGGGTGCGGAAGATGAAGTTGCCGGGCGTGATTTCGTTGCGGAACGACTTGCCCATGTTTGCGATGCCGAACGGCGGCTTCGAGCGAGAGGCGGTGAGCACGTTCTTGAAGTCCACGAAGATACCCTGTGCGGTCTCCGGACGCAGGTAGTGCAGGGAGTTTTCGTCCATGACAGGGCCGAGGTGGGTCTGCAGCATCATGTTGAAATCACGCGGTTCGGTCCAATTGCCGACCGTGCCGCAGTCGGGGCACGGAATGTCTTTGTCGGAAGCCGGCGCATGGCCATGCTTGTGCTCGTAGGCTTCCTGCAGCGTATCCTCGCGGTGGCGCTTATGGCAGTTGAGGCATTCGATGAGCGGGTCGTTGAACACGGCCACATGCCCCGAGGCCACCCACACCGCGGTCGGCAGGATCACGGAAGTATCGACACCTACGACGTCGCTGCGGGTGAGCACCATGGAGCGCCACCACTGATGCTTGATGTTGTCTTTGAGCGCCACGCCCAACGGGCCGTAATCCCATGCGGAACGCGTACCGCCGTAGATCTCTCCCGCGGGGAACACAAAGCCACGGCGCTTCGCAAGCGAAACGACTTCATCGAGTTTAGATACTGCCACAATGCACCTTCTGATTGTCAGGTTCGTGATGGACGGCGCAGCGTACGACACGTCGCGTTGCACCGGTAACGCCCCAAGTCTACCGATGCGGCATGACACTGCAGAGGTATGCAAAAGGCCGACCCTTGTGGGTCGGCCCGGGGTGATCTCATGACGACGCCGGTCAAGACGGCATCGTCATGGTGCGTTCGGATCAGGAGTTCGACGCGGTGTTGGCGTTCTGGTTGGCGTCGGTGGCGGAATCGCCGGAGACGGCCTCGGAATTCGTCAACATCGACCAGATCATGGACTGCATGCTCACGGAGCAATCGGGACCGGCGGCACCGCCCTCGCCCATCTCATAGGTCAGCGAGTTCGGCACGGAGATACGCGTGATCTTCTGGGTCTCCTCAACGAAGGAGCGCAGCTGGTCATACGTTCCGGTCGCATCGATCTGCACCGGCACCTGCACGGGCACGCCAATGGTGAGCTGAGAGGTTGCCAGCGTCGGAAGCGATGCAAGCGTTGCGTCGGAGAAGCTCAGATTGGTGATGACGACGCCGGTAGCGGTCGCCGCATCATTGATCGAGTGGATGAAATCCTGCTGGTTGTATGAGGACGGAACCTGGCGCTGCGCCTGGCTCAGAAGATCCTTCTCATGCTGCAGATGAGGCTCGGCGATCATCAGGGTGTCGATCTGCTGCTGCAGAGCGTCGTTCTGCGCCTGAACCTGTTCGGTCTCGGAATTGGCTGCCTTGATCTTCTGCTGCTGAGGATTCACACCAACCGTGATTGTGAGGACAGCCATCACGAAGATAGCAGCCACAAGCACTATCGAAGTAGCACGATACCTGTTCATTTCAAACCTCTATCTTCCCTTTAGTTGGAGCTGCTTGAACCGGAGGCCGTCGAAGTCGAGGCAGTGGTGAGACCCGCCGCTTCGTCTTCGAGCTGCTTGCGAAGGTTGGCGAGCAGCTGACGGTTGGAATCCTCGGAACCAGCGGAGTTGTCACCGCGCTGCGTCGTGTTCATGACGGCGTTTCCGTTGGAATCGGTCGTGACGAGATGGATCGTGATCGAACCGGTATAGGTGTAGTTCGGATCGGACTGGGTGATGGAGTCGACCTGGCCATCGAGATAGCCGGGGATCACCTCGAACTTCTTGATGAAGTCCTCGGCGCTCACGAAGGTCGGGTCGGTGACGGTGAACTGGACGGAGATGACGCCGCCGGAACTCCACACGGTGCCGTTGCCGGAGCCCGCACTGGACGCACCGGAACCCACGAGCTGGTATTCCGACAGAATCAGCTCCTCATAGGAGCCACCGTCAGGAAGCGACGTGTTGAGGTTCGTCGCGAGCTTCTGCCAATCGACCTCGTTATAGAGGACGCCGATCTGCACAAGCTGCTCATCGGCCACGGCGTTGAGCGTGTCTTCGACTTCCTTGTACTGCTGCTTCTGCTGCGACAGCGCGGAGTACTTCTGACGGGCCTTGACGGTCTCGTTGTTGGCCGAGTGCACCAAGGTCACCATGATGACGCTCACGAGGATGCAGATGACCGCAACGGCTGCCGTGACCACGACCATGATGTTGCGCACCACTCGGTCCTGGTTACGGCGGACGATGGACTTAGGAATGAGCTCGGCGCGGAAGTTCCAATCACGGGGATTGGAAGAAAGATGGCGCTGGGACTTCTGCACACGGAACTTGGCCTTGAGGGATTCCTTGTCCTGATCACCGTTCTGCGCGCGGTCGGGACCGGCCGGCTTGCCTTTGGGCTGCGGCTGAGCTCCATGCTTGCTGGCGTTCTGATCTTTTTTACCGAATGACAGGCTCATCATGGCCTCTTTCCTAGAGCAAGACCAAGCACTGCCGCATAGTCGGCGGCATGCGCGGCGATATTGTGGTCAACGACATCCTTGGACAGGCTGAAATTGGCGAACGGATCGCCAAGGCGCACAACCTTGTTGGTGGAGCTTGCGAGAACCGCAGGGAATCCGCCGAGGGTTGCGCCGATGCCGGTCAGAAGAATCGTCTGGATCGGGTTATCGGGATGTGCATTGTCGTAGTAATTAACGGTGTTGCGCACTCCGACGATGAGCTGTGCGACGGTTTCGCGGATGACTTCCTCTGCCTTCTCGAGACGTTCGTCGCCGACGACGTTCTGCAGGCCGATGCGCCGCTTGATCTGCACGGCGTTGTCGTGAGGAATGCTCAGTGCGCTGGCGACAGCGTCGATGACATCATTGTCGCCGGCGGTCACGGTACGCACATACCTGGGCGAACCGTTTTCCATCACCAGGACATCCGTGTTGCTTGCACCCACGTTGACGATGGCCTGGACGCGGTTGACGCTCGACGAAGCGAAGACACGGGCCACGCAGAACGGTGCCGCGTCGATGGTGCTGAGGATGAATCCAGCATGTTCGACGACGTCTGCCACGCTTTCCAAACCGGAACGCAGCGTGGCGACGATGAGGCCGTGGAGCATGGTTCCCTGGCTCGTATTCTCTTTCGAAATCGGCACGAAGTCGAGAATGGACTGGTCGACGGGAAGCGGAATCAGACCCTCGGCCTGGAACGGAAGCGTCTGGCGGAGTTCGTCAAGCCCCATGTCGGGGAAGTTCGCCTCACGAAGGACCAGACGGCGGCTCGCATAGGCAAGCGCCACGTTATCCGTGGGATAACGATGGTTCTTGATCAGCGTCTTCAGCAGTGTGACGACTTTGTCCTTTGCGTCATCAGCGATTTCACCATCAACGACGGCTCCCTGCGGAAGTGGCACCATGTGGAAATGGAGCACCTTGGGCTTCGAGCTGTATGGATCACCGATGATGGCCGCACGAACAGCATCATTTGATAGCATCAATGCCGTGAGTTGGCTCATGAGCTCTCCCTTGCTTGTTTCTCTCCCTCGCCTGGCTCATGCGAGTCCGACGAGCTGTAAGTAGAGGTCAGCGATGACCTGACCGGCGAAGATGCCGATCCAAGTCCCCACGACCATGGATGGACCAAAAGGAATCCCTCCATGGACTGAGACCTTCTTACGGGTTAGTTGTATCAGTACGACCAGACCTCCGACAAAGAAAGCCATGAACGCACCGACGATGAACTGCTTCCATCCTAGCCAACCGAGCGTCATTCCCAAAAGGAACGCGAGCTTGATGTCGCCGTCGCCCATCCCGCCGGGCCAGATAAGGCTCAGCACGAAATAGAAGACGAACAGGATGAGAGCGCAGATGAGTCCGCGCTTCAGCGCTTCCCAATCGCCCATCATTGCCGAGGCAAGGACGAGAAGCGCAAGGCTCACCACGTATGACGGATATACGATCACGTTCAAAATGAGATGGTGATCGATATCGATATAGGCCACGACGATGCTTATAGCGGCAAGATACAGCATGTCGGGCAGCAGCCAGGCAGGATAAATCTGCCAGAGCACACCTGCCACGACAGCCGCCATCGCACAACCTGTCAGCGCTTCCATGATGGGATAGCGCACGGAAATAGGTTCCTTGCAATGGCGGCACTTTCCGCGAAGCACCGCGTAGGAAAGCAGAGGTATGTTGTCGTACCACGCAATCTGCGCGTTGCAGTTGGGGCAGAAGCTCCTCTTGGGGTTCACGATGCTGATATGGTTCGGCACACGCCAAATCACAACACCGAGGAACGATCCGAGGATGCAGCCGACGATGAACGCGACGATCTCAAGGATGACACCATCCGTTGTCGTTAGGCCACCCAGCATGACTTACCTCGCGGATCGGTGCTGCCGCTGGCGTTGCACAGGCGCTGCAGGTTGTACTGGCGCACCATGGAGAATCCCTTGGACGACGTCTGCAGAGTTGTGGACGTGGATGTCGAGAACGAGCCATGGCTGGTATTGGTATACCGGCCCTGCAATTTAGTCGGCGCATTCCATTGCTGGGGAGTTGCGTCCACCGCGCCCAGTCCGCTGCCCGTCGTGGCTGCGCAAGACTGCAGCTGGACGTAGGGGAACATATCGGCGACATTCGCCTCGGAGTTCGAGCTGTTGACCAATCCGTTCTTGCCATACTGGTACAGGGACGTGCCAGGTGTGACCTCCTGCAGACACAGCGCATTCGGGTTCTTCGACTCGTCTTTCAGCAGATTCACCGCACTGGAGTAGTTCTTGCTGTTCACCGCGTTCTGGGTATCTGTGTCAAGGCTGCTCATCAACACGAACTTGTAGTTGAACTTGGACGTGCCTCCGGAGCTGTTTTTGCCGAGGTTTTCGGTACGTACGAATGTGTACTTCGCCGAATCGCTTCCCGACGCAGCCGTGGAACAACTGGTCCCGCTATATTGCAAGATGCCGTTGCCGTCGGTGCTGGTGACCCGCAGACAGCCCATTGTCGAGCTGAGTTGAACCGCATAGACCGGGGTCTTCGTCGCGGTGCCATCGATGGTCACGGTGTCGGACGGGCGGTCGTAGGTGATGTAATCTGCCTTGGTTCCGTTGATGGAAACCGTGGACGTGTCGGCGATGCCATCCTTGGTGTCGGTTTTCACAACCGAATCGGTGTTGGTGCCGCAGACCGTATTGCCAGTGCCGGACTTGTAGTTGGAATCGTTGGCTTTGCCGCCGATCGTGCGCTGGTAGCAGAACGGATTAAGCGGCGCGACGTTGACATAGCATTGCTTGGTGACGACGTTCCTCGTGCCCCACGTGGTGCCGTTGCCAGTGTTGGAACCTTCGTCGCGGACCTGCATGCAGGTGCCGGACTGGCCGACGACCTGCTCGGTCTCATAACCGGCCTCTCCACCATGTCCAAGGGACTCAAGGAAGGTTTTCTCGGGCTGCTCGTAATGGCCATTGGAGGTCAGCTTCGTGTCCCAATAGGCCGACAGATAGCAGGCGTCGGTGGAGCCGGTGCCGCAGCTGGCTCCGAGGTTGGCGCCAGACCAACCGGTGCCGACCTTGGAATCGTCAGCGGTGCCCTTGTAATAGCCCAGGGTCTGGAACGCTGTGTTGTTCTGATGAACCGTGCCGCCCATCAACGAGTTCGATGGGATGTCCCACCAGGCAGCGTTGATGAAGCCAAAGTAGAACGCCCATTTCTGGAGCTTGTTCAGAGCGCTGTTGCGGTCGGTTTTCTCGGCGGTGGCATCATATCCGTATTCATCGTTTGCAAGGTCCACCGTCTTGCCATTAGAGGAGCCGTTGACATACGAATTCGGAGAATACGAAGTTCCGCAGGGCTCAAGCTTGGCCAGACCTTTGTTGTCAGTGGCATTCTTGTTGACGTAGGGCACACCGGTGAGGCAGAAGGTGGTGCCGCTCAGGCGGATCGTATCGTCCTCGCCATATGTCCATGCATTGACCTTGCTGTAGCTGCCGTGCGCCTTGCACTGCTCCGTGTACGTGTATGTCTGGATGCCGTTGTCGGCTGTTGCGTTCGTCGATGTGGCTCGCGGATACACCCGGACGATCCAATCAGTCACTCCATCCGCGGGGATGGAGATATCGGCTGGGTTCGACGGATTTGTCGCAACAAGGCAGGTCTCATTGACCGGGTTATCGATATAGTTCTGACCGGCGGTCAACGAACCGCGGACGTTGGTGCCCTTGAGAGTAGCGACATCTCCGTTGGCATCGGGGGTGACACTACCTGCCGCCACCTGGACCCACGGGTACTCGTTGAGCATCTCGTTGGCCTGCATCAGGAACGCACCATCTGAGGAACCGTTCGTTGCTGTGCCAGTCGTCGTGGTATTGCTGATCTGGGTCACCCCGAACTTGTAGATTCCCTGGAGCACGGTGGTTGGGTATGCCGTCACGGTGTTTTTGTTGACGGTGTCCCAGCGCTTGCCGTTATAAGCCTTGGCTGTCACGATGGCATACCGGGCTTTCTTGAAGTTCGCCGGGGATGAGATCTTCTTCGAGGAATCCGGGTTGCCGCTCTCATCCGTGATGGTCGTGGGGTCGGTGTTCCAGTAGGTGATCTCAATGCGCAATGTGGTGTCCGACGTCGAATAGTCCTGGATGGCCGTGGTACCCGTGGTACCTGTGGCCGACGGCAGGTCGCCGTAAATCGTCGAGCACGAAGGGTAATCGGTGCCACGCTGGACCTTGCTCACGATGTAATCGGAATGTGCAGCGTTCACACAATCCAGAATCACGGCACCTTCGGACGTCACAAAGTAACGGTTGATGCCATCATCGCTTCGTCCACCGACTCGCGTGGCGCTTGACGAGGATGACTGGGGGAAGAACGACGAATAGGAGGTCGCCGTACCTTCCGCAGCGGTTTTCGACTCCGCAGTGCGCAGGAAGCTCAGTCCCATCTCAAGACCTGTCTCAGCAGCATAGAAGCTCTGCTCCTGCTGCTTGTTGTTCTTGTAAGGGATGGCCTGACCGACAAGCACGGACGTGATGACGACAAGCGTAAGCTCGGCCATCACGGTGAACAGAAGCGCCATGATCATGGCGACACCGGACTCGCTTTTCGCATGGCGGCGTATGGCCGAGCCGAAATGGCGATCCAGATACTTCCAGATTTGTGTTTCTCTCATAGCGACTCCCTGTCACATGTTGTTGATGGCGTCGAACATGCTGAACATAGGCATGTACAGTGCCAAAACCATAAAGCCGACGACACCGCCGAGAACAAGAATCATCAACGGTTCGAGAAGCGATGTCAGGGACTTGGCCATCGTCTCGACCTCTTCGTCATAGGAACGGCCGGCGCTTGCCAGCATCTGGTCGATGGCACCTGCATCTTCGCCGATGGCGACCATCTGGACAAGCATGTTCGGATACACGGTCTGCAACGCCATGGCGTCAGAGAGACGAGAGCCCTTCTCGACCTCACGTGCAACGAGTTTCGAAGCATTCTCATACACGATGTTGCCCGAGGTCGAACCAACGATATCGAGGGCTTCGAGAATCGGCACGCCGGACGACAGCATGGAGGCGAAGTTGCGGCAGAAACGAGCCAGGGACACCTTAGTGTTCAGCTTTCCGAACACGGGCGCCTTGAGCTTGAAAGGCTCCCACCAGCTACGGATGTACATCTTGTTGTGGTTCTGCCTCCAGTAGACGCTGAATGCAATAATCGCAACGATGAGCACCGGGATGCCGACAGGTGCGATGTTGCCAAGGTCGACCAATATCTGGGTGATCGCAGGCAGCTGTGCGCCCATGGAGCTGTACATGTCTTCGAAGGTCGGCACAATCGTGAGCAGCATGACGCCAACGAGCAGGAACGCGATGCACAGAACGATAACAGGGTATGCCATTGCCGATTTGATCTGGTTCTGTAGCTTCACATCGGCTTCGAAGCTATCGGCAACGGTGAGCAGGGATTGGTCGAGGAAGCCGCCGGCCTCGCCGGCCTCGACCATATGCACCATGATCGGCGGGAACATTTCATCGGGATCGTTCGCCATGGCCTCGGAGAACGATGAACCATTTTCGACTTGAGACACGCACTTACGCATGGACTCGCGCAGTCGCTTGTTCTCAATCTGGTCGCAGATGATATTGAGCGAGCGGACAAGCGGCACGCCAGCTGCCACCATCGTGGCCAACTGGCGGGCCATGACGGCGTAGTCTTTCTTCTTCGGATAGCGACCGTTGCCCAGAGAGATCTCCATGTTGAGACCGCTCTCTGAATTGCTTTTGAGATCGGTGGGCAGAATGTTCTGGCTCTTCAGGCGTTCGATGACCTGCTGTCGGCTGGTACCTTCAATGGTGCCTTTAACCTTCTGAGAGCCAGAAATGCCGGTGTACGTCCATGTCGTTACTTCAGCTTCTTGAGCCATGTCTGTTCCTTATCTCCCGCTAGAACACGAATATCCTATCAGGGTCACTTCCCTGGGAACGATGACGGCTACGTCATCGCCTACGGCTTCCCTTTTGACCATTGTAGTGCATATTTCATGGAAATGATTCCGTGAGTTGCCTCAATGGTCTACGAATGAGCAATTCATCCAAAGGGCACGGTAATTCATTCACGCCCAGCATTCCGCATGATCGCCGTTGTTTTCTCTGGACGGATGCAGCTGCAAAAGAAAAGGACCGCGATTTCTCGGCGGTCCTTTTCGGGAATCAACCCTGCAGCCTCAGCTGCGCCAGGCTAGCCCAGATCAGGCATGGACAGCGGCGTCGGAAGCGGAGTTGTAGGTGTAGCTCTTGGTGCCGTCCTTGTGGTGAGCGGTGACCGTGTAGGTGGTGCCGCCGTTGCCGGGGGTCACGGTAAGGGTAACGCCAGCGGAGCAGGTGAGCTTCTGCGTGCCGAAGGTCACGTTCATGGCCGCGTCGCTGGAACCGGCGTCGCAGGTGACAGCGGAGCCCGTCAGCTTGCCGTTGTGGTTCGTCATCTCGGTCTCGATCGCGGTCACGGCGTTCTTGGCGTCGGACTCAGCGTTCGAATCCCAGGCGGCCTTGCGCTGGTTCAGGTAGATCGGGACCGACACAGCGGCGAGGATGCCGATGATGATCACGACGACGAGCAGCTCGACGAGCGTGAAACCCTTCTCACCCTTCTGACGACGAGCCAGAGCACGAGAAATCATTTCCATAATTACCTCTTCCCTTACAGCCACAGTCCCGACTTTCGATGACTCAACCCACTTGGCTGAATCTCAGAGTAAAGTCTTTCGTGCGACTATTGATTATTACCAAACATTCTTTGTTTAGTCCAGCAACTCCCTGTTGCTGAGATTTATTTTACACGAATTTAGATAAAACACAAATCCATCACAATTCAGCCTTGAAATCCAAAAACCTTGCAATTCCAAGGAATACCAGCCACCCCCCTCACGCGCGTTCAGATATTATCACAGTATTTTTTGGGCACTCCGTCACCCCCCATTGACCGGGAGCGCAAAAAACGGCGCCCGACTGATGTCGGGCGCCGCTCACCACCCCTGTGTCTTCGACCGTCCAGTGTCTTAGACTTCCCTAACCGAGGCTGGGAATCAGGTGTCACAGATTATCGACGATGATGGTCGGGTTCGGAGAATCGTACGTGTATTTGTGCGAACCATTGGTATGGTGGCCAATCACCTTGTAATTCGTGTCGTCGTCCTTGTCGATCTCGAGTTCGACACCGGCGGAACACGTCACGGTCTGATCTGCAATCAGAGCCGTGCTCCCCTGGTCGCCGCCGTGGCAATAAATGGGATACGTCACAGCGTTGCCACTCTTGTCTTGTGTCGGCATCTTGCCATTGTTAGCACTCATGGCAGTGCTGACCACGATCTGGGCGTTTTTCACATCGGACTCAGCGTTCGAATCCCAGCCAGCCTTGCGCTGGTTCAGGTAGATCGGGACCGACACAGCGGCGAGGATGCCGATGATGATCACGACAACAAGCAGCTCGACGAGCGTGAAACCAGACTCGTTGTTCTTCCTTTTCTGCAATGCGCGCATGACCATACTCATGATTACCTACTTTCTCGGGGGCGTTGAATATCTCCATTTTCAACGTCTGTCTCTTCCCTAAACAGAATCGTGCATTGGACCGTTTATCGAAGCAGCGATCATACGACCATGTACGATTCACATCTGCCTCCCAAGCTTCCCTCTCAGAAGACGTGCACTTTTGGTGCTGTATCCAATATAACACTCTTTGAGAGAGTGCAACAAGCGCCTCCGCGGATTGTCGCGGAGGCGCTTGCCCGGGGATTCGTCTTATGCCTGGGTACTCATCACAGCTCACACAGGATTTCAGCGGATCCTGCGTCTTCGGAGCAGGAAGAACCTGCAGCGAGCAGCTTGTCACGTGTTTTCTCCGACACGCCGCTGCTATACACGTGGTAGTACTTGCCGGTGCTTGAACGATAGAGCAGATATTCCATGCCCGACGCGGCGTCCGACCCCATACTGTCGTTGTATCCATACAAATCGAAATTATGCGTCGTGGCCGAGGCCTTGTCGGTGGAATCGCAGCTCGCGATAGCGGAGTGCTCGTGGTTGTAATAGCACGGCTGGTATACGAGTTTGACATCCTTGGACTTGCCGAAGGTGGACTGAGGCGCGAACTTTACATCCTTGATGGCAGCCTCGGCCTCCGACTTCCAGCTCCGCGTCACACCGGGGCTGCACGAGCCGCTGCACGGAAAATCGCAGTATTCCTGCTCGCAGGTAATCTCCTCGTTAGGCATGTCACCATAGTTGGTGGACATGTAGGTGCTGATCACGCTGAGGGCGGTCTGCATGTCGGCCTTGGTCTGTTGCAAAGCACTGGAGCGGCGCTGTGCGGCGATCGAAGGGATGGCGATAGCTGTCAGAATGGCCATGATAGCCACGACAGCCAGAAGTTCAATCAGAGTGAAGCCACCCTCCACGTGGCCATGCGCACGCCGAGATGAATAGACCTTCTTCATTTTCTTCCCTTTCGATGAGCCGTGTGAATCATCGTCGAATGCACGTCGTGGCGAACGCCACAGCGGATATGTCGATTTCCGTCCATCTCAGACCTCGCAGAGCGACAGCTCACTGGACGAACTGAAATTGCGCGCCGAAATCGACACCTTGGTGGAGGTGGCAACGGGTTTGCCGCCGATGAAACCACCGATAGCCGGCTGGAAGATCAGCGACGAGCCATCCTTGGCGAAAAGGCTGTGGCTGTATTCCGACGGGGTGCCGGAGAGGTTCGACGTCAGGATATTCGACGTGATGACCATGTCGGCCGAAGAATAGCCGCTGAAGCTACTGGTGCCTGTGGAATCCTTAACGATGCGCTGCGAATTCCACCGCAGGGTACCTTCGCCATCGGTGGACTCGGAATTCCAATTCTCTTTGATGTACGTCAGACGCACGCACATGTCGGAGTTCATGATGTCCTGCAGATTGCCTGCGTAGCCGGTGACGAAACCCGGCAGGAGCAGATACAGCGTCTCAGACGTGCCATTGTCAATGACATCGAAATCCTTGGCGTATTGCACAAAATGCGAAACCGTGATGACAGACGTGCTCAGAGCGCTCGCCGACTGCGTACGCATCTCGCTGCGCTGACTTGTGCGCATGAACTGCACCGTGGTGGTGAGGAACATCGTCGAGAAAATCGAGAAAATGACCATGGCCACCACGAGTTCGACGATCGTGATGCCACGTTGGTTGGTCCGGCGGTGAATCATGCCGAAACGAGAACGGTGCGAGCATTCTCCGGCATCGTAATCGTCACATTCGCGACTACGCGTTGTAGCTTCCATTGATAACCCTTCCCTCGTATCAGCTGGCGATGACCAGGCTCGTGTCGGCCTGGCTGTCAAGATATTCCGTCGTTGCGTACAGCTGAGGCTTGCCGCTACGGGTGACGCCCGACTTCCACTCGATTGCGACGGTGACCCTCAGCATAGGAGAGTAGATGTAGTTGCCCAGAAGGAACGCACCCTTGGGACATGCCGTGGCGCTCTTGATATCGGTTTCCAGAGTGTTGCCGTAAGCGGACTGGAGATCGGGATCAAGGTACGTGGCGCCGACGGTCGCGGCGTTTTCCGAAATGCTGTTCCACGCAAGGCACACGATGTTGGCGCCGCTGCCTCCGCCGGGAAGAGTTCCGGGACTGGTGGTCGAGGTACCGCCATTCTTGTCTTGCCTTCGATAGCACTTCCCGATGGCGGTGTTGATCGTGTAGTCAGTGCCGTTCTTATTGAGGACAGTGCTTGGCACAAGCGGATCGGATACGCCGCTGGTATCCGCCGCAGACTCGGCATAGACGACAGACATATCGCCCTTGAGGTCGCTGAAATCGCCATCGATCTGCAACACGCCGTATTCGTTGAGCTTCTTGGCCACGGATTCCGACGAGGATTCGTCATAGTACTTGGTAAGAGACGCGAAATATTCGCTTCCGCTGATGCCACGCACCGTGGAACGCACCTGCTCCATGCCAGCGAGAGACAAGGTCATGGCCGTGGAACGCTGCTGCTGGGAATACGATGTGTGGATGGCCTGAATCGACAGCTGGGCTGTCATGGTGGCGGTGGCGAGCAAAATAAGAAGCGCTACGAGGACTTCGACGATGGTGAAGCCTTTCTGCCCGCGACGCGGAAGCCTCCACTCCCCCCGACGCGCATCCTTGGAGGGAATCACAGTGTCCTCAGCCTCCATTTCAGTGCAATCCGCTGATATTCTCATATCAACCATCAGCCGATCCTCCATGTCTTCCTCCAAAGTAACGCGTCAACCACGACACGTAAGCCCGTCCACGACCCACCAATCATCGTGCGCCGACATCGCAGCGCCGCACATAGCCCGGCAGGTCATAGCTGTCCCTTTGATGACCATATTATACACACAGTATCCGAACTCCTGCCCCCGGTGATTGTCGTACATCGCGCGGAGCCTCGGAACCTCCCATCCAGGCGTCTCCGTTGTGACGGCGCCACGTCTTTTCCCATCCTGGCCACCGTACACTCCACACTCTGCACAATATATATAGAATGGCATATCCTGCATGACGCCGCAGAGCGTGCGGACAGAAAAACATTCCTGTCGTCGCATGTGAGACGCCGCAGCATCGTGCGGCATGGTCTATCATGGAGCCAGAGCAATCACCATTCTCAGCCGAAACACTGAACACCGGACCCGAATAGCACTGCAATCCACATATTGTCTACAACGACACGAAGAATTCTCAAATTATCACATTTGGGGTACACTTCGACGTGAGGAACTTTTCTCTGGATGCATTGCCGCCTTCAGGGAATTTGGAGGGACTGACGATGAACGAATCTCAATCTTCGGCTGACCGTTTCCCGTTCTTGCGGCGAAACGGCAACAGCTCACAGATGAATCAGGATACCGCCCAAGGCTATTCCGATTATGCGAATCAGCAGTATGGCGATCAGCAGAGCTATGCCAATGGCTTCAGCCAGAACTACGGCAATGGCTACGACGCACAGGGCCAAGGATACGGCAACCAAGGCTATGGAGATGGCTATGGCGACGACGCGCAGTCTCGTCCGCGCCACGCCCAGCAGATGAGCCCCCAGCCGCATCTCGATGCGGCTGCGCGCGCAGCCAGCGCCGTCGCCAATGCCCGACGCGGAGGCGGTACGCAGACCCTGCAACCGCCGCGCCCACAGCAGAGCCGTCCGTCCGCGGCAACCGGCTCCTCCGCCCAAGGCGGCGGGGAGTCCGGCCCGTCGAACAACAGCAAGGAACCACAGCAGCCCAAGGTCAACAAAGCACGAGAAGATGCTGAGTCCAAGGAAGAGCAAGAGGTCATCAAGGCCCAGGAGCTGGCCCGCAGCATGAGCCTGCCCTACGTCGACCTCGATGAATATCCGATCGACAAAACCGTCGTCAACATCGTCAGCGGCGACATGCTGCGCAAGAACCAGATGCTGCCGATCGACATCATCAAGGGCCAGCTTGCCGTGGCTGTGGCGGATCCGACGAACTTCGCGGCTCTCGATGACATCTCCGCGGCGACAGGCATGACAGTGCTCACCATGGTGGCGACCCCCACCAAGGTGCAGCAATCCATCAACCGTTACATCCGAGCCAACGACGAGCTGACCGAGATCTCCGAAGAGATCGTCGCCAACTCCAGGAAGGAAGTCTCGGTTGACGAAACCGAGCAAGACACCGAAGCCGACTCCCCCGTCGCCCGATTCGTCTCGCTGATCATCAGCCAGGCAATCGACGACCATTGCTCCGACATCCACATCGAGCCTCAGGAAAAGGGACTTCAGGTCAGGTTCCGTATCGATGGCGTGCTCCATGTGTTCCAACAGGCGCCGAAAGAGATGACGCAAGGCGTGATCTCCCGCATCAAGGTGCTCTCGGACATGGATATCGGCGAGCATCGAAAGCCCCAGGATGGTCGTATCACTGTGCGCCACAACGGCAAGAACGTCGACCTTCGTGTCGCCGCACTGCCGACGGTGTGGGGTGAGAAGATCGTCATGCGAATTCTTTCGACTCCGGCCGGCAACCTCAAGGTCGAGGATCTGAACTTCTCGGAACGCAACTACGAAGTGTTCAAAAACGCGTACTCCCGCCCGTATGGCATGGTGCTCGTCACCGGTCCTACCGGTTCCGGTAAGTCGACGACGCTGTACGCGACGCTGGGTAATGTGGCCCGCCCCGAGATCAACGTGATCACCGTCGAGGACCCTGTCGAGTTCCGTATGGCAGGCATCAACCAGGTGCAGGTCAACAACAAGGCGGGCATGACCTTCGCGGCCGCCCTTCGATCGATCCTTCGTGCCGACCCTGATGTCGTGCTCATCGGTGAGATTCGTGATGCCGAGACCGCCAAGATCGCTACCGAAGCCGCATTGACCGGCCATTTGGTGCTCTCGACGCTCCACACCAACGACGCCCCGAGCGCCGTGTCCCGTCTGATCGAGATGGGCGTGGAACCGTTCCTCATCTCGGCATCGCTGTGCGCCGTCATGGCTCAGCGACTTGCCCGCCGCCTGTGCCCCTATTGCAAGCGCGAAGACAAGGCGACGCCTGCCGAGCTCAAGATCATGGGCGTGGACTATCACGACGGTGACGAGCTGCCGACAGTGTATCGCCCCGGAGGCTGCAAGGAGTGCTCGAACACCGGTTACCACGGCCGAGTCGCCGTGCAGCAGGTCATGGGAGTCGGTCCCGATCTCGAATCCATGATCGCCCGCGGCGCCACCGCGATGGAAATCCAGGAGCAGGCCGAGAAGGATGGCATGACCAGCCTTCGTGACGATGGCTGGGAGAAGGTGCTGCAAGGCATCACCTCCGTCGATGAAATCATCCGAGTCACGGTCTAAGCCGCACTTTCGGCAATCGCCTTGCGATTGCACAATCGAAGGAACAAACAGTAACATTGACTTGTGCCTGTCATGGATTAGGGAAGTGGCGGGCGCAAGCCCTCGCCGCTCACCGGGCATGGCGAGACCACAGCGTCGGTTGATGACGCCGACGGGAGAGACAGAGAGGTATCAGTATGGCTGATCAGCAAGACACTGACACGAGTGGCGACGATCTCGCCAACATCAAAGGTGTCACGATGCCAGACGAACAGAACGCGACCGCGAACAGCGACGCCTTCGGTTTCTTTGACATCCTCGACAGCGAAGCGCCATTCAACGCCAACACAGATTCCGGGCTGAGGGAAGCAGCCGACAAGGATTCCACGTCGAAGCGCCAGGCAATGGCAGAAGAGGCGGCCCGCAAAGCAGAGGCCGCCATGGCACGCGTCAGGGCACAGCAGAACGGTGGCCAGATGCCCCCTGCAATCAAGCCCGACGCGAATCAGATGGAAGCGCGGAACCTGTCGCACCAGGCCACGACGTACCAGAATTCGGTGCACGAGTCGCAAGACACCGTGGCCTTGGGCAAGAATCCGTTCGCCGTGCAAGACACTTCCAAGGCCAAGCCCAAGCCCGAAACCCCTGCGAACGGGATTCCGCTGGCAAACGCGCAGCAGCAGGCGGCCGTGAACCGTCAGCGCCCTCCGCGCCGCGATCCGAACATGTATGCGTCCTCGACCAGCAAGCCTACCGAAGAGCAGATTGCCGAGATGCGCGCCGCACAGCGTCTGAATTCCGGCACCAGTGGCAAGCAGAGCATCGAGGAGATCGAGCGCGCGGCACGTTCCATGATGCAGGACACCGATCCTCGTGTGCAGGAGCAGAAGCGCCAGGAGGAAGAGCGCCGGCGTCAGGAAGAGGAACATCGCCGTCAGGCAGCGGAGATGGCGAAGCGTCAGCAAGAAGAAGCCGCCCGCCGCGCCAAGATGGAAGAAATGCGTCGTCAGGCTCAGCGCAACGCGCAGCCCGCCAATGACCAGGCACAAGCCGCAACCACTACCAACAACTCTCACAATGGGGTGAATTCAATGCAAAACGGATATCAGGCAATGGGGCAGAATCAATACAACGACGCCGCCCAGACGCGGCAGATGCCGCGCGGGGTGCAGATGCCGCAGTATCCTCAGTTCCCGCAGCAGACACAGCAGTATCCGCCTCAGTACCAGCAGGGCGCGGTGCAGCAGCCGCAGAACGCCGCCGCCGGCCGCTCCCTCCCCGGAATGCCCGGTGTGTATGTGAGCGACGACCACTTCGTGGTGCCGCAGAACATCGACAACGCGAAGTCCGACGCCACCGAGAAGCGCCGCGCACGCGCCGAGGCCGTCGTCAAGCAGATGCATGACCAGTATCCGGACGCCGACGAAGAGTTCGTCGAGGCACTCCGGCAGCTGACGATTCTCAACGCCTCCGATCTCCATCTGGTCGTCGACGCCCGTCCGACGCTTCGTGTCGATGGCCGGCTCGATCAGATTCCGACGCTGAGCGTCTGGGATAGCAAGAAGACCTGGGCGGCCGTCTGTGTGATGACCACCGAAGAGGAACGCGCCCGCTTCGAACGCGAGCTCGAACTCGATATCTCGTTCTCCATCGGCGATCTCGAGCGCTTCCGTGTCAATGTCTATCGTGACCGCACCGGTGTCAACGTCGCGCTTCGTACCATTCCGCTGGAGATCAAGAGCGCCAAGGAGCTCGGCCTCGATCCCAAGATTTCGGATCTGGCACTTCTGCCCCGTGGCCTTGTCTTGGTCTGCGGCCCGACCGGCTCCGGTAAGTCGACCACCCTCGCCGCCATCGTCGACAGGGCGAACGCCGAACGCCACGACCACATCCTCACCATCGAGGATCCTATCGAATTCGTGCACCATCACAAGAACTGCATCGTGAACCAGCGCGAAATCGGAACCGATACGAAGAGCTTCGCCGAGGCTTTGAAGCACGCCCTCCGTGAGGACCCCGATATCATCCTGGTCGGCGAGCTTCGAGACCTCGAGACCATTTCGACCGCACTGACTGCAGTCGAAACCGGCCACTTGGTGTTCGCAACCCTGCATACCCAGGACGCCGCGTCCACCGTCGACCGTCTCATCGATGTGTATCCGGAAAACCAGCAGCAGCAGATTCGTATCCAGGTCGCGGCAACCCTGCAGGCCGTCATCGTGCAGACCCTGCTGCCGCGCGCTTCGGGCAAGGGCCGTGCGCCTGCGACCGAGATCATGTACAGCACCCCGGCTATCGCTGCCCTGATCCGTGGCGCCAAGACCCACCAGATCCGCACGCAGCTGCAGGCCGGTGGCGAGCTGGGCATGCACACGCTCGATCAGGATCTCGCCCGTCTTGTGACCAAGGGCATCGTGTCGCAGCAGGATGCCATCAAGAAGTGCCAGGTGCGCGAGGAGTTCGAGGCTCTGTGCGCCCGTGGCGTTGCCTGATTCGGCGCTGAGAACAATCCGGAGGTGAACCCGTTTGTAGGCTCACACGGAAAGGGGAGGCTTTCGGGCCTCCCCTTTCTTGCATGTGGGATGCATTTGTGAAGCCACGGCCCCGGGGTCTACGGCGTTCCATGGTTCATCGGTTCCATGATTCAACGTCGCGTGTAGTCTTGAAGTACGCGGTCGTTCCCCGCCTCGCCGCGACAAACAAACAGGAAGGCACCATGACAGAAAGCACCATGACGGCTTCGTCATCGACACATCTCACCCCGACGCACCTCACCCCTCTTGACGCACAGGACCCGCTTCGCGAACGCCTGCGCGCCGCAGCGCAGACCGTGCGCGACACCACTCCCCTGGCCCAGGCCGTGACGAATTTCGTCACCATCAATTTCGTGGCCAATGCGCAGCTTGCAGCGGGAGGAACCGCCGCGATGAGCTTCCTGCCCGATGATGTGATCGACACCGCCAAGATCTGCAATGCTTCCTACATCAACGTCGGCACCTTGCAGCCGTACTACAAAGAGGCATTCCCCGAAATCGCCAAGGCATTCGCGGGCATGAAACACCCTTGGGTGCTCGATCCGGTCGCCGCCGGCATCGGCGGAACGCGTACATCGATCCTCATGGCGTTCAAGGACTATCCCCCGACGGTCATCCGAGGCAATGCGTCCGAGATCATCACGCTGGCCCGTATGTGGGGCTGCACCGCCCAAGCGGAAGGCACACGGCCGCAAGGCGTCGAAAGCGTCGATGACGTCGACACGGCGCACGACGCGGCACAGCACTTGGCGCGATTCATCGGCGGCGCCGTCGCCGTATCGGGAGCCATCGACCTGGTGACCGACGGCGACGCCACGTACCGTCTGACCGGCGGCAGCCTCTATATGACGAAGATCACCGGGGCGGGATGCTCACTCGGCGGCGTCACCGCCACCTATCTCGCCGTCACCGACCCGCTGACGGCCGCCGTGGCCGCTTCCGCGCATTACAACGTCGCCGGCTCCGCAGCCGAAGGCGCGGCGCACGGCCCGGGGTCGTTCCAGACCGAATTCGTCGATGCTCTGTGGAACGCCACCCCCGAGGCAATCGCCAAGGCCGACATCGCACGCGAAAACTGAACGATGCCGGCCCCGCGGCAGACGCGGATCCCCGTTGAATCCGGCTAGACGGTCCGGGCGATGAGCCCGCTCCATTCACCATCACAAGAAAGGCACACCATGAGCATCAAGCCCAAGTCCCCCGACGATCCCACATATGTCAATACGCTGGCATCGGTGGCGATCTATCCCAATGGAGTCGGCGAAGAGCTGTCGGAATACGTCAGCCAGGCCGTCGATGTCATCCGCCAGTCCGGGCTGAGCAACGAGACCCATTCCATGGCGACGGAAATCGAAGGCGACCTCGACGACGTGCTACGCGTGATCCGCGACGCCACGATGAAGCTCGCGGGGCAGGGATACCGCACAGGGGTGCACCTGTCGCTCGACATCCGTCCGAAGTACCGCGACCAGATGCACGCCAAGGTGAAGCTCGTCGATTCCCTTCTCGACGAAGCGCACCACGAGGCCTCGGAACAGTAAGAACTGTAAAGGCCCGTGACGTGCGTGGCGGCACGTCGCGGGCCTCACATCACTTGGTCACGCCGCCGAACCTGCGGTCGCGATTGATGTAGTGGTCTATCGACCGCCAGAAGGCCTGGCGTCCGTAATCGGGGAACATCTCGGGCACAATGTCGTACTCGGCATAGGCGGCCTCCCAGAGAAGGAAGTTGCTCGTGCGGTGTTCGCCCGAGGTGCGGATCACCAGATCGCAGTCCGGAATATCGGGGTTGTAGAGATACCGCGCGAAGGTTTTTTCGTCGATGGAATCGGGAGAGACCACGCCCGCTTCCACATCACGCGACAATGCCGCCGCGGCGTCCGCGATTTCGGCACGACCGCCGTAGTTGATGCAAAACACGACATCGATCGTGGTGTTGTTCTTCGTGAGCTCCTGGGCATGGTCGAGCTCTTCGATCACCGAACGCCACAGACGTGGCGAGCGGCCGGACCAGCGCACGCGCACGCCCCATTCGTTGAGCTGCTGCAGGCGGCGGTGGATGATGTCACGCGAAAACCCCATGAGGAAGCGCACTTCACGAGGCGAACGGCGCCAGTTCTCAGTGCTGAAGGTGTACAGGCTCAGATAGCGCACGCCCGCCTCGATCGCCGCGGCGATGACATCCACCACCACGGGCTCGGCCGCCTTGTGCCCTTCGGTGCGCACCAGCCCGCGCTTCTGCGCCCACCGTCCGTTGCCGTCCATGATGAGGCCCACATGGCGCGGGACCTTGTTTTTGGGAAAATCCGGGATGATGGACGGATCGGAGAACGGCGCAGGCGGAATGTTCAGCGACTGATAATCGATGGTGTTTTCACTCATGCTATCGAATGTAGCAATCGGAGCGAACGAATCGGATGATCCAGATAGTATTCGCTCCATTCCTCGACAATTGCAATCGTCGTGGCATCGAGCCTGGGCTCTGCGTCCAGCACATCCCACGCGCCATCGATCAACGCACCGAGCTGCGTCAGCGCATGGGCGTCCACCGTACGGGAATCGGGCAACTGGTGCGTGTCGCACATCACGCCGCCCGCAGAGCTTGAAAAATGCCGGCATTCGCCCTCGCCACACACCACGCAGGAATCGAGGCGCGGAAGCCATCCGGCGAGTGCAAGGGCGCGCATCACATAGGAGTACGCCACCGTGCAGGGCGTGTGCAGTCGACGTGACAGCGTCGAAATGGCGCCAAGCATGAGGCGGTATTGGGCCACGTCCTGGGCGCTGCCGGCGTTCTGCGGCGCGATTTCATGCCATGTGGAAGCATGGGGCTGTTCGGGGGTGATTTTATCGATTGTCTCGGCCATCACGCTCGCCGCGAGGTATGCGTTGTAGTCCGAACAGATGCTGCGTGCGTAGGCGGTGATGACCGTGGCCTGCGACACCACATCGAGCGACCGACCGGTGGCTATGAGCAGATTCGAGCGGACGAATGGTTCGAGTCGCCCCCCGAGACGTGACTTGGTGCGTCGCACTCCCCTAGCCACCGCGCGCACCTTGCCATGGCGGGGTGTGAGGATTGTGACGATGCGGTCGGCCTCGCCAAGGTCGATGGTGCGCAGCACCATCCCCTCGTCGCTATACAGTGGCATCGCTCGACCTCCCTTCCGTCATCATCGCCTGAGAAGCCGATGCTCTCCGGCGCATCCGGCACCGTCTGGCAGACCCTGGACGGATATGCCGAAAACCGATGCGCCGAAAAACAGGATGTCCACAATAGCCTGCGCCCATATGGCCTGTCGCGGCGTGTCCGAGCGCTGAAGCTCGCAGATCGCATGGGCGTCTGCGGCTGCACGGACTGGGGACAGGTCCGGGCAGCGTCTGCGCTAGGCACAGCATGGTTTGCATGAGCCACCGCACCGCGCAGCCGCATGCACGCACGCCTCACCCCGCATGACGGATCGGTATCGATGGCCTCCCTGCCAGCTTATGACAGGGTCGGGCACTCCGACGGATTGTGTATTCCGCTCAGACCCACATACGTGTTGTCGTAAGGATAGTCGCAACGCAGACCCAGGTCCGTGCTTTCCACGATGAAATGGATCTGATTGTTCCATTCGATATTGGTGCCGGTCTGGTTCGTTGGCTGAATCTCGACGTTGATGCCTTCGCGGACCTCGATCTTGTTGCCGTCGACCGTGCACGACGTCGGGGCTGCGGTGCCCCTGTCCCACCGGCAGTTCTCACGGCCGGGCATGGTCAGGCCCATCGTGGAGCTGTCGTTCTGCTCGATGGCGTCGCTGATGGCAATACGCGTGCTCAGCGCCGTCGCCTTGATGTCGTTGATGTACGTCTTCTTGTGCTGGTAGCTGTAGATTGGAATGGCGACGCCGGCAAGAATGCCAATGACCAGCACGACGACCATGAGCTCCACGAAAGTGAAACCAGCCTGCTCGCGCCCACGACGCCTCAGCGTGGAATAAACCGAATTCATTGCTCTCCTTTTGCTATGCCACGTTTCGTTGCCCTGCGTGTGTTGCCACGCATGCCTTGCAGCATGCCACCACGGCATCGTATAAGGTATGCGACGTCCCTCCCGCTGACGACTGTGCCAGACCGGCATGCGCAACCAAACACATTCATAGTCATTATACGGCACGCTGCATGCGGCCGTCGCAATCAGAAGTAGATGAACACACCCCAGAATGCGAGCACGAGCAGAATCAGCAGGATTTCCAGCATGCAGACCACCGAGAACGCCCGGCCCAGCCGTGTCACGGCGAACGGACTGCTGTCCGTGATTTCAGGAGACACAGGCCGGCGAGGCGCCCAGGGGAGCCGCCAGTATCCGTGAAGCTGCAACGCCTCAATGCTCTGGGCGAACACGCAGGCCCAGGTGAACACGACGATGGCGCACACGATCTGGACGGCGTACCAGCTCCAATAGATCATCCCCGGCGCGGTAGGGGCCGACCCCCACACCAGCTTGACGACGCGGAAGACGATCTGCCCCAGCGCCGCGAAGAACAGCAGCAGGGAGCCGAACGTCGAGACGAAGCTGAGGAGAAGCAGGCGCTTGAAGCGTTTGGTGAGCCCCAGCGCCGGTCCCTTGCCGCGATGTTTGTTGCGGAGCGACACGATGCGCGCCACGATCGTCATGACGATCATGACGAGGAGCATGAGGATCTGCAGCACGTGGATGACGACGGCGTAGATGGTGCCGCCCCTGTGAGCGGTGAGCGATTCGGGGACGGCGATGGACTGGCGGATCGTGGCGCCGGTCACGCGAGGCGTGGTCGGTTCAAGGCCTCGTGTGACGCCCACGGCCCAGTCGACGTAGTCCTGCTCGTAATGGTCCACCAGCACAGTTCCGGCCTCGGCTTCGTCACCGATGCGGAGCACGTGGTTGCCAATGGGGTAATTGCGGATCGTCACGTCGTCGTTGCCGGACTGATGCGCCATCTTCAGGATGGTGTTGGCTCCTTCCACCTGCGGTGTCATGACGTCCTTCGAGCCATACGCCACAAAAGTCGGCACCGAATAGGATTCGGGCAACTGTGCGTTGAAATCGACATTCGTGAGGCCGAACGTCCCCAGGTCGGCGGAGAAAGCACGGCGCACGATGGACTGGTATCCGGGGTTGGCGCCCACGATGGCGAAGTCCTGCGACACGAAGAACGCGAGCGCGCCGCGAGGGTTCGACACGAGGGGGCTGAGCAGCACCTGGAATGCGATGTTTCCGTCTTCGCGGATCACATACGGGGCTATCCATGCGCTTTCCGACGTGGCGTAGATGCCCACTTTGTCGCTGTTGACGTAACTCAGATTGCGCAGGTATTCGACGCACTGGTCGTAGGCGTGCGCCGACCCGGGGTAATCGCGGTTGACGTCGGTGGTGTTCCACACGGGCTTGTCGACGGTGAGTGTGACGAAGCCCGCCGACGCGAGGTCGGTGGCCACGTCGCCGAAGGAATTGTCGGCCGTGCCGTAGCCTGCGCCGTGCATATAGACGGCGGCCGGGAGCTTGGAAGGAATCGTGTACTGTTTGCCGTCGGAGGAATCCGAGGCATCCGACGCGAGCACCGCCTTGGAGGCGTCGCCGCCGCTCACGCCCTTGGGCATGCGCACGAGGATGTGCGCGTGTTGGACGGCGCCGGTGGAGGGCTCCACGAGATCAATGGAGTCGCTGATCGTCTCGACCTCATAGGTGCCGGTCGAAGGAAGCTTCGTGGTGTCTGGCAGGCGTGTGGTGTCGTATTCGACCGATGTATCGTTGCCGATGGTGCTGATGTACTGGTCGACGGGCTCGTTGTGCCAATCGACGGTGGTGACGCGCGACAACGTCATGAGAATCGCCATGAGGACGATGAAGATGAGAAGGCGGGCCATGATGCGCTGTGCGGTGGTCCATGGCTTGGCGGGGGTCGCCGCAGATGCCGGGGCGGCGGAATCGTCGGAGGAGCCCGCGCTCATTTCGTCGTCGCCCGACGGCGTGTCGGACGTGGCGCTGGATGCCTTGGGCGACGACTCCGTCGGATCGCCTGCCGGCGCCTCGTTCGCAGGCGCTGCCGCGGCATCCTCCGTCGCCGTTGCGAAGGTGGGGTCCGACTGCACGGGTTCGTGCTGGACGGATTCCGCGACGGTTTTCTTCTCATGCGACTTCGACATATTGAGTCATTGTATTGCATGGGCTCACCAGCGCCGGGACGCCGCAATCCGCGACGCGTGTGCAATGGGTGCGCGGCGATACATTCCCGTCGGTGCAACCATCGGCCCGCGCAACCCCTGCAACGCACCCGCGATGCTCCTCGCGGTGCACCTGTGACGGAGACGCCTCGGCACGCGCCCCGCGGCACGGCGCGCCGAGGCGTCGGTCAGTGGGCGGGCTGCTGGATCGGCACGACGATGGGCCCGGTCTGTGCAGACCGCGCGGCATTCGCGTCGCCGTCCGCCGATTCCATGTCGGCGGCGATGCGCTGGGCCTCTTCGAGCAACGTCTCGACAATCTGGTCCTCGGGCACTGTCTTGATCACTGTGCCTTTGATGAAGATCTGCCCTTTGCCGTTACCGGACGCCACGCCGAGGTCGGCTTCCCTCGCCTCGCCCGGCCCGTTGACGATGCAACCCATCACGGCCACGCGAATCGGGGCGGTGATGCCCTTGAGGCCTTCGGTCACGGCCTCGGCGAGCTGGATCACATCGACCTGCGAGCGCCCACAGCTGGGGCACGAGATGATGTCGAAGTGACGCTTGCGCAATCCCAAGTATTCCAAGATCTTGCAACCGACCTTCACCTCTTCCACCGGCGGGGCCGAGAGCGATACGCGGATCGTGTCGCCGATGCCTTCGGCAAGCAGAGCGCCGAACGCGAGGCATGACTTGATGGTCCCCTGCCACGCGGGACCCGCCTCGGTGACGCCCAGATGGAGCGGCCAGTCGCCCTTCGAGGCAAGCAGACGGTAGGTCTGCACGGTGGTCACGGGGTCATGGTGCTTGACGGAAATCTTGAAGTCATGGAATCCCACGTCTTCGAACATGTGCGCCTCTTTGAGCGCGGATGCGACCAGCGCCTCGGGCGTGGCGCCGCCGTATTTCTCATAGATCTGCTTATCGAGCGAACCGGCGTTGACGCCGATGCGCAGGCTGATCCCGGCATCGGTGGCCGCCTGGCAGATCCGCGGGCCGACCTCGTCGAACTTGCGGATGTTGCCCGGGTTGACGCGCACGGCGGCGCAACCGGCGTCGATGGCTTCGAACACATATTTGCTCTGGAAGTGGATGTCGGCGATGATGGGCAGCGGCGAACGGCGCACAAGCTCGGGCAGGGCGTCGGAATCCTCTTGGCGCGGGACGGCGACGCGCACGATATCGCAGCCCGCCTGTGCGAGTTCGCCGATCTGGCGCAGCGTCGCGTTGATGTCATGTGTGGGCGTGTTCGTCATGGACTGCACCGAGATCGGCGCTCCGCCGCCCACGGGCACGGGCCCCACCATGATGCGGCGGGATTTGCGACGCGGGTGCAGGGGTGACTCGGAGATATCGGGCGTGCCGGTTTTGCGGAACCCGTCGGAAGTATCGGTGGTTTCAGTGGTCATTTCCAAACCTTTCTGTGCACTGCGTCGGATGCGTCCCGTGCGCTCGCCTTGATGAGATGACTTGATGAGACGGCCTGCATGCGCGGCGCACACGGGGCATGCGGGGCCAGGGAGGTGGCGTCACGCGTTGCCTGCAATCGCGGCGATGCGGGCATCCGCCAGGCGCCGCGCCTGACGTTCGCAGTCGAGCATGTCGTCGACGGATTCGAACAGGGCGCCGCCTGCTTCGTTGAGACGTTCGTCCATGTCGTCGAGCACGCCACGCACCACGTCGAAGATGCCCAGATACGGAAGGCGGCGGTCCAGGAAGGCATGCACGGCCTGTTCGTTGGCAGCGTTGAGCGCCGCCGTGTGACGTTCCGACGAGTCGAGGCAGCGTCTGGCCAGCTGAACCGAGGGGAATGCCTCGTCGTCCAGCGGTTCGAAGGTCCACGTGGCCGCCTGCGTCCAGTCGCAGGCGGCTGCGACGTCGGGCATGCGGTCGGGCGCCGACAGCCCCAGCGCGATGGGCAGCCGCATGTCCGGCGGCGAGCATTGCGCGATGGTGGCGCCGTCACGGAACTCCACCATGGAATGCACCACCGACTGCGGGTGCACGGTGACGGCGATGCGCGACTGTTCAATTCCGAACAGTCGACTGGCTTCAATCACCTCAAGGCCTTTGTTCATGAGCGTGGACGAATTGACCGTCACGACCGGCCCCATGTGCCACGTGGGGTGGTTGAGCGCCTGCTCGGGGGTGATGTCGCGCATGCGCTCGCGCGTCCAGCCTCGGAACGGTCCGCCGGACGCGGTGACGACAAGACGCGCCACCTCGTCGTGGCTACCGGCGCGGAGACACTGCCAGATGGCCGAATGTTCGGAATCCACGGGGTTGATCTGGTGGGGGCGCACCTGCGCGTCGAACAGCAGGTGTCCGCCGGCCACGACCGACTCCTTGTTGGCCAGCGCGAGCTGGCTTCCTGCACGCAGCGCGGCGATGGCAGGCGCAAGACCGATCGATCCGGTGATGCCATTGAGCACAACGTCCGCGCCGCTTCCGGCCATCGCCACCACCGCATCGGCGCCGGCGGTGACGGTCACGGACGTGCCGGCGCCAAGGTCGGCGAGCGCCTCGCGCGTCGCATCGACCGCCGAAGGGTCGAACACGGCCACGGTGGGCGCATGGAACCGGACGGCCTGCTGCGCCAACAGCTGCGGATGCCGTCCTCCGGCGGCGAGACCCGTGACGTTGAATTCCTGCGGATGACGTGCGATGACGTCACACCCCTGCGTTCCTATCGATCCGGTCGATCCCAGCAGAACTACACTGCGCATGGCGGTGGTATTCCTCGATTCCCGCAACCGTTCGCCGGGCATGGCGGGCATTGCATGGCAAGCGCTGCATGTCAGGCGCGGTCCTGCGACTGTAGATGGTTATGTATCAGGTGTACGGGTTGGAAAAACGCAAGACCGCCTCGCGGCGGTCTGTGTCAGAAAAAATCAGTCGTGATGCTGCGTTCCGTCGGGGGCATCGGGGAACAACGGCTCGACCGGCGCCATGGCCTCGGTGGGGGCATCGGGAACCGACGAGGGCAACGACACCTCTCCGAACGACGTGTGCGACACGGGCTGCGCCTGCGTGTCGACCTGCGAGCGCCTTGTCCCGGGAATCATGTGCTGGCGCTGCTGCGCCGTGCCAGACACCAGGGACGCGAGGGAGTCGTTGCTTCGCTCGGACGTGTGCTTGGCCTCGGCGAACGAGACAGAGGGCTGCTGGTGCGGCGGATACGTCGCGGTCCCGACCTGCGCGGTGTCGTTCGCAGGTGCGAACGTCGGCGTCACGTCATCCGCCGACCCGGTCGACGCGCTGGCGTCACCGGCCGCGGCGGGATACGCCGAATCGGGGTATGCAGGGACCGACGACGAATCGAAGGCACCGGAGCCGGAGCCGGTGGAGCCGAACGACACGTCCCCGGTGGAATCATCCGTGCCGTCGGACGCCGCGAAGCCGGGATCGAAAGCATCGGTATCCGCCGTCCACATCTCCTCGGGGATGCTTGTCGTGGTGTCGCTCAGCGAACCAACCATGCGTTCGAAGGATTCGATGCGTGCGAGCACCTGCAGAACCCTGTTGAGATAGGCGTCCACCTGGCGCTCGTCATAGCCGTGGTGGCCTTTGCGCTGCGTGAACAGCACCGACGAGATATCGGCGAGGGTCCACACCTCGGGATCATTGCGCTTGCGCTGGGGCTCGGGCGTGTCGTCGTCGACGATCCCCTCGGTGCTGCCCAGCTGGTGCGCAATCTGGTAGAGGACGCAGTCGACCACATGGTCGACCTGCTTGCGGTCGTATGACGGTTTGTTCGGCAGACCGTCGTTGAAACGCTCACCATGGGGACGCGCCGCACGGTCATGCAGGGAACGGGCGAGGGTGTCGGTGCGAGCCCGCCATGCCACGCGTCCGTAATGCTGCACATCCCATTGGGTCCGCTTGTCGACGACCGCGCCTTCGAGTCGGGTGAGCGCCGCATCCACCTCAGCGATGGAATACCCGCCCTTCTCGACCGAGAACGAGGCGCTCTGCACGTCTTCCTGGCGGAGTTTCGGCTCAGGAGAGTCATACAGGGCGTGGGCGTGGTCAAGGAACTCATCGACCTCGCTGGTGCTATAGCCCCACTTGTGCTTGCTCACACGGGTGATAGAAGAACCTGCGTCCTGCTTGGCGTCTTCGGTGTCGTCGTTGTCGCTTGCCATCGAAAGCTTCCTCCTGAATTTTCAGAATCCATACCAAAGACTACGCGAAAAATCGGCCGAAACCGTCACATTCTGCGTATCTCTTTGCAAACCTCACGTTTTCGTCACGTGTCTCGGTGCTGTATGCTTATCGACGGTACGGGCAATTAGCTCAGTTGGTTAGAGCGCCACCTTTACACGGTGGATGTCAGGGGTTCGAATCCCTTATTGCCCACTAGAATTCTTCGCGCTGGTTGCGTTCCATACGGTCGGCGCGCTCCGCGCCCTTGCCGAATGCACGCAGGCGCACACCGTTCCAATCCTCGCTCACAGTCAGAGGCGTCGCCGCGTTCATGCCAGCGGTCTTCGCCGCCGACTGCAACGTGGTGGGGCTTGTATTGCCCTCGCGTCCCGGCTTCGGGGTGATGATCCAGAAAGGCGCTCCGTCCTTCACAAGACCAGTGGCGTCCATGATGGTATCGGCGAGCTCTTCTTCTTCGTCGCCGTCGCGCCACCAAATGATGATTCCGTCAACGGAGGAATCGTAATCCTCGTCGACCAAATCCTCTCCGGTGAGATTCTGGATCTGGGTGCGCAGACCTTCGTCCACGTCATCGTCCCAGAGCCATTCCTGGACTATGTCTCCCGGCCGGAAGCCGAATTCCTGTACTCCTGTGATCTTGTTAGTAGACACGTCTCAAAGCTTACCAACAGGCATGTAACACACGGTTCAGCTTCCACGATTCGGTAATCCGCATGTCGCATTTCGGGACGTCGCGCGCGTCCGCGAGCGCCCGGCCGGCAGAGCGCCGCGGCACCCCTCACTGCGCGCTGCACGTCGGCAGGGAATCGCCCGCCCCCTCGCCGATGGCCACCAGCGACGTGTAGGCGTCGTCGATATCGCCGACCGACACGACGCGCAGCCCGTCGGGCACATGCCCCACGACCTCGTCGCAGTTCGACGACGGTGCGAGGAACCACGTGGCGCCGGCGTCGCGGGCTCCGACCATCTTCTGCCGGATGCCGCCGATCGCGCCCACGGATCCGTCGTCCTCTATGGTGCCGGTGCCGGCGATCGTCTGCCCGCCGGTCTCCTCCGCGTCGGTGAGCTCGTCGATGATGCCCAGCGTGTACATGAGGCCCGCGGAGGGTCCGCCCACGTCTCCTATCTCAATGCTCACCTTGACTTTGTCAGTCTCCAGGCCGGGGACCAGACCGTTGCCATGCACGTATTTGAGGGCGATGGTCGAGGCCGTGTCCTCGGCCGTGGTCATCTGCGTCTTGGAGGTCTCTTCGTATTCCTCGGTGCTTGTGGTGACCGGCACGATGAGCTCACGCGGCACAATCGCGGCGTCCTTGTCGAAGAACGTGCGGAGCATGTCCCAGTTCGACACCACGGTCGTGGCTCCCGCGACGCTCACGGTGGTCATGAGCAGCTTCCCGGAGTCTTTGTGCATCGAGGCCCCGTCAATGGTGATGACGTTCTTCGGGGCGCCGCCGACCTTCACCGTGCCAAGCACGTCGAACGCGCTGCCGGGATACCGCAGCGCGAACGGGCACGGAAGACACATGCCGAGCACGCACAGCAGCACGAAGAAGAACCCGGCCAGGTAACGCCAGCTCATGCGGCCGCCGGAGAAATCACGCAGCCATGGGATCACGCCGCGTTTCGGCGCCGCCTGCGGCTTTCGTGGATTCTGCGCATATCTTTTCTTCGCCTGAGTTTTTTGGGCCATGCCCTCATAATATATGAAGTGGTTACATCGCTTACGTGAGACGAAGCTCGGTTGGACCGCGGACCGACAACGCGCGGAGAAACGGGATCGACCTTGGACGAAAATGCATTGCATAAATGGATGATCGACGCGTTCGGACCGGTGGAAGGCGAAACCGCATGGATGCAGTTCCAGTCGCTCCCCGACTCGGTCAAACAGCAGATGCTGTCGCAGGCGGACGCCCTGCCTGACCCGTCCCAGGCCAAGATCCTCATGAATGCAATCAACTCCAGCGCCAACAGCCTCATGCGCAACGCCCTGTCGCCCGATGCGCCGACGATCAACGTCGATTTCGCCAAGGACCTCGCGCAATCCCGCCTCCGCAACTCGGATGACTACCAGAGCACCCTGACCGCCGCCGATGCCGACCGCATGCGCGACGCCATCAGCGAGGCGAACCTGTGGCTCGACTCCTCGATGGCGTTCGAACCGGCGTCCGGCGAGACGGCGGCGTGGACGCGCGACATGTGGATCGACAACACGCTACCCGGCTGGGCAAAGATCGCCACGCCGGTCGTCGACAAGGTGTGCCAATCGCTGGGCGCCGTGTTCGCCGAGCGTTTCGGCAACTCATTCGACGGCGAGATCCAGGGCGTGTTCGCCGGACCGGTGTCGATTCCGATCCCCGACGACATGAAAAGCCCCGCCGTGATCATGCGCATGGTGGGCGCGCTGTCGTTCTCGCTGCAGCTGGGCAGCATCGCCGGGTCTATGGCGTCGGAGGTGCGCGGCTCCTACGACCAGGGGCTCCCCATCGGAGACAATCCCGCAGGCGCCATCATCGTGCAGAACGCCAAGGCGTATGCCGGCGAGCTGGACATCGAGGAACGCGAGATGTTCACGTTCCTCGCCCTCATCGAAATCGCCCACGCGCGTCTGTATAGCTCGGCGCAGTGGCTTCCCTCGCGTTTCGAGACACTGATATACAAGTATTCGCGTTCCATCACCGTCGACCTGGATTCCATGGAGGAGCAGCTGCGCGATGCGTCGTCGATGGATCCGGAATCCATCAGCGGAGCCGTGAACCTGAGCAACGTGGCTGCGCAGAACACCCCCGAGCAGCAGGAGGTGCTCGCCTCGATCGAGCGGCTGCTGGCCTTGGTCGAAGGCTGGGTCGACTGCGTGGTGTGGCGCGCCGGCATGGCCCATCTGCCGCATCTCGACCAGCTGCTGGAGATGCGTCGCCGCGAGCGCGTCGAAGGCGGTCCCGCCGAGCAGACCTTGGAATCCCTCATCGGGCTCCACGTGCACCCGAAGACCATGCGCGAGGCGCAGAAGGTGTGGGACACGCTGACCGCGGATGGCATCGAGACGCGCGACGCGCATTGGAACCACCCGGACCTGCTGCCCGACATCCCGTCGGACGGCGGCGACGGAAAGCCCGCGCAGACCAAGCCGAAGACCTCGGTCGACTGGGACGCGGAACTCGACAAACTGCTCAACGGCGACGAGGGAAACAATCACAACGGGGCGAGCGACGGCGGCGACTCCGACACTGGTGGCGATGGCACCGACGACGGTGGCGATGGCACTGGTGGTGACACCGGCACGCCGCGCAATCCGTTCGGTCCCCTAGACTGACCAACGCCGAGCGGCCAGCCCCGCGCCCAGTCATATGACGAGCCCGCCCGTCCGGTCATCTTCCGAGCAGGAATCGGCTGACGTCCCGGCGCATCATCCCCCGGGCGCCCGACTTACGCGCCGGATACGACGGAAACAGCCTATCCTGCGCCCGGGTGACCGCGACATACATGAGACGCCGCTCCTCTTCGAGCTCATCCTGCGTCTGCGGATTGCCGAAGGGAATCTGTCCTTCGGCGCATCCCGCCACGAACACGTATTTCCATTCCAGGCCTTTGGCCGAATGAATCGTGGAGAGGGTCACGCAATGGCGCGGCGCGGGAGGTGCGGACGGCGCGTCGGGGTCGCCATCGCTCTCGGCGTCTGACGGCGAGGGCATGCGCAGCAGCGCATACGGCACGCCGGCCGCATGCAAGGCGCTGGCGATGGGTCTGAGCTCGTCGTTCGTGCGCGTCAGGACGCCGATGTCATCCACGGCCACGCCCTTCCCCACGAGCCGGTGGATATGCGCCGCGATGCCCTTCGCCTCGGCGACCTCGTCGTCGAACTGCGCCAGGCGCACGCCCTGTCCGTCGTCACGGGCCGACTCCAGCTGGATATAGTCGCCGCAGCACGGCGACGGCGCCAACACGTTGTTGGCGTATTTGACGATCTGCGGCGTCGAGCGGTAGTCGCGGTTGAGCACGATGTCGGATTTCACCGGGGCGAACTCGTTGCCGAAATTGCGCAGGTAGTAGTTGGTGGCGCCCGCGAAGGAATAGATCGTCTGGGCGCTGTCGCCCACCACACAGATCTCGCGGATGGGTCCGAGCCACAGCCGCAGCAGGCGATGCTGCAGCGGCGAGACGTCTTGGTATTCATCGACGGTGATGCTTTCGATGGTGCGCTGGATGCTGGCTGCCTGCTCGGGGAAGCGTTCGAGGATATGGCATGTGAGCAGCAGGATGTCGTTGAAATCCATGACCCCCACCGCCGCCTTGCGGCGCTCGTATTCGTCGGCGAGACGGGCGAAGACATCAGGGTCGAGCTGGGCGGGCGGCATGCGCTGCGTCATCTCGCACAGCTTCGGATAATCCTCGGGGGCGATGAGCGACACCTTCATCCAGTTGATCTCAGCGGCGATGTCGCGCAGCTCCATCGGACTCACGTCGTCGCGTCCGGACATCGCCTGCACCGCGCCGACCAACGCCTGCCGCGACACCGACACAAGCCCGGGGAAGTCATCGGTCGTCACCGAGCTCCACACGCGCCGCAGCTGGCCGAGCGCCGCCGAATGGAACGTAGCGGCATGCACATCGCCCACTCCGAGCTGTTCGAGGCGCACTTTCATCTCCCGCGCGGCCTTGGTCGAGAACGTCACGGCGAGCACATGCTTGGGATTCCACATGTCGGTGGCGCAGCCATACGCTATGCGCCGCGTGATGGTGCGCGTCTTGCCCGCGCCGGCGCCGGCGATGATGCGCACCGGCCCGCAGACGGCGTGGGCGGCGCGCAGCTGCATTTCGTCAAGGCCCTGCAGCAGGCTCTCGGGATCGGGCCTTTCAGTATCGGTCATAGCGCTCCTTCCCGATCCGCAGTGTCAAAGCAACCCCTCTTATATTGTGGCATCATTTCACGAATTTCGAACCCAAGCTGTATTAATGTTGAAAACGTGACTAAGACCTTGTACGAAGCAGCTGCCCTGACCGCCGCCGTGGCGCCCAAGCTGGCGCCAGCATACGTTCGCGAATCCGAACAGTTCCTCGAGGCTGGCGACAACGATGGCTTGCAGACAGTGGTGATCACCGATTCCGCGGGCAAGGAATACGACACGACGATCGCCGAGACCAAAGAGGCGCGCACCCTGCTCGCGCGCCGCGCCAAGGCCGCCATACTGCTTCGCAAGGCCAAGGAGGCCGCGAGCCTCGGATTCCACATCGAGAACGTCCGGCATTTCAACTCTGGCAAGGATTCGAAGGCCATCAGGGGCCTGTCGATCATGGTCACGCGTCATTACGACGGCGATGCAACGGAGCTCACCGACCTCACCGAGGCGCAGTGCGGGGCCATCGGCACGGCGATCGGGGCGATCCACCGCATGAACCCGCAGTTCCTCATCGCTTCGAAAATGCCCTCCTTTGACGCCTCCGTCATCGAGAAGCAGCTCAAGGGCTGGATGCGCACCCTGTCGCGCAACCCGCAGGTGCCGCGCGAAATCCTGAATTTCTGGCAGGAATCGATGTCGAACCCCACCATGTTCGACTTCCAATGCCGCCCGGTGCACGGTGGTTTCGACAGCGGCGACGTGCTGTTCCAGCAGAACGACGTCAACGCCGTCATCCACTGGGAGGACCTGCAGGTCAACGACCCCGCGAGGGACCTGGCGTGGATGTACAAATATCTCGACGCCGACCGCCGCGACGCCACGATCGCCGCCTACGCGCGCATCATGGGGCAGCACGTCGACAGCATGATCATGCTGCGCGCGCGCCTGTGGGTGCAGATGGAGCAGGTCCGCGATTTCATAGCCGCGCTGGAACGCGCCGACAACGTCGCAATCCTCGAACTCAAGGCGCAGCTCGACCAGCTCGCCCACCAGATCAACCTGGAGTACCGCGATGACGCCTCGCACCATTACGAACATCCCAACACCGTGACCGTGGGTGACCTGCTCCGCGACGATGCGGGCGGGACCAGGACCGCGGCACCGTCGCAGTCCAGCCAGTCCGGCATGCAGCACACGCAGAACGCCTTCGGCAGCAAACCCACCGAAGACAACATCCCGGCCGGGACCTACACCGTCAATGCGGCGCAGTTCGCCCAGCGCGAGGGCCTGTCACGGGGCAAGACCGAGCAGCTGCAGCATTTCTCGATGCCCCGTCTCGACACCGAGGGCCTCAATCTGAGGCGTCTGTCGGGCGACGCACCGTCATCCGGCGATGGCACGAACGGCTTCGACCGGCTGGCGCTGGGCGCCTCGGTGTCGCCCAAGGACCGTGCCGGCGACGATTCGGCCGCGCCGGCCTCCGCCGAGACCGTCATGTATCCGGCGCCGCATTTCGAGGGAGCCGACGAATTCTCCGACGGCTTCACCATGTCCATCCCCAACGACGCCCGCGGGCAGATCAACGGCGTGAGCATCAACGCCGGAGTGCTCCACGAAAGGACGCAGACCGACCAGCCCGAGCAAACGGAGGATGCCACGGGCGCCATGCCGACGGGTTCCGACACGCAGACCGTCATGCTGCCCATGCAACCCAAGTATTTCGAGGAAGACAGCGTGGACGACCCGGCGTATTACGTCAAGCCCCATTTCACACGTCCCACCGTGCCGGACGCCGACGCGCGCGAGAACAACGAGGATTACACCGACGTGCTCCACACGCAGGACAACATCGTCGCCGACGACGCGGATTCGCAAGGAATCCCGAAGCAGGGATAGCCGCCGGCCGAGTCACGAGAGCATCCGTTCTTATGCCCAGAGCGAAATTTCGCGCTGGGCATAGTCATGCCCGCGCCGACCCGACGTCGGATAGAATCGTCACAGAACCATTGGTCCCGCGGCTCGCCCGCGGAACCGGCCACACCACACGAATGGAGGACCCCCATGGATGTTGAAATCGGCATTGAGAACGTTGCACGCCCTGTGCGTTTCGCAACCGATGACAAGGCCGAGACCATCGCGGCAGCCATCAAGGATGCCATGAACGATGGCGGCAAGATCGCGGAATTCAAGGATTCCAAGGGCAAGACCGTCATCATCGACGGCTCGAAGGTCGGCTACGCGATGCTCGGCGAGGAAGAGGAACGCCACGTCGGCTTCGGCATGTGATTCCCTGTGAGGTGGCCCCGGTGCCATCAGGGTGATGCCATCCGGATGCGCAACGCGTTGCAAGCAGGCTGGCGACCCGGCGATAGACCGCCCCGAAGCCCGCCGAATGCCAACCACGATGCCAACGCCTCGCACGAGCGCCTGGCAACATGCAACAAGAAAGGCCCACGCAACCGCGTGGGCCTTTCTCTTTCGATCTATGCTGCCGGTCCACGCCGCCGGTTCATGTCGGCGACCGGCCATGGCGGCACGGCGCATCAGATCAGCACAACCGCCACGTCATAGCTGATGTTGGATGCCTGCACGACCTGCGTGATCCCCAGCTTGTTGGCGATGTCCTGCGCCGTGGCGAGATCGGCGTCGGTGCGATACCACACCGTGGTCTGCGCCGGCAGGTTGCTGGAATTCGAAGGATTCATCGCGCTGACATCCGTGTATCCACCACTTTGCAGAGTCTGTGCGCTCTTTGCCGCGGCGCCGTTGACGCCGCTGGCGTTATAGACCGCGACGGATGCGGACAGGTTGGCCGTTGCGCTGGACGAGGCGGATTCCGTTGCAGATGCCGTGTCGGTGGAGTCGGTCTGCGCTTCCGATGCCGAAGCGGCGCCGGAGGCGGAATCCGTGGAGTCGGCCGATGCGGCACCGGAGGCGGGATCCGTGGATTCGGCACTTGCTTCGTCGGTCGCGACGGCGCTGGTCCCGGCCGCGACATCCTCGGTGGCGCGGTTGTTGAAGGCACCCGAGAAGAACGCCCATGCCAGCGTGGCGAGCGCCAGCGCCACCACGAGGGTGATGATGTAGGGCAGAGCGCGAATGATGAAGCTCCTCTTGCCGCGATGAAGCCCGATCGGACCAATCTGCGGGGCGTCGAACTCGTCCGCCGGATACTTGTGTTCGTTGTCAGCCATGGTTCTCCTCATAATTACGACTACTGTGAGTCTACCTTCTGACTCGCCCAATTGTCGCCCAACGCACCGATGTGCACGTATTCTCCCATTCACCCATCACGCATTCACCCATCACGTATTCACCCATCACGCGCGCCCATCACGCGCCCATCGCACGCGTCACACCGTGCGGCGCAGCACCGCGCCGCCCCATTCCGCGTAAAGTGGGCGATGTGACGAAACTAGCCGAACTTTCAGAACTCATGGAACCAGGGTGGGCGCAGGCCATGGCGCCCGTCGAAGGACAGATCCGCGCGATGGGCAGCTTCCTTCGAGACGAATACGCCCAAGGCCGCACATTCCAGCCCACCGGCCGCCACATCTTCAGGGCATTCACCATCCCGCTGGATTCCATCAAGGTGCTCATCGTCGGACAGGACCCCTATCCCACGCCGGGTCATCCCGTGGGGCTGAGCTTCTCGGTGGAGCCGAGCGTCCGCCCGCTGCCCGCCAGCCTCCAGAACATCTTCAAGGAGCTCGTCGACGACATGCATGTGCCGATGCCCGCGAACGGCGACCTGACCCCGTGGACGCAGCGAGGCGTGATGCTGCTCAACAGATGCCTGACGGTGCAGACCGGAAAGCCGAATTCCCACAAAGGGCGCGGCTGGGAGGCGGTGACCGACCACGCGATCGACGTGCTCAACTCCCGCACGAACCCCGATGGGTCGCCCAAACCGCTCGTGGCGATCCTGTGGGGGCGCAACGCGCAGACGCTGGAGCCACGGCTCACGAAGGCCGCCATCATCAAATCGCCGCACCCCAGCCCCATGTCGGCGCGATACGGTTTCTTCGGCTCCCACCCCTTCTCGCGGGCAAATGAACTGCTTGTGGAGATGGGCGCGGAACCCGTCGATTGGTCTCTCCCCTCGGTCTAAGCTATCGTCAGATGGAGATGTCGTGCGGAATCGGCGAACGGCCAATCGATGAGGCATTGCTGGTATGCCCATGCGGAAGACGCATGCCATGACCGGACGACAGGTTTCCACATGCGGCGCTTGGTACGTCGGATGAGATGATTTGAATATGCCAACAGTTTCGTAAAACTCGACAGGAGATTTATGACAGCACCAAACAGCATGCCGGGATACACACAAAGGCAGCAGCCCGGCTATGCGATGCCTCAGCAGCAACCCGTGTCTTACGGCCAGACGCCGGCGATGACCACCCAGCCCATGCCGGCTCCGTCCGCATCCCCGCGCCCCATCATCCCGCAGCAGCCGCAGGGCAAGCCGATGCATGTGCTCGACGCCGACACCATCACGCGCTTCAACGAGCTCGCCGAACGCGTGCGCACATGCTTCTCGCACGGCCTCATCGGCCAGGAGCAGCTGCGCGAATCCCTCATCGTCACCATGCTGGCCGGCGGGCACATCCTCATCGAATCGGTGCCTGGCCTTGCCAAGACCACCGCGGCGCGTCTGCTCGCTTCATCGGTGTCCGGGACGTTCCACCGCATCCAGTGCACGCCCGACCTCATGCCCGCCGACCTCGTGGGCACCCAGGTGTTCGACCTCGCGACGCAGAAAATGACCACGCAGATCGGCCCGATCCACGCCAACATCGTGCTGCTCGACGAAATCAACCGCTCGAGCGCCAAGACCCAGTCGGCAATGCTCGAGGCCATGGCGGAAGGCGCCACCACCATCGGCGGCGAAAGCATCCCGCTCCCCCAGCCGTTCATGGTCATCGCGACCCAGAACCCGATCGACGAAGAGGGAACCTACGCGCTGCCCGAGGCCCAGATGGACCGCTTCATGATGAAGACCATCATGACCTACCCCACCCCCGACCAGGAATGCGGCGTGCTGCAGATGATGACCAAGCGCCGCGCCGACCAGCCGGACTACTCGCATGAGCCCGAGACGACGATCACGCTGCGCGACCTGACGACCATGCGCGAGAACGTACATCACGTGCATGTCGCCGATTCGATCATGCAGTACATCATCAACATCGTGTTCACCACGCGCGGCAGCGGCCCCCGTCCGATCCAAGGCCTCAAGAACATCGTGCGCCTGGGCGCCAGCCCCCGTGCATCCATCGCCCTCATGCGCGTGGCGCAGGCCGTGGCCCTGCTCAATCACCGCGACTACGTGGTCCCGGACGATGTCAAGCAGTTCGCCAAGGACGTCCTGCGCCATCGCGTGCTGCTCACCTTCGAGGCCCAGGCCGACGAGATCACCAGCGATGAAGTCGTCGAGCGAGTCGTCAGGACGGTTCCCGTTCCGTGAGTTCCATGAGTTCAGCACATCCCGTGACGAATGATGGCGACGCGACCTCGCCGGCCGTAGAGACGCACAGGCATTCGAACGACCCGATCCGCACACGCATCACCGCCCTGGGACAGCGGCTGTCGCTGCCGACGGTAAAGCGCGCCCTGGGAATCCTCGAGGGCGAGCATCCGTCGGGCAAGCGCGGCAGCGGCTACGAGTTCCTCGACGAACGCTTCTACGAGCCCTTCGACGAGGCGCGTTCCATCGACTGGAAGGCCTCGGCTCGCCGCGGCCGCCCCGTGGTCGTGGACAAAGAGAAGACGGTGACGAGCAAGGTCTGGATGCTGCTCGACGGCGGCATCGAGATGACCGGCATCACCGCGAGCGGCGAGAACAAATACCAAGTGGCGTTCAACGCCATGCGTATGTTCGCCGTGCTTTCGATGCGGCGCGGCGACGACGTCACCATCCTGTCGGCGAACCGCGACGGCGTGATACGCGTCCCCATAGGCGGCGGGTTCGTGGACTTCGACCGCGCCCTGCGCGCCGTGTCGAAGCGCATCGCGCACGCACCGCGTGACATCAACGGACTCATGCGCCTCGCCAAGCGCATCCCCGACAGCAGGGCGCTCATCGTCATCGTGAGCGACCAGACGGGCTGGTCGCAGATGCAGCTCAACGCGATTCGTCTGATGCGCCGCACGCATCAGGTGGCCGCGATTAACATCATCCCGATGAATCCGTTCTCGACGTCGCAGACGCCGCATGGCACCTACGATGCGCAGACCGACCGCCGCGTCCCCGCGTTCCTGCGCGTCGACAAGTCCGAGTACGAGGTCACCACGCACCGCGCTTTCGTCGACACGCGCATCAAGACCGACCTCGAGCATCTGGGCGTCACCTACCTGAGCTGCACGTCCAGCGAGGACATGTTCAACAAATTCGTCGCCTATCTGTCATCCACCATGCATCACAAAGACATTTCATCGGGGGTGAAGTGACATGTTCGAACGCATGCAGGCCGTCATGACCGCAGGCTCCGGAGCCATGGCTCACGGCAGCGCCGTGACGAGCGCCTACCAGTTCGATGAAACGCCCGTGGACGAGATTCCGCTGTACCCGTTCATCATCGCCATGGTCGTGTTCATCGTGCTCGCGGTGGCGATCGCCGTCGTCGCGTTCATGCCTCGGAAACCGAAGAAATCGCCCGTCGTCGTGGGCCAGCCGGAGGTCATGTCGGTCAGTGAGATCGAGACGTGGCACGGCCGCGTCGAGAAAATCCGCCGCGAAAGCCAGGCGGAAGAGATCAGCGACGACGACGCCTATCTGGAACTGGCCAAACTGTGCCGCGACTTCGCATCGGCGCGCCTGGGCAGCAACCTCCAGGACTCGACGCTCACCGACATCCGCCGCAACACGGTGTCATCGCCGCAGCGCGACGGCATGCAGTCCCTGCGCCAGACGATCACTGCGCTGTATCCGCCGGAGTTCGCCAATCCCGAGTCCAATGCGCAGGCGCAGCAGGCCACGGTCGGCGAGGCGTGCGATTGGGTCGACACGCTCATCGAAAGGTGGCGCTGATGGAATCCGCGATCTGGCCGTTCATCAACCGCATGGCGTTCGCCAATGCCGTCAATCCCACGTGGCGCCAGCGTCTGGGACTTGAGGATTTCACGTTCCGCTGGCCCATCGTCGGCATCGTCGCGGCCATCGTCATCATCGCCCTGTGGGCGGTCGCCTCGCGCTGGGCGAAGAAACAGACCTACCTGCCCAGCGACGACATGCCGCCCACATGGACGCTCCAGAACGACATGTCGGGCCACGAGGTGGACTCCCGCTACCGCACCTGGCTGCGCGCCAACAGGGCCTCGGTCATCATCCTCGCGGCGATCGGGCTCATCTGCGCCGGCGTCTGCGCCCGCCCGGGCTCAATCACGACGGACGATTCCGAGGCCTCGCGCCGCGACATCGTGCTCTGCCTCGACGTGTCGGGCTCCACGCTGCCCTACGACGCCAAGATCCTCGAAACCTACCGCAACATCTCCAGTCATTTCAACGGCGAGCGCATCGGCCTGAGCATCTTCAACTCCACGTCCCGTGTGGTGTTCCCGCTCACCGACGATTACGAGATCGTGGACCAGCAGCTGTCATACGCCAGCGGGCTGCTCGACAAGCTGACGAACATCACGAGCGTCGCCACGATGTCCGACGACGACTACCAGAAGATATCCGACTGGCTCGAAGGAACGATGAACATCACCGACGCATCGTCCCTCATCGGCGACGGACTGGTCAACTGCGCCGTGATGCTTCCTGAATTCACGCTCAACGATAACCGCGGCGTCGATGCCAGCACCCAGGACGACAGCAGCAAGCGAGTCGGCATGATCATGCTCGCCACCGACAACCTGTCGGAAGGCACGGGCGTCTACACGCTGGAGGAAGCCATGGACCTCGCCACGAATTCGAACATCGCCGTCGACGGCCTGTATGCCGGCGATTCCTCGCAGGTCAACAGCAGCGAGGCGGCCGAGATGGAGAACCTCATCACGAAGAGCGGCGGCATCTACGAAGCGGCCACCACGCAGGAGGCGGTCGACAACCTCGTGCGCGACATCGACACGAGAAGCACCGGAGTCTCCCGCCAGGATGTGAAAAGCGACATCCGTGACACGCCGATCCTGTTCGTGGTCGCCCTGGCCTTGCTGTGGCTCGCCTATCTGGGCATCGAGGGGGCGCTGAGACGATGAGCAGATTCAGACTCGCCCCCACCTTCGGCTGGCCGGTCACGATCGCCGCCACCGTGATAATCCTCGGCGTCACGATCTTCCTCGCCGTGCGCGCCCACAACCAGCGCCCGAACGTCGATTCCACCGCCACCGACTGGGTGCGCCGTTCCTCGATTTCGGTGATCATCTGCCTCATGCTGCTCGGCCCCGGCATCGCCGTGGATTCGACGACCCGCGCGGTGTCGACCACCGACATCGTCGTGGCGCTCGACATCACGGGCTCCATGGCCGTACAGGACGCGCAATACCCCGGTTCCGACGGCGCGCAGACACGAATCACGGCCGCCCGGCACGTGGTCAACAATCTGATCGACATGTATCCGGATTCGAATTTCGCCGCCGTGAGCTTCGGCAACGTCGCCACGCTGGACCTTCCGCTCACCCCCGACACGTATGCCATGAAGTCGTGGATCGACACCGTGGTCACCGAACCGACGGGCGTGTCGCAGGGCACCAACCAGTCCCAGGTCATCGACGCGTTGACGACGCTGCTCAAGGACACCCGCGACCAGCACAAGGAAGACAAGATAATCCTGTATTACATCTCGGATGGCGAACAGACCAGCGATGAGACGCGCTCGACGTTCAGCGTGCTGCGCGACTACCTCGACGATGCCGTGACCGTTGGCGTCGGCAGCGACAACGGCGGCAAGGTGCCGGCGCTCAAACAGGGTCTGCGCGCCGGCGAGACGCTCCCCAGCGACCAGACATGGGTGCAGGACCCCGATACCGGCACCGATGGCGTCTCCAAGCGCGACTCCACCACGCTCACCACCATCGCGGATGAGATGTCGGGCGTGTACCAGTCCATCGACGCCTCGAATGACGTCGGATACCCGAAGTCCGGCGACGACACCGGAAGCTATCGCATGGAAACGATAGAGAAACCCACGCAGGTGGTGAACCAGATCATCTGGCCCCTCGCCATACTCCTGGCCGTGCTCCTGCTCTGGGAGGTCCTCGCCCATGCAAAGACATCAAGGAGACTTCTATGAGCGACGCACAGTTCACCGGCCCTACGCCGCAGACGTCGGAGGCAGGCGCCAAGCAGAATGCCCTGCCTACGCAGGGTGGGAACGAATCACCGCTCGACGCCACGAAGCCGATGCCACCGGCGCAGGCGGTCAATCCACCCGTCATGGCGAAGAACCCCGCTTATGATGCCGCTTCGCGCCAGGCCTCGCAGGACGCCCAGCAGCTCCCCCGCCATTCGTCCTATGGCGCGGCCGCGGGTTTTTCAGGCGGGTTCCGCACCGATATGTCGCCCGACGCCAGCGCCTCGACTGCTCCGTATCTGCAATCCGCGACGACCCCCGCGCCGTCCGCCGACGCCAAGCCGACGTGCCGCGCCAGCAAGCTGTGGCAGAAAATCGTCGCCATCCTGCTCATCGCGCTCATGCTGTTCGGCGCGTTCGTGGCGTTCTGCAACATGTATTGCCTCACCATCTACAACAGGTCCACCCAGCAGCTCAAGCGGGACATCCAGACGTTCACCCAGGACGACTCGACCGACCTGCAGCAGCTGCTCGACACGCAGAACCAAGTGGACGCCCAGTTCCAAAGCGCCCAGATCTTCGGCGCACTACAACTGCCGTATGTCAAAGACCACATCGCGACGAACACGCAGGTGAGCAAGGACCTGACCGAAGCGATCAAGAAGATGCTCGAGCAGCAGCAGGACCAGGACGATTCGCAGTCCAATTCGAATAACTCGAACAACGGGTCCAATGGCTCCAACGGCGATTCCAGCTCGGATTCCAGCTCGAATTCCAGCTCGAACGGCCAATCGTCCGGTTCGGGCGACCAGTCGTCGAATTCCTCGGGTTCCTCGGGTTCGGGCGACCAGTCATCGAATTCGTCAGGCAATGGCGACCAGTCCCAGTCCTCGGGTTCCTCCGGCTCGGGCGACCAGTCGTCGAATTCGTCAGGCAACGGCGACAAGTCCCAGTCCTCGGGATCCTCGGGCAACGGCGACCAGTCGTCGGGGTCGTCGAGCAAGAACGATACATCCGAGGAAGAAAAAAAGCTTGACAGCCTGCGCAACCGCAATTCGACCTCATCGGGCGGCGCCTCATCAGGCTTCGGCGTCGGCACTGACTCCGCTCCGGGAGGCACCACCAATGCCCGTCACCCATGGTGACGTCGGCCAGGCCAGATGAGTGACCTGGCTCCCGGCCCCACCGGCCGTCAGGTCACACCCTCCGACGGGAGCGCTATGTCTCGGTGAAGCGTTCCCCAAACAAGGACCCAGACAAGGACCCAGACAAGGACCCAGACAAGGACCCAGACAAGGACAGGGCATCCGTCGCATGGCGGGTGCCCTGTGTCATACCACCACCGAGACAGGCGGCCACCAAGACAGGCGGCCACCAAGACACACGGCGCACACCGAGACACGCGGCGCACACCGACCGCGACCCGTCGCCTTTGGGCACACGGGACACCAGAAACGGGGCCAGGGCGCACCACGCCAGAGCGCACCACGCCGGAGCCACGCCACACCACGCCACACCACGCCAGACCGGCCACCCAGACAAAGCCGCAGGAAGCAGCCGGAGACAGCGTACAGTCGGCCGATACAGGCGGGTTATCCACAAAACGCGGGTTATCCACCGCGCCGAAACGTTATCCACAGGTTCGCGGGACACTGACGCACATTTTCGTGAATCCTCTCTGTTCGCGTTCCCCGTCTGTCATCCTTGTCTCATGACACAGAACACCGCATCAACCACCACGGGCACCAGTGCCCAGGCCACCGGCGCCGCAGCATCATGCTTTGCCACGCTTCGAGTCAGCTACGGCGGCTCGCTCCGGTCCTACGGCCCCTACACCACGACGCTGACCGACGCCAGCGGCGGCTGTTGCTGCCACATGAGCGTGCTCAAGGACCAGCAGACCATCAACGAAGCCGTACGCATCTCCCAGAAGGCTCTGGAAGACCTCGTGGCGCTCCTCACCAGCATCGATTTCTCCCAATGGCAGGGGTCGGCGAGCGAGCAATGCTACGCACGACTGCAACGGCTCACCTCGGTCATCAGCGAGACGGATGGCGAGCTGTACAACACATACGTCATGTCCATGAACGCAGGAGGCACGCCATGACCGTCTACGTGCAATCGAAAATCCAGACCAGCACCACGTATCTGGGCGACATGGACCTGCTCCGCGACGTCGCCCAAGCTCTCGCGTCCGAGGCAGGCGAACTCAGAAAGACGCTGTCGCTGTGGAAGGACGCTGCGACATCCACCGCGATGAGCCGGGGCTCGTCCGCATGCCCCTTCCAAGCAGCGGGGGCTCCTTCCGTGACACCGCCGGACCATGCGACTCTCGCCTACGACGCACTCGACGGGCAGTTCCTGACGCATATGCAGGAATTCGCGTCTCTGGAAACCGCGCTATCGGATGTATCCGAAGGGCTCATCCGCGCATATTCGCTGTATTCCGACGCCGAACTGAAGGCGCAGCGGTTCTTCGGCGAATCGGTGCAGGCGCTCATCGAGAAGTTCCCGCAGGCGAGCATGCTCGGAGTCGCCGTCGTGATACCACTGGCGCCGCTGTTCGGTCTGCGCAAGCATGGCACCCTCACCCCCAGTTCGTTCATCTCGCAGACGCACTGGATCAACGAAGGCATCGTGGCCGGTTTCTCGGCGATGTTGGCCTCGGCGGGCGTGAGCACAGTGCTCAAAGGCGTATTGAAGAAAGGTGGCGAGATTTTCTCGCATAAATCCGGCGGAGGGCTCGCAAGCTCGTTTTTCGACCCCAAGGCATGGAAGAACTTCGAATGGAAGGACATCATCGGCAACGTCTTCCAGACCGACGAGGCGAATGACCTCGCCTCGGCCGTCACCACGGCGAGCGCTCCAGCGCGCGCGGTGATCGACAGGGGCGCCCTCGATGTCTACGAAGTGCACCCCCAGACGACCATCGGCAAACCGGGGAGCATCGCCGACGCCCTCGCCAATGAAGAGAGACTCATTTCGCAGAACGGCCCCGGCTATGCCACCGTGTGTATCCAAAAAGTGCGGCATTCCGATGGCTCGACGTCATGGATCGTGATGCTTCCCGATTCCGATACGCACGAGGATTCACCGTGCAGCGGGCAATTCTCCCAGGTCCTGAGCTCATCGTCCAAGCACCGGCTGGGGTCGGACGAGGTGAAGTTCGCACGCAAGGCCATGGAGCAGGCCGGCATCAAGAAAGGCGACAGCATCGTGCTCGTCGGCGCCTCGGAAGGAGGCATCACAGCGGCTGCGCTGGCCAGCGACCTGTCGGGCACCTATGACTTCACCCATGTGGTCACGGCGGCGTCCCCCATCGCCAACCATCCGATTCCCGGCAAGACCTATGTGACGAGCGTCGAGATGACCGGAGATCCCATGAGCGTGCTGGATGGCGCGGAGAATCCCTCACGTGAGAGTTTCCTCACCGTGCAGGGTGAGGTGGACGTGCGCGGGGGCGACGGTTACACCGCCGTGGAAGGCGCCGACAAGCTCGACAGCGAGCATGGCATGAACTATCACCGCGCCGCTTGGAGCAACGCGGTGGACACGGGGTCGCCCGCCGTCGAAAAACACGAACGGCATTTCGAGGACGCCGTCGAAGGCACTCTCGTCAGCACGAGGTACTTCCAAGGGAGGATGCAATGAACGCGCTGCCGCATCAGCGGCGAGTCCGGCAGGGCGCACGAAGGGGACGGGACCTGGGGGCTTACGTCCGTGTCCGAACCTGTCCGCCAGGCCGGTGCGGGTGCTTGAAAGGACGGTGCCGCGGGGCACGGCGGGGACACAGCCAAAGCGGCGAGGGTCGTGGCCATGGACGGTGCCGCGGGGCGCGGCGGGAACACAGCCAAAGCGGCTCCGTTCACAAGCTTGGGTTCCAACGCATGACGGGGCGCGACCGCCCCCAGACTCCTCGCAGCCCATCGTGGTTCATGCCCTGAATTATCCTGTAGGCATGAAGCTTACTGATATCACCCCTGCCATTGCCCTGAGCCCGCTCGACGGACGTTACCAGGCGCAGACCGCCCCTCTCACCGAATACCTAAGCGAACCTGCGCTGAACCGCGAGCGCATTCACGTCGAGACCGAGTGGATGATCTTCCTTGCCGGTGGCAAGGACGGCAAGTCGCCGTACATCCCCGGCGTGAATCCTTTCACCGAAGCTGAAATCGCCTATCTGCGCGCCATCGTCGATGACTTCGGCGCCGAGAGCATCGCCGAGCTCAAGAGCATCGAGTCCGTGACCCACCACGACGTGAAGGCCGTCGAGTACTACATCGACCGTCGCCTCGATTCGGCCGCAGACACCCTGGGCGAGACCGAGCTCGCACGCCTCAAGCCGCTTGTGCATTTCGCCTGCACGTCCGAGGACATCAACAACCTCTCGTATGCTCTGTGCGTCAAGAACGCCGTCCTCAACGTCTGGCGCCCCGCCGCCGAGAAAGTGACCGACAAGCTCGCAGCCGCCGCCGACAAGTACCGCGACATGCCGATGCTCGCCCTGACCCATGGCCAGCCCGCGACGCCGACGACCCTCGGCAAGGAGCTCGCGGTGTACGTGTATCGTCTGCGCCGCCAGCTCAAGCACATCGACGCCCAGGAATACCTTGGCAAGATCAACGGCGCCACGGGCGATTTCGCCGCCCACATGGCGGCGCTCCCCCAGGTGGACTGGGTTGACGTCTCCCGCACGTTCGTCACCGAGCGCCTGGGCCTCGACTGGAACCCGCTGACCACCCAGATCGAATCCCATGACTGGCAGGCCGAGCTGTACGGCACGGTGAGCCACGTGAACCACATCCTGCACAACCTCGCTCAGGACATCTGGATGTACATCTCCCGCGGCGTGTTCGCCCAAATCCCCGTCAAGGGCGCCACCGGTTCGTCCACCATGCCGCACAAGGTGAATCCGATCCGCTTCGAAAACGCCGAGGCCAATCTGGAACTCAGCACGGCGATGTTCGACACGCTGTCCGCCACGCTCACTGAAACCCGCTGGCAGCGCGATCTCACCGATTCCACCACCCAGCGCAACATCGGTTCGGCGTTCGGCTACGCCCTGCTGGCGCTGTACAACCTCGACGGCGGCCTCGACTCGATTCACCCGAACGAGCAGGTTATGGCGGCCGAGCTCGACGGCAACTGGGAGGTCCTCGGCGAAGCCATTCAGACCGCCATGCGCGCCGCCGCCCTCGCTGGCCGCGACGGCATGGACAACCCCTACGAGCGCGTCAAGGAGCTCATGCGCGGCAAGCGCATCGGCAAGAAGGACGTCGAGGACTTCGTCGCGACGCTCAACTTCGATGACGAGACAAGCAAGCGCCTCGCTTCGCTCACGCCTGCCACCTACCGTGGCATCGCGGACAGGCTGGTAGACTTCGATGCATGAGAGGAATCAAGTTCGACTCGGATGACGGCGCTTCGGGGCCGGTCGCGACGAGTGCCGAGGAAGGCACGGTGGAGTCTCCTTTCATCAAGGACGAAGCCCCGCAACGCGTACGCGACAAAGAGGATTTGATTCGAATCGGCGGCGATGCCCTTATCATCGCCGCCGCCGTCCTCGTCGCCGTCTATCTGACCGGACTTACGGCAGGCGTGCAGTACGACATGCAGCGCGCCCTGACGAACGCCTCCTGGATCATCACGGCGCCCATCTCGTTCCTGTCGCAGCTGAGCACCGTGGTCATTCTCGGATGGTGCTCCATCCAGATGCTCATCAACCGAGAATGGCTGCAGACGGTCAGCGCCGCGCTGTCCCTGACCGCAGGATACGTCGCCATCTACCTCATCAGCTGGGGCATCGCCGCCTGCGGCAACGCCCAGGTCATCTCGGCCCTCATATCAAACCGCAATATCTCGGGATCCCTGCTGCCCGACATGTTCTGCGCCATGACGGCGTTCCTCACAGCCGCCGGCCCCCGGCGCCTGCATTCATCCGTGCGCAACAGCTGGATCATCCTCACCGTTCTCGTGGCAGTGCTCATCATCGCCAACTTCGAATCGCCCGCGGGATCCGTGGTCTCGCTGGTCAGCGGACGCATCATCGGGCTCATCGCCCGCTACATCCTCGGCTCCCCCAGTTTCGGCGCATGGGGCAGGCAGGTCACCAATTCCATGCAGTCCATCGGTCTGCGCCCCACGGTGCTCGTGCGCCGCGCGGTCAGCGACGGACGCGACCTGGCCGACGGGCTGGTGCCCAATTCACGCATCTACGACATGACATGCGACGACGATTCACGCTACGTCGTGTCGGTGTCCGACGAGCAACGCCACATCAGCGGCTATCTGCGCCAGCTGTGGCAGATCATCACGCTCACCGGCGTCACCCACCGCACCGATCGTTCCGTGCGCAGCGCCGTCCGCCACCACCGCAATGTCCTCATCGGACTTCGGCACATGGGACTTCCTCAGCTTGACCCCTATGAGGTCACTTACAGCAAGGAATCCGCGATTCTCGTGCTGAACACCAGCGAATCCCTGTCGCCATGCGATTGGGAAACTGTCACCGACGACGACATCGCCGACGCCATGGCCTATCTGCGCCGCGCGAACGACCGCGGCTACACCAACCGCCTCATCCACCCCGGCAGTTTCGCGCGCACGCACGACGGCCGGCTCATCGTCTCCGGCTGGGACATCGGCGACGACGGAAGCAACGCCGCCAACATCGCCATCGACCGGGTGCAGATGCTCGCCGCACTCATGTGCACGGTGGGCCTCGACCGCACCATCCTGTGCGGCATCCGCGCCTGGGGCCGCGAAGAGATGGCGGCCCTGCAGCCCTATGTGCAAAGCGCGGTGATCCCGGTCGAGACCGTGCACATGAAGACCTGGGACCGTCGGCGCAGCGTCAAGCAGCTGCGCGAGAGGCTCGGCTCCCTCATCGACGTGGACGAATCCAGCCAGATTATGCCGGTGACCGTCACGCGTTTCTCCGCCAAGTCGATCTTCAGCACCGTGCTCATCATCGTCGCGGTCGTTGCAATCTTCACGCAGCTCAACCTCAACGACATGATCGCCGCCATCAAGGGCGCCGACCCGGGGATGGCGTTCGTCTGCTTCATCGTCGGCTGCGTGGCGTGGCTCGGCATGTCCATCACGCTCACGGCCTTCATGGACAAAGGCAGGCGCAACATGTTCGCGGCCTTCATGGCGCAGATCACCACGAGCTTCACCGCGGTTTCCATGCCCGCCGGCATCGGCCCCGCCTTCGTCAACCTGCAGTTCCTGCGCAAGTCCGGATACAAGAATTCCGTGGCGACCGCCATCATGAGCGCCGTCGTCTGCGCCCAGGTCATCACCACCGTCGTCCTCATCGTGTTCGTGGGTCTGTTCACCGGGCGCAACATGCTGTCGAATGTGATCCCCACGGGCACCGTGGCCATCGTCCTCGTGGCACTGTTCCTCGTCATCGCCGTGGCCATGCTGGTGCCGGCGATACGCAATTGGCTGCAGCGCTCGGTGATGCCCGTGGTCCGCCAGTACGCGCACCAGCTCGTGTCGCTGCTTTCCCAGCCCGCACGTCTCGTCATCGCCTGCCTCGGCTCGATCATGCAGAACATGGCTCTGGGCGTGAGCTTCTGGGCGGCGCTCATGGCATTCGGCTACCACACGAATGTCATCGAGACCACGTTCCTCTACCTTCTCAGCAACGCCATCGGTTCGGCGGTGCCGACGCCGGGCGGTCTGGGCGGCGTGGAAGCCATGCTTTTCGCCACGTTCTCGGGAACCGGCGTGCCCAGCGCCATCGCCATGAGCGCCACCATGCTGTTCCGAGTGCTCACCTATTGGATCCGCATCCCCATGGGCGCCCTGAGCATGAAGTGGCTGGACAATCGCAACCTCATCTGAATCAAGGAAGTCCTGTCACCAGTCGAAGCTCTGACTCGCTCGCTTCACTCTGACCCGCTCGCTTCATATCGCGGGGTACGCGTGCTATCGCTGGGATAGGCCCTGGCCGGTACCGCGCCCCATCCGCACGCCCGCATCCGCTGCTGAATTGCAGGCACTTCGCTCCTCCCGGATCGTCAGCGATCCCCCGCCGCGGGCCTCGCTGCGAATCCATGGACGCCGTGGGGGAACATCGCGGCCCAAGATGATTGCCCAATCGGGTAATCTTCCCAAGAAATGCGCTTGAAAAAACGGCAAAACTACTGAAATTAAGCGAAACGTGAAGTAATATCTCTATTGTGACTACAGACTTCCCAAAGGGGGAGGTCACTACATCGGAAGGGTGTGCACATGGCATACAACAAGTCTGAGCTCGTCTCGAAGATCGCCCAGAAGTCCAACCTGACCAAGGCGCAGTCTGAGGCAGCTGTCAACGCTTTCGAAGAGGTTCTCATCGAATCCCTCCAGAGCGGCGAAGGCCTCCGTCTCACCGGTATCATGACCGCTTCTCGCGTCGAGCGCGCCGCTCGTAAGGGCCGCAACCCGCGTACCCGCGAGGTCATCGATATCCCGGCTGGCTACGGCGTCAAGCTGACCCCGGGCTCCCTGCTCAAGAAGGCCGTTGCCGAGCAGAAGTAAGTTCTTCGACATAACCTCGTTGACATCGTGATCAACACCGCGACAGCGGTCACAGCCGCATCCCGGGAACAACAGGACGATCTCATGGAGCGACGTTCCCACGGATCGCAGTGCTTCGCCGCAGTATGAACAATGAGGTTCACAGAGTTCGAAGAAGAGCTCACATTCAGCGACAAGAAAAGCCCCGACTTCGGTCGGGGCTTTTTCATATCTCGCTCATTCCGGGGCCGCTGGTTCCATAGGGCGGTCGTAACCACTCCCCTGCTCCTTCGAGGATCTGCGGGGTCGCCAGAGCTCCTGGAATTTCTCGCACCGCGCCGGGCACACAGTCACCGCGCAGCGTCGAGCACCGCCATCACGATCTGGAATTCGGGAGTGGGCGCGGAGCGGAATGGGTCGAGAAGCTCGGCTTCGGCATGGTCGTCGACACTTGCCGCCACATGCGTCCAATCCGCGCTCCACGTGCAGTTCGGCGTGTCCAGCGCCTTTGCGACGAAAGCGCCGCGCAAAGCCGCGCGCGTGTCGGAAGGCGGGGTGACCGTCGCCTTCTCGACATCGGAATCCACGAGCATCTTGTGCAGCTGCCCGTGCGACACCAGCGAATCATAGAGACGGCCGTTGGCCACATCGTGATAGTCCAGATCGAACTGACGGATTTTCGCCATCGACACATCCGGATGCCTGATCCTCAGGGAATCGACGAACCGGAGCTTGGCCGCCCAGTCCACCCATGTCGACAGCTCTGTCAGGTTGTCGAAATGCACGGCATCGAGCGCCTTCGCCCACAGCTCCAGGCATTCGGGGGCATCGGCCATGTGCAGGGCCAGATCGTCGCCATGCTCGCGCACGAAACGGTCGACCACACGCAGATACGTGTTCTGTATCTCCAACGCGCACTTGGTACCGCCGCCGGCCAGGGCCAGGGGCGCCATGCCGGTGCGGTCACGCGACACGGCTCTCATGGCAGCGCCCGCGTCGGCGAGCTCCATGCCCTCGAACCCCGTGGCCATGCCGTGGTGCACCGCATATTCGATGACGCACAGCACCAGATGCGCCGTGGTCACCTTCATCCATGTGGCGATCTGCGACCGGTTGGAGTCGCCGAGAATCACATGAAGCCTGCGGTAGTCGTCGGAGTCCGCGAGCGCCTCGTCGCGCGTGTTGATCATGGGACGCGAGCGCGTGGTGGCGCTGGATATGGCGTCGTCAAGGAAGTCGGCGCGCTGTGACAGCTGGAAGTTCCCGTCGGCGTCCCATGTGCCTGCGCCGGCATACAGCTGCCGGGTGACCAGGAACGGGACGAATTCGCGGCCGAGCATGTCCAGGGGGATGTCACGGCGCACCAGATAGTTCTCATGGCATCCGAACGAATGTCCCGCCGAGTCCACGTTGTTCTTGTACACGTGCACGGTGGCGTGGGGGCCGTATTCGCGACGCAGCACCGTCTGCGCGTCGGCGGCCATGCGGTGCATGGTGAGCTCCCCCGCCGCGTCCATGCGGAGCGCGTCGATGGGGGTCCGTGCCTCCGCGGTCGCGTATTCGGGATGTGAGCCCACGTCGATGTACAGCCGCGAGCCATTGCGCACATAGGTGTTCGTGCTGCGCGTCGCGGCGACGACGGGGCGGAACATGAGCATGGCGACGGTGCCGGGATCAGGGTCGCGTTCGGCCCCGGTCACCGAGATGCCGTATTCGGTCTCGATGCCGATGATGCGCCGCAGGCTGTAGTCCACGGGGTGCGCTTCGGAGCGCGAGACGCGCGAGCGGCTGTCCCTCAGCTGCGGCACGGTTCACTCGCCGCCCTTCTGCACGAAGTGGTTGACGTATTCCTCGGCGTTGTCTTCAAGCACGGATTCGATATCGTCAAGCACGGAATCTAGGCCGGTGGCGAGGTCGGAATACCCGGTCGACGCTTCGGTTGCCTTCTGTTCGGATTTCTGCTCCTGCGCAGCGGTTCCTTCGGTGATTGCGTGCTTGCGCGATTCCTGTTCCTGCGGCATGTGTCCTCCAATCGCCGTCTGCAGACGTATCTTCGCATCTGACGATACGATACCTCACTGCTCGGCGTCGGTGTCTGCGCTGTCCGGTTGAAGATAACCGATGATTTCGTCGCGAATCAGGCCGTTGGTCGCCACGAGGTCATTGTCCGAGGTCCAGTCGATCTCGGAGCCATCCCAGCGTTCCAGCGTGCCTTTGGATTCCCACACGACCACGGTGGCGGCGGCCACGGCGGGCACATCCCACGAGTGCAGGCGGGGTTCGAAATAGGCATCGTAAGTGCCGTCGGCCACCTTGCACAGGTCCAGCGAAGCGGGGCCGATGCGCTTGATGTCGGCGGGATGCCCCGCCATCGAGGCCACGACCTCCAAGGCCTGCTTGGATTCCTGGGGGAAGTACGACACGCCGAAGCACACCACGGATCCGTCGAGATGCTCGGTCGCCGAGGGGATCACGGCCTCGCGCTTCTCTTCATCCTGCTGCGTGTGGCGCACGCGGATGGCCCCCTCGCCTCGCGCCGCAAGATACATGAGCCCCAGCGCGGGCGCGTAGACCACGCCGAGCACGGGATACACCGCACCCCGTTCGTTGATTTCGAGGATGGCGATGGTGATGGTCCACTCGTTGAGGTTGCGCTGGTAATTGATGGTGCCGTCGATCGGGCACAGACTCCAATAGCGGTTGCCGGGGATGCGCTCCGAAACGCCGTCTTCCCAGAATCCGTTGAGCGGGTCAATTTCGGCGACCGCCGAGCGCAGGTACTGAAGCACGCTGTTGCTGGCGTCGGTGAGGTATGCGGCACCCTCGTTCTCGCGCTTGAGCTGGGTCGAATGGGGACGCATCTGGGTGCGCACCGCCATCGCCCCGGCCTGCGTGGCGATTTTTGAAATTTCGATTGTCAGGTTGCGCAGCAACGAGGTGTCGGACGTGTCGAGCGCGCGTTCGGCATCGACGGTGTCATCCTTGGTCCGATTGCTCGGGTCGATGATCTTATCCATGTGGTGTCCTTGTCTGTTGTTTCTTTCCGATCCTGCCAGTCGCGGCGCCACGGCACCGGGAAACCCAGTCCGCGTGGCGCCGCACAGCCCTGCCGCCGGCGCACGGCGCGGGGCTTCATGATGCCAGTGGTTGGTGTATGTCTCTTGTCTTCTTGTGCTCTCTGTGGTCTCTCGTCTGTATTTGTGGTCTCTTGTCCGTGGTCTCTTGTCTTGTCGGTTCTCTCGTCCTGTCGTATCCGTTGTCGGGTTCTCACGCCGCGCGGACGCCCGGCCTTCCACTCTCAATGGCCGGTCGCCGTCTCGCTGCCACAGCGCTTCCAACAGCGGCCGCCAGACCCGGCATCGGGCGATGCGAAGTCCGTCCGGTGCATCATCATCCTGCGCCATGGATCTCTTCCACGCACATATTTTATACAAGCAATCGCGCGCAATCGATGTAACAGATTCGACAAAATTGCCATCGCGCCATTCGACGGCGCGTCTGCACCACACCGAAAACCACACATACGGCGTTTCGCATGCCTCCGTCCCGCCGAATCGTGCAGCCGACCGGATTGCTGATCGCGTTTCCCGCGTCGCCGTCAGCGCTGCGACAGGGCAGCGACGAACGCCGCCACGTCCCCGTCATCGAGGAAGGCGCGCACCGCCGCGGCATCCGCGTCCTGCGTGTGCGACCGCGGGTCGGAGCAGTCGACCACATACGGGGCGCCATCCGAATCCTGCAGCACGATGCGCCCCCATCCGGCCGAACGCACGGCGCCGGGGCGGCCGGCGACCAAGGTGCCGCGCAGCCACGCGCGGGTGTCGGCGGGCGGTCGAGCCACGGCTTCGGCGATGGCCTCGTCGTCCGCCACGCGGTCGGTGCGCGACTTCACCGCTTCGAACACGCATCCGCGGGGTTCCAGCGCCGCCCAGGCGATGTCGGCGGCGCGCAGACGCATGTCCGTCCAATCGGAATTCTTGCGGCGGCGCAGCGACTCGAGGATCTGCCATTTGAGCAGCCACTCCACGCGCGCGCTTTGGTCGAGTCCCAGGCGGTCGTCGTCGGAGGCCTGCATCACATGCCCCACATCCTGCAGGGCGTCGCCCCACATGTCCATGATTCGGCGGGTGTCGTCATCGGGCCACAGCGGCTCGCCGAGGGACGTGCAGCCCCAGATCTGCGACGCGGCGGCGTACACGAGCCCGCGCAGCTTGAGCTGGATCTGCCATGCGGTGAGGCGCCCGCCGTCTGCCATGTCCAGCGGCTCGCGGAGCGTCAGGTCGTGGGAGACGGCCTGCATGGCGCGCACGGGGTCGGCCGGCATGAGAGAGGCGACCGTTGCATCGGGCTCGAAGCCGGCGTCGGGCAGGACCTGCGCCAGCCACAACACCATCGCAGTGGTGCCCAGCTTCAGGACCTCGGGCACGTCCATGCGGTTGGCGTCGCCGGCGATCACATGGAACCGACGGAACTCATCGGTCGAATGCGATTCGTCGCGGGTGTTGACGATGGGCCGGTCGAAGGTTGTCTGCAGCCCGATGCGGGAGTGGAAGTAATCGGCGCGCTGCGACAGTTGGAATCCCGGCGTTTCGCTGTGCTCTCCCAGCCCCACGCGGCCTGAGCCGGTGTAGATCTGACGCGTGACCGCATGCACGGTGAACAGGTCGGCAAGCCGCTGGAACGGCGTGGCGCGGGGCACATGGTAGTTCTCATGCGCGCCCCAGCTAGCGCCTTTGCCATCGGCGTTGTTACGGTGCAGAACGATGCGCCGCCCGGTGGCCTGGCTGGCGCGGCGGGCCGCCTCGCGCATGAGCACGTCGCCCGCACGCCCGTAGGCCAGGGATTCGAATGGTCCCACGCATTCTGGCGCGGAGTACTCGGGATGCGCATGGTCGACGTAGATGCGCGATCCGTTGCGCTGCACGCGGTTCGTCGCCTGCAACTGCGGCGAATCGGTGAGCATGCTGGGGTCCGCCTGCGCGCGCTGCAGATGCATGCCACGCGCGTCGTTGATCGGGTCTTCGAGGCAGTAATCCCAGCGCACCGCGGCCTCGTCCTCGCTCTGCGAGGCGGCGGCGATCACATCATGGCTGAGCTGGATGGGGTTGGCATGCGGGTCGTCCAGATCGCTCACCGCATATTCCGTCTCGACGCCCATTACGCCCATGGGGCTGCGCGTCGGCCCCGTTTGGGTTGCGCCGCGACTCTGAATACCGGCGCTCTGCGCCCTGCCTTGCGTCGCCTGCGATGCCACGCCTGCCTGGCTTTCCTTGGCACCGTTCGTGGCGCCGCCCGCCGTGTCGCGCTCCGCCACGCCCTCGCTCATTTGATTCCACCGTCCTCTGTGAAGCTGGCTCCGCCATGCGGGATGTCGTCATAGCCTGACAGCATCACCTCGGCGACGTTGTCCCCGATGCCCGCCAGCCGCGCCCACTGCTGCACGTTCTGCGACGTATACGCCTGACTGGCGGCATCGGCGGATTCCAGGAATTCCTGCTGCACTGCGGCGAGCAATGCCGCGCGCGTGATCACCGTGGGCGCGCCGGAAGCAATGGTCTGCTTGAGCGCGCTCATCTTGGCGCGGTTCACGATGGAGCTGAGCATGGCGCCGGAGGTGAGCTGCGCCAGATAGATGTCGCGTCGGACCCCGTCATGGTTGTACAGGGCGCAGATATGACGGCGGTGCGATTCCTCGTACACGTCGTCGACCACCGCGTCGATAAGGCTTTCGCGCGTCTCGGTGGGGTCGATGGGCAGATCGGGCGTGATATAGCGGCTCAGGATGTCGGCGGCTTCGCTGCGCCCCGGCCTGTCGATGCGGATTTTCACATCGAGACGCCCCGGGCGCAGCACGGCCGGGTCGATCATGTCGATGCGGTTCGACGCGCCGATCACGATCACGTTGTCGAGCGTTTCGACGCCGTCAAGCTCGCTGAGGAACTGCGGCACCACCGTGGTCTCGATATCGGATGACACGCCGCTGCCACGCGTGCGCAGCAGGGAGTCCATCTCGTCGATGAACACCACCACCGGCACACCGCTTGCCGCGCGGTCACGGGCGCGCGCGAAAACGGAGCGCATGATGCGTTCGGCCTCGCCCACGTATTTGCTCAAGATCTCAGGCCCCTTGACGCTCAGGAACACTCCGCGCCCCGCGCCGAAGCCATTCGATATCGCATTGGCGATGGCCTTGGCGATGAGCGTCTTGCCATTGCCGGGAGGTCCGTAGAGCAGCACGCCCTGCGGCGGCTTGAGACCATAGCGTTCATAGAGGTCGCGGTGCAGGAACGGGGATTCCACGGCATCGCGGATGCGCTCGATCTGGCTATCGAGGCCGCCGATGTCTGCGAACGTGACGTCCGGCGCCTCCTCGAGCACCAGATCGTTGATGTCTTCTCTCGGCATGGCCTCGACGGCATAGCGCCCGCTGGGATCGACCAGCACGTCGTCGCCCTCGCGCACGGCCCCGTCCCCCAGCGACGCGGCGCGCAGGACCACGCTTTTGGAACCGGAGGAATCCTCGACCATGAGACGCGACGGCCCCATGATGGCCTTGATCTGGCGCACGGTGCCGGTCAGCGGGGAGCCGCACGCCCGCACCAGCACGAAGTTCTCGTTGAGGAGCACCTCCTGGCCGGGTCTGAGCCTGTCGGCCTTGACCTGGGGCGAGACGGCCACGATCTGACGCCGCGACCCCAGGAGGACCTCCGCCGTCGCTCGCTGTACGCCCCGGTCGATGCGCATCTCGTCCACACGCACGAATACGGCGTAGGTGATGGGCGGATGCGCCAGGTCGTTGAGACGCGACTTGGCGTCCTGCAGTTCCTTGCCCGCCTTGGTCAGGGCCGCGGCCAGGGCGTGGTTGCGCTCCCTCAGGGCATCGAGCTGTTTCGCATCGTTCTCGATGGTGCGTTCGTAATACTCCCGGTCCCCGGGCTGGGCGTTTCGGGCGTCCTGCGCCGCCGAGCCTTGGGCGTCCTGTGCAATCGGGGAACCGTCGTCCGGCAGTTGCCGCGCTTCTTGAGATGACATAGCCGTCTCCTTACTCTCACGCATCGTCGGCCGCGGCATATCGTGCGGCCGCCGTGGTTGCGGGGTCGCCCGCCGCGTGCCACGGCACCGTGTCACTACTAGAAGATTAGCGACACCCGCCCCATCGGCGCTCCGTACGCCCACGCCTCGCTCCCTGCCACCTCTCCCCGACGCCCCGCCCCCGTCGCGCGGCTGGACTTCGCCATGCCTTTGGCGGGGTTTGTATGTAGACTAGGTTTGTTTATGAAGTTTGCGAATGCGTCCCGTTCCCCGCATGCATTCGCCCATGAATTGCAGAAAGTCAGACATGAACGCGTCTTCGGATCAGCTCTCAACGCCCAAGCGCCTTGTGGTAATGGACATCGACTCGACTTTGATCGATGAGGAAGTCATCGATCTGCTCGGCGATGCGTCGGGCCATGGCGAGCAGATCGCGAGCATCACGGAACGCGCCATGCGTGGCGAGATTGATTTCAAGGCCGCTTTGCGCGAACGCGTGGCGCTCCTCGAGGGACTGCCCGTCTCCGTCTTCGACGACGTCATCGCCCGCACCCACTACACGAACGGCGCCCTCGATCTCATCAACGAATGCCATCGTCGCGGCTGGACCGTCGGCGTCGTCTCGGGAGGCTTCCACGAAGTCGCCGACACATTGGTGAACCGTGCCGGGATCGACCACTGTCTGGCGAACAATCTCGTGGTCAAGGACGGGCATCTCACGGGCGTCATCGATGGCGACACGGTGACCAAGGAATCGAAACTCGCGGCGCTGCGCGATTGGGCGGCGCTCGATGGCGTGGATATGCGCGACACCGTGGCCATCGGCGATGGCGCGAACGACATCCCCATGATCCTCGCGGCGGGCATCGGCATCGCCTTCTGTGCGAAGCCGGTTGTTCGAGAAGCGGCGCCCCATTCCATCACCCGGCGCGACCTCCGCCTCGCTCTTCCCATCATCGATGCAGCATAACCAAAACCCTCTGAGCCTTTAAAAATGGCGGTTTCTTCAGCATACACGCGTCGATGAGACCCGGAGTGCGTTCAGAAAACCCACATCGAACATTATCGAACGTTTTCTTTGTTAATCGAACTGTTTTTCACTTGTTTACTGCACCGTAAGCCACAGTCCGCGTCGGTTCAGGACCTTCGCGTCATCCATCCCCGGACCCCATCGAACAAGGTGCCGCAGGAGCTGCGATGTTCGACAAACACACCGCGACACGCCTTGAAAACAGAAGCCTTTCAGGATATTGCGACACGCCGAAGAAGAAAGAAAATTCTTTCATTTGTTATCACAATTTCCGAGATTCATACAAGCCCTTCGAAGACTCCCAACTATTTGAGAATGGCCATATTCCAAGGTTTTCAAAAACTGAAACGGTAAACAGTTTGACACTGTTATTACTAAACGTTTAGTACACGATTATTTTTTAGCTATCAGGTCTCTGTCTCTTGTCATTGTTTAAACGTTTCCTTGAAATGTGTCACCTTAATAGGAAGTGAACCGGTTTATATTTAAGAACGTCAGAAGATGCATACTCCATTCACACCTCCTGGCAGGAGAATTTAAAATCTTCTTGTGCGAACGTCTGATTCTCGGCACCAGCCCAGAATCTCAACCAGCCTTCAACTCCCTATCACATGGCTGATAATAGACAACGCAGGAAGCGGGTTACGAGGTTTTGTCTCTCCCTTTCCCCTCACAGACCCGATTCTCCAAGAGTTGCGCCAGCAACTTAGGGAAACCAACAACGGAGTTGGTGACCTGAATTTCTAGCCGTCGTGAAAGCGACGGCTTTTATTTTTCTGCCGACGAGACCCATAGGAAGCACTCTCAGGAAACACCTGTAAGAATCACCTTCATGAAAAAACACCACTTCCCTACGGCGCCTCGTCCCAGCGCCGCGGCAACCGAGCAGTCGGGAGCCGTCGGCACACCACGCAAGACCTCACCCGGCATCGGTGCAATGCAACGCCTTCCCGGGCCACCGCAGCCAAGACATGGATCGCCCACGAGACAGGCCAATGCCGTCGACACAAATCCAACGGCACCCGAGCCACCGCAGCCACAAAGATTGACAGGCCACAGCCTGGGGACACGCGGCTGGCACGCCGCACGCCGCAGAAACATACAGCCCCGCCTCACGCAAGCGTTCTGCCGTTCTGCACGCGCCTCAGGGGCTGTGGGCATCAGGCCTTGCGCAGCAGCGAGATGAACATCTGGTCCGTATCCTGCACGTGACCGAACAGCTGCAGGTCCCCGCCTCGCCGAGGGACGGGAAGGTGGGGCACGCGTCCGCGGAGCACAGCGCATGCGTCAAGACGCGATACTTCGGGATGTGCCGCCAGCACGGAGTCCACCACGTCGCGTGTCTCGGCCAGCACGGGCGAGCATGTCACATAGGCGATGACGCCGCCACTGCGCACAGCCTGCACAGCGGACTCCAGCAAGTCGCGTTGCACGGCCGCCAGATCCGCGATCTCTTGCGGCTGCTTGCGCCACCGCGATTCGGGACGGCGCCGCAGCGCGCCCAGGCCGGAGCAGGGAGCGTCCACCAGCACGCGGTCGAAACGCCCCGCATGGGCGCTCCCCAGTTCGCGCCCGTCGCATTCGATGACCTCAACGAGCCCAGGTTCGAAAGCCGAGACATTCTGCCGCACCAGATCGGCGCGGTGGTGCAGGGGTTCGTTCGCCGTCACGTGCGCCCCGCGTTGTGCGGCAAAAGCCGCCAGCAGCGCCGTCTTGCCACCGGGCCCGGCACACATGTCGAGCCACTGCGAGTCCGGGCTCGGCCCCGTTTCGCCCCGCGCGTCGCCGCCGTTGGCGGAGGCAAGCGGCGCGGCCGCCAGTGCCATCGCCGCCAACTGCGACCCCTCGTCCTCAACGCCGGCGCGATGGTCCCTGACAAGCGACAGACGGTCGGGTGTCACGCCATGCACGCGCACCGCGAAGGGGCTCCACAGCCCCGGTTCCGATGTCGCCGTATGGGGCAAGGCCGCCTCCAGTTCCTCGACCGTGCACAAACCGGGGCGTGCGACGAGCGTGACGGAGGGCGTCTCGTTATCACGCCGCAGCATGAGGTCGCAGTCATCCAACCCCCTGGCAGTTGATTGTTCAAGGGCGCCGGCGCCGTCGCGGGCACTGGGTCCCTTGTCGCCGACAGCGTGCCGTCCTTCGGCGACGCCGACGACAGGCGGCTGTTCATCGCGGCCGGACGCAGCGACGCCTTCGGACGGCTCGTAATCGGCCGCCTTCCACGAAGCCTCCAGGGCTTCGACGATCCAATCGGGATGGCTCCACCGCACTCCCCTGCGTGTCGCATCCTGTGAACGCGGAATCCGCGAGACGACGATCGACTCCCATTCCTGGCGTCCTCGCGCCACGACGCGGCGCATGACGGCGTTGACGAATCCCGCGGCGTGCGCACCGACCCGCCTCTTGGCGAGCGCGACGCTTTGCGAGACCACGGCGTGGTCGGGGACCTCCATGAACAGCGACTGGTATGCGCCAAGGCGCAGCACGTCGAGCGTAAGCACGTCGAAGGATTCGAGCGGTCGGCGCGCCGCAGCGGAAACCACCGCATCGAGCAGGCGCATCCAGCGCAGTGTGCCATACAGCAGGTCGGTCACGAAGGCGCGGTCGCGTTCGTCCATGCCGCTGTGCGAGAGCAGACGGGGCAACAGCAAATTCGCATACGCCTGCTCGTCGCCCAAGACATCGCTCAGAGCATCGAAAGCCACGACCCGGGGATTCGCGGCGCTCGCTCCCCCGTTGCGCGGCCTGCCGCCGGCGCGTGAACGCCGACCGTCCGCATGCCCATGCGAGGCGGCGCCACGCGCGGCCCCGCCATCGGCGCCGCCGTGCGCCGCATGCGTGTTTGGAGACATGTCAGTCACAGTACGCGCCTTCTTCCAAACGTGCACCACGCGCCCAATCCGCTGCATTCATGCTCTTCTTGCCCTGCGGCTTCACACGTCGCAGTTCCAGCGCGGCGGTCGAGGTGCCCACCCACACGTGTTTCTTGTCGGCGACGAGCTGCCCGGGACGCAGCCCCGCCAGCCTCGGATCCGACGCCACGTCGCCTTCGGCCGGTCGCGCCTCGTCGACATGGAGCTTGACGCCCTGCGCGTCGTCGGCCGACGCATGGACCACGCACCACGCACCCGGCTCCGGGGTACACGCGCGGATCTGGCGGTCCGCCGCGAACGCCGGCACGTCGAACCGAATATGCGCATCGTCTGGGTGGATCTTGGCCGCGACCTCGAATGCCCCCTCCTGCTGGGGCATGAGCATGGCGCGCCCTTCGGCGACAAGCTGCATGGCGGAGCACAGCAGGTGCGCGCCGTCCTGCGACAGCCTGCCGAACAGCTGTCCGCTGGTCTCATGCGGCTCGATATCCGTGGTGCTTTGCGCCAGGATGGGGCCTTCGTCCATGCCCTCGGTGATGCGGAACACCGTGACGCCGGTCACCGTGTCGCCCGACCAGATCGCCCGTTGCACCGGCGCGGCGCCCCGCCATTGCGGGAGCAGTGAGAAATGCAGGTTGTACCATCCCTTCGGCAACGCGTCGAGCACGGCTTTCTTGAGGATGTTGCCGTATGCCACCACGGCCGCCGCATCGGCGTGGAAACCGGCCAATGCGTCGAGGAAGCCTTCGTCGTGGGGATTCATGTCGAGCACGGGGATCCCCAGTTGCTGCGCCGCCTGTTTGACGGGGCTGGGAGCGAGTTTGCGCCCGCGTCCCTGCGGGGCGTCGGGGCGGGTCAGCACCCCCACGACGTCAATGTCCCCGCCTGCCTGGGCGAGCAGGGTCAACGACGGCACCGCCACCTCGGGCGTGCCTGCGAACAACACTCTCATCGATTGCTCCTTGCCTGTGAATGTATGCGTTATGCGTCTTGCCATAGAGGAATATCGGATTGCACCCGCATCGGATTGCGGCCATACCGGATCGCACCGTGCCGAATCCCGGGCGTCTTCCCGAGCGTTCCGTTCAGAGGGACCCGGCCCGTGCAGCGAGGCGGGCCCACGCCGCAGGACGGGAGTGCGCCCTCGCCACGCACGCCACGTTCCGCGCCCCGCGTGGCGGATCGGCTAGCTTACGACATCGGTGCCCCGGGGAACCGGGACGCCGGCATCGGCAAGCGCCGCGCGCAGCGCACGCATGTCGCCGCCGAAGCAGATGCCGCGCAGCCCCGCATCGTTCGCGCCGATGATGTTCTCCGGCTTGTCGTCCACGAAAACGGCGGTCGCCGGGTCGATGCCGAAACGTTCGATCGCCGTGGCGTAGATCCCAGGGAACGGCTTGCGTTCCTTGATGAATCCGGACACCACATAGTCATTGAGCAGCGCCAGCGTGGGGATCTGGGGCACGGCCCTGCGAAAATCCCCGGACGCCCAGTTGCTCAACCCCCACACGCCGAAGCCGGCTTGCTTGAGGTCGAGCACCAGACGACGCGATCCGGGGACCGTCGCCACGATGGTGTCTTCGAAATTCGCGGCATAGTACTCATAGACCTTCGCCCACGCGTCGCCGTGCGTACGGCGCATGTGGTCGATGCATTCCTCGGTCGTGGCGCCCGCGTCGCCCATGACGACGACATCGGCGAAACCAGAGACCGAGTTGTCAAGGAACCGATCGATCGTCGCGTCATCGTATCGCGATATCAGCGCCGCGCGCGGATCCCACACGGTGAGCACGTTGCCGAAGTCGAACAACACGTCATGCACCGGAAGCCCGTCGTGCGCGGCGGCCGCGCCCGTCGCCATGACGGCATAGGCGGGCATGCCCTGGGCGCGGCGTTTGTATTCGCTTGAATCCTTGTATTCCATCGACCCTCCGTTCTGCGGGGCAGCGACCGCAGATATCGCTCGTTCCATTCTCTCACAGGGCGCGTTCAACGGACGCGGACGCACGGGATACCGCCATTCCCCGCAGCGTCACATGGTCAGCGTCCCCAGGGCCCGGCGCGAAAATCACGCACCCGCACGTCCCCGTAGCACGCCGCGGCCCATCGCGGCGAGACGCCCCAGAAGTCAGATGAGGTCCTTCGGATACATCTGGAATTTGAGTTCCGACCGGTATCCGCGCGCCGCCACGCCCGCCTCGGCCACATGGAGCCGCCATGCCAGCTCGTCGGCGCGCTCGTTCGGCACGCGCACCACGGCACGCACCCTGTTCTCCATCTCTTCCAACTCGCCTGCGCCGCGCTGCGGCGGAATCGGGATGGGCCCGAGAAGGGACGGCATGTCGCCGTCCGGCGATGCGATGGTCGAGAAATCCCCGTCGATCGCCCCCATCTGGTCGAGGGCGGCCATCACCGCATCCCGCGCGCCCCACACGACCGCCACGGTCACGGAGGGCGGGAAACAGGCCTCGCTGCGTTCTTCGATCTCGCGGCGTCCCAGGATGCACGGATCCCACGACACGAGAGACTCGCCGAGGGTTTCAAGCGTGTCGCCCAGCAGCATCACGGTGCCGCCTTGCGACGCGGGGATGCACAGCGATGCGGCGTGCATCCAACGCACCAGCGAATCGACGCTTGCGTCGAGGCCGCGCCTGTAGCCGCTCATCCATGCGTCGAGAATCGCCACTGCCCGGTAATCGCCGCCGTCCACGAAAGGTTCGAACCACGGCGTCGCCACGACGATGGCAGGTTCGTTCGGGATGTGCGGCACGGTGCCGTGCACTTGGCTCGAGACGATGAAGGGCAGTCCCCGGAACAGCTTCGAGAGCTCCTGGACGGTGCCCGACGCCCCGACATGCACTGCTCTGAGGCGTGTCGCACCACATTCTCGGCATCTGAACTCCCCGACGAGCGCCCCGCACCACGCGCAGACGACCGCCCCGCGCCGGTCGCGCACGATGGGACCGGAGCAACGCGCGCACCGTGCCGGTGTGCGACATTCGGCGCATGCCAGCGTGTCACCTTCGGAATCCGCGGGAAGGGAGAACAGCACCGGCCCGTCGGGCAGCGCATGCCGCATGATCTGCACGGCCGTCGTGGGCACGCGCGACCCCACGGTGGGGTCAAGACGGCTTTCCAGTTCCTCGCGGTTGAGCCACAGCATGCGGGGTAGCAGGGATTCGAGCGCCCCTGCGGTCGGATGCACCTGCAGCGTCGCGATTCCTTTGTCGGCGTCCCACTGTGACTGGGCGCTGCGGGCGTGCCCGGCGATGATGAGCGTGCCGTGGTGGTTGCGCGCACGCACCTGCAGCACTCCCCGGGCGCTGGCATACGGCAGGAAGCCATCGGCGTTCTGATAAACCATGTCGTCGACGAGGATGAACAGCGGGTTGCCGCCCACCGGCGTGTACATGACGCCGCGAGCGCCGATGGCGCAGCGTACCGCGCCGTCCACCATCGCCAGGTAGGCGCGGTACCGTTCGCCGAGCTGCATGGAGCTGAGCATGACGACGAAATCGCCACGCCACCATTGCGCGGGTTGGGATGGGCGCGACGGCGTGGCATCGCCGTCAGTGTCCGCTCCGGCGGTTCCTTCAGGATCCGCGGTCTGCGTCTTCCGATCTGCCGGCCCGACTTGGGCGGGTTGCGCCGTCTGCCCGGTCTGCGCCGCTTGCGGTGCGGCGATCGGACCGAAGGACTGCAGACCGAAGGAACGCATCTGCGCGGCGACCTCCGCCACGTGCCGCGTGTCCGGCAACACGACGACCACCTGTCGGCCGGCCCGCATCGCATGCAATGCGGCCCATGCGACGTCCTGCGCCCACGTGGATGCCCCCGGGAGGCTGTCCCAGATGATCTCAGGCTCCTCGCCCGGGGATTCGATGGACCGCGCCAGCGCTTCGGCGCCGTCGTATTGCGTCCGTATCCGCTCGGTCTGCGCCTCGTCGGCGTCGATGATGCGTTGCGACCAACGCTGGCGTTTCTGCACATCGCCGCGCTGCGCATCGGCGTATGCGACGCGCGGCGGCACGGCGACGCGCAGGATGTTGGGGACGGTACCCCCGAAATGGCTCGCGATGGTCTCGATGTCGCGCCGCATCCCTGCGTCAAGCACGGGGTTGACGCTGAGCACGTTTTTGAGAAAGCGCAGGCTCCCGGGCTCCACGTCGGTTTTGTCATCGCGCGACCAGATGAAGCCGTTGAGCAGCTGCGCGCCGAAACGCACCCGCACATAGGCGCCGGGCCGGGCGGCCGCATCGTACTTCTGCGAAATGAGGTAATCGAAGGTCCGCCCCAGATGCGCCGCCTGTTCGTCCAGCATCACATGGGCGATGGGATTGGCATCGGCCGGCGTCCGGGCAGGGTTCGGCTTGCGCTTGGACGCGCTGCGGCGACGGCGCTTCTTGCCGGCGCCGAGTACATCGAGCAGCGATTCGGAATCCTCGTCTGTTGCCATGCCTCGTGTCTGTCCTCTCGTCGGTCGCCTTCGTGCCGGCCGCCCTCGCATTGTTGCCATGCCGGGCGGCCGCTTCCCCAGATGCCTTGGCGTCTCGGCCGCGGGAATCCCCTGCTGCGCGAATCCCTCTGCGGTGTCCGCCGCCGATGCCTTGCGCAAAGGGCCCGGGATGCGCTCCTGCTGCATTCCGAGCCCGCTCAGGCATTCGGCAGTATGTGTCGCAGGCCGCCCGGACGTTCCTTCACTACCACGGTAGTGCGTCCAAGAGCCCCGACGGACGGCATCAGGCCTTGCGCAATTCGTCGATTGCGGAGCGCAGCTCCTCCACGCGATTCGTCTGCTCCCACGGGAACTGCACGTCGGTGCGTCCGAAATGGCCGTAGGCCGCGGTCTTGGAATAAATCGGGCGCAGCAGGCCGAGCTCGTCGATGATCGCGGCGGGACGCAGGTCGAACACCCTGCGGACCGCCTGTTCGATCATGTCGCGGGTAACGCCGTCGTACTCAGTGCCATAGGTATCGACGTTCACAGCGACGGGTTCGGCGACGCCGATGGCATAGGCCACCTGCACCTCGACGCGGTGCGCAAGCTTGGCGGCCACGATGTTCTTCGCCACCCAGCGCGCTGCGTAAGCGGCCGAACGATCGACCTTGCTCGGGTCCTTGCCCGAGAACGCGCCGCCGCCGTGATGGGCCGCGCCGCCGTAGGTATCGACGATGATCTTGCGCCCGGTCAGACCGGAATCCGCAGCGGGGCCGCCCAGCACGAAGGACCCGGTGGGGTTGACGAGCATGCGGTAGCCCGTGTGCTTGACCTTGTCGCAGCACACCTCGTTGAGCACGGGGTCGATGACCTCGTCACGCAGCTGGTTGCGCAGCCAGTCCTGTTGCACCTCGGGATCGTGCTGCGTCGAGATGAGCACGGTTTCGATCTCACGAGGCGTGCCATCGTCGTCATAGGCCACGGTCACCTGGGTCTTCCCATCGGGGCGCAGATGCGGCAGGACGCCGTCCTTGCGCACCTGGGCGAGGCGCTGTGCCATGCGGTGCGCCAGCGTGATGGGAAGTGGCATCAGCACGTCGGTTTCATCGCATGCATAGCCGAACATCACGCCCTGGTCGCCGGCACCCTGCCTCTCATACCGTTCCTCGGCGCTGCCGGCCTCGCGGCTGACGCCCTGGTTGATCTCGGCGGACTGGCCTGTGAGCGACACCAACACGCCGCAGGAATCCGCGTCAAGCCCGATGGCAGAGCTGGTGTAGCCGATTCGGTGGAGCACGGAGCGAACGGTACCGGGGATATCGACATACCCGTTGCTCGTCACTTCGCCGAACACCATGAAGGCGCCCACCGTGGCGCAGGTCTCCACCGCCACGTGGGAATTCGGGTCCTGTGCGAGAAGTTCGTCCAGCACGGCATCCGAGATCTGGTCGCAGATCTTGTCGGGATGCCCTTCGGTCACCGACTCCGCGGTGATCAGATGGGGTTCAGTCATGGTGCGCTCCTTTACAGCCTGTTGCGGCAACTTGAAAATGCAAGGAATTTCTGTGTTTTGATTGCGATTGTCCATCTCGGTGCCCGTGGCCCGACCGCAGCCGTGACGGATGCGCCAGCATGGCGCCAGCGGCCGGCATGGGCTGATGGGAATCGTTTACATCATAGACTGAGCGACGTCAAAACGGAACGAGCGACTCTTCGGTCGTCCCTATGATCCGTTCTCAACGCAATCGATTACGGACCTGGATCCGGGTCGACCGTTCCTGCGACGGTGCGCCCCAGCCCTCACGGACTTCACGACAGGCGATGCGCACGCCCCATGGCACCTCACGGCAGACAATGCCCGCCTCGCGGCAGCCCATGGCACTCCAGCCGCATTCCACGGCGCCCCCGCCGAGGCACGCACTCTGCCGCCCCGCGGCGGCGGACAGATGACAGCGACGGACGTGACACGGCACAAAGAAACGGGCATGACACGTCACAAAGCAAAAGGCACCCGCGCAAGCGGATGCCTTACAGAAGATCGCCGAGCCGTCATGCCAGGCCACGTCCGTCATATCAAACCATGTCAGTTCAAACCATGTCAGTTCAAACCATGCCAGTCATGCAATGTCAGTCATGCCAGGCCACGTATGGCCTGCATGCCCAGGCTGCGTCAGCGACGGACGTCGACGATGGGCAAGCCCACCCCTGGCGCATGCCCGCGCAGGTCGGATCAGTTGCCTTCGTTCTCGTCGTCCTCGCCCAGCGTCTCTTCGAGAAGACCCTCGTTGATCTCGCGGAACGCGATGGACAGCGGCTTCTCGTTGTTCTGGTATTCAACGAGCGGGCCGACGTTCTGCAACACGCCTTCGTTGAGCTGCGTGAAGTAGGAGTTGATCTGACGGGCGCGCTTCGCGGCGAAAATCGCCAAGGCGTACTTGTTGTGATTGGTGCGCTTCATCAGGTCATCGATCGGCGGATCGGCAAGGCCCTTCGGTTCAGGGCTGGTACCCAATGCCATATGTTGTGCTCCAGACTGTTGACTGTCAATATGGATAAAGACCCAGCGATGGGACGCGTACCCGTCCGAATCGCATACAGAGATGTATCATACAGCACGGCGCGAAATTTCGCCACACAGACGGCGCTTCCCCCGTTCGCCACAACAGCGCACGGACTTGTGGAACCGGTGCGCGGCACCCGTTCCTGAATCCGCCCGCACCATGCATTTCACCATGCGACACGGGCGCACAAACGCCTTGCGCAGCAACTAAATTGGGAACTATGAAAATGAGATCTGCAACAGTAATGAATGGTCGAATGTTCGCCGGCGCCCGCGCCCTCTATCGTGCCGCAGGCGTTGACGAAAAAGACTTTGGCAAGCCGATCGTGGCCATCGCCAATTCCTTCTCCGAATTCCTTCCCGGTCACGTGCACATGCAGAAGCTGGGCCGCGAGGTCTCCAAGGCCGTCAAGGCCGCCGGCGGCATCCCGCGCGAGTTCAACACGATCGCCGTCGACGACGGCATCGCCATGGGCCACACCGGCATGCTCTACTCGCTGCCGAGCCGCGACATCATCGCCGATGCCGTCGAGTACTCCGTCAACGCCCATTGTGCCGACGCCCTCATCTGCATCTCCAACTGCGACAAGGTGACCCCGGGCATGCTCATGGCCGCGCTCCGCCTCAACATCCCGACGATCTTCGTCTCTGGCGGCCCGATGGAAGCCGGCACCACGATCGTCGACGGCAAGGAAGAGACCACCGACCTCATCGACGTGATGAGCGCCTCCGCTGACGACAACGTCTCCGACGAGCAGCTGCTCGCCTACGAACGCTCCGTCTGCCCCACCTGTGGTTCCTGCGCCGGCATGTTCACCGCAAACTCCATGAACTGCCTCACCGAGGCCATCGGCCTGGCGCTGCCGGGCAACGGCACCGTCGTCGCCACGCACGCCTACCGCAAGGAGCTCTTCGACAAGGCCGGCAAGCTCATCGTCGATCTCGCCAACCGCTATTACCACGAGAACGACGATTCCGTGCTCCCGCGCTCCATCGCCACCAAGAAGGCCTTCGAGAACGCCATGACCATGGACGTGGCCATGGGCGGCTCCACCAACACCGTGCTGCACATCCTCGCCGCCGCACAGAGCGCCGACGTGGACTTCACGCTCGATGACATCGAGCGCATCTCGCACACCGTGCCTTGCATCTGCAAGGCATCCCCATCCGGCACCTGGGAAATCTCCGACGTGCACCGCGCCGGCGGCATCTGCCGCATCCTCGGCGAGCTGGACCGCGCCGGCAAACTGCACCAGGATGTGCATTCCGTCGATTACCCGGACCTCGAGTCCAAGCTCAACGACTGGGATATCCGCCGCGACACCTGCACCGAGGAAGCCAAGCGCTTCTTCCTCGCAGCCCCCGGCCATGTCAAGTCCATCGAGGCCTGGTCGCAGTCCAACACCTTCGACTCCCTCGACACCGATTACATCAACGGCGCCGTGCATGACATCGACCACCCGGCGGTTGAGGAAGGCGGCCTCGCCGTGCTCCGCGGCAACCTGGCCCCCAACGGGTGCGTCGTCAAGACCGCAGGCGTCGACAAGTCCATCTGGCACTTCAAGGGCACCGCGTTCGTCGTGGACTCCCAGGAGCAGGCCTGCGAGGCCATCCTCGGCGACAAGCTCAAGCCGGGCGACGCTCTGGTGATTCGCTACGAGGGCCCGAAGGGCGGCCCGGGCATGCAGGAGATGCTCTACCCGACCGCGTTCGTCAAGGGCAAGGGCATCGGCAAGGAAGTCGCCCTCATCACCGATGGCCGTTACTCCGGCGGTTCCTCCGGCCTGTCCATCGGCCATGTGGCCCCCGAGGCTGCGGCCGGCGGCCCGATTGCGCTCATCGAGAACGGCGACGAAATCGAGATCAACATCCCGGAGCGCTCCATCAGCCTCAACGTGCCGGATGACGTGCTCGCCGCGCGACGCAAGAAGATCGAGGACGGCGAGGGCTATCGCCCGCACCGCGATCGCAAGGTCTCGCTGGCTCTCAAGGCGTACGCAGCGTTCGCGCGTTCCGCTGACAAGGGCGCCACGCGCGACCCGGAGCTCATCAACAAGCTCGCCAACCTCGACTAAAGACGATGTAGCCGACGCACATCGTCGATCGCACCCCAAGGCCTGGACGGAACCCGTCCAGGCCTTTTCGTATATCGCGACCGGCATATCGGCTCAACCTGCCCGTCCCTGGGCACATCGTATTTGCCACGTCGTATTTGCTGTATCGGCGGCGAAAAACACCGCCGAAATGACAAAAACACCGTTCCGCCCCACCACACCACACCACACCACATTTGCTGTATCGGCGGCGAAAAACACCGCCGATACAGCAAATAGACCTCCCCGACTCCACCTGTAACGTAAGACAGCCGCCGCATCGGAAACGCCATCGTGCTATCACTGAACTGACAGCAATAACGCGCCCCGCAGCGGAGCGCCGCGTGAATGGAGACAACATGCTGAAAATCGAACAGCTTGACGCAAACGGAAAGACCGTGCAAGGCACCATGGCGGTCGCGCCCGGCGGCGAAGGCCACCCGAACATGATCCTCGTGCAGGGCAGCAAGGGCTACCTCATGTGCGGATACCTCAACCTCGCCGCCGCTGAGAAGTTCGGCGACGCCGCCGTGCTTGTGGGCGGCGCGGACTTCGATGCCGTGCTCGCCAACCCCATCAAAGGCATGACCGAGGCCGCGAAGGCCGCCGGCGTGAAGGACGGCATGACCGGCGCCGAAGCCGCGGCAGTGCTGGCATAAGAGCTTTTCTGCTGGGCGCCCCGGCATGTTACGCACCGCGTGGACATGTCAGGGCGCCCAGTTGTTAACCGGCTTTTTCCTCTTCGCTATTCGTTCTTGTCGCTGGGATTCCCTTCGCCCAGACCGTATTCCTTGGCGATGACGTTCCACAGCTCAGCGGCCGCATGATCGACCACGTCGTTGGTGATGACGATGTCGAATTCCGATTCGGCGGCCAGCTCCACACGGGCGGTCTCGAGACGCTTGGCGCGCTGCTCGGGCGTTTCCGTGCCGCGCGATTCCAGGCGCTTGGCGAGGTCGTCGAAAGTGGGCGGCGCCAGAAAGACATACACGACATCCAGCCCCAGTTCGGCGGCGCGCTGCTTCACGCGGCGGGCGCCCTGCAGGTCGATCTCGACAATCGTGGGGATTCCGGCGTTCATGTGGTCGAGCAACGGCTTGATGGGCGTGCCGTAATGCGCCATATTATGCACAACGGCGGTTTCCAGAAACTCTCCACGCCTTTCCATGTCGGCGAACTGTTCGTCGGTCACGAAATGGTAATCCACGCCGTCCGTCTCGCCCGGGCGCTTAGCACGCGTCGTTGCCGAAACCGACACCCAGATCTGCGGGTGGTCGGCCAGCAGCTTATGTTCCACCGTGCCCTTGCCCACGGCCGTGGGGCCGGAGAATACAATCAGCCGGCGTCCGGGCGCCTGCGTTTTCGATTCCCCTGCCACCGATTCCGCCGGTGCCATTCCTTCAGATTCCGATGCTGCAGATGTTGCGTCACTCATAAGTCGTATTCTATGTCTAGTCCTTCTGGACTTCCTCGCGCGAATCCTCGGCTTCCGTCATGTCAAGCTCGGTGTCTTCGGCCTCGCCGGCCTCGTCCTCGCCCATGGCGATGTTCACCGCGACGTCCCCGGGGTTGTCGACCGGTTCATGCTTGGCATGCTGCGCCTCGTCCATGGCGCGACGCACCTCGTCGCCGATCGACGTGATGGCCTTGCCCAGCTCCGAAATATCGGGGCCGTGCGCGGCGATGGAGCGTGCGACGGTCACCAGCACGTTCCCATGGGTGCCGGCGAACACGGTCTTGAGATCGTCGTCCGTCGCGCCCTGCCAGCCATATCCGGGCGACAGAATCGGACCGGTGAATTTCGCGGGGTCGACGCCGCCTTCTTTCATCCACGTGCCGATCGACGCGCCGATGATCAGACCCACCGACCCCATGGAACCCGGGAATTCCGCATTGTATTTCTGCGCATCCTGGGCGATGCCGTACGCCACGGTCTGCCCCGCGTATTCGCCTCCCTGGCGGATCGCGGACTGCAGGTGCGCGCCTTCTGGATTCGGCGTCAGCGATGCCACGAAGACGCCGCATCCGTTGTTCAGGGCGTCGTTCACGAGGCCGTCGAGCGAATGGAAGCCATAATACGGCAGCAGGGTGATGGCGTCGGTGTACATGGGCCCATCGGGCTTCAGATATGCGTCGGCTATGGACGACAGGGTCGTCGGCAGCCCGCCGCGAAGGCAGTCGACGATGGTGATGAGGTTCATCTGGCGGGCGGCGTACAGCGCGCGCTCCAACGCGGCGAAGCCCTTGGAGCCATAGCGTTCGAACATCGGCATTTGGAATTTCACCGCCGCCGCTCGCCCCTGCGCGCCCTGCAGCATGCGCATGGCGAAAAGCTCGGCGCCCTCGGCGTCGATATCATAGCCCCAATCGTGCAGGTTCTTGCGATGCGGATCGATACCCACGCACAGCGGGCCATGTTCCTGCATGGCGGCCGCGAGGCGAAGTCCGAATTCCTGTCGTGGAGAACCGCTTGTCGGCACTGCTTCGTTCATGTCCAGCTTCTTCCCTTGTATCATCCCGTCCGACGGGCGACCGACGCGCCAAGCGCACCGACGCACCTGAGGCAGGCACGCGAGACCGCCGTCTCAATGGACGGTCGCCCGCGTCTCTATTCTTCTTCCACTTTACGACCTTGCGGCGTCCAACTGCGCACGAATCCCATTCCATGGGGAATACGCACGTGAATTCTTGGCGACAGGCGCCGCTCATGTGCCGAGTTCGTTCTCGGCGCGCACATACGTCACCGTGAAACCGCGCACAAGGCGCATCCGCTGGTGCCGCACCTGCGGATTGATCCAGTCGGCGTCGTCGTAGCGCTGGAAGATGCCAAGCCCTCGCCCCAGCATGATGCGCCAGCCGGTGTCGGCGTCGATGAGGCGGTCGTGCACGTCATCTTCGAAACCGTGGGTGAATTCAATGCCGTACCGGTGAAAAATCGCGGGGATGTCGCCGAAGGCTGCGGCGTGCGGGCAGACGGAGCGCTGGGCTGCATGTTGGATTGCGTGCCGTAAGAAGCGCTGGATGGAGATGAGCTTGGATGGGGGCCGCGGTCTAAGTGACCATGGTCGGAGAGTTGAGGATGAGGTGAGCGTGACATGGAGGATTCCTTCATCATCGTGCAAACCGCATTCGTGCGCTCAGTCATGCATCCGGCGCGATGGCCCATGCCCGGGGCCGGGCATTGCGTCCTTCGTTCGTCACCATCCACTCGAGCCGTCCGCAGCCGTTGGCCCACCAGGGTCGCCGCCCCTCCCCCGCGAGCCGCATCCCAAGGCCCTGAAACAAAAAGCCCCATCGAAATCCCAATGGGGCTTACGCATGATGCTGTGACTTGTCACGGCTCAGACGTCGTGGCGAGTAGGCCAGCTGCGCCGTGTTGTGCCCTGGAAGCCCTCCCGAGCACGGCCACGGCGCTGTTCCTAGCTACGGACGCTGCCAGGTTCACGCCTTCGCCGCAGCGGCGGCCTTGGCTTCCAGTTCAAACAGCTGCTTGGCGTGTTCCTGGATGCTCATGACCTCGTAGTCACCGGCTTTCACCGCCTCGATGGCGAGCAGAGCCGCCATGAACTCCGTGATGGTGGTGAACTGCGGAATGTCGGCGGCGATGGCGGCCGCACGGATGGAATAGCCATCGGCACGGGAGCCACGCGAATTCGGCGTGTTGAGAATCAGATTGATCGTGCCGTCTTCGATGAGCTCGACGACGTTCTTGCCGATGGAGCCGTTGGCATGCGCGACGGGCGCTTCGCCGGTCGGCGTGTCCATGCGGCCGCGAATCTTGTCGACGATCTTGGAGCCGATTCCGTAGCGGCGCAGCACCGAAGCGGAGCCTTCGGTGGCGTAGAGGTCGAATCCGAGCTCCTGCAGGCGGCGTGCGATGAGAGGAAGCATGCGCTTGTCGGTGTCGTTGACCGAAAGGAACGCATTCCCAGACTCGGGCAGGCCGCCTTCGTATGCGGCGAGCTGGCTCTTGGCGAAGGCATGCGGGAAGTCGCGGTCGAAGCCCATGACCTCGCCAGTGGAGCGCATTTCCGGTCCGAGCAGCACATCCACGGTCTTGCCGGCCTCGGTGCGGAAGCGCTTGAACGGCAGCACGGATTCCTTGACGGCAATCGGCTGGCCGGGGCGCATGTCACCGCCATCGCCATGGGCGAGGAGCAGTCCGCGGTCGCGTTGCTGCTGGATGGTCTCGCCCACCATGATGCGGGCGGCGGCCTTCGCGATGGCGGTGCCGGTGGCCTTGGATGCGAACGGCACGGTGCGGGAGGCGCGCGGGTTGGCTTCGATCACATACAGAGTGTTGCTCATATAAGCGTACTGCACGTTGATGAGGCCCTGCACGCCCACGCCGTCGGCGATGGCGTAGGTGGCTTCGCGCAGACGGCGAATCTGGTCCTGCGACAGCGTGTTCGGCGGAAGCGAGCAGGCCGCGTCACCGGAATGCACGCCGGCTTCCTCGATGTGCTCCATGATGCCGCCAATGTACAGCTCCTTGCCGTCGAACAGGGCGTCGACGTCAACCTCGATGGCGTCGGAGAGGAACTTGTCGATGAGCAGCGGCGAGGCGAGACGACCGGAGACGACCGTATCGGCCTTGGCTTCGGCGAGGGCGCGGTTCACGTAGGTCGTGAGCTGCGCGTCGTCATAGACGATTTCCATGCCTCGTCCGCCGAGAACATAGGACGGGCGCACAAGCACCGGATAACCGATGGAATGCGCGGCGTCCAGCGCCTCGTCGAGCGACAGCGCGGTGCCGTAGCGCGGGGCGTTGAGGCCCTTGGAACGTTCCACTTCGCCGAACAGCTCGCGGTTCTCGGCCAGGTCGATGGACTCGGGCGACGTGCCGAGAATCGGCACGCCGGCGGCCTTGAGTCGCGCGGCGAGCGACAGCGGCGTCTGGCCGCCAAGCTGCACGATGACGCCCTTGACGGGGCCCATCTTCTTCTCGGCCTCGTAGATCTCGAGCACGTCCTCGAAGGTCAGCGGCTCGAAGTAGAGGCGATCGGAGATGTCGTAGTCGGTGGATACGGTCTCGGGGTTGCAGTTGACCATGATTGTGTCATAGTCCTTGCCGAGCTCTTGGACCGCGTGCACGCAGGTGTAGTCGAACTCGATGCCCTGGCCGATGCGGTTCGGGCCGGAGCCGAGGATGATGACCGCCTCGCGCTGGCGCGGGCGCAATTCGGATTCATCGGCGTAGCAGCTGTAGTAGTACGGCGTGGCTGCGTCGAACTCGGCGGCGCAGGTATCCACGGTCTTGTAGACCGGGTGCATGCCGAGCTTCCAGCGCAGGTCGCGGATGTCGTTCTCCCCGGCGTCGCCCAGGCCGCGCAGATGCGCGATCTGCACATCGGACAGCCCCGCCTGCTTGGCCTTCTTCAGCAGGTGCGGGGTAAGCTCGTCGGCATCCTTCACCGCCATGGCGGTGTCGTTGATACCGATGAGCTGCTGGATGAACCACGGGTCGACCTTGGTGGATTCGTAGATCTGCTCAAGGGTGGCGCCGCCCCAAATGGCTCGCTGCAGCTGCTGGTAGCGATGCTCGGTGGGCGTGTGGGCGGCTTCGAGAAGCTGCTTGACCTCGTCTGCCGAGGGCTTCTCGCCATCCCAGCTGAATGCCATGTGGCGCTTGTCGATGGAGCGCATGGCCTTGCCCAGCGATTCCTGGAAGTTGCCGCCGAGGGCCATGGCCTCGCCGACGGACTTCATGGACGTGGTGAGCGTCGTGTCGGCTCCGGGGAACTTCTCGAACGCGAAACGCGGCACCTTGGTGACAACGTAGTCGATGGTCGGCTCGAACGAAGCAGGCGTGGACTTGGTGATGTCGTTCTGGATCTCGTCCAGCGTGTAGCCCAGGGCGAGCTTGGTGGCGATCTTGGCGATCGGGAAGCCAGTGGCCTTGGATGCCAGGGCGGACGAGCGCGACACGCGCGGGTTCATCTCGATGACGATGATGCGGCCGGTGTCGGGATTCACGGCGAACTGGATGTTGCAGCCGCCGGTGTCGACGCCCACGCCGCGGATGATGGCGATGCCGATGTCGCGCAGCTTCTGGTATTCGCGATCGGTGAGGGTGAACGCCGGCGCGACGGTGATGGAATCGCCGGTGTGGACGCCCACGGGATCCACGTTTTCAATCGGGCAGACGACGACCACGTTGTCCTTGCGGTCGCGCATGAGCTCAAGCTCGAATTCCTTCCAGCCCTCGATGCCCTCTTCGAGCAGCACCTCGCTCGTCGGCGAATAGTGCAGGCCTGCGCCGGCGATGCGGTGCAGCTCCTCGGGGTTGTGCGCGATACCGGAACCCAGGCCGCCCATGGTGAACGACGGGCGCACGACGAGCGGGAAGCCGAGATCCTCGGCGACCTTGTCGACCTCGTCCATGGTGTGCGCGATTTCGGAGCGGGCGGATTCGGCGCCGGCTTCCTCGACGACCTTCTTGAAGAGCTCGCGGTCCTCGCCGCGGTCGATGGCTTCGAGCGAAGCGCCGATCAGCTCGACGTTGTACTTGTCAAGCACGCCCGCCTTACCGAGCGCCATGGCCGCGTTGAGAGCGGTCTGTCCGCCGAGGGTCGGCAGCAGCGCATCGGGGCGTTCCTTGGCGATGATCTTCTCGAGGATCGGCACGTCGATCGGCTCGATGTAGGTGGCGTCGGCCATCTCGGGGTCGGTCATGATGGTGGCCGGGTTGGAATTGACGAGAATGACGCGGATGCCTTCCTCATGAAGGACACGGCATGCCTGGGTTCCCGAATAATCGAACTCCGCGGCCTGGCCGATCTGAATCGGGCCAGAGCCGATGACCATCACGGAATGGATGTCGGAGCGCTTAGGCATTGGCTTTACCTTCCTTCTTGTTGTTCTTCATGAGGTCGCAGAAACGGTCGAACAGGTAGGACGCGTCATGCGGGCCAGCGGCTGCCTCGGGGTGGTATTGCACCGAGAAGGCAGGGATGTCGAGGCACTGGAGGCCTTCGACCACGTTGTCGTTCAGGTCGATGTGGCTCACGCGCACGCGGCCGAAGTGACCGTTGCCGAAGGGGCTGGGCACGGGGTCGCCAATCGGGGCGTCGACCGCGAAGCCGTGGTTGTGGGCGGTGACCTCGACCTTCGACGTGGTCAGGTCCATGACAGGCTGGTTGATGCCGCGGTGCCCGAACTTGAGCTTGTAGGTGCCGAAGCCGAGCGCACGGCCGAGCAGCTGGTTGCCGAAGCAGATGCCGAAGAACGGGTATCCGGCGTCGAGAATGCGGCGCAGCAGCTCCACCTCGGCGTCGGCCGTGCCCGGGTCACCGGGGCCGTTGGAGTAGAACACACCGTCCGGGTTGATGGCCTGGATCTGTTCGAAAGTCGTGGTGGTGGGCACCACGTGCACGCGGCAGCCGCGCTCAGCCATGCGATGCGGGGTCATCGCCTTGATGCCCATGTCGAAGGCAACGACTTCGTACAGCGGCGCCTTGCCCTCGTAGTCACCGCACGGCTCGACGATGTATTCGCTCGGCGTGGTGACTTCCTGGCCCAGATGGGAGCCGCTCATGAGCGGCGACGCCTTGACGGTGCCGAGCAAGTCGTCGACGGTTTTCAGCGAGCCGTCGGCGTTCTTGAGGGCCTCGCCCGAGAAGATGCCGGCGCGCATGACGCCTGCGGAGCGCAGGTGGCGCACGAGCTTGCGCGTGTCGATGCCCGACATGCCGACGATGCCGTTCTTCTTGAGGTCGCCATCAAGGCTTCCCTTGGCGCGCCAATTGCTGTAGTTCGGGCTGGGCACGCGCACGATGTAGCCTGCGACCCAGATGCGGCTTGACTCGGGGTCTTCGTCATTGACGCCGGTATCGCCGATGTGCGGGAACGTCTGCACCACGATCTGGCGATCATAGCTCGGATCGGTCAGCGTTTCCTGATAGCCGGTCATGCCCGTGGCGAAAACGATTTCGCCGAGCGTCTGCCCGGTCGCCCCGTAGGGATCGCCAACATAGACCTGGCCGTCTTCCAAAACAAGCACAGCGTCATTCAAGGAATAAGAATCTGTATTCGCGGCTTCAACAGAGTCGTTCACACTCACCATGGCCCCTCGTCGTTATGGAATCATTCTTTACAACTATACGCATCCGTTCGGATAACGGCGCGCGACAGCCGCGTCCATGGCGGGACACGGCAAAAATAAAGACCCGAGCACAAAGCAACGGGTCTGTGAAAATCATGGAATCAACCTTCCGACGGCTTGTCGTCAGGCTGTTCGGCATCAGCGGATTCTTCCGGTCTGCCGGAATCGGCGGGTGTGTCCCCCGCCTCAGTGTCGAACTGCGCCGGAGCGTCGATCGTGTCATCGGATTCCGCGGCGTCGGAAACATCATCGGCGGCCGGAGCCTCCGCTGCTGCTGGTGCCTCTGCCGGTTCCGAATCGCCATCGGCGGGTTCCGATTCCGCCGGTTCCGATTCCGCGTGTTCCGAATCTTCGGACTGTTCGGAATCGTTCTGGTCGTAATCGTTCTTATGCGCCGACACAGCGGAAAGCAACGCGTGGATAAAGGACGGCGCCCCATCGTCGCTCAGTGTCTTGGCAAGTGACAGGGCTTCATCGATGGCGACGCCATCGGGGACCTCGTCGTTGTATTTGATCTCCCAGACGCCAATGCGCAGGATGTTGCGGTCGATTACCGACATGCGCCCGACGGTCCACTTATCGGAATAGCTGTTGAGCATGCGGTCAATCGTCTTGCGATGCTCCGCGACGCCATTGCAGATCTCGATAGCGTACTCCGGAAGCGGAGTCTGGGCACCGGGATATGCAATGCGTTCCTGGACGAGCGACGAAATGTCCTGATTCTTCTCATCTGCCTCGTACAGGGTGTTGAGCGCCCTCCTGCGAGCGGTCGAACGAGCCATTGTGAACTCCTGCCTTTCCCGATGCCGACACCGACAACCGAATGCGAACCTGAGCGATAACCGACGTCATGCCGCGAACGGCATGATCAGTTCTCGCGGCCGACGTAAGAACCGTCTTCGGTGTTCACCTTGACCTTGTCGCCTTCGTTGATGAAAAGCGGAACCTGGATCTCGGCGCCGGTCTCAACGGTGGCGGGCTTGGTGCCGGCGTTGGAACGGTTACCCTGCAGGCCGGGCTCGGTGTGGGTGACGGTGAGCGTCACGTTTGCCGGGAGTTCGACGGAAATCGGGGTGCCGTCATGGGAAGACACGATGCAATCGGTGCCCTCGAGCAGGTACTTCTCTTTGTCGCCGAGGAGCGATGCGGGAATCATGGTCTGCTCGAAGGTGGTCATGTCCATGAACACGAGGTTGTCGCCGTCGCGGTACGAGAACTGCAGCGTGCTGTTGTCAACGGTTTCGAATTCCATCTTGATGCCGGCGTTGAAGGTCTTGTCGACGATCTTTCCGGAGATGACGTCCTTGATAGTGGTGCGCACGAAGGCGGGGCCCTTGCCCGGCTTCACATGCTGGAACTTGATGACCTGCCACAGCTTGCCATCGAGATTGATGACGGAACCGTTCTTGATGTCGTTAGATGTCTGTGCCACGTTATTCACCTATCAAAATGTGCTTGGTGTGGAAAAAATGCCTTACTCATTATGCCACACGCCTTAACATTTGCATTCGACCGCGATTATAACGTCGACAACGCGTCCCATACCGCCGTCGATATGGCAGCGATGCGCTCCTGGGCGACGTCGGAGTCCGGCACGTCGGAGCTGAACACGACGAGCACGTGATCGGTCGAACCGCCGGTCCAGACGATTGCGGCGTCGTTCTCCACGCCGGTGATCTCACCCGTTTTGTTGGCCGTGACGGTGCCGCCCGGCACCCCGGCGGGGATCTTGGACGTGCGCGTCTGCGCCTTGAGAAGCGCAACCATGCGGTCGCTGGCGTCGGAATTCACACACGTTCCGTTATATATGGCGGCCAGAAGGCGTCCGGCGTCGGTGACCGAGGTCTGTTTCTTCCTGGGGGTTTCCGTTGGACAGCCCTATGAGCTCCGTCATCGTGGTATCCGAATACCCCAGCTGCTCGTCGAGCTCGTTGACGATGTCGAGTCCCGACTGTGCGTCGCCCTCCCCCAGCAGCTCGATCAGCTCGTTCGTCGCGTCGTTCGAGCTCACGGTGATCATCTGCGTGAGCAGGGAATCCACCTCATCCGTTTCCTCGAGCTCGCCATCTTCGATCTGGCGCTCGACGGCCTGCAACACGAACAGTTTGATGACGCTTGCCGAATACGTGCTGGCGCTGCCGATGCTGGCCTCCTCGCCATCGGCAAGAGTCTGTACATATATGGACCAGGTGCCGTCATAGCCGGCGATCATAGTGCTCAGCTGCTGGGTCAGGGTGTCGAGCGCATCGGCATAGGGCGACGGGTCTGCCGTGGTCGTGGGACTGGCCTCGCCCGTGGCCGCGTCGGACGCCGATCCTAACGACGACCCTAACGACGGGCTGGAGGACACGGCCGAATCCTGCGTTGGCGCGGATTCTGCGGCGGACGGCGAGCTCTCGGCACGCGACCTGACACGCCAGACAACCGCGCCGCAGACGACGAGCGCGCAGACGCACATCGCGGCCATGACGGCGATTGCAGTGCCGCGATGACTGCGCCGTTCAGCGTGCCGTGCGCCCCTCGCATGCCCCACGATTCACCTCCCGCCATCAAGGCCACCAACAACAGCCCACGATACTCGCCCTCGGCTACGTGCGACCCAGCTATGGAGAAAGCCCGGCGGACGGCACCCGCTACGCCGTCCGCACCGGCGGCCTACCATGATGAAAGGGAAGCCCGCCACGGTCATCCGGATGCCATACGCGACGCATGGATGACCGCCCAAGCCCCAGCAACCTTCAGATCGGACCGAAAGGACAGTCATGTGCGCCTCACCTGCATCGCACCGCCGCAAGCGCATGACGAAAGCGCAGAAAGCCGACCGCGCGGCGGATCGCAAGGCCCAGGAATCCGGATACGCTCGCGGGTCGCGCAGCTACATCATGAGCCAGATCCGCGGCAAAGACACGTCGATCGAAACACTCACGCGGTCGTATCTGTTCTCGCGCGGGCTGAGGTTTCGCAAAAACGACAAGCGCTACCCCGGCCACCCCGACATCGTGCTGCCCAAATACCACACCATCGTGTTCATCAACGGGTGCTTCTGGCACATGCATGACTGCGGCGACTGCAAGATCCCGAAATCCAACGTGGAATTCTGGACGACCAAGCTCATGCGCAACAAGGCGCGCGACGAGAAACAGCACGCCGAGCTGGAATCCGCCGGATGGCACGTCATCGTGGTGTGGGAATGCGAACTCAAGACTGTGGAGGCGCGGCAGCGGCGGCTGCCCCGCCTCTACGACGAAATCGTGGCCAGCGCCGCCTGACGCGCCGCCGAAAAGCTGGATCCGCACCTTCGAGGCCAAGGCATCGGGGCAAGGCTGGATGCCGCGAGTCTTGGACGTGGCACCGGGGCGAATGCCTCGGATCCGAATCGCCGCGGTCGAGCGGTTATCGGCTGCGGGTTTTCAGCCGTGGGTCTGCGCGCCGGATGAATCGGCCTCGTGACGTTCACGGGAGCGGCCCATGAGCGCGACGGCTGCAATGACGGCCGCCGTGGCGAAGACGCCGTAGCAATCGCCGACGCGGTGCAACGCACCGCCGACAAGAGCGCCGAGCGAAATCGACACGACGGCGGCGAATTTCCGCGCACCCCCTTCCCCGCCCCCGCCGGCGGCACGGGATTCCGATGCCAATCCCACAATCGTCGACGTCACGACGACAGTCGTCACATCCTTGACGCCGACCTTGCGTGCGGCGCAGGCCTGCACCCCGAGCACATAGGCAATGAGCGCCGTGAACACATACAGCTGCACGGATTCGGGCTGGAGATCGGCCCCCATCAGCGCAACGCCGATCGCAGCCAGCGCCGCCGCCTCGCCCATGAACACCCAGCGGATCTTGCGCGACCAGCCCTTGGGCACACCCGCGAGAAACCGCCCGGTGTGCAGCGCGCCGCAGAAAAACGCCGCGAGCGCGACAAGCGGACTGACCACGGGCAGATCGTTGCCGGCGAGCCCCATGCCCAGCACGATGACGTTGCCCGTCATGTTGGCGGTGAAGATGCGGTCGAAACCCAGGTATCCGATGGCGTCGATGATGCCGGTGCCGAAGGTGGCGACCAGCATCACCGCAGTGTCCGAATGCATCGCGCCGCCGGCGGCCATGGACTCGGCCCTCGTGACGCCGCCCTCCGCCGTGTGCCGCCCGTCAATGGTGTGTGCCACGGAATGTGCATCGCCTCCGGTCACGTCCCCGCCTTCCTTTCGTTGCGACAACCGCGCGGCGGTTGCGCCGCGGAGTTGGTTGAATCTCAGCTACCAACTGAAGCGTTGGTTTTCAGACGCAAGGTTTCGCAAGGGGTTTCCGGCACATTTCGGTATTAATTGGTTCACACCAGACGGCATGCGCGGGCCATCGCGGCACCCCGCGCACCGCGCTCGCTTGGATTCATGCGGCTCCCGCCGATGGCCGCGTCAGCCCCGCCACGCTAGGCACGGCCACAGAGGTACCGCATGGGCTCTGTTTTTAGTACCAATTTTCGAAAATCACGAAACAATAGAAGAGACTGCGCGTAATTCCCCGCCCGTAGTCTGTTGATTGGTTCGACATTTTCTGCAACGCACGCGCGTGTTGCTGATGCGGAAGGGCGGCTCACATGGCACAGGCACCACGGCAGTCAGACGGCGGCGGGACCCATCTGCCGCCGGGCGAGGACTTCTCGCCGAAGCCCGGACACAGCAAATCAGCGCAATTCGAGGCTTTCCTGGAGCGTCAGATTCTCAACGGAACGTTCGCACCGGGCGAGAAGCTGCCACCCGAACGCCTCATGGCCAACGCCTACGGGTTGTCCCGCAACACCGTGCGCACGGCCGTGGCGCATCTCGAAAAGCTGCAATATGTGTCGCGGCGATGGGGTTCCGGTACCATCGTGCTGGGGCCTCGTGCCTACGCACTGCGGATGCAGCAGAAACTGCCCGAAGACAAGTTCGAGATCGTCGACGCCTCGGAGCTCAGGTCGATCATCGAGCCCGGCATCGCCGCGCTGAGTGCCATCAAGGCCACGGAGGCGGACCTTGTCATGCTTGAGCAGATCATCGATGGCACGAACGTCCATGTCTCCCCCACCGAATCGCTGCGCACGGACATGGAGTTCCACCTGTCGATCGCACGCAGCACCGGGAATTCGCTCATGGTGTCGCTCCTCGGCTATGCCAACGAGGCAACGCGCAACGCCCGTCTCGTGTCGCACAGCACGCTGCACGCCAGGGAAGAATCGCTGATGGGACACCGCAGGATCTACCGCGCCATCAAGGACCATGACGCCAACGAGGCGGAACGCCAGATGAGGAACCATCTGCGGGTCATCGAAACGCTGAGCATCTCCGCCCCGCCGCACCGCCATGACGTCTGACGCGCGGCCCCGTCCGCGCGACCAACCTGGCCGCGCGACCACCATGACCGCACGTCCATCTCACAGCACAACCAGCACGGCCCGGGACCGGCAACCGGCACATGGCCGGCATCGCCCGGCAGACAGCACCAAACCCACACCAACACAAGGCGGCACCTCATGACCTCCACCAACGAATGCACCACCGATAAATGCAACAGCACCGAATGCGCCAGTGAATGCAGCGGCGCGCATCTCATCTGCGATGCGTCGCACTCATTGTGGGGAACGCTCCCCACCCCGGAGACGTCTCCCGCATGCACCATTGAGCCGGGGATGCACATCACCATCGACACACTGAGCCACGAAGGCCTGCTCGAAGACCAGGGGCGTGACCCGCTTCGCTTCTTCACCGCGCAGGGAGTCGCGCCGTGCGACGTGCCGGCCGAAGCAATGGACGTGGCAGACAACGGCGTGCATGTGCACGGCGCAGGGCCGCATATCATCACGCGCCCCATCGAGGTAAGAGGGGCGGCCGCAGGCGATTGGCTGAGGATCGACATCGACAGACTCACGCCCCGCGTGCCTTATGGCGTGATCTCCAACCGCCACGGGCGTGGAGTGCTGCCCGGCCTCATGCCGCGGGGCGGCAGGGCGGTCACCAGCATCTTCGCGCGGCAGATCGTCGACGCCACGCATGGCGGCGAACCGGCACTCATGGGCATCATGGAACGCAAAGGGCCGGACGCGGTGAGCAACCTTGCGGGCACCGCGCCCCATGCACCGCTGTATGACATCGCGCGCGACGGGGTGCTCCGGTGCGACGAAAGGCTCCCGGAGAACGTCGCGGGGTTCGAACTGCATCCGTTCCTGGGGATCATGGGCGTGACTCCATTGCCGGGCGCGGAGGTGAGAAGCACGATTCCGCCGGGGGATTTCGGCGGAAACATCGACATCAAACTGCTGACGGAAGGGACGACCCTGTATCTTCCCGTGCAGGTCGACGGAGCGGGATTCTATGTGGGCGACCCCCATTTCGCGCAAGGGGACGGGGAGGTCGCGCTGACCGCCATGGAGGCGTCGCTGACCGCCAAGCTGACCGTGAGCGTCGTCGGAGGCGAGGAATTCCGCGCGACGTTCGGGAATCTGCATGGCCCGTTCATCGTGACGGATCACGACATCGTCACGACCGGGCGCGCCGACAGCATCGATGGCGCGCTGCAGGAATGCGTGCGCGAATCCCTCTGCTGCCTGGAGCGCTACGCCCGCATGGACGCCGAACATGCATATGCGTTCCTCAGCGCGGCGGCGGATTTCTCGATCTCGGAGGCGGTGGACATCGTGATGGGGGTGCATTGCCGGATGCCGCGCTCCGTCGCGTGCGCCGCGGCGACGGAAATGTAAAGCGGTGTCGCCGCAGCGCAAACGCAACGCGGCGGGTTGCGCAGAGGGCAACGCGGCAGGTTACGCGGCGAGTTTGCGCAGCACCATGCGCGCCGCGTGCTCATAGAATGCCGCACCGGTGGGAATCGAGGAGTCAAGCCCCACGAACTTGGGCGAATGGATGTAATGGCGGTCGTCGCGGCCGTTGGAGCCGATGAATGCGAAAAGTACCGGGGCGCACTGGGCGAATTCCGAAAAATCCTCACCAGGCATCTGCTGCACGATGGGTGCCAGCGTGGCGTAGCCGCCGGTGCGCACATCGTCGGCCATGGCCGCGCCGAGGACGGGGTCGGACACCATGACCGGCTGCGCGTGCGGCCAATCGATGTCGGCGGTGATGCCGTAGGCTGCCGCGATGTTGGTGACGATGGCGAAAAACCGGTCATGCACCAGCTGGGCGTCCTCGGATGAAAAGACGCGGGCCGTGCCGATGAATTCCGCTTCGGCGGGAATCACGTTCCACACCTGCCCCGCATGCACGCTGGTGACCGACACCACCGCCGGATGAAGCGGCGCCACATTGCGGCTCACGATGGTCTGCAGCGACGTGATCATGGTGGCCATCGCCTCGATGGGGCCGGTGCCCGATTCGGGACGGGCGCCATGCGCGCCCTGCGCATGGAGCCTGACCCCGAAACGGATGGTGCACGCCATCATCGGATCGGTGCCCACGGCGATTTCGTCGGGCTTCCAATCCGGCATGTTATGCGCGCCGATCACGGCGTCGAGCTTGCCGGCGCCGCCCTGTTCGATGGCGCCGTTGTCAATCACGGCGTCGATGACGTGGAGCGCCCCCAGGCTGGTTTCCTCGGCAGGCTGGAACAGCACGTCCACGGTGCCCGCCAGTCCGTCGCGAACGGCGGGCGAAGCCAGCTGGGATGCGGCGCCGATGAGATAGGTCATATGCAGGTCGTGACCGCAGGCGTGCATGCGTCCGTCGAGCTGCGATACACAGGCCAATCCGGTGCTTTCGGTGACGGGAAGGCCGTCGATGTCCGCCCTCAGCATGATGTGCGGGCCGGGGCGCGACCCCGTGATGCGCGCGACCAGCCCGGTTTCGAGCTTCGGCGTGGAGAGCACGGGGATGCCGATCTGTTTCATGACGGATGCAAGATACGCCGTGGTGCGCGTCTCATGGAATCCGGGCTCGGGGAACTGGTGCAGGTGATGGCGAATGGCCCGCAGCTGTGCATCGGTGTATCCAGTCGCCGGGTCGAAGCTCTGGGGAAGATGCGTGGCGGGATCGAGCAGCGCGGCGAGCGCCTCTTCGCCCTCGCGCGATTGCCCTTCGACGAATTCCGACACCGGGGATTGCGGGGACGGTGCGCCCACGACGCCCTGGGTTTCGTGAATCGACGCGTTATCGTCTGAAAGCTTGCCTGCCATGTCATCACCTTTCGCGGCGCGACTGCCCGCCGTGTGGATCCGCACCCGAGAGGATGCCGTTGTTCGTTTCCGCCACCCATATTAGACGGCGGCATTGCGTGGGACCGCGGCATTGCGTCGCCCGCCGCCTGCACACCGCGAGCGCCGCGCGTTTGCATGCCGTTGGCAGACAGGACATTGCAAAGAGGGCAATGCAGACAGGGCATCGGATGCCGCGACCTCAGATGCGGGCATCCCGGCGCCTGCGCACCAATACGAAAAAGGCGGCCGGATAAAATCCGACCGCCCTCGGTGCCGGCGTTCCCCAACCCGGCACGACTGTCACGCGCCCAAGGCGCCGTCCACGGGGATGTGTACGGCTTTCGCGGGAATCTCATTGTTGTGCGAAAGCTCCTTCACCATATCAACGCCGCGATCCGGCCGCCATGGAAAACGCCGCGGCCGCTTATACGAACTTCTTATGACCGCTTATCACGCGTTGGGATTCCAAGGGTTTGGACGTCCGGTGAACCGGATCGCAAACAGCGCGGGCACCCCGTCACCGTGCCACGCGTTCTTATCATGGAGGCATGATCGACCACATCACATTGAAGGCGCGCGACGTCGCACAATCCATTGAGTTCTATACAGCGGCGCTTCGTCCGCTCGGATACATCCCCAAGGCCCATCACGAACCCACGATCGGCTTTGGCGTCGATGACGGGACAAGCCATAGCGATTTCTACGTCTCCCCTCTCGAAGACGGCCGCGAAGTCAATCCCACGCACATCGCATTTCTCGCGCCCAGCAAACAGGCGGTGGAGGAATTCCACAAAGCCGCGCTGGCAGCAGGCGGCACCGATAACGGCGCTCCCGGGCCGCGCGCCTACCACGAGGGATACTGGGCGGCCTTCGTGCTCGACCCCGATGGCAACAACATCGAGGCGGTCGTCAACTGGGCCGGGTACTCCGTGCCCGGCGACGTCGGGCGGTAGCCCCGGCAAGCGCGGTCCATCGACAGCAGCGCATACCCTGCGACACGGCGGCCCAGTCGAGCGCCTCGCCCTACGGGACGAGGCAGGGCAGGCTGATGGCTGCGCCATCGTCCGCGGCGCCAGCCAGAGCCGCAACCGCGCCCGCCGCGGCTGCCGAATGGGCGGTGGCCAGCACGATCACCAGCACCGCGATGGCTATGAGGGCCGCGATCACGATGGCGATGATGAGTTTCTTGCGGCGCTGTTTGCGGTCGCGTTCCTCCAATTCGAGCGTCGGCACCGCCGCACGCGTGAAATCCACGCGCGTACGGGCTGATTCGAGGTCGTGGGTGTCGGCCTTCGCCTCGCTCAGGTTGCGCTTCGCCGTGTCGATCATCGCCGTGTCACCGTCGATGCGTTTAACATTGGCCTCGAAATTGGCGATGCGCTGCCGGTAGCTCGCCTGAGTCATCTCGAGATTCTCCGACGCGGTGAGGATCCGGGATGCAAAGAAACGTGCCTCCTGTTCATCCTTTTCGTCGAAGGGGATGAGCAGGGTGTCGACGGATGTGCGAACTTCGATGAAACGCTTGCCATCGGCGTCCTGCGAGGCGAGCACCTGGTCGAGCACCTGCTTGGACTGCATCGCGCACGTGCCGTGCGGAGCGCCCACCATGGCGGCCTGCGGAGCCACGATCATGGTTTTTATGCCCGCGGATTCGAGTTTGAGCTCCGCCTTGCCATACGTCACGCTTTCGGTATACAGCGTGCTGCGTCCGAATTTGTCAACGGGCTTGGCATACTCCTCGCGTTCCTTGTCGACGAGCCGCCTGGCCTCCTTGACGGCATCCGCATGCTCCTTGCGCGCACGTTCCAAGGCTTCTTCGGCCTTCTTCACTTTGTTTTGGTAGTTGGAGTTCGCACGCTTGTAGTTCTTCAACGCTTTTTCGTATTCCGCCATCTGCGGGGATTCGCCCGATTCCGTGTCTTCGGAATACCCCAGGCCCACGGTGCCGCTGGACGTCCCGTCGCCGGTCTGCAGGGCCTTTCCGCGGGCCCTGCCGTCCGATGCGGCGGTCACGGCAGTCGGCTTGGGCGGTGCTGGACGCCTCTCGCCCCAGTTCGCGGTGCGTCTGCCGGATGCACGCGACCCCGACGGAGCCGCTTCGGCAGTCTGCCCGTCGTGCGCCGATCCGTTGCTCCGGGTGGATTGTGCAGCCTGCGATTCGCGATTCGCGCCCCAGTTCTTGCGTGGATTGCGAGCGGACGTCGCAGAGCCTTCGTTCTGCTGATCTGCGGGAATGCGGTTTTCAGACATCTTGCTTCACCCTTTTCATCGCACTGGCGTTGCCACGCCTCACGCTCGGCGAACCATACCGATACTATCGAATGACAATCGTCGAATGGCGCTCACCACGACGCGAGCATCGCATGCCACAGCCACAGGCCATGGCCGCACTGCGGCAGACACGTCGTCCGTTTCCGCTGGTCCGACAATAAGCCAAGCACCACTTTACCCACCTTCCCGTCCCATGCGCATCACCCGGCGACCCATGCGGCCTGGCGTGCAGTTCGGGTGAAGGTGGAAAGCCCCGACCCGCCCTCGTGCCCCACAGCCCTCACCAAGGGCGCACAATCCTGCACCCCCGACGGCAGATACACCACCACATCCGACCCCAAACCCCCACAACCCTCACCGAGGGCGCACAACCTCGCACCCCCGACGGCAGATACACCACCACATCCAACCCCCAACCCCCACAACCCTCACCGAGAGCGCACAATCCTGCACCCTCAAAGGCACATACAGCACCAAACTCGACCCCAAACCCCAAGAACTGCCACCAAGGGCGCACAACCTCGCACCCCCGACGACACATGCAGCACCGCGCCCCACATCCACGCACCCCTACACCCACCCAGCCCCGATACACAGGCGTCCCACGACGTTCGCTCCGCGTGTGTCACGTACCAGAGTGCATTGCTCCGCTCCAACGACATTATGCTGTGGGTGGAACGCTCCATGAACGGCTAGAGTGAGTAGCAGTCTTGTGCTCCGTCTCACCCACGCGGCGCGAACAACATCAACCATCAACACATCCGACACAGGAGAATGCAATGCCCGAAGGAACGAACGCCGGACAGATCGAATTCGAAGACGATTTCGCATCGCCCGAGCTTCAACGCGGCAAGGACTATTGGAAGCGCGGATCGGTGAGCGTGGAACGCGCCGATGACACCCACGCCACCGCCACCGTGCACGTGGGGGCCAAGGATTACACGGTCTCGGTGGACCTCTCGCACGGCGCCCCCATCACGTCGTGCACATGCGACGCAGACACCCAGTACTGCCGCCATGCCGCGGCCGCGCTCTACGCCGTGATACAGGGTGACGCACCCAAGCACAGCGCACCCGAATCCGTGGAACGCGCCGTCGCCCGGTCCACGACCGAGCTTGTCGATATCCCCCACGAGATGTACGACGGTCTGATCCGCGCCATCGTGGAGAAGCACGACACGAGCGGCATCGACGGCGATGGAGCCGATTCGTTCACCCTCATCTGGACGAACGAATGGACGATCATGCCCGCGCCGCTCGCCCCCGCCGATTCGGTGCGCCTTTTCACCAAGACCAAGGTGGAGCGCCTGCTCAAGGAATCTCTCACGGAATTCACCACGCCGGCCCAAGGGCAATCCAAGGAAGACAAGGCGGAGGAGCTGCGCAAGACCCCGATCGACAAAGACAGCTGCGACAAGCTGTTCACCGGGGTGCACCAGGTGCTGGAGAACGCGCTGCGTTCCACGGATTGGGAAGCGGCGACGCGCAACATCTGCACCGTGATCCGCTTCATGGCCGATGCCACGCAGATTTTCAACGATTCCAAGGACGTCGCGCGCTCCCACGCCCATGCCCTGCTCATGCCGGTGACGCGCTACATGTCGTTCATGTCTGAGGAAGCGTCCCCCGATGTGAGTGGCAGCGCTCTGGGGCAGCTCACCAAGCTCGCCACGAACGACCTGGTGATGCACGTGTTCTCGGGCGGTATCCCGCTGTTCAGCTGCGCGCTGCCCTTCGCCCGTTGGGATGATACGAGCATGTGGGCGTATGAGGCGATGGACACCGCAGACAAGGCGATCGGCACCGATGTCAGCGAAGACGCCTGCCAGAAGCGCGGCTTCGACATCCCGTGGGCGCGCCGCCGCCTCACCGTGCTGCGCCGCGACGTCGCCGCACTGTCGCGCGACGGGCTGACGCTCAAGACGATCCATGACACGAACCCCACCAGCGTCACGTTCCTCACAATCGACCTGGCGAGCGCCATGCTACGTGGCGACCTCGAAGCCGCGACCGAGGCCCTCAAGGCGGTCAACAAGCTCAACGACGGCACCGTCACCGCCGCACGCGATGCGAACAACGACATGCTGCTGGCGCTCAACATCAATCCGAAGACCGAATTCGGGCACGGCGGATGGCTGTCGGTCACCGAGGCCGTGATGCAGGCGCGCCATGACACCGAGGGGCTCAAGGAACTGTATACGAACAACATCCTCAACGCCACGCCGCAGCTGGGAATCCGCTCCGTGCCACGCATGCACAAGCTCGTCGGCGACAAGGCGTGGCCGGCCGAACGCCGCGAGCTCGCCACGGAGTGCGCGCGCCAGATGGTGCGCCGCAAGGCCATGCTGGGCAATGTCAACGAGCAGATCACCAAGCAAGGCAAGAAACCGATTCCTTCAATCGCGCTGCGCAATCCGGCATACGAACTGCTGCTCATGCAGGTGCACGACGCCGACGCGGCCCTGGAATACATCAAGGTGACCGGCGCCGTGTCGAAGGAACTGCTCGACGTCGTCGCCGAAAGCCACCCGACCGAGGCCGCCACGATCGCCGACAAGCTCCACGAGGCGCAGATCGCGCGCGGCGAGGAGCCGACGCCGATGATCAGTTCCGACGAATACACCATGCAGGCCGATGCCGATGCGGCGGCGGATGCGGTGGATGCGATTCTCGACCGCCCCGCCAAAGGATGATGGTTCGGCGAGGCTGGCATCGGCGCGCGACGTCATGATGACGCGCGCCGATAGATAACCGCCATGCGAGAGGAGCCCAGACCACCGAGTCTGGGCTCCTTGTGCATTCAGGACGGTGCGCGGCGCGCACCTGCGGTCAGCTACCTGCGGTCAGCGCCACACGACGCGGATAACAACGAGCGAGGGCACAGCGGCACTGAATCACAGCGCTATGCGGCGCTTCCCTGCGGGTCATCGCCGGCAGCCGCTGCACTGTCGTCATCCCCCGCCATCTGCGCGGGATGGTCCGCTTCGTCCGTTGGCGTTGCCGGGCGCATGGATTCGGGTGACGCAACGCCAGTGTTCGGCGCGTATATATCCGACGGCACGGCGGCCGGCTGCGCAGCGCCAGCAGACGGCGCGGCGTCGAATGTCTGCGGCATGGGGGAATACGTCGAGGTCGCCCAGAAATCACCCGGTGTCGATTCCATGAACGACTGCTGGTACGTCGGCGCCAAGGTCGGCTTCTCTCCGCGGTGATCCTCGACCTGCCGCCACGCATCGTCGCCCGCATAATTCGACGAATAGGTGGAACCCGCGGCATCGGCGCCTCCCACGGTCATGGACTGCTGATCGGGCGAGGTACCAGCCAACGCCCGGTCGAACGCCGTGTCCGCCTGGTCCGGCATCGCCCAGCCGTAACCAGTCGGCGGCATGGAAGCGCCCTGGGCCGCAAAGACCTGCTGCTGCGCCGCGGGATCCGCGACGGCTGCGGGAACGCCCTGGTCATCTGCCGGAATCGGCGCGCCCTGATACGCCCCGAAGCGCTGGGCATAGGCCATCGGCTGCTCGTTGCCCGGCATGTCCAACGGGTCGGCGGAACCGCCTGCGAACACACGGCCGCCCGCACCGATGCGGGAATGTGCGGCGACCACAACACCCGCCGTGCGCGCCAGCACCTCCACCACGAGACCCCATGCACCGGCGCCGAGGAAGCACCACCAGCTTGGCAGGAACTTGACCTGCGCGACATCCGACTGCGAGCCGGACAGCCCAAGGAAGTCAAGTCCCGCGGCGTTCAGGCTGGCTGAACATTGCCCCATGAAGCACGACAGCTGCAATATCCCCGCGATGATCATCAACGCCAGTGGCGTCTTCCAGATGTCGCCCCACCGCGCCGAACGGGCGTCCTGCCGGTACCGGTATCCGGCACGGAGCGCCAGGTACAGCGTGAACACAACGAACGTCGCGAACGTGACCCACTTGAACCAGTAGGAGCCAAGGAACGGGAAATCCCCCAGCATGGCGCCGCTGCCGGCGGGCGCGAAATCGCCCGAGGGGTCCGACACGATGCCGTTCACGACCACCTGCATTTGCTCGGCGCCACCCACGCACAGGAAGAACAGCATGACCATGATCGCCGGAACCATGGGCACCACCATGCACCAGGTGGACAGGGGGTTGTCGAAGAACCAGACGCTGGACCCCACGTTCTGGTGCTTCCTGCCATAGGAACACAAGGCGAAAGTGAGAAGGATGGAGTAGATGAATCCCGCCACGCCGAACACCACGGCCAGCATGAACAGCGATTCGATGACCGTGCGACGCGCGCCTTCCTGCCTGTGCGACCAGCGCCACGCGGCGTGGAACACGGATTGGGCGTGCTGCGCCTTGTTGCCCAGATGGAATCCGACGAAGGCCCCGACGTAGACGAGCACGAAAATCATGACAAGTGTACGCGGGGTGAGCCCGGAGTAATCGGACGTGAGAGACAGGATGAACAACGACGAGGTTTTGTGGTGCGACCCCACCGAGGCCAGCACCGAATAGAGTCCCATGGAAAGCAGTCCCGACGCCATGGCGGCGGCCATGCGCGACCACGGCACCGAGCTGGCCTTGCCCGAGCGCGCGAAGACGTAGGTGCCGAACGCCGCGGCGACGAGCATCGCCACGCCCACGAGGCCGAGCATGCCCGTGACGGTGAGCTTTGCGGTAATCGACATGTCATCCATTCCAAGCATGCCAAGGCCTCCCATCGACGCGCTGTAGTTGGCGGACGCCGTTCCGCCGGTTCCCAATGCGAACATCAGCATGATCATGGTGAAGACGTTCGGCATGAGGTCTTGTTCGACCTGTGCCAGATCGTCTTCCATCCCCGACAGAGGCCCCAGACCGGAGCCGGCGCCTCCCAGCAGCGAACTGCCCGACGAAGACAGCCCGTTCGCGCCGATGCTGTCGCTCATGTATGAGGAGAACTGCGACAGAGGAATCGCGCACAGCAGCAACGAGATCACAGCGAACAGCAATCCGCTGATCATGGCGAGAACCGCGCAGAAGCATGCGGACTGCGCGATGGTGGCAAGCGCGCCTTTCATGCGCGGGGTCAGCAGAGGGGCGCGTGCTTCCTGTGGCCGCGAATAGATCGGAGGCATGGGCGCGTCGTGCATGGACATGAACTGGGGCGATTGCGAATAGGGCTGGGCCTGTTGTTCATACGGCTGCTCGTCCATTGGCCGGACGGACGGCGCATACGACTGCCCGTGCGGCCGAGCGTACGGGTCCGAAGACTCCGGCTGTGCATTCTGGTCTGAGGCGGAGTTAGCGAGAATCCCGTCCACCGAGTCCGCCACAGCAGCGGCATCGGCTTGCGTGGCGATCGGCTGCATGGCGATCGGCTGCGTGGATTGGACGGATGACGGCTGGCTCGATGCCAATGGCGCCAGCGCTGGCTGCGACGGCGTCTGCCCCCAGAAGTCCTGCGCAGGAGCAATCGACTGGGTCGGCCGTTCCAACGTATTCAATGGCTCGGTCGGCTGGGTTGCCTGTTCTGCCGACGTGTTGTCCGTCTGTCCGGCGGATTCCTGCGGCGCAGAATCCTGCTGTCCAGCATGCTGCCCGGCCACCTGCTGTCCGGAAGAATACCCCGTTGCAGCGCCGCATGACGGACAGACCGTGGCATCGTCCGGCAGCTGCGCCCCACACACCTCGCATGTCTGATTCATCTGAGGAACTCCCTTCGTCAGGCTTCCCGGCCACAGCGCATCATCACATCTCAAACCATGCCCCCATGTGCCAGCCACGCGGATGCCCGCGCATCGCTGGCGCATGGCACCGTGCACAGCCCGGTGGACCACGCCTTGTCGCAAACCACGCGAATCACGCCTCGCCAATCCCTGAAGAGTCGGCTTCGTATCCAAACTTACACCGTCGATGGTTCGCACAACGTGACGACGCGTCCCATTCCATGCTCTCCGCATACACAAGCACCGTCCGCCTGCCAATGGAGACGCCGCGCACTTGGCGCACGCGGGACCGCCGCGAGCGCGAATCTCACGAAAGCAAATGGAGCACATCCTCGCGCGTCAGCGCGCCGATCGACGTATCCATGTCGGCTCGGATGGGCGAATCATCGCTGTCGCCCGCCGCGAAGGCGTTGGCAAGCTCCGCCTTGCGCGCCTGCAGGTCATGCACGCGTTCCTCGACGGTATCGGCGGCCACGATCTGGTACACATCCACGTCGCGCGTCTGTCCGATGCGGTGCGCACGTCCGGTCGCCTGGTTCTGCGCCGCGACGTTCCACCACGGATCGGCATGGATCACTATCGACGCCCCCACCAGATTGAGACCCGTGTTGCCCGCCTTGAGCGATACAAGCATCACCGGGGCGCCTTTGCCGGCGTTGAAATCATCGGCCAGCTCGACGCGGCGTTTCTTGGGGGTGGACCCCACGAGTGACACATGGTCGATGCCTTCGGCGTCAAAGCGCTTGGCGATGAGGTCGAGGAACGATGTGAACTGCGAGAACACAAGGATGCGCCGGTCCGCGTCAAGTCCCTGCTGCACCAGTTGCACGATGGCGTCCAGCTTGGACGACGATGCGGGCGCATCCTCGTACACCAGCCGCGCATCGCAGCAGATCTCGCGCAGACGGGTGAGCTCAGCCAGCACCGAGACATCGATCGAACCGGTCTCGTTGGTAAGCAAGCCGAGAAGCTTGTGCTCATGCGCGGCATACAGCTTGCGCTGCACGCCTTCGAGACGCACCGTGACCGTCGTTTCCAAACGCTCGGGCAGGTCGCGAAGCACCTGGGACTTGAGACGGCGCTTGATGAACACGCGCGTGATGGACCGCAGGCGCCGGGCCTCCTCGCAATCCATGTCGCCGTCTTCCAGATGCTTGACGATCGGCATCTCGTAGCGGCTGCGGAACGTGGGATAGCTGCGCAGCATGCCGGGCATGAGGAAGTCGAAGATACTCCACAGTTCGCCCAGGCGGTTCTCGATCGGCGTGCCCGTGAGCGCGAAACGGTGGGCCGCCGCGACCTTCTTCACCGCCTTCGCAATCTTGGTAGTGGGATTCTTGATGTACTGGGCCTCGTCAAGCACCATCAGGTTGAAACGGACGCCGTCGTAGTCGTCGATGTCGCGCCGGAGCAAATCGTATGACGTGATGACGATGTCCGGCCGGTCGTCTCCGTCGCGCGCCCCGGAAAGAATCGTGCGACGCTGCGCTTTCGTACCAGCGGCGACCTGCACCGACATCGTCGGCACGAACCGGGAACATTCTGCCTCCCAGTTGTACACGAGCGAGGCGGGGCAGACGACGAGCGCCGGCCCGTCCGCACGCCGCGCCAACGCCAGCGCGAGGGTCTGGATCGTCTTGCCCAGGCCCATCTCGTCCGCAAGGATCCCTCCGAAGCCTTTGTCATACAGGGTCGACAGCCACTGGTACCCCTCGACCTGATAGCTGCGCATGGTCCCGCTGAGGTCGGCGGGGACTTGGTAACGCCCCGGGTCGATGACCTCGAGGTCATGCACGTAGTCGCGGAAGCTCTGGTCTTTCTCCGTCTCGTCGAAGAAAGCGTCCGCGACGAGAGCCTGGGACATCGGCAGCGTGACCGTCCCGCTGAGGTCTGCGGCCGAAAGCCCCAGCGCGTCCGACACCTTGTCGAGCTTGTTCAGGCTGTCCGCGGTGGACGCCGACCGAAGGTCGACAAGCGTGCCGTTGCTGAGCTTGTGATACCGCTTGCGCTGGCGGTAGCTCGCCAGGAGCTTGCCGACCTCCGATGACGGGATCTCGTCAAGCATGGTCATGACTTCCAGCAACCCGGAATGGATGGACACTCCGAAGTGCACCGGCCCCGCCGCCTTGGGCATGGTGCCGTCGAAGCTCGGCGTGCAATACAGGGTGCCCACCTTGCGCAGCTGCTCGAGGCCGAAGCGCATGAGAAACGCGATGGAGTCCTCGTCGGATTCGGGGATGAGGGCCAGGCCCTTGGCATCGCGGGCGGGGAATAGCTGTTCCACGATGCGAAGAATCATGCCTTCGCCGAGCGTGTCGCGCCCCTTGCCCGCCCGGGTGGAATCGCTGGCGACATCGGCGTGGACCGTGCCGCTGACTGGCAGCACCTGTACCGAATGCGTGGGATATCTCGCGACGATCTCGCATGTGATGCCGTCGTTGGTGCGATCAAGGTAGATGTCGAATCCGGCCGGTGCAAGGTTTGCGGCACGCGGCTGCCTCGGCTGCCTGAGCTGCGGAACCGTGAGAAGGATCCCTGCCCGTCTCAGGCGCGGCGCGATCGTGGACGCGAACGTGGCGCAGTCGGCGCGCGAGATGTATTGCGACGGCCCTGTGCACAAAGCAGCGAGGTCGTCCTTCACCGCGGCGAAATCGCGCGAGCAGCGGAAGAACGCGGGGACCCCCACGGTCTGCGGCGACTGGACAAGAGCGTATGCGCTGTGCGCGCTATGAATCATCGACATCACGCGCGTGTCCGAATCGATCGTCACCCCAAGGGCGCTGGGAACCTCGTCGCCGAACGCCGTGCCGGTCTGCGGCACCGGGACCGGCCCCGACGGCGTGACGGCCTGCACGTCGAAGAACATGGCGGGATCACCTTCGAAAATCGGCACACTGACCATGCGCCAGTCCAGGCCTTTCGCCAGCATCACGTCGATGCGTCCCTCGCACGCTTCGGCGTCGGTGCCATCGGTCTCGGCGTCGGCATCATCGATCCGGGCATCGGCGCCATCGCCATCGGCCTGGGGCACAGAGGCCGCATCACCGTGCCGCTCGGACGCGTCCTCGGCGATGGAACGGCGGGAAACGGCGCGCGCCTGTGACTCGATGGCCTCAAGGTTCACCGCCCCGTGGTCACGCGCGAGGTCAAGAAGGTCCTTGCCGTCGGCATACGAGGGCAGGAACCGCCATTCCTGAGGCACACGGGTCACCGGCATGGCTCCGCTTTCGTCAAGCAGGTCGCAGACCTCGGAATCCGACAACGTCACCTCGCGTTGCAGCAGACCATTCGAGAACATGGCCGAACCGCTCGAATAATACGTGTACGCGCCCATCCGGCTTTGGATGCGCGTGTTTTTGACAAGCTCGAGATAGTCGAGCACGCGGCGGGAATATGCATCGAACAACGCGCGGTCATGTGCGAACGACAGGCGCTTGCCATAGGACCCATAGCTGCCCGCGCGCACCAGTGCGAGCAGGTCGTCCATGCTCTGCACGACGTAGCTGGCGCCCTCGCAGGAGATGCGCAGCGACAAGGTCCACCTGCCGTCGTCGGCGGTTTTCGTCTTGAGGATTGGCGTCAAATGGACGCTGCCGGCAGTGGGCGTGACCACGCCGGTTTTCTTTCTTGCCAGGCTCCGCAAATCCACGCCTGCGTCGTTTGCCTTGTTTTTCAGCGCCGTGACGGATTCCAGCGCCCTCATCGCCTCTTCGCGGTTGCGACGTTGCATCGCGTTGCGCCTGGAGGCTTCGTCGTTGATGAGATTGCGCAGCAGCGACGAGGTCTGGCGGTGCTGCACCTTCGGGGCGAGCATCGACTGCTCGGTGGCGAACATGGTGGGAAACCACGCATACATCATGCACAATGCGGCGATGTGCGGGCATGTGGGGATCTGGAGGTCGATTCCGATGTCGGCGGAAGCGTCGGAATATCTCTGAGCGCCGAAGACATCACCGGCGGCGACGGGATCGGGGTCGAAAACCATCGTCATGGCCGACGTCATGTCGGCATCGCCCGACAGCGAGACAATCGCCTCGCGCGTGGTCTCGTACCGTTTGCACCCGCATTTGCCTGCGCGAAACTCCACATAGCCGGACGCGTTCTGCGTGATATCGACGCTGACCGAATAGGCACCGCCCCGCGACGCGGAATCCCGGATGACACCGTCGATGTGGTACGAATCCACGGTGGTCGTTGCAGTGCGATGCACGGTGCCCGCGACGAGATGCGCGTTCCCGCCTCCGGCGATGTCGCGTCCCGCCTCGAGGTCAACACGCGGGAACGCACGGTTGACCGCCTGGATCAGCCCGCGGGTCGAAATCGTTGTCGCCATGGCCATGGATGCCCCTTTCTTCATCCGCCTATCGCTAGGGTACAGGCTGTTTGGATGGAGACATGGGTCACTTCGCTCACAGCTAAATTATGGCCCGCCACCGTGCGGCGGCGGGCCTGCCGACGCATCCCGCGCCGTCGCATCGTCACAGCAGCGCCATGCACACGAAGTCGAGGATGAACAGCGCCGCGACCACCCAGATCACCGCGGAGACCTCCTTCGCCTTCTTCTTACAGGTCATCACGATGCAGTACGTGATGAAGCCGCCGGCGATGCCGTACGAGATCGAATACGAGTACGCCATGAACACGGCCGCGAACAGCGCCGGAATCGCCTCGTCGATGTTCTCCCACGCGATCTCCTTGAGGCTCGACGCCATCATGCAGCCGACGATGACGAGCACGCCCGCGGTCGCGGCGCTCGGCACGGCGGAGATCAGCGGCGACAGGAAGATCGACAGCACGAAGCACGCGGCCACGACCACGGAGGTCAGGCCCGTGCGTCCGCCCGCGCCGATGCCCGCCGCGGACTCCACGTAGGTGGTGGTGTTCGAGGTGCCGAAGATGGAGCCGATCGACGTGGCGATCGAATCCGCGAACAGCGCGCGGTCCATCTTCGAGCTGAAGCCGGATCCGTCCTCGAGCGCCTTCTCGTCCTTCTCCGAGAAGATGCCGGTGCGGCGGCCCGTGCCGATGAAGGTGCCGATGGTGTCGAAGGTGTCGGACATCGAGAACGCGAAGATCGTGACGAGCACAAGCGGGATGCGCGCCGGGTTCGAGAACAGCGCGGGGAATCCCTGCGCCGTGAAGATGGCGCCGAAGGTGGTGGGCAGCTGCGAGAACGCCTCGCCCACCGACACGGAGTTCGCCATGCTCGTCAGGCCCATCGGGATGCCGATGATGGCCGTGGCAACGATGGTGAGCAGCAGTCCGGCCTTCACCTTGGTGACGGTGAACACGATGGCGAGCAGCAGCCCGATGAGGAACAGCCACAACGTGGGCGTGTTGAGCGTGGCGAGACCCGGCGTGGCGCTGATGGCGCCGCCGTTCGCGGCCGCGGACGGGTCGCTCGGCGTGAACTGGATGAATCCGACGTTGAGCATGCCCACGTACGCCACGAACAGGCCGATGCCCGCGCCGATGGCGTTCTGCAGCACCGGCGGGATGGCGCGGATGATCATCTTGCGGATCTTCGTGACAGTGATGATGATGTTGATCACGCCGCACAGGAACACCATGCACAGCGCCTCCTGCCAGGTGAAGCCCAGCCCGAAGCAGACGGTGTAGGTGAAGAAGGCGTTGAGGCCCATGCCGGCCGCCTGCGCGTACGGCACGTTGGCGAACAGGCCCATCACGAGCGTGCCGATGACGGCCGCGATGATGGTGGCGAGGAACACACCGCCCCACGGCATTCCGGTTTTGCTCAGGATCTGCGGGTTGACGACGATGATGTATGACATCGCGAAGAACGTGGTGAGACCGGCGGTTATCTCGGTGGATGCCGTGGTGCCGTTCTCCTTGAGATGAAAGAACTTCTCCATGTGCTCTTGGCTCTCCTTGGGGATCCGGACAACCCGGAGGTTGTCGCAAACGACATGACGAGGGCGCAGAGCATTGGCACGGGCGCACGTCCTGCAACCGCCGCCGCACTGCCGCACCCGCCAAACACGTTCACCCTATCACGCGCATGCGTCAGGCTCGGCGTAACGTCCGCGCATCCGACGAGCGCCGCGCCATGGCGCGCATCACAGGAAGCCGCACACCCAGCACGGTCCCGCCGACGATTCGGCGCACGCGCCTCCAAGGGCAGTCATACGACGCCCCGTTTCTCCAGATCGAGCAGGTATTTCTTCGCCTCGACGCCCGCCGCATACCCCGTCAGGCTTCCGTCCGCGCCGATGACGCGGTGGCACGGGATGAGGATGAGAATCGGATTGCGGTGGTTCGCCATACCGACCGCGCGCGATGCCTTGGGATTGTCGAGCATGGCGGCCAGTTCGCCATATGTGCGCGTCTGGCCATAGGAGATCCGCCCGAGCTGATTCCATACGGTTTTCTGAAACTCCGTGCCCTCGGGCGCGAGCGGCAGGTCGAAATCCGTGCGACGGCCGGCAAAATACTCCGTAAGTTCCGCCTTGCACTTCGCCGCCAGCTCGCCGGAAGCATCGTCGCAGACGAGTCGGTCGGCGGGAACCCGCGGCGCTTCCTCCCCCGCATCCTGCAGTTCTCGCCCCGCCTGTTCCACGCACATGATGGCGTTGGACGACGCGGTGATGCGCAACGGCCCTATTGGCGTGTCGACAACGAGGCGGCTGATGCCCGCGGCGAAAATCTGCCGGTACCGCGCCGGCGCCATGCCGGTCTGGCGGTGAAAATGGTCATAGTCTGCGGCGGGGTCGTATCCGTCAAGGTCCGGACGGCATCGCTTGCACGGGCGGAACCCCCTGCCCTCGGCTTCTTCCCTTGTGCGGAGGAACACGACGTTCTGCCGCTCCGGCAGCTTCGACGCGCAGGACGGACGGCAATAGATCCCCGTCGTCGTCACGCCATAGAGGAATGCGCCATCGCATGAGGCGTCGCAGTCCTTCACGGCTTTCCACATCTCGCCGTCTTCCAAGTCGCCGGACCTTCCCCGCGGCGAGCCGGAGCCCACGGCAGAAGTCATGTCTGTGCCGCCCATGTCACTGCCCCCTCCGTTGTGCCGTCGCGTCGATGAAGTTCCCACGCCGCTGCGTTGCCGTATTTCACACGCTCGCACCCGTCGCCCTCGCAAAGAGTCGGGCTTCACGCTTGTCGAGAACGGCCACCTGACCAGCGCCAGGGATATCAGGTGCGACGGCACCCACGGCACCACGACCTGCTCCTTCGGCACGCAGACCATCACCTGCTCCGATGGCGTCATCCTCACCATCTATATCCGAAGCAGCCCATCAGTTGTTCGCGGCAACCACCGAGCGAAACGCACGGAGCATCGACAGAGGATGCTCGGGGAACATGCCGTCATACCGTGCATCCTCCGACAGATTCGGCAGATTCCCGCGCGTGAACGCGGGATCATATACGTCGCGCGCCCATCCGTGCACACCGCTGTCGTCCACGGTGACGCTGCCATCGCGACGCGACAGCTCGAATACCGTCGTTTCCCTGATGCCAGTCACGCCCGCTTCGTCGAAGAATCCCTGGAGCATCACCACGCCGTGCTGCGTTTCCATGTCGCACGTCCACGTGTATTGCATGCCGCCGTTTTCGGAGACCATGGTCTTCACGATGCTGTCGATCAGGCGCCTGCCCGATTTCATCGTCTCCGCGCAGACCTCCACGAGTCCCTGGTCGTCCTCCAAGGCCCCATGGATGCCGTCCACGACCTCCTGCGGCCGGTCGAAGGGCATGGCCTGCGACGCGGAGATAGGGACGAACCGCACGAAACACATGGACTGCTGCGTCTGCACGCCCACGGGGACGGAGCCTTTCGGATCGTCGGGCATCAGTTCGAGCTGTGCATAATCGCCGGGGATGACCACAGTATCCCTTCCCACTGCGACGGTTTGTGTCATTGTCGGCATAAGAACCCCCTTCTGTTCGATTTCGCGCCTCGTCACCCTTGCGATGCGCGTGTTCCGATGTCCCGAGGATACCGCGTCTTGGTGGTGTCGCGCAACTTGGCACTCCCTCGTTGGCACAGAGATCGCGCCAACGACGGAGCATCCCCAAGGACGTCGAGATAACCGACGCCATGCCGCCGCGAATCAGCCCATGAAGTAAGAATCCTGCTTCAGCCGGGCGCCGGTCTTGCACTGCATATACGAGATGCGTTCGGCGTTCTCGGCGCTGTTGTCATACATATCGGCGAATTTAAGAAGCTCGGCAAGGTCGTCCGCATAGCCGTCGGGAGCGGTCGTCCTGTCGATTCCCGCCGCCGCGCTCGTGTACTGGCCGACCGTCTCAGCGCCGAAAGCAGGCAGGCCGGCACGTTCCTGGAGATAACCGACGATGCCGTCGCCCTTCTCGAAATTGTCCAACGCCTGCTGCGGGTCATCATACGTCGGCTGGAGCGGATGGACCGTGCCGTCCAGATCGACGGCCAGCTTGGTCGAATACGACCCCCAGTCATCGGACGACTGCGTTTGCAAAGCCGCAGGAACGGCGACGAACTGCGGAGTCACCCTTTCGCACCAGCTCTCGTATGCACGCGCCGCGCCCGCGGCACCGGCGACAAGCACCACCGCCATGAGGCACGCGACTGGCACGACCCACGACTTTCTTGTGTTAATTTTCCTCGCTATCATCATGACCATCTCAATTCACCAGCCGAATCCATAAAGATTCGACCGCCTTGGAGGCAAAGACAACATTCACGGTATTTTTCGACATCGAAAATCAGTCTAAAGATTTTCGAACTTGTAGTGTTGCCTCGCTTCTTTTCAGAGCCAGAGAAGCAAGGCAACATCCAGAAGAGGGATGAATCTGGGCCTTCCAAAGCCACAACATCCAGAGGAGAGATGAATATGAACCCTCCCAAGCCACAAAGAATGGCGGAGTTTTCAGAAAGCGACCGGAAATCACTTCTCTTCGACACGCCAATTACTTTTCATCATCGGGAGGGCTGGTTTTCTGAAGACATACAGGATCCCCAGGAGTAAACATCACCTCGTACGAATAATCCCGTAGTACCCGCCTGCAGCGCCTATCTTATCCCAACCATTTATCGAGCTGGATGCCCAGGCGATGTAATTGGAAGTATGTTGAGCCACGTTGTAGTCGTATCCACTTGCAATCTTGCGTTTATTGACCACAAATCCAATGTGATCCCAAGATCCATCATGTGCATAGTCCGCAGCAATAAAATCATATGGATTCATGTGTATCGAAAAGGCGGAATTACTCCTTGTTACATAGTTGACCTGAGCATTCCGGGCAAAATCATCAGCTCGTATCCAGGCGTTGGAGTGAACATGTAGATTCCCTACACGCCGATGCCACCATTTCGAGGTTTGTCGAACTCCTGCATTCTCCATAATTTGGGAAGCGAAATTCGCACAATCGCCCTTTGAGAAATACTGATAAGACGAAGTGTTAGGTTTCGTGGCATACGATGTTGCATAACCATATGCCTTTGCCACATTAAATCCCGAAAGGGCAGATGTCAGAACAGGCTGATTCACAACGCTAGTAACCGACCCATCAAAGTCCATCTTTTTTCCCAATTGCATCGTGCGATGTATATGGCAGTTCATTCATAAGAGTCTCATTCTCAGAAATCTTCGAAACATCTGAGTTCTTCGCCGAGGCAATGATAGCGGCGTTCTGATCAGTGTTTTCATAGATATCGAAGAACTGCAGAAGCTGGAGAACTTCATCATCCCCTTCGACGAACCACTCAGGCCGGTGAGAAGAATCAAGAAATTCATAATATGCCCAGCGGTAATCCCCCCAATTGCCCTCCGACAAGGGCGCAAGTTGAAAAGAATCTCGAAGAATAACGACGGCATCGTTATCTTGCATTTTTTGATTGCTTCCCCCGGATCTTTGAATTCTGGATACAAAGAATAGGTATCCGCCCCGTCAGAAATCGCTGCGGTTACTTCTACCTCGCCGACTTCTTGAAGCAATTTCCCACTTTGCACAGGAGTCGAAAGAGACTCGATTTGTACAGGAGCGGAAATATTGACCGATGGAACAGCTTCCTCTGCAGACGCCTCTGGAAGATTTGAATTACCCATCGAGAAAGCAAGAGCAAAAACAGTCGTGGCTGCAGCTACGATCCCCCATTTTGAGTGCATGAGAGTTATGTTTTCATTGTTTTCCCTTTTCTGAATTCCCTGAAAGCCATATTGACATGGCTCTTTAATTTTAAAACAGGAGAATCCAGAACTCCCTTTTCATCTTCCCAACCATCAAACCATATACACAATTACCCAGAAAGTTCATCTGAGGAGAGACCAGCATCCAGAACTACGAATCTCCAAGTTCCAGATATCCTTGCAATGCAACTAGTAACAATTGCTGCTAATAGTGCTTCGGCACGCCCCAGTCAAATGAAAGTTCCAACTGCTAGCCCTCATTGGCAACAATGAACCTCCAAAGAGAGATGCAAAGCATATTCACGAACTCATCCCCCGTGAATCGGACGGCTTCGGGCAAACTCCGACGCCCCGCACCTAGGCAAGTGCAATCGTCAAAGACACGCTTGGGCAGGGCGCAGACGAGCTTCAAATCCTCGTCGTGGATGTGGCCGATGATCATGAGGTCGCCGGCGAGGCCCGACTTCGGGCCCGCCATACAGCAGCACAAGCCAGCCGTTGCCGAGGGCGATGTCGCCGGCGCACCATCCGTGCTGCACCTCCAGTGGGTCATACAGGCCGCTGACGGCGGCGCAGCAGATATCGGTGCCGCAATCGTAGCCGCAGAATGACGCTGGCAAGTGTTTTTCGAAGTCCTGCGCGGCCACGGTGCCGTGCACCGCCTCCATGTTGCTGGAATCTCCAGCCTTGGCAACTGTTCCCTCGCTGGTTCGTGAAGTCTGTCCGTCGGCCCAGCGTCGTGGAACGTCAAGCGGTGGAATCCTCGACGACGCCGACCAACAACGACTTCATATTCCGTTTGATTCACGATAGGCCGCAACGCACGCCAGCCACGCGGCAGGGCGCCGACCACCCCGGTCGCATTCCGTCGGCTACGTGCTATCCTGTGTGTAGAAATACAGTCATGCAGTCATCTGCAGTCTTCACTCGAAGGAGGAACCATGGCGCGTATGGCAATCGGCCTCATCAACGTTGCATATGCCGGGAGCCGCGCCCTCTGTTGTCCCTCCGTCTGCGCCGCAAGCTGTCGCTGCGCAGCCTGACATTCCCCGATATTCCCTTTCTTGTGCCTTGAACGGCGGCGCAGTGCCGGCCGCACGAAACCAGCGCATCGGC
>DEKK01000003.1:37463-138450 GCA_002353815.1 Bifidobacteriaceae bacterium UBA2724 | reverse complement strand
CGCCGATGTCGAAGATGCACCACATCACGGGATGCTTCCTCGTCCCCGCTCACCCCGCAATCCGATCTTCACAGCGCCAGATCTTCGCAGCGCCAGATCTTCACAGCGCATACCGCACAGGAGGATTTCCATGACATCGTTTATCTCGAACATCGCAAAAACCGCAGCAACGGCAGGCACCGCCGCGGCATCGCGGACCGCCGCGGCATCGCGGACCGCCGCGGCATCGCGGGAAGGTCTCACGCCCGCAAACGCCTCGGACAATCCGGCTGCCCTGTCGCAAGGGGCCACTCCCTCATTCACGCCCCGGCTGCACGGTGTCAGCGAAACGATGCTGCAGACGCTCGCCATGCGCGGCCTGTACGCCGGCGACCTGCTCGCCATGAGTCTGCTGCGCCGTCTCGATTACGATTTCTCCGCGGCCAAGGACGACACTGCGCTTGCGAAGGCCGTCGTGGCGCGCACCCATGCCTTCGATTCGCTCGCCACGGCGTTCAGCACGAGGTATCCGCATGGAGTCGTCGTGAATCTGGCCGCCGGGCTCGATACACGATTCCACCGCATCCCCACCGCCGACGTGCAATGGTTCAACGTCGACCTGCCGGACGTGGTCGCCACGCGTCGCCGGCTGCTCGGCCGCAGCCGCAATCTGACGGACATCGCGGCCGACGCGCTGTCTCCCCGATGGGCGCAGACCGTGCGCGAGGCGATCGACGCCACCCTGCCGTCGCCGGTGGCATCCGCCCCGTCCGACGGACCGGGCAGCGCGTTCCACCCCGCAGGCGATGGGCGCATTCCGCAGCGTGCTGCCGACCGCCATGTGCTGGTGCTCATGGAAGGCCTCTCGATGTATCTGGATAACGAATCCATGCGCACCATCCTGTCAATCGTGGCGCGGTTCTTCCCCAACGCCATCTTCGTTTCCGAAAACCTCACGCCCTCCCTGGCCGCCGAGGCCGACATGCCGTCGATCCGCGCGACCGGCTCACGCTTCACGTGGGGCGCGCCGTCCGGCGCCGCGATGGAAGAGCTTGAACCGAGAATGCACTGGCAGGCCGATATCCCGCTCGAAAAGAAAGGCCATTATCTGGCGGTCCTTGCGGGCTGACGGCAGTGGACCGGACCCCAGTAACCGGACCCCAGCAACCGCCCCCAGCAACCAGACATCGCAACGACCAGGCATCGCAGCCTCGACGGCTAGATACCAGCGCCCCAATCCGGATCCGGCTGCTCCGACGACTGCCCCACCACCGTTGGCGTCACCTCGATTATCGCATCGGCATCCCACCCGAGCCATCAGAAAAAGTGAAGATTGCGCATGAAATGGCGTCCGGTGGTTCGACGGAGGCATTGCCCCATCCCAACCGCCGTCCCGGCGCCACAGCCGGAACCGCAATCGGCGCCGAGGGATCACAATCGTGCACCCTCGACCGCAGAAAGACCGCCACCAGGCCACCCAACAAGGTCTAACCCGCGCCGAGGGCGCAATAATCTGTACCCTCGACCCGGATTACCCCGCGCCAGCCGCTGTTCCGATGCTATAACCGCCATCGAGGGCGCATCATCGTGCACCCCCGAGCGCCTTATGACACTGTTTAGGCGTAGATGACGGCGGAATTCACCCCACGGCATTTATGCAAATCCGGAAGTGAAACTTATGCAAATTCGGTAGTGGAAGTCATGCACATCTGGCAGAGCCTTGAAAAACCGCCGGTTTCGGCCTTGTACTCCTGGCCCTGTGTCCTCGACCTCACCAACAGCAGCACCGCAATCAGGAAAGCCGCCGGAGTAACCTCTGATTCTGTCCGCGCCATATACTCAGTAGGCGGGATGCTGACAGTTCACACGGCATCGCTCACATGGCATAGCTCATATGACGTAGCAGGGCGCACTGCACGGTCGGTTTTGTGCGGGCAGCGGACACTTCCATTGCCCGCACAGGCCACTTCCCGCGGGAACTGTGTCTCCATGCTCTTCGTTAGTTTTCTGCACCGCGTCGTGTCACGCTGCGCCGGGCGTCATCTGTACGCATATTTCTCCTTTGCGGTTCCATCGCGCAAGGCTGCCACAATCTTCTTATACGTCGGATCATCCGGCTTCGGGTACGCGCAGTAATAGCCGACGGTCTCGCCTGTGTTAGGGTCAAAGTGAATCGTCCAGATAGTTGCTACGTCGTCGCCTAACTTGACACCATCGCTGATGGTCGTGTCCGCCGTCCACGAGTCAACATTCGTGAGCGTGGAGACCTGATGACGGCCGTCAGATATCCATTGGTCGCTGCCGCCGCCGCTGCCCCAGTTCAAACACATGTTCAGGATGCCGGTTCCAGATTCCAATAGCCAAGCGTATCGCACTACTGAACGTGAATAAAACAGCCGGTATTCCGCCTAAAAGACGAAGAAGCCCAATACCTCTCACCCCGCCTCACTCTCCTCCCGCTCCTTCACACTCGCGTTCACGTCATCAATCGCGGTTTGCAAGTCCGACTCCACGGCCTTGAGTCGATCGAGATCATAGGAGCCAGAGTCCACCAGAGCCTGCGCTTCGTTGATGCGATCGGTCAACGCCTGGCGCACCTCGTTGCCCTGGGTCTTGTCCTCGGAGTCGGTGAGCAACTGGCGGGCTGTGGCGAGCTTGCCGCTGACTCGTTTCCTTGCGTCGTTGCCGAGCTTCTTCTGGCGCGATTCCCGCACGGCGACGGCATCCGCGTCGATCAGCTGCGCCTGGCTCAGGTATTTGCCCGATGCGGCATTCCATTCCGCCGCCAGGTTCTTGCTGTCTTCGGGTTCGTCATACTCATAGCACGTATCCGGATCCGTCAGCGGCCAGTTGTAATCATCCTTGAGCTTCTTCAACACGTCGGCGTCCTCGACATCGGAATCCCTGTAACCGATTACGTCCGCCGCGTTATCCTTCGCCTTCAACATCCGCCAGCGCCTCACGGCGCAGCACCGCTCCCAGCGCGAGCTGGCCGACTTCATGGGACTGCAGACATCCGCCGTCTCCATGAAGATGACAGGCAAGACCACATGGTCCCTGGCCGACATGGTCAAGGCAGCCGCCTTCCTCGGCGTGTCCCTCGACGACCTGACCGACGACACCATCATGGTCTCCATGGGGGCCGCCCCCTCCAAGGAGGAGCTCGAGAAGGCCATCGAGACGGACGCCCGCGAGAAGGCCCGGCGCGCCGAAAGGCGCGCCGCTGCCGCGACCGCGGGCGGCGACGCCGCCGCGACCGCAATCGTCACTGCACGCGCCGCGGAAAAGAAAACCGCGGACGCGCCTGCAGGCGGTCCGCGGTTCATCGTGATGCCGGACGGTATGCCCGGCATCGGAACGGTGCCCCGGATGCGATTCGAACGCACGACACCCGCTTTAGGAGAGCGGTGCTCTATCCCCTGAGCTACCGGGGCAACGAATACCTATGGTACACCGTTTGCCAAGCATGACCCGCCACATCACAGCCACTTCCGCAGCACCGCCGCCGCACCGTCCAAGTGACCGGGTTTCCACACCCAAAGCATTCGGAGACACCGGGCGGCGCGGCCCATTATCGCGGCGCCATGTATCACGACACAGACGTCCCCATCGCTGCAGCCGCTTCATCATCCCCTGTGCCGCAGTTGCCGCAGGCTGATGCCGTCATCACGCGCCATCCGCGCCAGAGCCCAATTCCCTCTGGGCCGCGGTACCGGTGTCGCCGGTTCAGCGCCAGGAGCGTCAGGCATTCCCGCGCCCGTTCCATGCACATCGGTCTGGCCCGCGCCCGGATGCCCTTCAGCGGATTCCACCGTCGTCACTCCAGCGGATTCCACCGTCGACGCCGACGATCCAGCCTCCGGCACGACAATCTGCGAAGCCGAAGGCGCATCGCCATGCGCAGTCTCGGCATCCAAGATATCCGAGGCATCCAAGGCATCCGCGACCTCCCCGCCGTTCGGCCATGCGTCGTCATGCTGCGTCGCAGACGTCACGGATGGAACGACGGAATACACTATAGAAGCAGAAGCCTCTGCGCCGTTTGATTCTGCGCCGTTTGACTGCGCTGCCACAGATTCCGGCACAAACACCGCCGAAGCCTCGAAATAATCCGCAAACACACCGGCCAGCTGCGGCAACTCCTTCTCAAACTTCACCTCGTCGGGTTCGACCCACCCCATCACGCGACGCGGCGAGTGCTTCTTGCTCCGTTCTTCACGGCGCCGCCCACTGCTGGCAGAGAGACGCCTGATATGTGACACACTCGAGCGCAAAGCGTCAGGTAACGTCCACGTCGGCCCCCGGTCGTTGGCGGCCAGAGCACCGGCCTCGGCAACGCTTTCCTTCCCATCATCCGAAAAACGACGCAACGGCGAATTGGCTTCGGCATAATCGATCAGCATGGCATCGTCGTTCTCGTCCGCCGTCTGGCTGGCGACGCCGTCGGGATCCTGCATCCGAATGACAGTGTCCGAGTTCGCAGCCGGCGCAGGCATTTTCGGCGCAGGCATCTTCAGTTCTGCAGGAGCCGCCGGCACAACAGGCGTCGCCGCCGATGTATTTGCCGATGTCGCGCCTGCAGAGGGCTCCACGGATGCATGCCGTGCTGCGAGTTCTGCGTTCGTCATCGGGGACGCCCCGGCATGGGAATCGTTGCCCGGTCCGGCCGGTGTCGCACCAGGGATGCCAACTGGGGTCGAATCCGCAGTCGCACCGACCGACTCACCACGGCCCTTGCGGAATGCCGCCCTCTGGCGGGCACGTGACTTGTCTTTGGAAGCTCCGTTCGACGCCAGCGTCAGGACGGTGGCGAATCCGAGGCTGTCCTCGGGAATGTCAAGGTCGTTCTGTACCTTCTCGACCGCGGCCAAGGTGCGTTTCATGGTGGCGTTGTTTTGCTCCTCGATCCGCTGCTTCTCGTCGCCGGTCAGAGGACGGTGTTCCTCATGGCTCCGCTCGGAATCCCCGAACACAAGCCGCACCGCATCGGCATTGCTTGTGCCCTCGTCCAATTCGGTCTCTGGGAGTGACAAGCGCCTCCTGTTCCTCTTGGAAGGCTTCTTGCCAGCCGCTCTGCCACGGGATGCACCCCATGAATCCCCGTCGTTCGTATCGTGGCGGTTCTCGACGGTGTCGTGCCGGGAACCTCGGGACGCATCGGGCTTCCCGACCTTCTGCGGCGCCGCAGATGACAAGCCGCGCCGACCGCGGGACTGCGCGGCCTCACGCGCCCGCTTCGATGACCTCGCCACCGTCAGCGGCGAAGGAATCTTCTCCGAAGAATGCGCCGCGTCGGAATCGGACGCAGCGCCAGTGTCACCTTTGGCCGCGCCCTTGGTCTCCTTGACCTTGATCTTGGTCATCGCAGCCGCGCCGGACGCCGAGTCGGACGCCGCAGCGCCCGCAGGCATCGCAGTGTCCGCAGGCGTGGCCTGACCGCCTTTCGCGGCCGAGGTTTGTTGCGTCGCGGCCGAGGGTTGCTGCGTCGCATCGGATGCGGAGACGGTTCCCGGTTTCGCATCAGCCGCATCGGCCGCGGAGGTGGCATCGGCATCATGGTGCGTCTTGGCATACTCGCGGCGTTCGGTATCGGCGGCCGCACGTTCCATCCCCAGGCTCCACGTCTTCTTGACCTTGCCACGCGGACTGAACGCCCAGTCCAAAGCCCTGCATGTGCCCAGATTGGGTTCGGAGGCATCGGAGTATTGGTCGAGGACCTCGGTGAGCAGGTTCTCGCCGTTGATCGATTTGGTGGCGGCCTTCTCAAAACCGCGCAGCTCCACATGGCCTTTTTTCGAACTGCACCACACCACGGTGTAGCCATGGACCTTCGACACAAACGGCATGCCCATCAACGTAACCTGCAGCTGCTGCACGGCAAGTTCCATCGACCCGCTCTGATGGAATTGCTCCCATTCACCGGTTCGCTTGAGCTTGCGCCGTCCTTCTTCATACACGCCGGCCGCATAGTTCTTGGAGTCCAGGAGCAATATCTGCTGTATGCCATGGGATTCGAAAGCGATGATGTGATCGACGTCGGAATCCTTCATCTGCTTGTTGATGAAATATCCGTGGTGGACGACCGCGTGATGCTTTTTCGCCCATTCGTCGACGATGCGCCGGGTCTTCTCTTCGCCGCGTTCGCCAACACGCCCACTCGCGAAACGATCGGAGACTTTCTTACCGCTTCGCAACGCCACACGGATGTCAGGGTTGTGCACCTTCTCGCGCAGCTCGGCACGCGTGACGCGCGGAGCCACGCCATTATGGGTTCGATATGCGATCTCGGGCGGGACCGAGCCGTAAAACCTCGGACCGGTGCCGTCGTCGCGTTCGCGTCGTCTTTCGGCCTCTTCCTTGTTCGCAGGACGTCCGGGATTGTAGGTGATGACCGGTTCCGGCTTGTCGATGGCCTTGGAATCGGGCTTGATATGCCACTCATTTTCCTTCGCCCAGTCCTTTTCGACAGCGGCCAGGTCCTTGTCATCTGCCGTCGTCGCCGGATTGGCCCATTCGTACTTCGCGTCCCAGGATACTTCTGATTCGTCGTCCGACTGCGTGGCATCGCCGGCGCTGCGGGCATTGTGGATCTGGATGGCTTCGATGATGATTCCGATGACGATGACGACGGCTATTGCAACATACGCGCCAATGAGCATATGGCACCGTCCCATCCCTCGTCAGGCCAACCCGCACCAGCGCTTCTCTGTGCCGTCGACCCCAGAATCCGTCGTTACCCCGAGCGCCCACTTCCCTTGGGGCTCGGCTTTTGTCACTATCTTATAGTCATTCCAATGATCGCGCTTGAAGCTACACGCCATCTTGAAACTACACATTATTGTAGGGAGTGTTCGTTTTTTCGCACAACAACCGGCCATCGGGCCGGGCACAGGCAGCGCCCCGGCCGGCCATCACAATCTGCGTTGGGCGTTCCTCACCGGCCGGCGTCTCTCACCGGCCGGCGTTTCCCGCAACCGCGTCGGACGAAGGCCATTCGTCGAACCATTGCAGCAGCGCGTCCACCGCGGCGTCGCTCCAATCCATCATGCGCGGCCCGGCAATGGCGCGGTTGTATGGCTGGTCGAACACCACCACATGCTGTCCCGCTTCGCGCAGCACCTCGATGTTGTCGGGCGAATCGTCGATGTGGACGGTGGCGCCGATGGAATCCTTGAGACCTGTGAAGCACAGCGACATATAGGGGATCCCGTTCTTGTCGAGCCATTCCGCGGTATCGGAGACGACGATGCGGTGCTGTCCGCTCACGAACAGTCTGTGCGTGACGATGCGGATGTAGACATGCTTCCGGCTGAGTCTTTCCAAAGCGTGGGCGACACCCGGATAGGGGCGCATGGAAGCGTAGAGATGCTCGGATTCGGCCTGTTTGTGCACGGCGATGTAATCCGCGTCGTCTGCGATGGGCCACCCCGGAGCCTTATAGAAGTTGTACTGGTCGTTCGTGCCCAGATCCGACAACTTCACATGGCGGTGCTCCACCAGATAATCGGCGATCGCACCACGGTAATCGGCGCAGACTCCGTCGAGGTCCAGATTGAGCACGCGGTATCCTTGCACGCCCACGCGCTGGTTGGCGTATTCATCGGGAATGTGCCTCATCGTGTTTCTCCTCTCGCCATACCTTTCACTATCTTCTCACCGGGACGGCCCCTCGCCGCAGACCTCACGGCCGGGATCTTCGGCTGCACCGCGCAGACCACCATCGGCTGCACTGCGCAGGCCACCATCGGCGGGTGGCGGGTCATGCCTGCGACGGCCCGCCGCCCCTCGCCACCGCCCCGTGGTCAAGCCCCCGACCCGTGCTGCGCGCATGTCGGTCGGGCCGCCGGGACCCGCATCCGACGGGGCAAAGGCATTCCTAGAGTTCAAAGGATATTTCGCTGTCCCTGTCCTGTCCGAGCAGACCTTTCTTTCTGCTCACCTTGATCTGCGTGCCGATCCGTTCCTGCAGATCGGCGACGTGCGAGATGATTCCGATGACACGTCCCTGTTCAGAGAGCCGTGTCAGTTCGTGGATCACATCATTGAGGTAATCCTCGCTCAGGGTGCCGAAACCCTCGTCGATGAAGAAGACATCCATGTCGACTTTCCTGCCCTGCGCCTGCACGACCCGCGCGAGCCCCAGCGAAAGCGCCAACGAAATGAAGAAGGTCTCTCCGCCAGACAGAGTATCGGCCGCACCCCTGCGCCCCGTCCGGGCATCGTAGACCTCGATGGGGAGCCCCTGCTTGCTGTTGCCCTTCTGGGAATGCCCAAGATACAGCTGGTACGTGCCGTTATGGATCTCTCCGAGGATGGCATTGGCCTGCTCGAGGACGGCGATGAAGATCTGCTGGGCCGCGTAGGCGGAGATGGTGAGGCGCGAGCTGTTGTCGTTCCCCTTGCCGCCGATGCCACGCAGCAGTCGGCTGACGTATTGGTACGGCCAGGCGTCCTCACGGGACTTCTTCCACGCCTGTGCGGCCTCGCGGACCACGGCTCTGGACTCATCGAAAGTGCCATATGACGCACCGGCCGCTTCGAAAGCGCTGTTCGCATCGTCATACGCCTGGTCGGCCTTGGCCTTCCTGCCGAGAAGTTCGTCCCTGTCGATGGCGGCGATGGCGACGCCAAGATGCGTCATCTGCGGTTCCCCGGATGCATCCCTGCGATACAGGGCGGCGTCGTCGGGCACCGCGCCGACGCTGATCAGCCTCAGCGCCCGAGCACCATCGGCGTCCAGATGCCTGCGGGTGTCACGGTTCGATGCCTCGAGCTGGTCATCGACGGACTTCGCTTCGGCCTCGTACTGGCGCACCGAAGCATCGAGCCGGGTCAGCTCATCGTGCTCGATGACGGCCGCGAGCGCGGCATCGAGCGATTCGAAACCGTTGTCGGAAACCGCCGAGGCGAGCCTGCCTTGGGCCGTCGCCAGATCGTTTCGCTTCTGCTTGAGCACCTCTGCGCAGGAATTCTCGAGCTTTTCGGTTTCCCGGCGTGCGCTCAGGCTCGCGTTGACGCTCTCGAGGCGGCCCGCGACCTGCTTGTCGTCCGCAATCTGCGCATCAAGGACGGCGATTCGCTCTGCGAGCCCGTCTTTGCTCTGTCCCGCGCATTCGGCACGACGCCTTGCGACGTCCTCAAGCCTGGCATCGAGCCTGACCTGTTCCTTCTGCACATCGTTGTCGGCCTTCTCGAGTCCCTTCCGGGCGGCATCGACGTCATCGCATGCCGCCTTCAGGTCATCGAGCCGCTTCTCGCAATCCTCGATCATGAGCATGCTGCGCTGTGCGCTGTCGCGCCGTGCCTCGGCATCCTCCACGGTCTTGCCTTCGAGGGACTCCGACACGACCTGCAGCGTGGCCACGTGCGCATTGAGCCTGGCCGTGGCGTCCTCCCAGGTCTGCTTCCTGCGAATGCGCTCGGCAGTGCAATTCTCGACATCGACCGTCGCCGCGGCATGGGGAGCCGGATGGTCCACCGAACCGCACACGGGACACGGTCTGCCATCCTCGAGGACGGCGCCGAGTTCTGCGATCTTGCTGTCGATGCGCGCCTGGTTATAGCGTTCATCCGCTTTCTGATACTCGTCATGGGCTTCGTCCACGGCTTTCTGCAGATCTTCGAGATCGTCCTGCAGCTGTGTCCTGCGGGCGAAATCGTCGAGGGTGGCTTTCGCCGAATCAAGTTCGGCCCGGACCGCCTCCTTGGTCTTGACAAGACCATTCGCCTTCTCGTAGCCGGCCTTGATTTCGTCCGGATCCCCCAGCGACTCCAGCGTTGTCCGCGCTTCATCACGCTTGTCCTGCGCGGCCTTCACCTTCGCACGGGCCGAGGCAAGGTCGGACTCGGATTTTTCCAGTTCGGCGAATCGGTCGAGAAGCAGCGCGCACTGCTTCTTCTCGGCCTCGTGCTCCACGGCCTCGATTTGGGCTTTCTGGCATGCGGCCAGCTGCTCTTTCAAGTCGTTTTCGGATCCCATGCCGTCGAGTTTCGCCGAAATGGTTTGCAGCTCGCTCTGCTTTTTCTCCACATCGCGCATCGTCTCGGCAACGATGCGCTGTGCGCTGGCAACCGGCTGCGCCGCATGCGCCAGTCCGATGCGGCGCTTCTCGTCGTCGATGTCGGGTCTCCTGGCGTCGAGCTCGCTTTTCTTCGCGACCAGGTCCCGCTGCTTCCGAAGATCTTCGAGGAGTTTCTGCGCGCACGCCTCGACGGCGTTTGCCTCGTCGCGTTCGGCCAGGGCCGCCTGGCGAATGTCCTGCCGCATCTGCCTGGCATGCGCCAGATTACGGGCGATTCCTTCAAGGATGCCGTCGAGCTCGTCGCAATGGTCCTGCAGGCTGTCCACCGAAAGCAGGGCCAGCACGTCCTTGGCCGAACCGCCTTCATCGTTCCAATCGGCAAGCTGCTCCAGCTCCTCTTTCAGGCCTTCGGTTGTCCGAAGCACGCCCAGGAGCTGCGACACTGCATCATGGAGCGCGTGGATGCTCCTGTCAATGTCATCGTTCTTTTCGTCTTCCATCGCCTTGAGGGCGTTCTGGATTTCGTCATAGATGCCGAGATGGAAGATATCGATGAGCATGGTGCTTCGGTCGTCCGGCTTGGCACGCAGGAACGTTTCGAATTTGCCCTGGGGCAGACAGATGACCGTATAGAACTGTTCGGCGGTGAGACCGACGAGGTCAGGGATGATGGCGCCGTTGACCTCGCGCACGTTATCGCTGCTCACCGCACCATCGGGCAACGGGCAGTTCCGGGCGAACGTGACGAGTTTCTTCCCGGCCTCGCCGACGTCCTCCACCGCCTCGACCTGCAGCTGCTTCTCCCTGAACCGCTGTTGGTCCAGTTCCTTGAGCTGGACCGCTTCGCTTTCTTTCTTCCAGTCGGATTCGGGAGCATCGGGATGCCCTTTCTTCGGATGGCTGTATGCCGGGTTGCGCTTGATGTAATACGCCTTGTCGCTCTCGCTGAAGATGAGCTCGACGCGACTGGCGTCGAGTCCGTCCTTTGGCGTCAGGAAGCGCGACCGGATCCGGTTGGAGGCGTCCGCTTTCGGCGCCGCCACCCTTCCGTAGAGCGCATAGGAGATGGCATCGATGATCGTGCTTTTCCCCGCCCCAGTTTCGCCGTCGATGAGGAAAATCCCCCGGTCTGCCAGCTTGTCGAAATCGATGAAGAACTCATCCTTGTATGGACCGACTCCCCTGACGGCCAACGCATGGATCTTCATGGTTCTGTGCCCTTCCTTCCGTCTTCGCCTTACTCGTTGTCCTGAGCCGCAGCATCGCGCATGGTTTCGGAGGATGCGGCGGAATCCCCCTCGGGGCTATCCATCGACGCACCGGCGTCCGTGCGATACGCCGTCTTTCTCCCCGATGGACGCCGGGATGCCTTGGATATTCCGTTCCCCGTCGCCGCAGACGCTTCGGAATCGTCGCCCTCCGCTTTCTTCAGGGCACGTTCCAGCGCTTCGCGGAAAACCTCTTTTTCGATGTCGTCCGCTTCCGCGTGGGTGATTTCTTTGAAGAATGATTCCATGACCGACATGGGATCGTTCACATCACGCCTGTCAGCGGCGGTTCCGCTGGCAGACATGCCGACGCCATCCTTGCGGGAGAGGTGGCTGGCAAGGATATGGGAAAAGGACGCCGTCACTTCCGCATACGGGTCCTTGTGCACGGCCGGGTCGTAGGAGGCATGGATGTTGACCAGATCGTCGCGATACTCCGCCGTCTCCAGACCCAGGATGTAGTCAAGGTCGCCGGTGAGATTGACGATGCGTTTCTGACCGGAATCTATGTAGCGGTCCTCGATGGCGGCCACCGCGCCGTTTTCGATGGTGACGAGTTCCACGATCCGGTAATTGCCGACACGCGGCACGGATTGCCTCACGTCGTCAGCGTCGTATGCGAGCAGCGAACCGCAGTAGCGTGCCTGCGGAAGCTTTCCGTCACCGACGATCGTGACGGTCTGGGGCTGGTGGATGTGCCCCAGGGCAAGGTAGTCGAAGCCGGAACCAGCGAAGTAACCGCTGGGAATCGCCTCCACCGTACCGGTGATCTGGGGTGTTTCCGAGGCCGCATGCTCGGTCTCCCCGGCGGAGTACTCGTCTTTCTTCTCGCCGATCGTTCCGGGCGTGCGGCTTGCGACGGTGGCGTGCATCATCAGGATGGCGGCCAGGTTGGGATCGGCCTTCCGACGCTCGGCGAGATCGCGCGAGGCCAGGGTGATGGCCGCCCCCGCGACATCCTGCGTGGTGTCGTCCACCACGACTTCGTCCCGGGGAAGGGAGGGATCCGCTTCCTTCAACAGGTCGCTGAGCACGAACCGGGCGGTGGAATGTGCCAGGAACGGGAAGGCATACACTGCCAGCTTCTGTCCTTCCCTCTCGACGATGACAGGCTTCGCGATGTCTTCGACCCTGACGCGGATATGCAGATTCGGCGGCACGAGCCGACTGAGGAAGCCCAGCTTCACCGGCGAATCGTGGTTGCCGGGAATCAGCACGACGTCCACCGCGGGCTTTCCATCCCGGGTGATCTGGGTCAGCTCCGTGAGCACGTCATTGAGCATGTCCACCGACTGGGCTTTGGGATTTCGGGTGTCGTAGATGTCGCCCGAGACGAGCACGACGTCGATTTTCTCGTCTTTGACGACTTGGACGATCCACTCCAGCGCGGTGCGCTGCTCGTCCGCCTGGTCGAGCGAATTGAGCGATCGCCCCAAATGCCAATCGGAGGTATGAAGCACTTTCAACTGAGGCATCTCCCGCCCCTTCCCCGGTCGCCGCGGACCGTGACCGTATCGGTTCGTCGGCGCCAGCCGGCGAACCGATCGTATGTAATTGTCGGTTCATCAGTGTTGGTTCTGCAGTGCCGCGGCGCATCCCAGATGCGCATTCCGCTGGGGACGCCCCACACGCAAAGCCTGCGTCCGTCCCCGCGACAACGGCGGCGGGTGCGACGTTCGTCCACGCCGCAGCGACTCACAACAGCAGGTGGTGGCGCTCGATTTCGGCGAGGACCGTGCGCAGCATGAGATCGGAATCCGCCAGCCCCAGATGCTTCTCTTTTCCGTCCTGGGACAGGGTGCTGCGACGACGCGCCCAGTTTTCGAGCGACGCGGGCCGCGAATCCACCGGAAGCTCCCGCACGTCTTCATCCAGCTTCCGGCAGATCTCCCTGGTGTCGATGGGCAGTATCTTCCCGGCCTTGAACGCTTCGGCGTAACCGTCCAGGAAATACATGAACCAGCAATGTTCAAAAGCCGCGTTGTGGGCCATGTACGGATGTGACATCAATGCGTCCAGGACCCGCGACTGGAGTTGTTTGTCGTCGCGGAATTCGGCCTTGCCACAGACATCGCGCCAGGTGATGTGATGGACTTCCTCGAAAGGAATGGGCCTGTCGGCAAACGACCCGGGAAGCCCGGAATAGTGCGATTCCCCTCCCCACGGTTCGGCGCCCTCGGCCAACTCCATGTATTCCCAGCCGGTGTTGATGATGTAGCCGCGCAAAGGGTCACCGCCCGTGGTTTCCAGATCGATGCCCACGTACGTCCCCGAATACCGGCCCTTGGAGTATTCGGCGGTCACACGCTCGCGGTATCCCTCTTTCGGACCTCTGTTGACGGCACGCGACACGGACTCCGGATTGCGCCTCTGCATCGCGGCGATGCCCCGGTGGACCACGCCATAGGGAAGATGGTTCCCCATGCGGTACAGCGGCTCGATCGTCACACCGCGCAATTCCAGCTCTCGGTTCATCTTGCGGTTGCGGTCCGCGAGCCGACGCACGATGGAGAAATCGAAAATCGGGTCGCTGTGCCGTATCCACTCGAAGCACAGGGATTCGATGACGCTTTCGCTCTCCAACAGCGCCTCCGGCGTGAGCTGGTCGCCGGTCACAGGGCCGGCATCGGCGTATGCCATCGCATAGCGCTTGGCCTTGTCGAAAGGCGCGCGGGGACGGTCGCGATGATACGCATGGCTGGGTCCACGATGTGCATCCGCGCCTGTTGCATACTTGGCCACTGCAGACTTGACAGGTTGGGCCGCGGCAGACGACGTCACCCCGATACCACCCTCCACGGTCTGGGACGCCTCCCAATCCGGGGACTGCCGCTCCTGCGCGCCATCCATCATCCTGTCCATGATTTCCTCCTCCTGACAGCCCATATCTCCATATCCCTCGCATCGCCGCCGCCTTCCGCAGCGTCGTCATGGTCTGCGGGGCGCCGTAATTCGGATTGCAGCCTTCGCCGCAGCACCATGACGGGGCCGGTCACACCGCCGCCAGGCGAGGCTCCGGCGACAATGCCCCCATCCCGGATATTGAGGATGGCATCGCGCCGCCCCGGCATCGTCATCACCATGCTATTCCCGCGCCGTGTCCGCGATCGCCGACCGTGGGATGGCGCGGCGCACAACGAACGGCACGAAAGGCCGCAATGCGTCGGTACCATCCGTCATCACCATCCGTTCTTGGTGAGATTGAGGTATGCATTGCGGAACTGCCGCCATTCCTCATCGACTTCGTGTTCGCCGAGCTGTTCGGCGCGCATATACAGATACTCCGCATACTTGGTCACCGCGGCATGCATGCGCCCGCGATCGCTTTTCCACTGCGGGGCCCCCGAGGCATTCCCGGAACCGTTGAGTTTTTCATACCGGTTCCTTCCTTTCAGCGCACGTTCGATCGCGCCCATGAGCCGGGGGTTCGTGATGACGAAAAGGTTCGAGGGAAGCAGCGAGGTCAGCCCCGCCAGCGGATCGGAAAGAAGCCTGCCCGTGTCGCTGAACCGATAATGGGAGGCATCGAAGTTGGCCAGGCCCGAACAATAGACGCGGACCTGCCCTTCCGACATCGACTGCATGAGATAGTCCCGGAACCGCTGGCGCATGGCCCGCGCCACGTTCTCAAGGCTCACCGCATCCGTGTCATCCCCATCCGCCTCCACTATGGCGGACGCCTCCGCCGGCTCCGGCAGATCGGGATGCAGAAGTCTCGATGGCTCCCCCACGGCCTGGTCAGGGCAACGCACGATGCCTGCAAGCGATTCATGGTTGCTGATGAAATACGCCTCGAGTATCAGCCTCGTCTTGTCATCGAGCCGCGGAACGTACCATTCCAGGAAGCACCGGTAGTGCCTGAACGCCGAATACAGACGATTGTGATCATCGCGGAATCCATCCGCGCGCGCATGTGGGCGCTTCGTCTCGTAAGACCGCGAGCTTCCCAGCGCATCCGGGGCACAGGCAAACACCGATGCGTCGGTGATATCGAAGAGATTGCCGTCGAGGAGCGCAAGGATGCCGCACTGCCTTTTGTCGGAGAAGGAGACCTCCGTTCCCCTGAACCGGTACAAAGCAGGGCTGAAATGCCTGAGATATGAGCAATAGGTACCGATGCTGGCCTTGCTCAAGGATGTCTGAGCCCCGATCCAGATGCGGAATTCGTTTTCGAATGCATCGCACACCGAACGTTTGCCACCGGGCGGATCCTTCGACGGACCACCCACCTCGACCGATTCCAACGACGGAGATGCCGGTTCGGCGGAATCGGAGCCACCTATGGCATCATCCATGGCATCGACATCACCCATGGCAGTATCCAAGGCATCATCCATGGCATCGACATGCCGACTGGAACGGATGCGCACATTGCCCGGGCGGGCGCCGACACTCGCCGCGGCGTCCCTGCGCCCTGAGAGCTCCCGGGAGCCTGCACCGACCATCCCTGTCTCCTTTCTCGACAGCGGAAACGGCTGAAGCGTTGAGGCATGAGCCGCATCTCGTACCACGCGGCTGGCGCGTTCACGCCATGCAACGATTGCAAGGAATTCACCGACCAGCCGCTGAACCCCGTCACTCCATTTCCGCGTCTTTCGATTCCGCGTCTGTCTATTCCGTGTCTTTCGACACCACGCCATGGCACCCGACAGCAACCAGGAGTCATGCACCACACCACTTCACGTTCCGCATCCAACGATGCATCCCTTCTGCATCAAGAGTACGTCAGGCCGCATTTGTATGCAATCAGGCACATTTGAAAACTTTCATGAGATGTCATTCCTTGCAGTAGCAAGCATTCTCAACAGTTTCGAAAAGCAACAGGGTTCTCATCATGCCAACAAATGTGCCAAACAATGGCGAACATCGCCTGCCTCGCGCCCCTTCGCCAACGCCCAGCGACAGCACGGAACGGGATGCGCCAACGGTGCAGCCACGGAGTCCGGCCCCGGCCGCGCGGCACCGTCGCAGAAGCATGACGGCGCTCATCCCGCAGGCGTAACCCCATACGCGTAATAGTCATTATGACCATTGGCCGATTCGCGACAATTAGCCAGCGCCACACCCACTTATAGTCATCATGACCATAACGATTAGGGTTAAGGCACGGCAAACGGAACGGGGACCGAGTCATCGCAACGCGCAGCGCCATGCAAACCCCGAAGCCGAAACACATGTCACGAGACAGGAGACGCACCATGCTGATTTCCGCAAACGTCAGCGAGCGCAGCAACGCCCAGCCCGACATCGGCGTCTCCGACGTGATCCTCGCGCTCGGCAGGTCCTCCGCACCGGCATCCGCGCCGGCCTCCGCGCCGGCCCCCGCTATGGCGGACGACCGACCCTTGCGGAAAGCAACCACCCCGGGCACCGCCTCCGGGCAGTCCCCGGCACCCTCCGACGCCGCCCCCGCGTCCCCCGCGCCGGACGACGACAGATACGCCCGCCCGACGCTGTGGATCCCGCTCGTGCGACGCATCCGCCAGCCTTTCCTCGGCGACTGGGCCCTTCCCGGTGGCGACATCAAGGCGGGGACCTCGCTCGAAGACGCCGCACGCCAGGCCCTGGAATCGACCACGCAGCTCACGCCGCGCTATCTGGAGCAGCTCTACACCTTCGGCGACCCGTCGCGCTCGAAAGGCGGCCTCCCCATGGTCTCGATCGTCTACTGGGCGCTAATCGGAGCCACCGAAACCGCGCAGTTCCAAGAGGGCGACAACGTGCGGTGGTTCCCCACCAACAACCTGCCCACCTTGGCGTTCGACCACAAAGAAATCATCGACTACGCCCTCACCCGGGTGCGCAACAAGGTCGAATACACGGACCTGGCCACACGACTCGTCGGCGACACCTTCACGCTGAGCCAGTTGCGCGAAGTGCACGAAGCCATCACCGGCGACTCGCTCGACCCCGCGAATTTCCGGCGCAAGATGCTGGCCTCGGGCCTCATCGAACCCACCGGCGAGCAACTGGCGAACGGCCGGCACCGCCCGGCGATGCTCTACAGATACGCGGCGCACAACTCCCCACATGCGGCGCGCCTGCACACGCTGAACTCCTCTCAGCGCGCATAGCCCGGGCATCCGCAACGGCACCCGACACGAAACCACGCCAGCGGCGCCCCCAACGGCACCGCACCCACGCACGTCGCGCAGCGTAACAGCGCCGCGCAGATAGAAAGGAACAGCACCATGACATCCGTCGACGCAATCATCGAACGTCTCGGAGCGACGAGGACCTGTGACGCAGGCCTCACGAAAGACCCGTGGACCGTCACCAAGCCCGGCTACGGGCCCGGCGCCTCGGCACGCGACGCATTCCCCTCGGGCGCACCGCGCCAGCAGCCGCTCCCCAGGGAATACACGGATGCCTCCGACGCAGAGCTGCAGCAGCGCATCATCGACGCCAAAAGGACCCTGGGCAGCAGGCTGCTCATCCTCGGCCACTTCTACCAGCGCGACGAGATCATTGTGCATGCAGATTACGTGGGCGACTCGTTCCAGCTGTCCAAGAACGCCGCGACCCGCCCCGAGGCAGACAACATCGTGTTCTGCGGAGTGCACTTCATGGCCGAGACCGCCGACATCCTCTCCACCCCGGAGCAGAACGTGATCCTGCCCAACATGTCGGCGGGATGCTCCATGGCCGACATGGCGAACATCGACCAGGTCACCGACTGCTGGGAGCAGCTCGGCGACATCGTCGGCGGCGGCGCGGACGGCGCGGCCCACCAGGACGCGGACGGCATGCAGGAGGTCATCCCGGTCACCTACATGAATTCCTCCGCCGCCCTCAAGGCATTCTGCGGACGCAACGGCGGCATCGTGTGCACGAGCTCCAACGCCCGCGCGGTGCTGGAATGGGCGTTCGCCCGCGGCAAGCGCGTGCTGTTCTTCCCCGACCAGCATCTGGGCCGCAACACGGCGCTGGCCATGGGCATGACGCTCGACCAGATGCCGCTGTGGGACCCGTTCGTCGCGGGCGGCGGCGCCCGCCCCGAGGAGTACGCCAACGCCAGGATGATCCTGTGGAAAGGCTTCTGCTCCGTACACCAGCGTTTCACCGTGGAGCAGATTGAGCGTGCGCGCAAGGCGTACCCCGGCGTCAAGGTGATCGTGCACCCCGAATGCTCGATGGACGTGGTCAACGCCGCGGATGGCACCGGATCGACCGCCTACATCGTCAAAGAAATCGAAAACGCCCCGGCCGGCTCCGCCATCGCGGTGGGCACCGAGATCAACCTCGTCAACCGCCTTGCCGCGCAGCACCCCGACAAAACCGTGTTCTGCCTCGACCCCGTGGTGTGCCCGTGCTCCACGATGTACCGCATCCACCCGGCATACCTCGCCTGGGCACTGGAGAACCTCGTGGACGGCAAGGTCGTCAACAAGATCGTGGTCGACCCGCAGACCGCCGAGGAAGCCAAGATCGCCCTCGACCGTATGCTTCGCGTGCACCCGTAGGCACAGGCACAGGCATGCACCGCCGTTGCCGGAAGCGGACACGCGCAGCAAGCGCGTCCGCAGGCACGCGGCGGACACATTGAGTCATCAAGACACAAACATGGGCGCGCGGCCCGTCCGCACGCCCCCATCCATGGAGCAGGTCATGACAGTCATGCAGACCATAACGAACCTCGACAGCGCCGCCCACAGGCCGATTGTCATCGTCGGCGCAGGCATCGCAGGCATCTCAGCCGCATTGGCGGCGGCCGACGCCATCGACACGGCGGCATCGCGCGGCGACGCAAGCCGCGCCGACCAGAAAGTGGTGCTCATCGGTTCGGTCGACGGTTCGAACACCTATCACGCGCAGGGAGGCATCGCCGCCGCTGTGTTCAGCGACGACGACCCGGCGCTGCACACCCGGGACACCCTCGTGGCCGGCGCAGGGCTGTGCGACCCCGTGGCGGTTGACATCCTGACCCGCGAGGGTAAGGACCGCGTGAACGAACTCATCGCCGAGGGCGTGCACTTCGATCGCGATGCCAACGGCGACCTGGTGCGCGGGCTCGAAGGCGCGCACAGCCGAAAGCGCATCCTCCACGCGGGCGGCGACGCGACCGGTCGCGTGGTCGAGACCGACATCGCCGCCATGGTGCGGGGCAACGAGCGCATCGTTCCGCTGGACGTCTACGTCTACCGTCTGGCGCGCGACGGCGAATCGCTGCGCGTGATGTTCCATGGTCTGCCCGGAGACGACGCCTCCGCAGGGACCGCCGACGCCTCGATCGAGGCCGAGCGCGTGATCCTCGCCACCGGCGGCGCCGGCATCATGTATCCGTACACGACGAATCCCGCGGGGGCCAACGCGAACGGCGTGGCCATGGCCCTCATGGCCGGCGCACAGGTGGCCGACCTCGAGTTCTACCAGTTTCATCCCACGGCTCTGGCCATGGGCGACAACTTCCTCATTTCGGAAGCCGTGCGCGGCGAAGGGGCGCAGCTTTTCAACGAGACGGGCGAGCGCTACATGCCCGGCATCGACGCGCGTGCGGAACTCGCCCCGCGCGACATCGTGGCCCGCGAGAACTTCAAGCAGATGATGGCGCAGGACGGACGCCCCGTGTTCCTCGACACCAGGCCGATCGGCGCACGCCACCCCGACATGCCGCTGGCGGAGTTCCTCGCGCGGCGCTTCCCCACCATCGACGCCTATCTCAAGGCGAAGGGCATCGACTGGAGCCGCGAGCGCGTGCCGATCACCCCGGCCGCGCACTATTACATGGGCGGCGTGCGCACCGACATGCACGGCCGCACTTCGGTGCCCGGCCTCTATGCCGCCGGCGAATGCGCGCGGACCGGCGTGCAGGGAGCCAACCGCCTGGCGTCGAATTCGTTGCTCGAGGGGCTGGTGTTCGGCCACAGGACGGGCATCGCGGCGGTGACAGACCCCGCGGGCACGCGCTGGGACCCGCGTCCGCTCAACGTTGCGGAAGGTGCGACCACCGACGGGGACGATGCCCATCCGCTCGCGCCGACATACCGAGAGGCGTTGGATTCAGCCACAGGCGAACGCCAAGTCACTGGTACGGATTGCGATGCCGAAACCGGCGGCAATGACAGCGAGATCGCCGAGCGCATCGCCGGCCTCGAGCACACCATGTGGTTCAACGTCGGAGTCCTCCGTGACGCCCCGCACATGGAATCCGCCCTGCCAACGCTAGCCCAGGACATCGAGTGGTTCGGCCACACGGCCGCCGCCGCACAGAAACGATACGGAGAAGCCTGGCAAGCCGCCCGCGACGGCGGCGAGGATGCGCGCGACGACGCCTATCGTGCGCTCGTCGCCGCCCACAACGGCAGGTGCCTCGCCATCACGGCGTTCGCGGCCACCGTTGCCGCGCTCGCACGCACCGAATCACGCGGCGCGCACGCTCGCACCGATTATCCGGACACCGATCCGGCACAGGCGGTGTCCCGCGCCTTCGTGTGGGACCGCTGACCATTCCGCGTTGCGTGTGCGTCCGCCGTGGCGCACCGCCCGCGCCGCCCGCGCCACGCACCTCCGTCACACATCTTGCGAAAGGACATCACATGCTTTCCCAATCCGCCATCGACAGCGCCGTCCGCGCCGCCTTGGATGAAGACTGCCCCTGGGGCGACATCACCGCGGAATCCACAATTCCCCCGGACGCGACCGGCAAGGCCCGGCTCATGCCTCGGGAAGCCGGCGTGCTGAGCGGCGGCGACGTGTTCGCTGCCGTCTTCAGACTCCAGGACCCGCACATCACGGTGACGCTGTCGCAGCCCGATGGTTCCGCGTTCGCGGCCGGCGAGACGCTGGCCACGGTCGCCGGCCCCGTGCGCGGCATCCTCACCGCCGAACGCGTCGCGCTGAACTTCATCCAGCATATGAGCGGCATCGCCACGAAAACCCGCGCGTTCGTCGATGCCACGGCGGGCACGAAAGCCCGCATCGCCGATACGCGCAAGACGCTGCCGGGACTGCGGCGCTTCGAAAAATACGCGGTCACGTGCGGAGGCGGGCACAACCACAGGTTCGGGTTGTCCGACGCCGTGATGGTGAAAGACAACCATCTGGCCGCGATGCGCGAGGCGGGGCTCGACATGGTCGCAGCCCTCGCGGCGATCCGCAGCAAGGTCAGCCACACCACCTCCATTGAAGTCGAGGTGGATTCGCTCGCACAGATCCCCATGGCGCTCGAAGGCGGCGCCAACGTCATCATGCTCGACAATTTCTCGCTGGACGACACCCGGCGCGGCGTGGAGCTCATCGCAGGCCGCGCCGTGGTCGAGGCCTCGGGCAACATGACGCTCGACCGTATCCCCGCCGTGGCCGCGACAGGCGTGGACGTCATTTCCGTGGGCGCGCTCACCCACTCGGTGACGGCGATCGACCTGGGGCTCGACTGGGACTGACCGCGCGCCGCAGGCCCGGCGTCGTTCCACCGCACGCCCGCGGCGTTCCCGTCCGCCCCGCAGCAGCGCGAGAAAGCGCAGACCCACACCACGGACCCACATCAAGGAGCCACACCGCCATGCCCAACACAGCCATGTCCAACGCCGCAACTGAAGAAACGCCACGCGAGCTGTATTTGGATTCCGCCGCATCGGGCGCCGTCAGCCAAGCCGCCATCGACGCCATGCTGCCCTTCATGACCGAGGCCTATGGCAACCCGTCGAGCGTGCATGCCGATGGGAAAACCGCCGCCAGGGCGCTGGACGCAGCACGGTCGTCGTTCGCCGCAGACCTTGGGGCGCGTCCGAACGATGTGGTGTTCACCTCAGGCGGCACGGAGTCCGACAACCTCGCCATCAAAGGCATCGCCCTGGCGCAGGTGAGGCGGGAGAACGCCGGGATGGCCTCCCGCCCGCGCAGGATCATCGTCTCGGCCGTCGAGCATCCCGCCGTCATGCAGTCGGCGCAATGGCTTCATGATTTCTTCGGATTCGACGTCGCGACCATCCCCGTGGACGCGCAGGCCCACGTGGACCTCGCGGCGCTGCGGCGCGAAGCGGAGCGCGGGGCGACGCTCGCGTGCATCATGATGGCGAACAACGAAGTCGGCACCGTGGAGCCGGTCGCCGACGCGGTGCGCATCTGCCATGCCGCCGGGGTGCCGGTGCATGTGGACGCCGTGCAGGCCGCGGGCACGATTCCCGTGGACTTCCGCGGGACCGACGCCGATTCCCTTGCCGTGTCTGGCCATAAGTTCGGGGCGCCGAAGGGCCTGGGCGCGCTGCTGGTGCGCAGCCGCGTGCAGCTGGAGCCGGTGATCAGCGGCGGCGGGCAGGAACGCGGCCTGCGTTCGGGCACCGAAAACGTGGCGGGGGCCGTGGCGCTTGCCGTCGCCCTCCACGAGGCGTGCGCGACGATGGAAACGCGCTCCGCGGCCGTGGCGCAATCGCGCGATGCGCTCGTGAGGGCCGTCCAGAATGCCGTCCCTTTCGCCCATGAGACCGGGGACCCCTCCCGGCGCTTGCCCGGCCACGCGTCGTTCGTGTTCCCCGGAGTCACGGGCGAAGCGCTGCTCGTCGATCTGGACGCGCGAGGCATCGAGGTCTCGTCGGGCTCGGCGTGCGCCATCGGCCGCCACGAAGTGCCGGGGACGCTGCTGGCCATGGGTTACAGCGAGACGGATGCGAAATCGGCACTGCGTTTCTCATTCCGCGCGCCGCTGCCGCTCCGCGACATCCAACGCATCGCCGCCGCGCTCCATGCCTCGATTGACGCCCTTCACGCGTCCGCCTGACTCCGGAACTCCCTGTCCGTGGCTTCTGATGATCATCCCCACGGCCGCAAGACGGGCTCCCGCCATGCGGTTCTGAGCGTCATTCGGCCTTGAGGGTGCGGTTCTGGGCCCGCGTGCGCAGGGCGGCACCCGGCGCGATCGGCGTGGGGCACGACATCGAGAACACATGCGTCGGATAGTTCGCCTCAGCCACCGGCACGCCGTCGGCGTCACGGATGTCATCGCCCACCACGAGTTCGACCGGCGGCTGTCCGGGCTGCACGATCTCAATCGACTGCCCGGGCACGATCTTGTTGCGTCCGACGAACGTCACGCGGCCGCCGCTCCACCCCAAGGCGTCCCCCACCACAATCCAATCGCGGTAGTACCCGCCACGGTCCACGTTCTGCGATGCCGGCACCTGCCGATACCAAAATCCCGTGCAATAGTCGCGGTGCGACACTTTGAACGGCTCATCGTGCAACCATTGCGGCAGGCGGAACTCGTCGCCGTTGGCGGCATGGGAGCACTCGGGGACGGTCCGAACCGCGGTCGGTTCCCCATCCCCGGCCTGCGGACCACGCCCGGAAGCCCTCTCGTCGCCGGGCTGCGCATCCTCGCCCCATTCGGGCACGACCGGTCCGTGTTCCTCGCGCCATGCGAGATACGCATCGACCGCGCACTTGTAGGCGTTTGTCATGGCCGCCACGTAATACGCGCTTTTCGCACGTCCCTCGATTTTGAGGCTCGACGCTCCCGCTTCGATGACGGCGCCGATGTGGTCGAGCATGTTCATGTCTTGCGAATTGAAGATGTAGGCGCCGTCCTCCGTCTGTTCGACGGGGAAATACTGCCCGGGGCGCTTCTCTTCCATCACCGTGTAGCGCCAGCGGCACGGCTGCGCGCACTCGCCGTGGTTGCCCGAACGCCCGGTCATGAAATTCGAGATGAGGCAGCGTCCGGAGAACGCCATGCACATCGAGCCGTGCACGAACGTCTCGATGTCCAGGTCGTCGGGCGTGTTGGCGCGGATCGTGGCAACGTCGCCCAGCGACAGCTCGCGGGCCAGCACGACGCGCCTGGCGCCCAGGTCATACAACGTGCGCGCGGCGAGGTAATTCGTCACCCCGGCCTGCGTGGAAATGTGGATTTCCAGATGTGGCGCCACCTCTTTGGCGAGCATCATGACGCCGATGTCGGTGATAATGGCCGCGTCCACGCCGATTCCGTCCAGCGCGGCGAGGTAGTCGCGGATGCCTGTCACCTCGGGGTTCGTGGGCAGGATGTTGACGGTCACGTAGATGCGGGCACCGCGCTCATGGGCGTAGTCGGTGGCTTCGCGCAACTCGCCCATGGTGAAATTGCGCGGCGCGGAACGCATGCCGAACATCTTGCCGGAGCAATACACCGCGTCGGCGCCGAAGTCGACCGCGGCTTTGAAAGCCGTGATGTTGCCCGCGGGCGCCAGCACCTCCGGCCTGCGACGGCGCGCGATGACAGGCGTGGACGTGTCGCTGCGGAACGCGCCCGCCGCGATGAACGAATCAGTGGATGAACCGGACTGTGTCATGATGCCTCCGTGCCCTGGCGCTCCGCCCGGTGCAGCAAGGCGGCGGAACGTTTGCGGCGTTCACCATACCATATATAAAGTATCTGGTGATAGGCGCACGATGCGTCTCGACCGCGACGCCGCCCCGCCGAACCGCGCCGCCCCGCCGCTCCCACGCCCCATAGCCCCAGACAACCGCCACAGACAAAGGACCACCATGGCAAACGCACTCGTCATCACATCCAACCCCGCCGCCGACTCGCTGACCGACGCCATCGGCGCCGCCTTCGCCACCGGCGCCGAATCCGCCGGCGCCACGGCGCGCGTCATCGACCTGTATGAAAGCGGCTTCAACCCCGCGTATTCCCTGGCCGACCGCGAACACTACCAGGGCCACGGCGACATGCCCGCCGACGTGCTGCCCTACCAGAAGGCGCTCGCCGACGCCGATACGATCGCATTCGTCACCCCCATCTATTGGTACACCATGACCGCCATGATGAAGGGATTCTTCGACCGCGTCATCTGCCGCGGCTTCGCCTACGACGGCGCCACCGGCGCACCGCTCGCGCTGTCGGGCAAGAAAGTGCGCTTCATCATGCTCACCGGCGGCAGCGAGGAATGGTACCGGACCTCCGGCATCGGCGACGCGCTCGACGCGCAGATCGCGCAGAACACCTTCGCCAAGTACTGCGGCATCACCGACATGCAGATGCTCTACGTCGACAGGACGTCGGATGACGACGCCGCGCATCGTGCCGAGCAGCTCGCCATGGCCACGCAGTGGGGCCGCGACGCCGCCCTGTAAGGGGTCTTCCGCAGCCTTGTTGATATCAGGCCGCACGGTCATGTCACACAGTGATGACATGGCCGTGTGATAGGTTTGTGTCAGATGGACAGAGGGTCGCCGAGCATCCATGGAGATGTCAGGCGACATTCGTTAGATTCAACGAACCGGTAGAAAGCCATGTCTGGCACCAACGATGAACATGGCGCGAAGGATAACCACATGGCACATACGAGAGCGAAACACGCTGCGATTCGACATGGCTCGGGCCGTCACGCAAGGTCAGCATCCACTCTCAGCAAACGTCAGGCTTCGCGTATGACCCGTGCCATCCCCGCCCTCGCGCTGGCCCTGCTGCTTACCGGCAGCACCGCGGGCGCGGCCACCAACTCCACCATGCTGCCGTCCGGCGCGCTGGGCACGCACGCCTCGGTCAGCCGTTCCAGCGATCGCGATGATCTGCTGAGCGAATCCACGAGCATCGTGGTCGCAGGTCAATACACCACCACCGTCGACGCCGAATCGGTCATCACCGAGGCTCCCATCAATGCGACGGTCCAGCAGGCGCGCGATGCCATCTCCTCGACGATCCTCACGGCGCGAGCCACCATGGAGAACGGCAAGGGCATCGCCGACAGCTCCGACCTCTCTGCACTTTCCGATCTTATCTCCAAGTCCGAAGCCATCTGCTCCGACAACAGCGCCAAGGTCGATGACATCAACCAGATGAACCAAGACCTCGCGAACGCCACGGCGACCGTGCAAAACGACATCATCGGATACAACAACACCGTCGCCGTGGTGAAAGCCATGCAGTCCGGATCGTCGTTCATCTCCGATTCGTTGCCGGAAGGCACGACTGCCGCGACCGCCGAAGAAGCCGCCGGCCAAGGCACCTCGAACGGCGACGTCGGCAACCGTTACGCCGTCGGCCAGTGCACATGGTGGGCCTACGAGCGCCGCAAGCAGCTGGGCATCAGCACCCCGAGCTATCTGGGCAATGGCGGCGAATGGTACAAGAACGCCGCGTCGTATGGGCTGACGGCCGACCATACCCCACGGCCCGGTGCAGCCATCTCGTTCGCCCCGGGACAGGCCTCGCGATCCGTCTACGGACACGTCGGTGTGGTCGAATGGTACAGCGCGGCCACGGATACGATTGTCATCTCTGAGATGAACGTGCGCGGCAAGGGCATTGTGTCGTATCGCACCTTCACCAACGCAAGCCAGTACTGGTACGTGCACTGACGGTCATTCGGCTGGCCGGCTGTCGCACATCGCATGTGGCGGTCGCGACGGGTCTCCACATGTGGTGTCACCGAGAGGCCGCTTTCATATCAGCGTTATCACGAAATGATCATCTATGGTAGGCTATTGACTTGTGTAGGAATCGTGTTTACCTCACGAAAACAGAGACGACTCCTAAGCACAGACACGTATACGCGACAGGCGAATCAACGTCAAGGTAGGCTAGACCATTGATTTTCTCGTTCATGCAGAGGACTCCGAAGGGCAGGCATGCCCAGAGCCGTCATGCAGCGGCGGCCGGCGCAACCGGACGCCGCAAGGCGATCAAGCTCACCAAAACTCTTCCTGCTCTGATCCTCGCCCTTGCATTGGCAGGCAGCAGCACGGCCGTCGCAGGGGGCAATGCAACGATGCTTCCCTCTGGGGCGCTGGGAAACGGCACCGGAGCGAGCCGTGATTACTCGCGCGGTGACCTGCTGTCGGAATCCACCCAGGTGACCGGCGATGGCTCGTATTCGACATCCGTCGATGAAAACAACGTCATCATCGAGGCCCCTCTGAGCCAGAACATCGTCGATGCGCGCAACACCGTGCAGGCCGCAGCGGACAGTGCCAAGACGACGCTGGCAAACGGCCAGGGCAAGGCTTCCCAAACCGATCTGGACAATCTGTCTGCCCTCATCGACGAAGCCACTTCCGTGTGTTCAGACGACGCTGCGTCGATTGATTCCATCTATGACGTCAATTCACGCCTCGCCGAAGCCGCCAACAAGGTGAGCAGCGCCACGGCGTCCTACGACGCCCGGCAGGCCGAGCGTGCCGCCGCTGCCGCAGCCGCCGTACAAGCGCAGCAGCAGGCCGCTGCCGCGCAGGCCCAGGCTTCCACTACCACCTCGGTGGCCACGGGCACTGCGTCCGGCCAAGCGGTCGTGGATCTGGCACTCCAGTATCTCGGCACGCCGTATGTCTATGGCGGCAACACACCCAGCGGATGGGATTGCTCGGGATACGTGCAGTGGGTCTACGCCCAGTTCGGCGTGAGCCTTCCGCACTACTCGGGAGCGCAGGCCCAGATGGGCACGTACGTCGGTTCGCGTGACGACCTGTACACCAAGGCGCAGCCCGGTGACATCATCGCCAACAACCAGCACGCAGCCATCTATGTGGGCAATGGCAACTGCGCCCAGGCCATGACCCCCGCGCTCGGCACACGCATCTATCCGTGCAATGCCGTGAACACGCTGTCGAGCTATTCGATTCGCCGCATCTACACGAGCTGACCGACATAGATCGGCACCAGAGCGCATATGGATAGGCCCTCCGTACGGAGGGCCTATCCATATGCGCTCGCCGGTTTCTTCATTCTCCGCGATCATTCATCATGATTCAGTCACCATGATTCATCATCGTGACACTTCATCGTGCCACCGCGCAGAACGCGATGGCACAACGCAAGCATGAAAAACAGGGGCGTTCCGTGCGCGCCCGCCACATGGCGCGCCAGTCGTCTTATTCGACGAGGTCTGCGGCAGCGCGGGAATCGACCGCAAGCTGCGCCACGAGGGCGTCGGCGGAATCGAAACGCATCTGCGGGCGCAGGAATCCTGCGAATTCGACGCGCACGCGATGGCCATACAGATTCAGCCAATCATCGGTGCACGCATAGGCCTCGACCACACGGTCATGGAATCCCGTCTGATCGCTGAAGGTTTCTTTCGTACCGATCGAGATGGCGGCGGGCCAGCGGGTGACGTCTGCGGCCGCCGTGGCATCTGTACCGGAGGCATCGACGCCCGAAGCTTCGGCATCGTCAGCGGTTCCCAAATCCACGAGCCATCCGGCATACACGCCGTCGACGGGCACGTATCCCTCGACGATGCCGCCAAGGTTCGCCGTCGGGAACCCCAGAGTGCGTCCGCGTTCCTCGCCATGCACGACCTCGCCGGAGATCTCGTGACGGCGCCCAAGGGCGTCAGCGGCGTCCTTCACACGGCCGTGGGCCAGCATGTACCGGATGTTGGTGGAGCTCCACACACGGGTTTCGCGCGCATGGTGCTTTTTGCTCCAGGTGCGGCGTTCCGCCTTCGTCAGCCCCGCCAGCGGGTCCGACGGTTCGCCGCCCTGCGTCGGCTCTTCGGGCTTCCAATCGAAGGGGATGCGTGTGGTGCCTGGGCCGGCATCGTCGACCACATCGAGTTCGAACACACCGGTGGCCAGCGCGAGGTTGCGGATGGCATCGAGGTCGCCTTTCTGCCCTGCGCCCATCTTGGCGTCGGATCCGAGCACCAGCGTGCGCATGCCGACCTTGCCCACCATCTGTCCGAGGAACGAAATGTACGAAACCGCCGCGAACGCCATGGTGTAACGCACCACGAACACGCGGTCGATGCCGGTCGCCTCGATGAGCTCGAGGCGCCGCGTGACCGGCATGAGTGCGTCGGAATCCACCGAGTCCTGCGGCATGTCGGTGCCGTCATGCGCCGCGGCGTATGCGTGGGCGGCGGCGGGACGGGGGTCGAGGACAACGGCCACCGAGATGGCTCCCAGCTGGTGGGCGAGTTCGACGGTGCGGGTCAGCACCGCTTGGTGGCCCCGGTGCATCCCATCGAATGCACCGATGGTGAGCACGCCCTTCTTGCCATCGGGCAGCGCGGGCCATGCGACTGTGTCTGAGTCATCGGGTGTAAGCCATTCGATTGTCATCGGAACCTCCGTAAATTGGCGTGTTTGAGCGCTTCTGTGTTTCCTGCGCCAGCCGGCGCTTGTATCCGGGTCGGGACCCTGCCCGTCGTACGCGCCGTCGCATGCCTGCCATGCATGTGCGAGCGTCGGACGCCAAGGCAAGCGGCTTCTAGTGGTCGATGAAAACGACCGAGGGTTTGAGTTGTGTGCGCGAGCCACGTTCCACGATGGCGACGAGCCAGTCCTCCATTCCGTCGTGCGCGTGCGACATCGACGGCGAGACATGGCAGATTGCAGCGGTCGGCTCATGCACGACACCGTCGATGAAGCGCCCGTGGACGAGGAATTCTGCCTGCGCGGGCGTGACCTGCATCACCGGCATAGCGCGTTGCGCGCCTTGGGCCGGGGTCAGGGCCTTGGACTGCAGTGCCTCGGGATCGTCGATGTCGAGCACCGCACGCTGGTGGGTGATCCGCTCCCCCGCCCTGTTGACGAAAGTATGGGGCTCGGCGTGCGCCGTGACCACCATCGGGTCGCCGGCGTCGAAACTTCCCACGCGCACACGGCGCAGTCTCGTCAAATAGCCGCCGATTCCCAGGTCGGCTCCCATGTCGCGACCGATGGCGCGGATATAGGTTCCCGTGGAACACGTGATGCGCGCGTCGACGTCGATGACAGGCATCGGACCATACGCCGCGTCGACCTCATGCCGTGCGATGCCGAGGATCGTGAATTCCGAAATCGTGACCTCGCGCGGGGCGAGCTTGACGTCCTCGCCGTTGCGTGCCATGTCATAGGCTTTCTGCCCATGGATTTTCTTGGCGGAATACGAGCTGGGCACCTGCATGATATCGCCGGTCTGGCGCGAAGCCGCCGCGCGGATGTCGTCGTCGGAAATGAGGCGCACGACGTCGGCCGTGGTGGTGTACTCCCCCACGCTCAGGGGAAGGAACTCGCCGTCGGCGTCATCCGTCGTCGTCGACCGTCCCAGGCGAATCGTCGTTTCGTAGGTCTTGTCCGAGCCCACGATGTAGTTAAGAAGCCGCGTGGCGCTGCCGAACCCGACGACGAGCACTCCCGTCGCCATGGGGTCGAGCGTGCCGGCGTGGCCGACGTGCTTCGTATGGAGCACGCGGCGCACGGCGGCAACGACATCATGGCTTGTCACGCCTTGCGGTTTGTCAACGACGAGTAGCCCGGAGCCCATGCTCATGCCTGGACGTCGCCGCCTTGATCATCGGCATCGTCATCCCAGTCATCGGGATCGTCAGAATCGAGGAAGTCCTCGTCATCCCAGTCCTCGGATTCGGCATCCTCGGACTCATCATCATCGCGGGGATCGTCGTGACGGTAGGGGTCCGCTTCGCCGGCATAGGTTGCGTTCTCGCGAAGCTTGGCGAGCTCCTGGTCGCGTTTCAGAGCCACGGCAAGCACGTCCTCGACCTCGGTGGCCTCGGCAGGCACCTCGTCGTAGATGAACAGCAGCTGGGGGGTGAGACGCAGTCCGGCCTTGCGGCCGACAAGGGAACGCAGACGTCCGGTGGACTGCTTCAGCGCCTGCTTGGCGCGCTTGCGCTGCCCCTGCTCACGTCCTTCGTCGCCCAGATACGTCCAGTAGATCTTGGCGATCTGCAGATCGTTGGTCACGCGCACGTCGGTGATCGTGACGTTCACGAGGCGCGGATCGCGAAGCTCCCTTTCGAGAGCCGTCGCAACCACGCGCTTGATAAGGCCTGCCACGCGCACCGCGCGGGGGTTGGTTCCTGCCATGGGCTACTTACGCTCGACTTCCTGCATTTCGAAGGTCTCGATGATGTCGCCGACCTGGATGTCGTTGAAGTCGCCGAGGTTGATGCCGCACTCGTAGCCTTCCTCGACCTGGGTGACGTCGTCCTTGAAACGACGCAGCGACGAGATCTCGAGATCGTTGATGGTGACGACGCCGTCGCGCATGATACGGCACTTCGTTCCGCGCTTGACAACGCCATCCTGCACCATGACGCCGGCGATGTTGCCGAACTTCGAGGAGCGGAAGATCTCGCGGATTTCCGAATGCGAGGTGACGACCTCTTCGAACTCCGGCTTGAGCATGCCCTTGAGGGCGGCCTCGACGTCCTCGATCGCCTTGTAGATGACCGAGTAGTACTTGATCTCGACGCCTTCGCGCTCGGCGAGGTCCGCGACCTGGCGGTTCGGACGCACGTTGAAGCCGATGATGACGGCCTTGTCAACGCTCGCGAGGTTGACGTCGTTCTGCGTGATGGCGCCGACGCCGCGGTGGATGACCTGGATGCCGACCTCGTCGGACACCTCGATCTTCATGAGGGAGTCCTCGAGGGCTTCGACGGAGCCGGAGGAATCGCCCTTGATGACCACGTTGAGCATGTCGATCTCGGACTTGGCGAACTGCTCCTTGAATTCCTCGAGCGACACGACCTTGCGGCGCTTGGCGAGCTGCGCGGCGCGTTCGGAGGCCTGACGCTTCTCGGCGATCTGGCGAGCCGCGCGGTCGTCGGGGGCCACGAGGAACAGGTCGCCTGCGGTGGGCACCGAGGTCAGGCCGAGCACGGAGACAGGGCGAGACGGGAGGGCTTCCTGCAGGGAGTTGCCGTTTTCGTCGAGCATGGCGCGCACACGGCCGTAGCTGGTGCCGGCGACGATGGCGTCGCCTACATGCAGGGTGCCCTGCTGCACCAGCACGGTGGCGACGGCGCCGCGGCCCTTGTCGAGTCGGGCCTCGACGGTCGCGCCGCGCGCGGGCATGTTCGGGTTGGCGCGCAGGTCGAGCGTGGCGTCGGCCGTGAGCAGCACGGCTTCGAGCAGCTTGTCGATGTTGATGTTCTGCTTGGCAGAGATGTCGACGAACATCGTGTCGCCGCCGTATTCCTCAGGGACGAGGCCGAACTCGGTGAGCTGGCCACGCACCTTCTCCGGGTTGGCGCCGGGCACATCGATCTTGTTGACGGCCACGACGATCGGCACGTTGGCCGCCTGGGCGTGGTTGATGGCTTCGACGGTCTGCGGCATGACGCCGTCATCCGCAGCCACGACGAGGATCGCGACATCGGTCAGCTCCGCGCCACGCGCACGCATGGCGGTGAAGGCCTCGTGGCCAGGGGTATCGAGGAACGTGATCTTGCGTTCCTCGCCGTTGAGATTGACGGACACCTGGTAGGCGCCGATGCGCTGGGTGATGCCGCCGGCTTCCTTCTGCGAGACGTTGGTCTTGCGGATGGTGTCGAGCAGGCGGGTCTTGCCATGGTCGACGTGGCCCATGACGGTGACGACCGGAGGACGGGGAACGAGATCCTCGTCGTCCATGTCCTGTTCATCGTCGAGGTCGATGTCGAACTGTTGCAGAAGCTCCTTGTCTTCCTCTTCGGCGGACACGATCTTGATGTTCCAGCCGATTTCGTCGCCGAGGATCTGGAAGGTGTCTTCGTTGAGGGACTGCGTCGCAGTCGCCATCTCACCGAGGTGGAAAAGCACGGTGACAAGCGAAGCCGGGCTCACGTTGATCTTCTCAGCGAGATCCGACAGCGTGGCGCCCTGACGCAGGCGCACGGTCTTGCCATTGCCCGAAGGAATGCGAACGCCACCGATGACCGGTGCCTTCATCTCCTCGTATTCCTGCTGCTTGGCGCGGCGCGCGTTCTTGCGGGCCTTGGAGGACCGGCCTCCCTGGTGCCCGAACGCGCCTGCTGCACCGCCGTGGCCACGTCCCGGGCGTCCGCCGGGCCCGCCGTGTCCGCCGTGTCCGTGAGGACCATTGTCATTGGACGGAGCCGCGGACGAGAAACGGCCGCGGGATGCACCCGTGCCCTGTCCCGCGCCCTGGCCTGGACGGTTGTGGCCCCAACGGCTTGTGCCGGTGCCGCCGCGTCCATTGCCTGCACCGTTACGGTTCTGGCCGGGACGCCCGCGGTGCGGTCCGTTGACGGTCGGACGCGCCATCGGATGCGGGCGCGGGATGTCGCCCGGGGTGGGCACATGCATGCCCTGACGGCTCACGAACGGATTGTTGCCCGGACGCGGGGTCTTGTCGTTGGATCCGGCCGGACGCGGACGCGGCGCGGACGGCTTGGCGCCGCCGCGCGGCTGGGCGCCGGGACGCGGACCGGAATGCTGTTGCCGCTGTTCCTGCGCGACGCGACGCTCTTCCAGCTCTCGCTTGGCACGGCGTGCGGCCTCCTGGATCTGCGGATTGTCGCTCTGCAGACCCTGGCGGATGGCCTCTTCCTGATTGAGGTTCTGGCCCTTGTGGCGCATCGCCCCCGGCTTGGGAGCGTTATGCCCCTGGCCCGGACGCGGGGCGTTGCTGTTGTCATGGTTCTGCCGGTTGCCGGGCTTGGGCTGGTTCTGATGGTTCTGACCTGGCTTCGCGCCGCCCTGAGGCGCCGGCTTCGCCGCCCTCTGCTGGTTGTCCCTGCTATGGTTGTTGTTCTGGGCAGTGGACTTTGAGAAGGAAGATTCAAGCTTCTTCACGACCGGGGCTTCGACCGTTGAGGATGCCGACTTGACGAACTCTCCCATGTTCTGGAGCTCCGCAAGAATCGCCTTGCTGCTCACACCGAATCGCTTAGCCAATTCGTACACGCGTGCTTTAGGCACCAATTACTCCTATTTCTGCCGCGTGTCACAGGACGCGCGACGCTATCTGATGAGGGCGAACATATCCTGTCTCATCGTGCGACCATGATTGTGTTACCTCGTCTCTATTGCAGGGTGGGGAGGCGCACTCCCAACCCACACATCAAGTCCACATGATACATGAGGGCATGGATGACGGCCACTGATTTCAGCGGTTTCGCCAACAGCTGAATCGCCGCGTCTCCCAAGGCAGCGTCGCCGACCACTTTCGCGCCATCGTCCGCCGCAAAACACCAAGGCCGCACCCATGATCGTGGATGCGGCCTTGTGCTTCCGTCAGCTCCGTCTGCAGAACCCGGCTTTCCGACTACCCTGTGGTTGCCATGGCGCGGGTTCCGTCACGGAACAGACGGCCAGATCCGGGTCAGGCCTCGGGTTCGGCGTCCTTCTTCGGCTCCTGCTGTTCGGTCTGCTTGGCAAGCTGTTCGCTCTGGGCGGCCTGCGCCTTGGCCATCGCCTGGCGCTTCTCTTCCGACTCGATGCCGATCTTCCAACCGGTGAGCTTTGCTGCCAGGCGGGCGTTCTGCCCTTCCTTGCCGATGGCGAGGCTCAGCTGGTCGTCGTGGATGAACGCAATCGCCGTCTGGTTGCGCTCGCTGACAACCTGGACGCTCACGGCATGCGCCGGTGACAGAGCGGCCGCGACGAACTTCGCCGGGTCATCGGACCAATCGACGATATCGATTTTCTCGTTGCCCAGGTTCTCCATGACCGCGCGCACCCTGCTGCCGCCAGGGCCGATGAGAGCGCCCTTCGGATTGACGCCGGGTGTGTTCGCGCGAACGGCGATCTTGGTACGGGCTCCGGCCTCTCGGGCGATCGCCATGATGGACACGGCGCCGGAGACCAGCTCGGGCACCTCGCGTTCAAAAAGACGACGCACGAGTTCCGGATGCGAACGCGACACGATGATCTCGGGACCGCGAATGCCGCGCGTCACATTGACGACGTACACGCGCAGGCGCTCGCCATGGCGATAGCGTTCGCCAGGGACCTGCTCGCGGCGAGGCAGCAGCGCCTCGACGTCGCCGATGGCAATGTGCACGTTGTTGGGGTCCTTGGCGTCCTGCTGCACTTTGCCGGTGATCAGCTTGCCCTTCTGACCGGCGAAAGCACCGAACACCTTGTTGTCTTCGGCCTGGCGGAACAGCTGCCAGATGGTCTGGCGAGCCGCCGATGCGGCGAGACGACCGAAGTCAGTGGGCGTATCGTCGTATTCCTCGCCGAGCAAAGGAGCCGGGTGAGGATCGTCTTCCGTGGGCTCCTGCGGAATCTCATCCTGTGCCCACACCGTGAAAGTACCAGCATGCTCATCAAGCTCAACACGTGCGTGTTTCGCCGCATGAGGAGTTTTCAGGTATGCAAGGCGAAGCGCCTCTTCAAGCGCCGCGTCAAGAGTTTGCGCATCAATGCCCTGCTCCGCAGCCTGCTTGTGCAGTGCAGCCAAGTCAAGTTCCATACCTTTTGACCTCCATATGAAGTTATATCTGAAATTATCGGCGAGCGTTCGCTCGTACAGAAGATATCATACTGAAAACAAAGCCACGCGCGCAAAGTGTTCGCTCGCAGAGAATCCCGAGGACATCTGCACCGGACCCGGGCTCCATCGGCGCCGGAAAGCGCCTGTTCACCGTGCGGTCCGCCCATACGTTCCCGTGTCGCCGACCCATGGTCTGCATGCGTGTGGGTTGTTGCAAGGATGCGTCGCGCGGTCCGCTCGTGCGTTCACCCATCCTCCCCGCCGTTAAAATTCCGCCTTCTGATTACACTGGCAACCATGACTCCTCTACGTTGGCCCCTCTCGCACAGGTCGCACCGCGCGGTTGCGCATGCCACACGCCGGCGTATGGCCCCAGCCGCCATGACGGCGGCCCTGGCCCTGGTTCTCGTCCCCGCCCTCTCGGCATCCGCTGCCTGGGCAGCTTCCTCTGACACGGACACATCCTCTGCCGCCGCTTCGGATTCCTCCAAGACGGACCCCACCACCTGCATCGGCGCCTATTCGCTTGCCTCATCGTTCTCGTCCCAGATGGTGTCTATGCCCTCGCACATGCAGCGCTATCTCGCCGCGACGGCCGCTCAACGATTCTGGACGATGGCAGCGTCCGAATGCCCCGCCGAGGTTTTCGCCCAAGCGACCGTGTATTCCTCGATCGCCGCATACCGCGCACAGATTCTGGCATCGGCATTGGGCATCCCATCGGACGAACTCCCCGACTATTACGATGATTCGACGGCCGTCCTCGCAGCGGTGCGAGGTGCATGCGGATACGACACATCGTTCACCCGCGACGTCCGGTCCGCCAACGGCACATGCACGACCGACAATGCCCGCGACACCATCGGTCTCGCCACCGATGAGCTCAGCGCTTTGGCGACAGCCACCGACCGCGTGGCGTATTACTCCACCACAGCGTCGCTCCGCACCGGGAAACCGGAATACGCAGCTCTGTACAACTCGGCGTCGCTCGATTCCACGAATTACGCAAGCATGATGACAGCCGCCAACGTGACCGATGATCGACGCGGCATCTATTCTTCGAGCATCGTGGCCCAAGGCCCTGACACGGTGACCGATCCGGTGAGCGGGATCTCGATGGCGACGACCCGTGCGCTGGTCTACGACGCCTGCGCCGAAACGCTGTCCGGGTTCAGCTCGCAGGTCTCTGCCGGCAGTTCCACAGACGATGGCGCGAATTCAGACGCCACTGGCCCATCCTCGTCGGAGTCTTCGTCCGATACGACTCAAGGCATCGACGTATCGAGCGACGAAGGGTCGCATGGAGCGAACACGGATCCTTTCGTGAACCTCGACAACCCCTATGCCCGACGCCGCGCCGTCAGCGAGAGCATCGCCAAGCATCTCCTGGATTGCTACAACGACGGCGTGCCCGCACGCGAAAGCCTTCTGCTGAACTAACTGGTGTCGCGATCCTGCTTACCATAGTCGCCACCGAAGTCGCTCGGCAGCTTGCGTGGCACGAGCAAGGACGCAGGCGAGAAGGCACTGTATCGTTCCCATGCCGTCCAACTGCTGTCGCGCTCCCCTTCTGTCGTAATCCGTGGCAGGGTGCGAGAGATCCGCCGACCGACATGTCCCGCAAAAATGCAGCGGACCATTGCGAAACGAAAAAAGCAGCGAGCCATCCATCGCCGTGGACATACTTGCAGGTCGACGCCGGGTCATGACACCGCCCGCCACATGTGCCCCACGCGCCGTTCGTGCGGATAACGACATCATCGTGGCACGTATCGGGCTTGTGGACTTACAAAGGAGAACCGGCCATGCCACCATGTCCGGCACATGCCCACCATGCTTTGATATACAAAAATCCCAGACACCTTGCGGTGTCTGGGATCCATATCCGTATGTGCGACGTATCGCCTACCGATGGCCTCTCGCTGTTCCACGCGCTCAGCGAAGCGCGGCGTGTTGAGAAGCCACGGTGATCACACGTAAGTCAGAAGACTACTCGATGATCTTGGTGACACGACCGGAGCCCACGGTGTGGCCGCCTTCGCGAACTGCGAAGGTGAGGCCCTGTTCCATAGCGACCGGCTGGATCAGCTCAACGGTGAACGTTGCGTGATCGCCAGGCTGAACCATCTCGACGCCTTCCGGCAGCGTGATGACGCCGGTGACGTCGGTGGTGCGGAAGTAGAACTGCGGTCGGTAGTTGGAGAAGAACGGCGAGTGACGGCCACCTTCGTCCTTGGTGAGGACGTAGACCTCAGCCTCGAACTTGTGGTGAGGAGTCACGGAACCGGGCTTGGCGACGACCTGGCCACGCTCGACCTGGTCGCGGTTGATGCCGCGGAGCAGAAGACCGGTGTTGTCGCCAGCCTCGGCGCTGTCCATCGTCTTGTGGAAGGTCTCGATGGAGGTGACGGTGGTCTTCTGGGTCGGACGGAGGCCGACGATCTCGACTTCGGTGTTGACGGGGAGCTGGCCGCGCTCAACACGACCGGTGACGACGGTGCCACGGCCGGAGATGGTGAAGACGTCCTCGATAGGCATCAGGAACGGCTTGTCAAGGTCGTGAACCGGGGTCGGGATGTAATCGTCGACGGCATCCATGAGGTCCTTGACGGTCTGGACCCACTTCTCGTGGTCCGGAGCGTCATCATGGAGAGCGCCGTATGCGGAGGTACGGATGACCGGGCAATCGCGGTCGAAGCCGTTCTCGTCGAGCAGGTCGCGGACTTCCTCTTCCACGAGCTCGATGAGTTCTTCATCGTCGACCATATCGCACTTGTTGAGGGCGACGAGGATCTTCGGGACACCCACCTGACGAGCGAGCAGAACGTGCTCGCGGGTCTGAGCCATCGGGCCATCGGTGGCGGCGACAACGAGGATAGCACCATCCATCTGAGCAGCGCCGGTGATCATGTTCTTCACGAAGTCGGCGTGGCCAGGGCAGTCCACGTGAGCGTAGTGACGCTTCGCGGTCTGGTACTCGATGTGGGCGATGTTGATGGTGATACCGCGGTCCTTCTCTTCAGGAGCGGAATCAATCTGGTCGAAGTCGTACTCAGGGTTGAGATCCGGGTACTCTTCGTGCAGAACCTTGGAGATAGCGGCGGTCAGGGTCGTCTTACCGTGATCGACGTGACCGATCGTACCGATGTTAACGTGCGGCTTGGTGCGCTCGTACTTGGCCTTTGCCATATTTATGTCCTCCTGGACGTGTAGTAGTTAGCCCCTGATTCCGAAGGAGTCTCCGAAAATGACAGGCACCCGCTACATATTACTTGTTTTTGGGGTTTCACGCCACTTCGTGTTTCGCCCCAACCTATCGGAAGCAATGCTACCGAAAAGTTAAGACGATGCGAGGCGACGCGTGTCGGCATGCAATGAATCCGTTCCGCTCCCCTGCGCGGGGAGCGGAACGGGGTTCAATTACTCACCGCGCTGAGACTTGATGATCTCGTCGGAGACGGCCTTCGGAACCTCGGCGTAGGAATCCATCTGCATGGTGAACATTGCACGGCCCTGGGTCTTGCCGCGGAGGTCGCCGATGTAACCGAACATCTCGGACAGCGGGACCTTGGCGTCGATGACCTTGACACCGGTGGCGTCGTTCATGGACTGGATGGAGCCACGGCGAGCGTTCAGATCGCCCATGACATCGCCCATGTACTCTTCCGGCGTGCGGACTTCCACGGCCATGATCGGCTCGAGGATGACCGGCTTGGCCTTGGCTGCGGCTTCCTTGAAGCACATGGAGCCTGCGAGCTTGAAGGCCATTTCGGAAGAATCAACCGGGTGCATCTGGCCATCGGTGAGCTCGGCCTTGACGCCGACCACCGGGAAACCGGCGAGAACGCCGGACTGCATGGCCTCGCGCACGCCAGCTTCGACGGACGGGATGAACTCCTGGGAGATGTGGCCGCCGGTGACCTTGTCGACGAAGATGAAGTCCTTGCCGGCCTCTTCTTCGTTGTTCGGGTCGATCGGCATGAAGTTCATGAGGACCTTTGCGAACTGGCCGGAACCACCGGTCTGCTTCTTGTGGGTGTAGCCCTGGTCCATGACAGCCTGGCGAATCGTCTCACGGTAAGCGACCTGCGGGTTGCCCACGTTGCACTCGACGTGGAACTCACGGCGCATACGGTCGACGATGATGTCGAGCTGGAGCTCGCCCATGCCGGAGATCAGGGTCTGGCCGGACTCCTCGTCCGTCTCCACCCGGAAGGTCGGATCCTCGTCGGAGAGGCGGGCAAGCGCGTTGCCCATCTTCTCCTGGTCGTTCTTCGTCTTCGGCTCCACGGCCACCTGGATAACCGGGTCCGGGAACGTCAGGGACTCGAGCGCGATCGGAGCGGCTTCATCGCACAGCGTGTCGCCGGTGGTGACGTTCTTGAGGCCGATGAAGGCGTAGATGTTGCCGGCGAGAGCCTCGTCGACAGGGAGCTCCTTATCGGCGTTCATCTCGAAGAGCTTGCCGATGCGCTCCTTCTTGCCCTTGGTGGAGTCGAGCACGGTGTCGCCGGGCTTGCACTTGCCGGAGTACACGCGCACGTACACGAGCTTGCCGTAGAACGGGTGGGCAGCGATCTTGAAGGCCAGCGCGGAGAAGTGCTCGTTCTCGCTCGGCTTGCGATCGATCTCGACGGACTCGTCCTTGGGGTCGTAGCCGACGATGGCCGGAACGTCCACCGGGGACGGCAGGTAGTCCACGACGGCGTCGAGCATGGGCTGAACGCCCTTGTCCTTGAACGCGGAGCCGCAGAACACCGGATAGGCCTCGGAGGCGATGGTCAGCTTGCGGACGGCCTTGCGGATCTCGTCCTCGGTGATCTCCTCGCCACCGAAGTACTTCTCCATGAGGGCGTCGTCAGTCTCGGCGACGGTCTCGAGGAGCTGGTCGCGGTATTCGGCGGCCTTGTCCTTGAGATCCTCTGGGATCTCGGTGGTGTCGTAGTGGGCGCCCAGATCCTGGGTGTCGTGCCACACGTAGGCAACCATGCGGACGAGATCCACCACGCCGGTGAAGTCGTTCTCGGCACCGATTGGGATCTGCATAACAATCGGCTTGGCGCCGAGCTTCTGCTTGATCGTGTCGACCGAGTAGAAGAAGTTCGCGCCGAGCTTATCCATCTTGTTGACGAAGCAGATACGCGGCACGTTGTACTTATCGGCCTGACGCCACACCGTCTCGGACTGCGGCTCCACGCCTTCCTTCGCGTCGAACACCGTCACGGCGCCGTCGAGGACGCGCAGGGAGCGCTCGACCTCGGCGGTGAAGTCCACGTGGCCCGGGGTATCGATGATGTTGATCTTGAACTTATCGTCCGGGTCGTGCGACTGGCGGCTCCAGTAGCAGGTGGTGGCCGCGGACGTAATCGTGATGCCGCGTTCCTTCTCCTGCGCCATCCAATCCATCGTGGAAGCGCCATCGTGCGTCTCACCGATCTTGTAGTTCTTGCCGGTGTAGTAGAGGATGCGCTCGGTGGTGGTGGTCTTACCGGCATCGATGTGGGCCATGATGCCGATATTGCGGATCTTGCTGAGGTCTTCAGCCATTTCTATTCCTTAGCTTTCGTTCAACGAATGTGGAATTTACCAACGGTAGTGGGCGAAGGCCTTGTTGGCCTCGGCCATCTTGTGGGTGTCCTCGCGACGCTTCACGGAAGCACCCAGGCCGTTGGAGGCATCAAGGATCTCATTGGCGAGGCGCTCGGCCATCGTCTTCTCGCGACGGGCGCGGGAGAAATCGGTGAGCCAACGCAGCGACAGGGTGTTGGCGCGGTTCGGCTTCACCTCGACCGGCACCTGGTAGGTGGCGCCGCCGACACGGCGGGAGCGCACCTCGAGGGACGGACGGATGTTGTCGAGTGCACGCTTGAGGACGGCGACCGGCTCCTGGTCGGTCTTCTCCTTCACGATATCAAGCGCGGAGTACACGATGGCTTCGGCCTTGGACTTCTTGCCATCGAGGAGGATCTTGTTGATGAGCTGGGCGACGATCGTCGAACCGTAGATCGGATCGGGCTGGAGCTCGTGCTTCTTGGAAAGTCCTTTACGAGACATACTGGTTACTTCGCCTTCTTTGCGCCATACAGGGAACGACCCTGCTTACGGTCCTTAACGCCCTGGGTATCGAGAGCACCACGAACGATGTGGTAACGAACGCCAGGGAGATCCTTCACGCGGCCACCGCGCACGAGCACGATGGAGTGCTCCTGCAGGTTGTGGCCCTCACCGGGAATGTATGCGGTGACTTCGATGCCCGAGCTAAGGCGCACACGGGCGACCTTACGCAGAGCCGAGTTCGGCTTCTTCGGGGTGGTGGTGTAAACACGGGTGCAAACGCCGCGGCGCAGCGGGGAACCCTTGAGAGCCAAAGTCTTGGACTTCTTCGGCTTCGGCTTACGTCCCTTACGGACGAGCTGTTCAATCGTAGGCAACTTAACTATCTCCGATTTTGTAATCGATGTTCTTCACGTGGGGACCGCCACACTACGGCCACCGCACGGTTCTTTAACACCCGAAATCGGATAGCCCTGGTCCACCGGCCCGATGGCCCTTCGTCCTCCTCCGGCGCATTGCTGCGCGAAATCAACGGATTCCGGGGTATCCCGCTCGAATGGCATAAGCCATTAACGGCACACACAATTGTTTACGATACCACGGTACCGGACAATTCCGCTCCGGCGTGGCGCCGGCAGGGCGTCTCAGTCCACGACGACGGCGTCCAGCACGGGCACCCTGAGGGCGCGCCGCGCGGGCGGGAAGCTCGCCAGCACCCCGACAACCACCGACACGGCGAGGAACAGCACCAGCTGCGCCCACGGGACCGTCAGCGACGACATCCCCACCGGCGCATAGCATCGCTGAATCTCGTACCCTGCGGCGACACCCACCACGAGCCCCAGGACGGTGCCCATGAGTGAAATCAGCGTGGACTCGATGGCTATCATGCCGCGCACCTGGCCGTCGCTCATCCCCACCGCGCGCAGGATGCCGATCTCGCGCGTGCGTTCGAATATCGACAGCGTGAGGGTGTTGACGATGCCGAAGACCGCGATGACGACCGACAACGCCAGCAACGCATAGAGGATGATCATGACCTGGTCGATCATCGACGACATCGTGTTCGTATATTCGTCGCGCGACATGACCGAGATCGTGTAATACGGTTTGGCGATGGATTCCAGCTCGCCGCGCGCCGCGTCGAGATCGGTGCCGTCCTTGAACTTGACGAAGGCGACGGAGGTGATGAGCGCATCCGTCTCGCCCAGCTGGCCGGCCTGGTCGGCGTTGATCCACAGTCCGAAGCCCCACGGCGTGCCCTTGGCGATGGCGCCGATGGTGTACTTTTCGGTGCGCGAGGACGCCTTGGCATCATCCAGCGCCTTCCGTTTGGCTTCCTCGACCGACCGGGCCATCGCCTGGCGGTACTGCTCCACCTGCTGGTCAAGCTGCGCGGAGGCGGCGGAGTCTCCCGCGGCCGCGGTCTGCTGGAGCTGTTGGAACGCGGCGAGCTGCGCGGAGGCCGAGTCGTCTCCGCCGGCCGCCGCTTGCTGGAACCGCGCGAGCATCTGCGCCTGCAGGTCTTCGGAGCTCATGGTGGCGTAGTCCGGCGTCTGCGATTCGGAATCGTCGGAACCGGACACCCCCGTGGAATCGCTCTGGTTCATCTGCTCGGCGGCCTTCATGGTGACGCCGTCGGACGTAAGCGTGATGGCATCGCCGACATGCCAGTCGTATTTCTGCGCAAGGCTTTTGCCGACGACAATCATGGAATCGCTGTCCAGAGCGCCGTAGAAATCGCCTTCCCAGCTGTCGGGCGACACCACGTCGTCGGCGAAGTCCCGCGACACCACGAACGTCATGGCCGGGATCGAGTCGTCGTGGTTCACCGTGATCCCCACGGCCTGGGACCTCGCGGTGACGTCCTGCACGTCGTCGAGGGCGCGCACATCGTCGATCGCGGCGTCCGGAAGCCTCATGCTCTGGCTGGACAGCAGGTAATCGGACCGGAGGTTGTTGTCGACGATGTCGCTGACCGAGGTCTTGATGGACGCGGTGACGACGCCGATGCAGCTGACGATGGCGAGGCCGACGAACAGCGCGGCGGCGGTGTTGGCCGTGCGGCGCTTCTGGCGTCCCAGGTTGCGCACGGCGAGGCGGCCTGTGACCGGGAACACGTGCGACGGGATCCAGCCCAGCACAGCCGCCACGGGAGACACCAGCGCCGGCGCCATCACGATGACGCCGATGACGGCGAACGCGGCGCCGACGCCCAGAGGCCATCCGACGCCGAGGTGGTTGAGCCACGGCCAGCCGGAGGGTCCGAGGTCGAGGTTGTCGGCGTTGGCCACCAGCACAGCAAACCGCCAGCACACGGCGCCCAGCGCGATCATGGCGACACCTTCGACGGCGCGCGGCCATGTGGGCTTCTCGGGGTTGGCGGTTTCGTTCATGGCCTGGATCGGCGGGGCGAGCGCAGCACGGCGGGCAGGCAGCGCGGCGCCGAGAAGGGACACGACGACGCCCACCGCAAGCGCGACAACAATGGACGACGCGCTGGGTGCCGCGGAGGCGTCAAGCGGCGTCCCCTGCGCCGCAAGCGCCGCGACGATGAGCTCCACGACGCCCCATCCCAGCAGGATGCCGATGCCCGACCCGGCGACTCCAAGCGCCAGGGCCTGGATGACGACGGTGACGGACACCTGTGCGGGCGAGATGCCGATGGAGCGCTGCAATGCGTATCCGCGCATGGATTCGCGCACGATCATCGAGAAGGTGTTGGCGATGATGAACGATCCGACGAACAGCGCGATGACGGCGAAGATGAGAATGAGCGGCTGGATGAAGCCGAGCTGCTTCTTGGTGCTCGACGACAGCTTGTCGCGATATGCGTCGCCCGTGACAGCCGTCGCGTCGGAATCGTCGGACAGCGCGGCGTTGATGGCGTCGGCGAGTTGCCGCTGCTGGTCTTCGGTGAGCGGCTGCCCGCCGTTGGCGTCGCCGTAGACGCGGATGCGGCTGATGACGTCGGTGTCGGTCCCCTGCGCCTGAAGTTCGCTGTCCACCACGTCGGGGTCGATGCCGAGGATGAGTCCGCCGGCCTCCGAGCTGTCAAGGTCGAACACGCCGCTGACGGTGACGTCGGTGACGCCCGACGACGGATAAACGACTTTCGTGGTGTCGCCGTACGAGACCCCCGCCGCTTCGGCGGTGTCGGCGGACAGCGCGACCTCGTGGATGCCGTGGGGATACGTCCCCTGCGTGAAATGCGCAGAGCGCCATGGCTGGCTTTCCGACATGCCCAGCGTCGACGTCCCTCCCATGGTCGGCGTGGCGACGCCGTCGGAATCGACAAGCACGACACCGTCCAGCGAGCGGGCGAGGACGGCCTGGCTGACGCCGTCCACCGCATTGATCGTGCCGACGAGCGACACCTCGATGTTGTTGTAGCTTTCGTCGTCGGAATCCGCCGAGGACGAGGATGACGCAGACGTGGACGCCGAGGACGCGGAAGCGGACACGTCGGACGAGGAATCTGTGCCGGGCGAGGAATCGGCCGAGTCCGCGATCCGGGACGTCGGGATGTCGCCGCGCACACACACGTCGGCATCGGCGTTCGTGGCGAACATGGCGTCCACCTGCCGGTTGAGCAATCCGCGGAAGCAGAACGAGCCGAGCACGAACGCCACGCCGAGCGCGATGGCGATGATGGACATGACGAAACGGGAAAAATGCGCCTTCGTGTCGCGCAGACCGATGGTGACGACGGGGCTCACTGCTCGTCCTCCCCTTCGCCGTCCTCCGCCTCGGCGGCGTCGCCATTGGAGAAAACGTCGAAGATCTGCTCGTACGTGGGATGCGCCATGTCGCGGGTGATCTTTCCATCGGCGAGAACAAGCACGCGGTCGGCGTAGCTGGCCGCCCGGGGATCATGCGTCACCATGACGATGGTCTGCCCGTGCTTGCGCGCGGAATCCTGAAGGAACTGAAGCACCTGCGAGCTGGATTTGGAATCAAGGTTGCCGGTGGGTTCGTCGGCGAAGATCACCGACGGACGGCTCACGATGGCACGGGCGCAGGCGACGCGTTGCTGCTGGCCGCCCGACAGCTGGCTGGGACGATGCGACAGGCGGTCCTGCAGCCCCACCACCCGCACGACTTCGTCGAGCCATTCGCGGTCGATGGGCTTTTTCGCAATCTGCAGCGGAAGCACGATGTTCTCTTCGGCCGACAGCGTGGGCACCAGGTTGAACGATTGGAAGATGAAACCGATCTGGTTGCGGCGCAGATCGGTGAGCTGCCTCTGGTTCATGGCGCTCACTTCCAGGCCTTCGACGAAAACCTTGCCGGACGTGGGTTTGTCAAGGCCCGCCATGCAATGCATAAGCGTGGACTTGCCTGAGCCCGAAGGGCCCATGATCGCGGTCATCTCGCCGCGTTTGAACCCGACGGTGACGTGGTCCAGCGCACTGACCTGCGTCTCATCGCTGACATCGCCATAGATTTTGACCAGATCCACGGCGCGCGCCACGACGTCACCATCGTGGTTGTTTTCATCTGCCGACGAGTCGGCGGCCGTCTCGGTGACATCCTTGCTCACGACGTTTCTCCCATCGTTCGTTCGTCCCGGTCGCTGCCATGGGGACCGGTGCAGGTGGCACATGCGCTCCACGGTATCCATATTATTCGAGGGACGGCACGCGGCCGAAGGATAAGCTCGTCTTTTTGCCATAAGCCGAACGGTTGCACGGCGCAACGGCAACGGTGCGCGACGCTGGACAGCGCGGGCTGCCGACTTGCGGGGCGAGAATGTCAGGCGGCGTCCTCGCCATCGTCGGAAGCGTCGTCATCGAAGCCATCGTCGGAATCGTCGTCGAAGTCATCGTCGAGATCATCATCGGAACCGTCGCGGTCGTCATACTCCACGACTTCGAAATTCCCGGTCTCCTCTCCGTAATCCTCGTCATCGAGGTCGTCGAGGTTCCCGGAACGATAGGCCGTGGCGAAGCGGACGGCCTCGCGTTCCTCGTCGGTCAGATCCCTGTCGCGGGACCGCTCGGACGCGACGCGCAGGAAATCATCGATGATCTCGTCGGCGTCGTCGATTTCCGAAATGCCCGGCACCGGCTCGGGGCCCTCGTCGATGAGAACCAGGAGAAGGCTGGAGATATCGGCGAATTCCTCATCGGTGAGGTGCCCCATGCGCAGCATGTCGGCGGCGCCGCTTTTCTCGAAGCACTCCTTGGCGCAATACGAGGCCGTGATGGTGTTGTGCCAGCCTTCGTGGAGCAGCCACGCGCGTATCTCGTCGGTATCGGGCTCCAGCGCGACGACGCAGTGGATGCGTCCCCACCCATGCACTCTCTGGGCGATGTCGAAGATCTCGTCGTTGGAATCGTCCCAGTTGACCATGATGTACAGTGCGTACAGCGTGAATTCGTCCGAAAGCGCCACTGTGCGCACCATGTCGCGCACAGTGCCCGGCAGGTCGTAGCCTTCGAGGATCTCGAGCGCGTATTTCACCATCTCGCGCTCGTTGCCGTAGCACAGGATGTTGAGAGCGAATTCGAAGACGTTCTGTGCGGCGTCGTCGTCGGTCAGCTCTTCAAGCTCGTCCTGCATGGCGTTGCGCATGGTGATGGCGGGCGTGGAATCGGAAAGATCGCCCAGCAGATTGAACGCGCCGCTGAAATCATGGCGTGCGGCCGCAGACAGGAACGCATGCGCGCTCTCTCGCGCAGCGTCGCCGGGATCCTTGAAATCCGTGTGGTAGATCAGTATGCCATCCATGCCGCCATCCACGAATTGGAAGCCGGGGTCGTCATCGTCGGGGTCGACGGGGAGCTGGAAGTCGTCGGGAAGGCAGCCGTTGTCGTCCAGGGCGTCCAAAATGACGCTCAGGATCGGGCGCAGATAATCCGAGGACTCGTCATCGTCGTCGGTATCATCGTCGTCGGTATCATCGTCGTAGTCGTCGGCATCTTCCTCATCATCATCGGTATCGTCGTCGGCGTCATCGTCATATTCATCGGCGTCATCGTCATATTTGTCGTCGTCATCGAAATCGTCGGCGCTGGAATCGTCGGTTCCGTCATCATCATCGGCGTCATCGATGCCATCGTCGGCGTCATCGATGTCGTCATCGCCATCATCGATGCCATCATCGTCGTCATCGTCGAAAACGATGTCGTCGTCAACGAAAGAGCCAGCGAAACGGCCGCGCTCCTCCTCGGGCGCGCCGTTTTCGTCCGATGGGCCGGCCGGATAATCGGAATCCTGTATCTGCGGCATGGTGTGCCTCTTTCCCGGAATCGCCTTCTATGGATAGATTCTACGGCACAACGGTCTCACGCGTCTTTCACACGCCAGGGAATCTTCCGCCGGCCACCCATCGCCCTTCGCGCATGTCCCGTATGCGCCCGCAGCCGCGTCGCAGCCGCGCGGCAATCAAGTCGCAGCCGGCCTGGAGGGGAGCACGACCATGCACCCTCGACGCCCGATAGGCCCAGGGCGCGACCCCAAGAATCCGTCAACGGAAGATGCCGACGAGAAGCTCGGCGTCGATCGTGATCCGCGGCACGCTGATGCCCACCATCTCCGCAGGGTCGCGGGAGAAGGTCAGGGGCGTCATCCCGAGAAGCGTGCGCATGTGGGCGTCGGGCACGTCGAGGGTACGCGTGGCGCGGATGCAGGCGACTCGATCGAGATGGGAGTCGAAGATATCCACGACGTCGTTTTCGGAATGGCCGTCGTCGCCGAGGCGGTCGCGCAGTTCACGCAGATGGCCGGGCCCCGGTATGGCTTTGATCACGACGCCGCCGGGACGCAGGACGCGGCGGAATTCCGTGTAGTTCGCAGGCGTGAAGATGTTGAGCACGCAGTCCAGCGCGCCGTCTGCGATGGGCAGGTTCGCCACATCACAGACCGCCCACAGACGTGGGTCACCGCCCTGCGCCGCGAGCGCCACGGCGTCTTTGGCGATGTCTGCGCCGATCACGGTCGCGTCAGGGAACGCCTCGGCGACACCGCGCACGTAGTACCCCTCGCCGCAACCGGCGTCGAGGATGCGCATCCCGCGTGGTTCCCGTGCCGTCTGCGGTCCGCGCGCCTCGCCCGGTCCCTGCGATTCCTGCGGTTCGGCGATGGCCATGGACTCCCCTCGCGCACTGCCCGGCTCATCGAGCGGAGCCTGGCTCCCCCGCGATCCGATCTGCGGGGCGATTCGCGCGAGCTCATCCACCACCGCTTTGCGCACGTGCTCGTAGTAGCCCCATGCGAGGAATTCGCGGCGGCTGGCGAAGAAACCGGCGTCGTATCCCTTGAGCGGCTTTTGGTTGGGGATGAAATTGACGTAGCCCTTGCGCGCGATGTCGAACGTGTGCCCGCGGAGGCATCGCAGGCCGGACCCTACGATGTACAGGGGCTGGCCGCCGTCCGCACGCCGGGCGCAGAACGGACACTGCATCATGTCCAGGGCGCGTTCGTATTTCTCGATTTTCATCGTCCGATGCACCTCTTCCAGTTAGATAATCCCGGACGTGCCCGAGTGCAGAAGCTCCATGGGCGACCCCATCGTTGACCACACCAAGACGTCGAAGACCAGGCCGAGCGCGATGCACACCATGACCGAACGGCGCGCCGAGGAGCATCGGCAGACCCACGGGTTCTCGGGATCCACCCACAGCCGGTACCGATGCCCGTTGGCGAATCGCTCCGTCACGTGGTCGCGCGTCAGATGGTCCTGCGCCTCGACGCAGTAGATCTCGCCGTTGAACTCATACTCGAAGACCACGGAATACAGCCGTTCGTCGTCATCCTCGCCGTCCGCCGATGCAGTGTCGTCGGCGCCGAAATCGTCCGCGCCCGGTCGCACGGGATTGGCCCCGAGACACACGCCGACCACCGCGATCCGCGTCTGTCCCTCCGCCGCCATGTGTATGAGGATGAGAACGACATAGATGGTGAACCCACCGAATGCAAGCACCGCCTGGGACAGATCGACGTGGCTGAAGCTGAGCACCGCCGCGAGGACGCCGAGGACCGTGGCGGCGATGGCGAGGACGAGCTTGATGCGGTTTTTCTGCGCCGTGTGCTCGTCATCGACATATCCGAACGTCATCAAGGCGATCCAGATCAAAAAAGCATAGGGAATCAGTTCAAGCAGCACATGCCCACTCTACCGTGACCATGCGAAGCCGCCGTTGCGCTTGGCGGAGCCATCCCGCGGCCGGTCCCGCCACCCGCATGCCGCCAATCCGACATCACACCACCGGCGTTCGTGCGGTGGCTCGCCGGCGCCCCTGCGTCTCAGAAAACCATCCCCGCCATGAAACCCACCGAAGGCCAAGTTGGCTTCTGGGTGTTTTTCGTGAATAATAGAGATGTCGGGATGCCAGACAGCGCTTCTCAAGCATTTCCTACTCTGTCCTTCCCATCGCATCCCGCACCTCAGTACAAATGAAGACCGGTCTTCCCTAATCTATTCGGTTTTCGTTTGTAGTCTCTCCAAAGCCCGGCTTCCACCGGGCTTTCTCTTTTCACTAAGCGTCCAGCCTCCACGGCACGCGAATCACGCCCTGCCGCCGGCAAGGGCCGGTCACCGCAAAAAGCACAGGAAACGAAAAATCCCCCGGTCTGACGACCGGGGGATTGCCGGGTGGGCGACGTGGCTCGAACACGCGACCTCCTGAACCACAATCAGGGGCTCTACCTACTGAGCTACGCCCACCATGTTCACAAAACCGCTGCCGTCACCTTCCAAGCGACGACGGATTTGCGCAACAGAGGAAACTATACACGATTATTTGATTTTGTGCTCCGCGTGTCGCGACATTGCCATCCGGTCACCCGCGTCGGCCGTACCACGCCATGTCATCGGCGATGGCCCGCCGCTCCATGCCCTCGAAAAGCCCGACCGAACGATCGAGGGAATGGCTGTCGCGCATGGACGCCGCGTATTCCTTGCTCATCCGCACACGCTCGTCCGGGTGGTCGATCCACCAGTCGATGCGGTCGGCGAGCGCGTCCTCGTCCCCCACGGGATACAACGAACGGCCGTCCAGCGCGAAATCCTTGGCGGCCGACAGATTGGAATCCGCGATCACCGGCACCAGCCCGCACGCCAGCGCCTCGATGACGCTCACGCCCTCGAGATCGGCGATCGAGGAATGCACGAAAAGATCGCACGACCGCAGCAGCCGCGGCATGTCCTCGTGCGCATGGAAGCCGATTGACGCCGGATGCGCCAGCATGCCCGCGGCAAGGCGTTTGAGGGAACGTTCCAACGGCCCCGCGCCCGCAATCACCAGCTGCACATCGTCGCGGTGCCTGCACTTCGCCAGCGCCCGGATCAGCGTGGCGTGGTCCTTCTCGCTCGCCAGGCGCCCCGAGGCCACGACTCGGAACGCCCTCCCCGACCCACGGCTCCACGGCTGGGCGCTCGCCATGCCTTCCGCCGGCACGAACATGGGGTCGTATCCGTTCGAGATGACATGCAGGTCGTTGCGGTACCCGTGCTCGCGCAGCAGCCGCTCCGTCATGCGCGTCGGCACGTGCACATGCCGCACATTCCGGTAGAACCTGCGGCGGAACAGTGCATAGATGGCGTCGTCCACGCCGGGCACGTAGCGCAGCGGCCCCGCCGAATACGTCACGTTCTCAGGCTGCAGGTGGAACGCGCAGCTCACCGGCACGCGCATCCTGCGTGCCACGCGCAGCGCCGCGCGTTCGAAAGCGAAGGGCAGATACAGATGCACCACGTCCGCCCCGTCGAAAGCGGACTCGAACAAACCGTCGTCGGGCCGGGCGAAATGCATCTGTTGGCGCGCAGCGATAGGCGACACCACGGGTATGGCCGATTCGCGCGCCGGATAATCGCCGCCGATCCCCACGAGCCGCACCTCATGCCCGCGTCGGCGGAGCTCCCCGGCGAACTGAAGGGCGGAATTCGACGTGCCGTTGCCCTCGCGCCCCAGCGAATCCACCACCAGCGCAATGGTCAGCGGCCTTTCATCGGCCGTCGGCGCAGCCTCGCGCCTTGATACTGTCAATTCCATATTCTCAGTGTATGGTCTCCGGGGTGCACCACCCTCGCACCACGCCGCCACCTTGCCTCCGGCCGCCCTCCGCACCCGGGCGTGGTGAGAGCGCTCTCCTTCGCGTCGCAAGCATCCCCCTCGCGTCGCATGGGAATGACACAATGGAAACCATGTCGAATGAATCAGGGAATTCCGCTTCCGCAATGTCAACCGCCGATGCCGCAACGCCGCAGCAGGTGAACTTCACCCTCGGCACACCGCTGGGCGCCACCCCCACGCGCGTGCTGCTTCTGGGCTCGGGCGAGCTGGGCAAGGAGATCGCCATCGAGCTCATGCGCCTGGGCGCATGGGTCTGTGCCTGCGACTCCTACGCCGGCGCCCCCGCCATGCACGTGGCGCATGAATGCCGCGTGTTCGACATGACGGACCCGGCCCGGCTCGACGCCGCGATCAGCGAGATCAAGCCCACCATCATCGTGCCCGAGGTCGAGGCCATCGCCACGCAGGAGCTGTCGAAGGCCGCCGCGGCCGGCGTCGAGGTTGTGCCGAGCTGCGAGGTCGCGGCCATCTGCATGAACCGCGAGCGCCTGCGCGTGCTCGCCCACGAGACGCTCGGCCTGCCCACCACCCCGTACCGTTTCGCCGATTCCCTCGACGAGCTCAAGGCCGGCGCCGAGGAGGTCGGCTATCCGTGCGTCGTCAAGCCGATCATGAGCTCGTCCGGCCACGGCCAGTCCGTCGTGCGCGACCCCGCGAAGATCGAGGACGCATGGCACGAGGCCCAGGTGGGCCGCCGCGCCGCCGCCGGCCACGAGAACCAGGTGTCGCGCGTCATCGTCGAGGCCCTTGCGCCCCTGGATTACGAGCTGACCGTGCTCACCGTGAGCTCGTCGGCGGGCGTCGTGACCTGCCGCCCCGTGGGGCACGTGCAGGTGGACGGCGACTACCGCGAATCCTGGCAGCCGGCGGCCGTGCCCGACGCGATCCTCGACCAGGCGCAGAGCTACGCGCGCCGCATGGTCACGGGGCTCACCGACATCGCGCACCGCAACGGCGAGAAGGGCTGGGGCGTGTTCGGCGTCGAGATCTTCGTGCTCAAGGACGGCACCGTGCTGTTCAACGAGGTCTCCCCGCGCCCGCATGACACCGGCATGGTCACCATGATCTCGCAGCGCCTCAGCGAATTCGCCCTGCACGCCCGCGCGGTGCTCGGCATCCCGGTCACCGAATCCGACGTGAGCCTGCTGCGCGACGGCAAGGTGTGCGCAAGCCGCGCGATCGTTGTGGAAGGCACGGGACAGGTGGAGTTCAGCGACCTGCCCGACGCACTGTCGGTGAACGACACCGACGTGAGGCTGTTCGGCAAGCCGGGTGTCAACGGAGGGCACCGCCGCATGGGCGTGGTGCTTGCCGTCGACGACGACGCCGCGGCGGCGCGCGCCCGTACGCAGACCGTGCTCGACAGGCTCACCATCACCGTGAACGATGTCTCGGCGCCCGCCGACTGACGCCAGAAGCCACGCGGCGCACCCCGCGCCGCATCGCACAGCAGCCGACCACCACGGAACGCCAGTCGTTTCGTTGTAGTCGGCTGTTGGTATATTTAAGCCGTTCGAGGAACTTCTGCTCCTTTGCATTCATAACTTTCATCCCACTACGAAAGGCAATGATGGAGAAACTGGGCAAGCTCTACGAGGGCAAGGCTAAGAAGCTGTATGCAACGAACGATCCCGACGTGCTGTGGGTCGAATACATGAACCAGGCCACCGCGGGCAACGGTGCCAAGAAGGCGCAGATCCAGGGCAAGGGCGAGCTCAACAACCGCATCACCACCCTGATCTTCAAGCTCCTCGACAAGAGGGGCATCCCCAGCCACTTCATCAGGCAGATCTCCGACAACGAGCAGCTTGTGCGCAAGATGACGATGTTCCCGCTCGAGATCATCATGCGCAACGTCGCCGCAGGATCCTTCTCGAAGCGCTACGGCGTCGCCGAGGGCTCCTCCCTCAAGCAGCCGATCCTCGAGTTCTGCTACAAGAGCGACGACCTGGGCGACCCGTTCGTCAACGACGATGACATCCTGGCCCTGGGCCTGGCCACCCGCGAGCAGCTCGAGCTCATCTCCGCCAAGACCCGCGAGATCAACCTCGCCCTCATCGACATCTTCAAGTCCATCGGCGTGAACCTCATCGATTTCAAGATCGAGATGGGCACCACCTCGGACGGCACCATCCTGCTGGCCGACGAGATCACCCCGGATACCTGCCGCCTGTGGAACGCCACGGCGGACGGCACGATCGAGCACCTGGACAAGGACCTGTTCCGCCGCGACCTGGGCAACATCATCCCCGCCTACGAGGATATCTGCTCCCGTCTCGAGGATCTGGCCCAGTCCAAGGGCATCGACTGACCTCATGCTTCGCACGGCGCAGCCGGTACGGTTCACGCACCGCTGCGCCGATTTTCATATGGCGCCGACAGCGCCCCGCGCCGGCAACCGGATGCAGCATCGGACACCGATGGACGGCAAACGCCCCGGCGGCAGCCCGAACGCACCGGACGCCGGCGCACACCCCATGTTGGATAACCGCATAGTCACACCGCAAGAAAGGAAGCCCCGTGGTTTTTCGCGTTTATGTGGAGAGGAAACCCGGATTCGACGTGCAGGCACGCCAGCTCGCCAATGAGCTGCGCACGATTCTCGGGATCTCAGGTCTCACAGGCCTGCGCATGATCAACCGCTACGACGTGGAGGGCATCACGGAGGACCTGTTCCGTTCCTGCGTGCCCACCGTCTTCAGCGAGCCCCAGACCGACAACGCCTCCGCCACGATGCCCGCCGTCGCCGACGGCTCCATCGTGTTCGCCACCGAATACCTGCCCGGTCAGTTCGACCAGCGCGCCGATTCGGCGAGCGAGTGCATCCAGCTCATCAGCCAAGGCGAGCGCCCGACCGTGCGCTCCGCCATCGTGTACGTGCTCGAGGGCGACATCACCGACGCCGACGTCGACGCCATCAAGAAGTACGTCATCAACCCGGTCGAGGCGCGCGAGGCGAGCCTCGAGCCGCGCACAACGCTCAAGCAGAACGTGCCGCAACCCGAGCCCGTCGAGGTGATTGACGGATTCCGCGACTACACCGACGAGCAGCTGCAGGAGTTCATCGACGACCGCGGCCTGGCCATGGACCTCGCCGACGCGCAGTTCTGCCGCCAGTATTTCGCGGACGAGGAGCACCGCGACCCCACGATCACCGAAATCAAGGTCATCGACACGTATTGGTCCGACCACTGCCGCCACACGACCTTCGGCACGCAGCTCGACAGCGTGAAGATCGACGACGCCGTGGTCAAGGCCGCGTTCGACAAGTACATGACGATCCGCCATGAGCTCGGCCGCGACGCGAAGCCGGTGTGCCTCATGGACATGGGCACCATCGGCGCCAAGTACCTCAAGGCCAAGGGGATCCTCAAGAACCTCGACGAATCCGAAGAGATCAACGCCTGCACCGTCAAGGTCAAGGTCGACGTGGACGGCGAGCTGCAGGATTGGCTGTTCCTCTTCAAGAACGAGACGCACAACCACCCCACCGAGATCGAGCCGTTCGGCGGTGCCGCCACCTGCATCGGCGGCTGCATCCGCGACCCGCTGTCGGGCCGCAGCTACGTGTACCAGGCCATGCGCGTCACCGGCGCCGCGGACCCGCGCACCCCGATTTCACAGACGCTCGAAGGCAAGCTGCCGCAGCGCCGCATCGTGACGAAGGCCGCCGCCGGCTATAGCTCGTACGGCAATCAGATCGGTCTGGCAACCGGCCAGGTCAACGAGATCTACCATCCCGGCTACGTGGCCAAGCGCATGGAGATCGGCGCCGTCGTGGGCGCCACCCCCGCCGACCACGTGCGCCGCGAAGAGCCCCAGCCCGGAGACGTCATCATCCTGCTCGGCGGACGCACCGGCCGCGACGGCATCGGCGGCGCCACCGGCGCATCCAAATCGCATAACGTCGAGTCGCTTGAGAAGGACGGCGCCGAGGTGCAAAAGGGCAACGCGCCCGTGGAGCGCAAGCTGCAGCGCCTGTTCCGCCGCGGCGACGCGTGCCGCCTCATCAAGCGCTGCAACGACTTCGGTGCGGGCGGCGTGTCGGTGGCCGTGGGCGAGCTTGCCGACGGCCTGTACGTCGATCTCAACAAGGTGACCAAGAAGTACGAGGGCCTTGACGGCACCGAACTCGCCATCTCGGAATCCCAGGAACGCATGGCCGTGGCCGTGGCCGCCGACGACGTCGAGGAGTTCCTCGGCTACGCCCGCGAAGAGAACCTCGAGGCCACGCCGATCGCCACGGTGACCGAAGAGAAGCGCGTGCGCATGATGTGGAACGGCGACGCCATTGTGGACCTGTCGCGCAAGTTCCTCGCGTCCAACGGCGCCCCGAAGCACCAGACCGTGCACGTCGAAGCTGCGCAGGAGGCCGGCGAGTACGCCGAGAAGTGGCAGAAGGGCACCTTCGAGGAACGCATGACCTCCCTGCTCACTGACCTCAACGTCTGCTCCAACAAAGGCCTTTCCGAGCGTTTCGATTCCACGATCGGCGCGGGCACCGTGCTCATGCCCTTCGGTGGCAAGCGCCAGCTCACGCCCACCATGGCCATGGTCGCCAAGTTCCCCGTGGACGGAGAAACGACCACCGCTTCGGCGATGGCATGGGGCTTCAATCCGTACATCCTCGACAAGAACCAGTACACCGGCGCCTACCTGTCGGTGGTCGAGGCCGTGAGCAAGCTCGTGGCAGCCGGTTTCCGCCGCGAAGACGCCTACCTGTCGCTGCAGGAATACTTCGAGAAGTTGCGCGACGTGCCGGAGCGCTGGGGCAAGCCGATGGGCGCCGTGCTCGGCGCGCTCATGGCCCAGATCGACCTGGGCGTGGGCGCCATCGGCGGCAAGGATTCCATGTCGGGATCCTTCGAGGACCTCGACGTGCCGCCGTCGCTCGTCGCCTTCGCCGTCGCCGTCGGCCCCGCCGCGCGCGCCGTGTCGCCTGAATTCAAGGCCGCGGGTCACCGCGTGGTGTGCATCACCCCGATGTATGCCGACGACGGCATCACCCCGAAGGCCGAAGGCCTCAAGCAGGCCATGGCCGCCGTCGAGAAGCTCGTGGCGAAGGGCCAGGCGCTGGCCATCTCCACCCCGGGCTACGGCTGCTCGGCCGAGGCGCTGTTCAAGATGACCGTGGGCAACGGCATCGGGCTCGCGTTCGACGACGAACTCACCGTGGACGGACTGTTCCACCCGGTGTACGGCACGTTCTTCGTCGAGGTCTCCGATGACGCGAAGCTGCCCAAGCCCACCGACGACATGTTCTGCTCTGTGATCGGCGAGACCACCACGGTGTATGAATTCGCCCTCGGCGGCCAGAAGCTCGACCTCGCCTCCCTGCAGGAGAAGTGGGAGTCCGGCATCGAATCCGTGTTCCCCTACCGTGCCAAGGGCGAGGCCGTCGAGACCATCACGTCCGACGCCGCCACCACCCGTCGCACCGCCCCCGCCCTGTCGCAGGGCGCCAAACCGCACGTGGTGATCCCGGTGTTCCCCGGCAACAACTGCGAATACGATTCGGCACGGGCGTTCCGCCGTGCGGGCGCCGACGTGACCACTCTCGTCATCAACAACCTCACGCCCCAGGCCGTGGTCGAATCCACGCAGGCGCTGGTTGACGAGATCGGACGCAGCCAGATCGTCATGATTCCTGGCGGATTCTCCGGCGGCGACGAGCCAGATGGCTCGGCGAAGTTCATCACCGCGTTCTTCCGCTCCCCGTCGGTCACCGACGCCGTGCGCGATCTGCTCAAGAACCGCGACGGCCTGATGCTCGGCATCTGCAACGGTTTCCAGGCCCTCATCAAGCTGGGTCTCGTGCCGTTCGGCGACATCGTGCCCATGACCGACGCATGCCCGACCGTGACATTCAACACCATCGGCCGCCACCAGAGCCGTCTGGTGCGCACGCGCATCAGCTCGGTGAAGTCCCCGTGGCTGAGCAAGTGCGAGGTCGGCGACATCCACACGATTGCCATTTCGCACGGCGAAGGCCGCTTCATGGCATCCGACGAGCTGCTCGCCGACCTGCGCAAGAACGGTCAGGTCGCGACGCAGTACGTGGATGAAGCCGGGGTGCCGAGCATGGACCTCGACGTCAACCCCAACGGGTCGCTGCTGTCGATCGAGGGCATCACGAGCCCGGACGGCCGCGTGCTGGGCAAGATGGGCCACACCGAACGAATCGGCGACAACGTCTACATGAACGTGCCCGGCAACAAGTACCAGCCGCTGTTCGAAGGCGGCGTGGAGTACTTCACCGCCTGACGCTGATGCAACCGGCGATACCGCGCAGATAAGCACGGATAATAGTAGTGGGACGCTCGAAAGGGCGCCCCACTACTATTATCCGAGAGCGTTGCATGGAAGCCACGTCGGCTCCAGAGCCATGCAACCCTCGCAACAACCGCGTCAGCTCTCGGTGGACGTCGCCGTGGACGATTCCTCGGATGTGTCCGGGGTCAGCAGGCTCACCGTCGCGAGGTGGTAGTGATCGCTGAATTGAAGCGTCAGCGTGTAATTGTCTTTCTCCTGGGAGGTATAGGTGACGGATGCGGAGCTGGATTCCTTGGCGAACGTCCAACCGGCATCCTCGCACTTCGCAAGGTAATCGTCGAACGCCGACTCGTCGACGTCATAGATGGTGAACTGCCATCCGTCGGAGGAAGACCGCGACAGGTTGCCATAGGTCAGCCCCTGTGGCTGAGGCACCATCTTGCCCAGGTCGTCATCCCACTCCCCGAGCGTCGCATGCGGCGTCTTCGTGGCGCGGTCGTCGGCGAGATCGTATTGGTATCGCATGATGGCGTTCTGATCGGTGTCGACGACGTCGACGATGACCTCAGACACCGTGAACAGATCGAAATCATCAGGAGACTGGAGTTCCAGACCTCCGAGCGTGCACGTGTCCGTCGCCGTGGTATCGCCAGAGTTCATGGAGGCGTAGCCGCCGCAGGAAATCTGCCATTGCGTGATTTCGTCGTCGCCAATGGAATCGGAAATCCGGCTGCCCAGTTTCTTAATCTCGGCGCGCAGCTGGTCCGCCGTCGTGGAATCCTTCGCCACGTACAGCACGGATGTCTGCGTCAGGCTCTTGCCCATGGTGTTGGTCAGGTTGAGCACTGGTTTATTGGCGTCGACGGACCACGAGAACTGGTTGCCTTCGCTGAAATCGACCGTCCCGTCGAGCCCATTGTCCGCCGCATCGAAAGTGGCCCCGCCGAGTTCGATGAGGCCATCGTCGGAATCGGATGCCGCATCGGACGGCTTGGTCCAATCCGACGAGTAGCTCGTCGAGGCATCGGTCGTGCCCCGTCCTGCGAGAAGTATGCACAGGATGATGACCGCGACGAGCAGGATTCCCAGAAACATGCCCAGGGCCTCGGCCAGGATGATGCGGCGCGGTGTCTTCTGCTTCGGGGCCGAACCCTTGTCGGCGGAGTCTTTGTCGGCAGAGTCTTTGCCAGCGGAGCCTTTGCCGGCGGAGCCTTTGCCGTGCGTGGCATCGTTGCCGGACGCCACGTCTTCCCGGGCTTTGTCGTTTTTGTTGCGCTTGCCGGGTTTGTCGCTCCTGTCATCCCTGGCGGGAGCATCGGCAGCTGCATTCTTGGCGGACTTGTCGGCTTTGTCGGTCTTGCCGTTGGTTTTGCCTCCGGCCAGGGCGCGCGCATCGCCGTCGCCTTTTTCAACGTGGCCCATGTCGGGCGTGGAATCATCCGAAGCGGCCCCTGTTTCCACTGTCGCGTCGGACTTACCATCGGTGACGGCGGCCTCGTGAGTACCATCGGCTGCTGACGTCGTACGAGATCTATGTAGTAGCATGCTCTTCCTTATCCGTGCTTCCCGGTCAGTGGATTTTCAACCCGCGGCCACGTGAATCCGTGGCTTGCCATCCATGGTCTTTCGGCCCGTGGTTCTGGCCCATGGTCTTTCGACCCGGGGTTCCCGGTCCGTGTTTACCGACCCGTGCCTGTCTGGTCCGTGGCAACGTTGCTGTCGAACACGTCCCGTCGGTCTCCTGACTCCCCTACCAGAGTCTACCGTCATGTGGCGTCCGGCTGCACGCGGGAGGCCACATGGGATGCGACACGTCAGAACGAGGCGATGAAAGCGACGAGGAACAGGACCGCGAAGACGATGGTGATGATCTTGCCGACCAGACCGCGCCCTTCCTCGGGATAGCACAACGCCACCGCAAGGTTCAGCAGGGTGCAGACGAACGGCACGATGAACAGCACAAGGATTGCGATACCCCCGAGATGCGGCGTGGCCAGGGCGATGGCAAGGTACATGAGGGTGACCAGACCGTATCCGACGGTCAGCGCCGCCATGCGCTCGGTGCCCTGGTTGACGGTCGAGACGCTGCTCGCGATTTCGTTGACCACCGAACTCGCCGAAGAGTCGCCCATGAACAGCGAATCATCATCATAGAAGAACGAAACGATCCTGTTGCTGGCGACCTTCTGTTTGATCGCGCCCAGCTTCCCTGCCTCTGCGGCGAACGGACGTCCGTCATCGTCCGAACCATATCCGCTGATGAGATTCAGGGAGCCGAACTGCTCCGCGGGTTCTTCCTCGACCTGCTCGGGAGCGGGTTCCGGCTGCTCGTCGGCGAACTCAATCGGCTGGTCGATGGCGTCGTTGTACCCGGCGGCGTTGTAGCCGACCGAATCGTTCATGGACATGCCGTAGGACGCTGTGATGCGGCGCGGCGCTCCGGCCTGGCCCTGCGCCGCATCGCCATCGCCATACTGCGGGGACGCCTGCTGCCCAATCGGCTGCAGGGACGCCTGCTGCGAAACAACGGGGTTCTGGTTCTGCGGCTGCGGACGCTGGTGCTTCTTGCGTGGGGTGAACGATTCGGGCATGCCAGGCTGTGTCCCGGAAGGAGAACCGGCTTCGGCCGGGCCATCAGCGGCCCCGGGCTGGGCGTTCTGCCGGCCGTCCAGAGAAGCGGCGCGCGTGGGATGGGCTTGCTCGATGACGTTGAAATGCTGGAGCACCGCAAGAAGTCCGTCGAACAACGACTCGATGTCGGAGGTGATCCATTCGGCAGCGCCATCGGCCGATGACGCCAGAGGATCGATGCTCACCGAGCATCCGCGGTTCCCACGGTCTTCGACGACGATTCTGTAGTTCATGCCTCCGTTGTTGGCACGGCACACAGCGGTGCGCCCGTTATCATCAGCCTCCATCAATGTGAAATACTCATTGTTGTTGAGCATGACGAGCAGCACATTGTATACGTCGCCCACCTGTGCCCGGTATGTGCGCGTCCTTGCGTAATCATCGCCGTCGTCCACGGCCATGTGAACCTCCTTCGAAGGGGTGATTGCCTAACCCCATTATCACCATCCATCCCACCATGATTGCATTTTTGTGCCATTTGCCGAGAAGTTTCCACGAATTCACCATCCACACGGATTCGTCACTCATCGTCATCGCCGTCCTCCGGCGCGTCCTCGATGTCCCGCACCCCGTCGCAAGGCCCTGGCGCATCGGAGGAGTCGGATTCGCGATGGGTCTTGCGACGCCACGACCAGCGGCTGACGCATGTGATGACCGCCACGCCCACGAGGGAGCCCAGGGCCATGCCCCAGAGCCGCCAGTACACGCGCTGTTGCACAGGTTTGCTCCACGACGGCGCCACACTCACATTCGGATACCGCAGCACGGTGCGGTTGCCGGCCCGGTCGACGGCCTCAACCCGCACGTCGTGCGGCTTCGAGTCGCTGGGCACGGTGACCGTCTGCCGGTTGCCCTCGTCCCCGTTCCATTGTGAGAACCATCCGTCGACGACGACCTGGGTCTCAGACAGCGCCATGTTGTCGCTCACCATGAGCAGGCCCTGCGACCCGCCCTGGGGGATCGAACTCAGCGACACGACGGGCGGGGTCGAGTCCACGGCGAACTCCACGCCGACGGGTCTCGAACGGTCGCTCGAGGCGGAGTCCATGAGATTGGTGGAATAGTTGCCGGCCCGGTCGGTCGACGAGACGATGACACGGTAATACCCGTCCGCCGCGAACAGCCCCGCGGGCAATGTATATGTGGTGCGGCTCCGGTTGGCTTCCTCCTGAGTGACCACATTGTATTCCCCGGGTGACAGGGTGCGCGCATCGCTGTTGCGCGACACCGTGATGTCGCTCGTTCCCGCGGCGAGCCCGGACACGTTGGTCTCGACGATGCGTATGGTGGGCGGCTCCGTCAGATAGGAGCCATCGGCCTGACGCGTCGACCCATCGAGCTCATACGTGGATCCGAACCGGTTGACCGAGAACGTCAGCCGCCGCGTCGCCACATTGCCTGCCTTGTCGGTGGCCCTGACCACCAGGTCATAGATCCCGTCCGACTCGGGGTCGTGCGCCATGTCGGGCACGGTGAGTTCGAGCCGCCCCGGATCCTGCCCCTCGCCCATGACCTTGGTACCGGTGTCCGGTGCCGTGCCGACGGACCGGCGGACGGCAAGGCTCCAGCTGACCAGCGACAGATTGGCGTCGGAGCCGACGATGTGGGGTTCGACCACGTCCGCATAGGCCGCGGAATCCTCGACCCCGTCGATGGTTATGCCCGGCATGGTGGCGTCGATGACGAACGGTCCGCTGCTCGCCCGCTGCGCGACGTTGCCGGCCAGGTCGACGGCATCGACCAGCAGCTCGTACCGGCCGTCCGCCGCGATGGGGATCACCGCCGTCCACCGGTCGGCGGAGGGAATCCAGTGCGGATGCAGCGTGGTCTGGCTATCGCCGTCCGCCAGCCGCACGTCAAGCGACCCGACGTGCGATTCGACGCATACGACGGTGATGAAGCGCGCATGGCCGTAGTATTCGCCGCCGACAGGGATGTCATCGGATTCCACGGTCAGCCGCGGGGCGGTGGAATCGATGACGACCAAGTCGTCCGCGTTGGCCTGCCGGCCCATCGGATCGGCATAGCGCACATGCATCCTCCACGTGCCTTCGGCGTCGGCGCGAATGGACAGGGTGCACGCGGACTGAGATTTTTCCACGGGCTTGCAGTCCCGCAGGGTGAGAGTCCGAGCCACGCCATTGCCGCGGGAGACCTCGCCGATAGCCAGGTCGGGATTCTCGTTTCTCGCCTCGCTGAGCGTGCCGTCCTCCAGCGTGACAGTGGTGGTGCGGGGTGTGGAGCAATACCATCCGTTGACGGGAACGCAGCCATCGTGTTCCACGGCCAGGGCGGGAGCGGTGTCATCGATGATGATGCCGCGCGCCTCGGCGCCGTCAGGCGTCCGCAGGACCGTCCAGGGGATGCGCGAGACGTTGCCGGCCCGGTCCGCCACCATGATGACCGCACTACCGTCCAAGGCGAGCCGCGTACCGTCGCCCGTCATGGTCATCACGGCATCGTCGCCGTCAAGCACCGTCAGGGGCCCGGCGGACGTCGAGTTCGGCACCGGCATCGCAGAGTCAGCGACAAGTCCTTCGACCCCCGACCCAGAATCGGTGATGTTCGGCATGCGGAGTCGCACCCCGGATTCAGCCACTGCCCAGCCATGAACCCAGCGCAGGGACGATGGATTGTCGACCTGCGAGGCATCGGCCTGCGGCCCCTGCCAATCGGTTAGGAACTGGCAGGGAGCGAACCGCGGCGAGACGGGATGGCACGCCCCGACGGCCTCGCCGTGGAATCCCGCATAGGCGACCCGATAGTCGTATCGCCCTTGCACCGCGAATGCCGCGCACGTGCCGGTCCATGTGTCGCCGTCTTCGCGCCACTGCACGCCATGGCAAGGTTCCAGGGATTCCATGGAATCGCCCACGGTGAGCGTGGCCTGGACGTCCAGAGGCTCGTCGCCGACCGTCGCTGCGGCGCCCTGCACCAATCCGAACCACCTGTCGGTGACGTGGAACGTCAGCTGCGCTTCGCCGAGGACGTAATAGCTTGCGTCGCTGGAGACGGACCCGGGTGACGAACGGTCCACCGCGCGTGACAACTCCACCGTCACCGACCTGCCGGGAGTCTGGGCGCGATCGAGTACCACAGCGTCGTATCCGGCATCGGCCCCGCAATCTCGCAAGGCATCCCCGACGCTGACCGCCCTGCACCACTGCCGTGGGCAGTGCGGCGATTCCACGACGATGACCATATCGTCCAATGCATAAAGCCCCTCGTCGGCCACGCCGAACGTCACCGTGCCGTCGTCCCCCGCTGTCAGTTCCAATCGCCGGGCCGGCCCCAGAGCCGTTCCCTCCATATCGCGAGGCTCGGGCATCTCAACGCTCACCGAGGCATCGGCTTCCACAGTCAGCCGCGCCTGCCACGGCTCCTCGTCCGTGAACACCGCGATCCTCCGGCTCCGCTCGGTGACGGTCCGGTCGACACCGGCCTGCGACAGCGAGATACCGGCGATGCCCGTCATGGTCTCCGGATCGGTCGGAGTATCGTCTCCGCCTGCACCGTCGTTGCCGCCATCCTCGCCGTTCCCGCCATCCCCGTCATCCGGCCCGGGGCCCGGATCGACCGCCGTCCCCGCAGGCACATCGGGACTTCCGCCATCGGTGATGACAGGCGCGGATGCGGCGCCCGCCTCGTCGGCATGTCCCGAGGGCGGCGAAACGCTCCATGCCACCGCGATGGCGGCGAGAAGCATACCCGCCGCACATAGCAGCAGCACTCCGCGCCTGCACCGTTCGTGATGGGCGTGGCGGGCGACGTTTCTTTTACGACGCGACGCCGCGGAATCAAACAATGTCATGATCGGACTTCCTTCCACGCAGACTCTGCGCATCCACTCCCCGCGCGCGTCGCGCGGACCACGGTCACGTCGCGTGGAACGGTGGCATCGACCGCATCATGCAGCACCGTCGCATCATCAATCCCCGGGTCTTCCAACGCCGGACCACCATCCGTCGACTCTTCGGACCTCGAACCACCGCCCGGCGACTCCCACGGCCCCGCAACATCGGGTTCCGTGCCCGTGGAGCCCTGCCAGGAACCCCGCCAGGCACCGCCGTCCGGCATCCTCCCGCCATCGGCGGCGGGCGTCATGGCGCAATGCGCGGCGATGAACTCTTCGATCTGCCGTTCCCTGTCCCGGCCGGAAAGCACACGGCGCACACGCGGCATGTCCCACCGGACCGCCAACGCCAGCACCGCCACGATCCCCAGGCATCCGACGACGCCCATCGACAGACCGGCCATGTCCCATGCGTTCATCGCCCCGCCTCCTCGCCCACCCCGGCATCGACGAATGCCGACGCCACGGCCCGCCGCGCGTCATCCGCATCCGCGAGCGCCGCATCGCGCCGCGCGGAATCCCTGGGCGTCGCCGGTTCGGCGGAACGTGCGAGCGCCTCGGAATCATCGGCGAGTCGTTCCATGCGCGCCCGGGCGACACCATCGGCGCGGAAATGACGCGGATAGACGCGCAGCGCCGACAGCGACAGGCTCGCCGCCTGCACCGACAGCACGGAATTCGCATCCTGCGCCGACAGTGCGACAAGCTCACACAGCGAGTCGAAATACGGCGCGTACCGTCCCGCGTCAGTGCCTTCGTTCATGGCTGCGACCACATGGCTTTGGAACTCGGCGATCCCGGCATAGATCCGCGCCCTGCGGGATTGAGCGAACCCGTCCGCCTCCGCCGCCTCGCGCATCCACGGCTCGGCCGCGGCGATGGCGGCGAACGAGTCCGCATAGCCGTCCGTCTTCCCCGGCTCGTAGTAGTGCCAGTACAGGATGCCCATGTCGTAGCACAGCCGCGGCCAGGAAGGGTCCTGTCTGAGGGCATCCGAGTGGCGCGCGATGAGCTCCGTCAGGTCGCGTTCCTCGCCCGCGTCGAGCACCGAATCGGCCTTGTCCAGCTCCACCAGCCCCTCATAGGCTTCGATACGCGGCTGAATCTCTATCGCCCGGTGGTAGAAGTCCGCGGCCTGCCCGGAATCCACGCTGGTCCTCGCCAGCGAAACCCAGTGCTCGTAATCACGGTCGCGCTCCCAAGCGCCCATCGCGACGCAGGCCGGCGACAGGGCGCAGCACAGCGCCGTCCCGGCTGCCATGGACCGGAACGCCGTCCGCCGCCGTCGCATCCTGGCGCGCATCATCCCGTCGTCGCGATGCGTCAGCGCGTACGCCACTTCGGCGCATGAAAGGAAACGCGACTCCGGATCGGGGTCCAGACATCGCCTGACGATCCGTTCCATGGCGGGCGAACATTCCAGCCGGTGCCGGGCGTGGTCGGTCGGATGGCGCCCGGTGAGCAGCGCATACATCGTCGCGCCCAGCGAATACACATCGGCCCGCGCGTCCACCCCGGCGGGGTCGTCGAACTGCTCGGGCGCACCGAAACCGGGGGTGCCCACCCCTCGCACATGCCGCGCGCCTTGCTCCATCGCGATGCCGAAATCCACGAGGCGCACGCGTCCTTCGGACGTGACGATCACATTGGAGGGCTTGAGGTCACGATAGACGACGGGCGGCTTGCGGCGGTGCAGGTATTCCAGCACGTCGCACATCTGCAGCGCCCAGTCGGCCACGGCGCCCTCCGTCTGGGCGCCTTCGCTGCGCAATCGGTCGGCAAGCGTGCGCCCCTCCACATAGTCCATGACGACGCACGGCCTGCCTTCTTCTTCGAGATAATCGACCACCCGGGGAATGGCGGGATGGTCGAAACGCTTGATCATCGACGCCTCGGTGAGGAAGCTGCGACGCGCCACGCGCTCATCCGGGCACGGTTTGAGCATTTTCACCGCCCACTGCTTGTTGAGGGTGGCATCGCGCGCGAGAAACACCGCCGACATCCCGCCCACCCCGATGAGCTCCAGCAGGCGGTACCTGCCTGCGACCACACGCCCGACGCAATCCGACAATCCCATTGCCATGGAACGACGCTGCCTTTCCTCTTTCCCCTCTGCGTCAGTCCATGCCGTTGGGAATCCGGCACGTCGCCCTCGGTCGCCTCGTCTCGATGACGGAACCCGCGCCCGCCGCCTTGCAGGGGCGCGTCCGTGGTTCGAGCATATCGAAGGCACGTTCCGCGCGTACGGGAATGTGGATAACTTTCTGCGGTATTTTTCCGGGACCCTCGCTACACCGACGCCGCACCGTCCGGGACCCCGCGGCGATGCCACACGCCGCCCGCTGATGTATCCCTCGATTGGTAATGTTGGGTTTGTCCATCCACCAACCGTCATTGCATTTTCGGCAAGAACAGCAACAATCTAAGGAGTGCATGAATGTCTGCTGAGCTCGAAGGTCTGCATGAGGAATGCGGCGTTTTCGGTGTCTGGGGACACCCCGATGCCGCGCGCCTCACATATTTCGGACTGCATGCTCTTCAGCACCGCGGCCAGGAGGGCGCCGGCATCGTGTCGAGCGGCGACCACCATCTGACAGGGTTCCGCGGTCTTGGTCTTCTCAGCCAGGTCTTCGAAGACGAGCGTTCCATCGAGCGGCTCACCGGAGACAAGGCCATCGGCCATGTGCGCTACGCAACGAGCGGCTCCGGTTCGCTGAACAACATCCAGCCGTTCATCTTCCGCTTCCATGACGGCGACGTGGCGCTGTGCCACAACGGCAATCTGACGAACTGCCCCTCCCTGCGCGAGAAGCTCGAGGACGAAGGCGCCATCTTCCACTCCAACTCCGACACCGAGGTGCTCATGCACCTCATCCGCCGCTCCAAGAAACCCACATTCATCGAAAAACTCAAGGAAGCCCTCAACATCGTCCACGGCGGCTTCGCCTACCTGCTCATGACCGAAGACGCCATGATCGGCGCCCTCGACCCGAATGGCTTCCGCCCCCTGTCGATCGGCCGTCTGCAGAACGGCGCCTATGTGCTCGCCTCCGAGACCTGCGCGCTGGACACCGTCGGCGCCGAATTCATCCGCGACATCGAACCCGGTGAGATCGTCATCGTCGACGATTCCGGCTATCGCATCGAGAAATACACCGAGCACACGCAGAAGGCCATCTGCTCGATGGAGTTCATCTATTTCGCCCGCCCCGATTCCAACATCGACGGCGTGAACGTCCACTCCGCGCGCAAGCGCGCCGGAGCCCGTCTGGCGCAGGAAGCGCCGGTGGACGCCGACATGGTCGTGGCCGTGCCGAACTCCTCGCTGTCGGCCGCTTCCGGATACTCCGAGGCCAGCGGCATCCCGAACGAGATGGGCCTGGTCAAGAACCAGTACGTCGCCCGCACATTCATCCAGCCCACGCAGGAACTGCGCGAGCAGGGCGTGCGCATGAAGCTGTCGGCCGTGCGCGGCGTGGTCAAGGGCAAGCGCGTCATCGTCATCGACGATTCCATCGTGCGCGGCACCACCTCCCGCCGCATCGTGCAGCTTCTGCGCGAGGCCGGCGCCTCCGAGGTGCACATGCGCATCGCCTCCCCTCCGCTGCGCTACCCGTGCTACTACGGCATCGACATCTCGCGCACCTCCGAGCTCATCGCAGCCCACAAGTCGGTCGAGGAGATTCGCGAATACATCGGCGCCGATTCCCTGGCGTTCCTGTCGATCCAAGGGCTCATCGACACCATCGGCCTCAACGCGGACGCACCGTACGGCGGCCTGTGCGTGGCGTACTTCAACGGAGACTATCCCACGAGCCTGGGCGACTACGAGCAGGAGTTCCTCGCCTCCATCTCGCCCGAGGACCGCGCCCGCATCACGCGTTTCGCCCGCGAGGACAGCAACTACGTCGGCAACGAATTCAGCACCGTCGCCAGCGAAAAATACGCCGCGAACAACGAGGAAGGCACCCAGACCAACCAGCGCATCGCCGTCTTCGAATGACGATGGCGCAACCCACCGCGCACGCACATGGCGCACGCACATCGTGCACGCACCAACGCAAACAACCACGCAACAACAGGAGTAACAATGCCCACAGCATATGAGAACGCCGGAGTCAGCGTCGAAGCCGGCTACGAAGTCGTCAAGCGCATCAAATCACACGTCGCGCGCACCAACCGCCCGGGGGTGATGGGCGGCATCGGCGGCTTCGGCGGCCTTTTCGACCTCGCGTCGCTGCATTACAAGGACCCGGTGCTCATCTCGGGCACCGACGGCGTGGGCACCAAGCTCATGGTCGCCAAGATGGTGGGCAGGCATGACACCATCGGCATCGACTGCGTGGCCATGTGCGTCAACGACGTGGCCGCCTGCGGCGCCGAACCGTTGTTCTTCCTCGACTACATCGCCTGCGGCAAGAACGACCCGGCGCTGCTCGAGCAGGTCGTGTCTGGCGTCGCCGACGGCTGCGTGCAGGGCGAGGCCGCGCTCGTAGGCGGCGAAACCGCCGAGATGCCCGGCATGTATGCCCCCGACGAATACGACCTGGCGGGATTCACCGTGGGCGTCGTCGAGCGCAGCAAGATCGTCGACGGCTCCACGATCGTCGAAGGCGACACCCTGATCGGCCTGCCGTCGACAGGCGTGCACTCCAATGGCTTCTCGCTCGTGCGCAAGGCGCTGTTCGAGCAGGCCGGGTACTCGGTGAACACCGAGCTGCCCGAGCTGGGAGGCTCCAAGCTCGGCGACGTGCTGCTCACCCCCACCAAGATCTACGTCAAGACCCTCAAGCCGCTGTTCGAGGCCGGCGTGGTCAAGGGCGTCGCCCACATCACCGGCGGTGGCTTCATCGAGAACATCCCGCGCATGATCCCCGCTGGCCTCGCCGCCCACATCGAGCTCGGCACGTGGCCGGTGCTGCCGATCTTCCCGGTGATCGAAAAGGCCGGCGCAATCGACCACATGGAGATGTACAACATCTTCAACATGGGCGTCGGCATGGTGATCGCCGTCGACAGCGCCCGCGCCGACGAAACGCTGGCGCTGCTGAAAGACAGCGGCGAGAAGGCCTACATCATCGGCTCGATCGTGAAGCAGGACGGCGACGACCGCGTCACGTTCTCTTCGGACCAGGCGAAGTAATCCGTCACAAGCAACAAACAGCGCGCGAAGTCGACGGAACCCCGCCGGCTCGCCCGCATACAGCGGGTTGCCACGGCGTACCGCCACGGCCCGCAGAAAGGCACAAGGCAAATGGGACTCAAGGTTCTCGTCATCGGCTCCGGCGCGCGCGAGCACGCCATCGCCCACACACTGCTCAAGGGCGACAGCGTCGACCAGGTGTTCGTGGCCCCGGGCAATCCAGGCATGGCGAGCGACGGCATCACCATCGTGCAGCTTTCCCAGCACAACCAGGCCGCGCTCATCGAGTTCGCGCAGAGCAATGGCATCGACTACGCTTTCATCGGCCCCGAGGCGCCGCTCATCGACGGCATCGTGGACGCATTCGAGCAGGCCGGCATCAAGACCTTCGGTCCGTCCAAGCAGGCCGCGCAGATCGAAGGGTCCAAGACCTTCGCCAAGGAGCTCATGCTAAGGCACGGCATCCCGACGGCACGGTACCAGTCCTTCACCAACCTCGAGGACGCGAAGGCGTATGTGACCGAGGAGGGCGCCCCCATCGTGGTCAAGGCCGACGGCCTGGCCGCAGGCAAGGGCGTGACCGTCTGCATGGACCTCGACACCGCCTACAAAGCACTTGAGGAGATCTTCGTGGACCACCGCTTCGGCAGCGCCGGTTCCTCCGTGGTCATCGAGGAGTTCCTGGAAGGCCAGGAATTCTCGCTCATGAGCTTCGTGCGCGGCAACGAGTTCTGGCCGATGCCGATCTCGCAAGACCACAAGCGCGCGTATGACGACGACAAGGGCCCCAACACCGGCGGCATGGGTGCCTACTCCCCCGTGCCGCAGATCCCGGCCGAGATGGTGCAGCAGGCGCTCGACACCATCGTGAAGCCCGTCACCCAGGCCATGGTGGACGAGGGGTATCCGTTCACCGGCGTGCTCTATGCCGGACTCATCGCGACCAAGGACGGCCCCAAGGTCATCGAGTTCAACGCCCGTTTCGGCGACCCCGAGACCGAGGTCGTGCTGCCGAAGCTCACCAGCGACCTGGGCGCGGCCATCAAGGCGATTCTCGACGGCGGCCAGCCGACCTTCACCTGGGACGAGCACCGCACCACGCTCGGCGTGATCCTCGCCTCCAACGGCTATCCCCTGAAGCCGCAGACCGGTGTCGCGGTGCCCGAGTTCGACCTTTCCGCCGACCCTGACGCGCATGTCTACTATGCGGGCGTCAAGAACACCGACGACGGACTGGTGTCCGACGGCGGCCGCGTGCTGCTCGTCGAGACGACCGGCGACGGCATCGCCGACACCCAGAGGAAGGTCTATGCGATAGTCGACAATGCGGACACCACCGGTTACTTCTACCGTCATGACATCGGTGCCAAGGGTCTGCGCGGCCTCAACGACTGACGCGCGACACACCAGGCGACAGTAAAGCCCGGCACCACTCACAGGCAGCGTATGCACCATGCATGCGCTGCCTTTTTCATTGCCCGACGGCGCAAGGCAGCGCGCCGATTTCCCATCCACGGCAAAGCCATGTAAAATGACCATGGTTATTGAGAACGTTTATCATTAACGTGAGCACCGAGGATTCTTCCCCACGGCAGCTCATCCGATAATCGACACCATTCGATAATCGACAATGCTGATTATCATCACAAGGAGTCGCGCCCGAGACATCGAAGCGCCCCACCAGCACGAAAGGTCACCGATCCATGACAACGACACGTCACTTCAAGGCAATCGCCATCTTCGCGACGATTGCCCTTGCCCTCGCACCGCTCTCGGCATGCGGCAGCTCGTCTTCGTCCTCTTCCTCGCAGAGCTCGGATTCCAAGATCCGCGTGGCGTCGAGCATCACCCAGTGGGGCTCCCTCGTCAACAAAATCGGAGGCGACGACGTCGCATCGACGTCCATCGTGAGCAGCACCGGCACCTCGTCGCATGAATACGAACCCACCACCACCGACATCTCCGGTCTGACCGGAGCCGACATCGCCGTGGTCAACGGCCTGGGTTACGACGCGTGGGCCACCGACGCCTTGGAGAACGACACCGACACCACGGTGATCAACGTGGCCGACCTCGTCGGCGCCAAGGACACCGACAACCCGCACCTGTGGTTCTCCAAGGACGCCCGCGACAAGACCGCCGAGGCGGTGCGCGACGCGCTCGAGAAGCTCGACCCCGCCAACAAAGACACCTATGAGAAGAACTACGAGACGTGGAACACGGCGGAAAGCGATCTGCAGAAGAACCTCGACATGCTGCGCCCCGAGGTCAAGGGACACACCTACGTGGCCACCGAGGACCTCGCCTATTACCTGCTGAACGACCTCGGCATGGTGGACATCACCCCCGAGGGCTTCAAGAACGCACGCGCCAGCGAAAGCGAGCCATCCGCGCAGGACATCTCCGAGATGAAGGACATCGTGTCCAGCAAGAAGGTGGACGTGCTGGTCGTCAACGAACAGGAGTCCGATGACATCACCAAGGAGCTGACCGACGCCGCCACCTCTGCGAACGTCTCGCAGTTCTCGCTCACTGAGTCCATGCCGGACGAGTACGGCAACCTGCTTGACTGGATCAACACGCTCGCCAACTCGCTCATGCTCATCATGCCGGCCTCCGGCTCGAGCAGCTCCAGCTCGTCGGATCCGTCATCGAGCTCGGCCAGCTCCACATCCAGCTCCACGGACGCCAGCAGCTCCGACAGCTCCAGCTCGAGCAACTGACCCGCTCCGCCGCACGTGCCATGAGACCCGCCGGAAGGCATCGCCCCAGCCGGCCGCCATGGCACCGATGGGACACATGGAACGCAAACGCCCCGCAGACGCCTCAGAAGTCTGCGGGGCATTTCGTTTCGCATGCGGCGGAAGCGTCAGCGCCGGCGGGCGGCGTTGCGCAGCCGTTCCTGCTTCGCACGGCATTCGGAACACAGTCCGAAGACCTCGAGCACATGGCGGGAAATGGTGAAGCCGTTCTCGGCGGCGATCGCGCGCATCCATTCGCCGTCCGGCGGCTCTATCTCGACGGTTTTGCCACAGCATTCGCAGACCAGATGGTGGTGGTGCTTCGGCGTCTCGTCGCAGAGGCGGAACATCTGCCGCCCCGACATCGAGATGGTGTCCGCCGACCCGGATTTGGCCAGCGAGTTGAGCTGCCGGTAGACCGTGGCGAGCCCGATGGAATGCCCTTTGGCATGGAGGCGCTCGTAGAGATCGGACGCCGACACGAAGTCGTTGGCTTCGCGCATGGCGGCGATGATGGCGTCTTTCTGCTCCGTGTGGCGACTCTTGGCTGCAGTCACGGACGCACCTCAGTCTTTCTTCAGATCGTCCCAGCAGCCCGTCGCCTCAAGGCGCGCCGCCTCTGCGGCGGGGTCATCGGTGAGCACCGTGATGTGCCCCATCTTGCGGTCGTGCTTGACCTCGGCCTTGCCATAATCGTGCGTGAACCACTCGGGATGCGTGGCGATGAGCGCACGCGTGGGCGCCACGTGCTGCCCGAGCACGTTCACCATCACCGCGGGGCTCAGCAGCCGGGGTTCCGGCAAAGGCCAGCCGACGATGCCGCGCACATGGGCCTCGAACTGGTCGATGGAGCAGGCCTCGATGGTGTAATGCCCGGAATTGTGCGGGCGGGGCGCCAGCTCGTTGACGAGCACTCGGCCGTCCCTGAGCACGAACAGCTCGATGGCGAGCGTGCCGGCGAGTTGGAATCCAGAGGCGAGGCGCAGCGCCAGGTCGCGCGCCGCCTGCGCCAGCGGGGAGCTCGGGTCCGCCGCCTCTTCGGCGGGCGCGATGGTGATGTGCAGGATGTTGTTGCGGTGGATGTTGCGCACCACGGGATACGTGACATACTGTTCACCGTTGCCTGAGACGAGGATGGACGCTTCGTAGGCGAAATCGACGAATCCCTCGAGGATGGACGGCGCGAAGTCGCCCGCCCAGGGGCGCACCTGCGCCACGCGGTCGATGTCTGCATCGTCGCGCAGCACGAACTGACCGTGGCCGTCGTAGCCTCCGCGGGTGGTCTTGAGCACAGCCGGCAGACCAATCTCGGCGACGGCGGCCCGCAGGTCGTCCATGTCGTTGACCGGGCGCCACGGGGCCGTTCCGATGCCGTGCTTGTTGATGAAGGTCTTCTCTTGGATGCGGTCCTGGGTGACGCGCAGCAGGTCGGTCCCCTGCGGGATCTCGACGATGTCGCTCACCGCGTCGAGCGCGTCGGCGTCGACGTTTTCGAATTCATACGTGAGCACGTCGCTGCGCTCGGCGAGCTGGCGGATGGCGTCCGTGTCGTCGTAGTCGGCTTCGATCTGCCAGTCCCCGACCTGCGCCGCCGGGCAATCCGGGGTCGGGTCGAGCACGCCGACGCGGAACCCCATGTATTTCGCGCGCAACGCCATCATCTGGCCCAGTTGCCCGCCTCCTACGATTCCAATGGTCGATCCCGGCATCAGCAAACGTGCCTTGCTCATGTTCTGTGCACTGTCCTTCTCATAATTCACGAAGATTCATCTGGCGGCCCGCGTCAGCGGTCCGCATCCACGGCAACGGCGCGGATTCCATCGCCAGTATGCCACGCCGTCCGCACAGAGGGCACCCCCGCGGGGCCGCCGTCGCTCGGGGCCGCCGCCGTCCCATGGCGTCGTAGGCGCGTCGCCGGCATCATGCGCTGTGCGCCGCCGGGCAGCGGCATCCCGGCGGTATTCGGTCCGGTCCCGCAAGCCCGGTCCCGCAAGCCGGTCTCGGAACCCGACTCTCAGACGAGCTCGGCGTTGGACCGGGCGACCTTCTCCTTGAGTTCGTTGCGGTAGTCCGTGAGGGTCTGCGCCAGGCGCTCGTCGGTGGTCGACAGGATCTGCACGGCCAGCAGACCGGCGTTGGTGGCGCCCGAGTTGCCCACGGCGGTGGTGGCGACGGGGATGCCGCCGGGCATCTGCACGATGGAAAGCAGCGAATCCCAGCCAGACAGGGCGTGGGAGCGCACTGGCACGCCGATGACGGGAAGCGTGGTCTGCGCGGCGATCATGCCGGGCAGATGGGCGGCGCCGCCTGCGCCCGCGATGATGACATGGAGGCCGTTGGCGCGCGCGGTGTGCGCGAAATCAGCCATGAGCTCGGGCGTGCGATGGGCCGAGATGACCTGCTTCATGTAAGGCACCTCGAAACGGTCCAGGATCTCGCACGCATGCTTCATGGTTTCCCAATCGCTCGACGAGCCCATCACAACGGCGACCAACGGCTTCTCATCTGCCATGATTCCTCAATTCATTCGACGCATAGTGCCCCGCGCCCATCGCGGGAAACCGCTACCAGTCTACGCTGAACCGGGAACCTGTCGCACGAACGCGAATTCATGGGTAGAATGCTCTGGTGGACGTGTCGCCCCGCCCCACGGAGAGGGCGACACCCCTGCCCTAGTAGCTCAGTGGATAGAGCAACGTCCTTCTAAGTCGGAGGTCGCCGGTTCGAATCCGGCCTGGGGCACCGCATGGGGTCGGACGCCACGACGCAGCTGCGCCCCGATGGCAGCAGCGAACGATCCATATGAAAAGCGGTCATGTGAAAAGCGGAACCGACCACTGCGATCGGTTCCGCTTTTCATATCTTTCCTTCGCGCCCCTCAGTCCAGCAGCGAGGAGAGCAGGTCCACGCACGTGTCCACGCCGAGGCTGCCGGAGTCCAGCACCAGGTCGTAGTTGTGCATGTCGTCCCACTTCCTGCCGGTGTTGGCCGCGTAGTAATTGGCGCGCTTGCGGTCGTAGCGCCGCGAGGTGTCCTCGATTTTCCCGACGGGGATGCCATAGTCCTCGATGATGCGCGTGCGCTTGGCCTCGTGCGAATCGCACCGAATGAACACGCGCACCACGCCCTTGGCATCGCTCAGCGCGTTCGCGGCGCAATGCCCCATGAAGATGCCGCGCCCACGCTGGGCGAAGTCCCGGATCGCCTGCTGTTCGGCGACATAGACGTGCCCTTCGACGCTGAGCAGATCGGGGCTCGTGGAGCTGGTCTGCGCCATGGCGCGCAGCGTGTACAGCAAACCGTTGGTCGCCGTCTCCTCGTACCTCTGTATTTCATCAATCGACACGTCGTAGCGCTGGGACACGGCCTCGAGGATCTCGCGCCCGTAGCAGGGCACGCCCGTTCTGCTTGACACGAGCGCGCCGATGCGCGTGCCCCCGCTTCCGTATTCGCGTTCAATGGCCAGGTATCTCGCCTTCATGGCCGCTCCTTTCCAGACCCGCCGGTGTCATACGGTCTGCTCCTGTGGTTCCTCCGGTTCGTCGAACTGGCTGTTGTACAGGTCGGCGTAGGCGCCTCCCTTGGCGAGCAGCTCGTCATGGGTGCCGCTTTCCACGATATCGCCGCCCTTGAGGACGAGGATGAGGTCGGCGTTCTTGATGGTGGACAGGCGGTGGGCGATGACGAAGCTCGTACGTCCTTCCATGAGCTTGTCCATGGCGCGCTGGATCTGCTGCTCGGTGCGGGTGTCGACGGAGCTCGTGGCCTCGTCGAGGATGAGCATCGGGCGGTCGGCGATCATGGCGCGGGCGATGGTGAGCTGCTGCCTCTGGCCCTGCGACATGGACAGCTGGTCGTTGAGCATGGTGTCGTAGCCCCGCGACTGCATGTGCACGAAGTGGTCGAGCCCCACGGCCTCGCACGCCGCCTCGAGCTGTTCCTCGGTGACGGCGGGCGTGTTGTAGACGAGGTTCTCGCGGATCGTGCCCTCGAAAAGCCACGTGTCCTGCAGCACCATGCAGAATTCGTCGTGCACGTTCTCGCGCGTGAGGTCGGTGGTCGGCACTCCGTCGATGGTGATGGAGCCGCCGTCGAGCTCATAGAACCGCATGAGCAGGTTGACGAGCGTCGTCTTGCCGGCGCCCGTGGGGCCCACGATGGCGATCTTCTGGCCCGGCTGTGCGGACGCCGAGAAATCGTGGATGATCGGGCGGTCCGGGTCGTAGCCGAACTTCACGTGGTTGAACTCCACGTATCCCTTCGCCTTGCCAAGATGCGCGGTCTTGCCGCTTTCGTCGTCCATCTCCTGTGCCTCGAGGAACTCGAACACGCGCTCACCCGCAGCCGCGGCGGACTGCATGGACTGCACCGCCTGGGCCATCTGCGACAGCGGCATCGTGAAGTAGCGCACGTACATCATGAACGCCACGATGGTGCCGAAGCTGATGGAATCGTTGAGCACCAGGGCGGCGCCCGTCACGCAGACCGCCACGTAGCCGAGATTTCCGATGAACGCCATGATCGGCTGCATCAGGCCCGACAGCGCCTGCGCCCTGAAGGCGCTACGGCGCAGGCTTTCGTTCATCTCGTCGAAGGTCTTCTGCGCGCCGTCCTCGCCGTTGTAGGCCTTCACCACGATGTGACCGGTGAAGTCCTCTTCGATGAAGCCATCCACACGGCCGAGGTCGCGCTGCTGCCTGGTGAAGTACTTCTGCGAGTGCATCATGATGGCCATCATGAGGGCGAAGCCGATGATTGAGGCGGCCACGGCGGCGAGCGTCATGCGCACGTCGGTGACAAGCATCATGATCAGGCTGCCGAGGAACAGCACCATGGCGCTCGCCAAGGTGGACAGGCTCTGGTTCATGGACTGGCCGACGAGATCCACGTCGTTCGTCACGCGCGACAGCACGTCGCCCGTGGAGGTGTGGTTGTAGTACGACATGGGCAGCCGGTTGATCTTATGGGAGATGTCGCGGCGCATCTTCTGGGACACGCGCTGTGTCACGGTCGCCATGATCCACCCCTGCACCGCCTGGAGGAGCCAGCTCAGGGCATACAGCGCCGCGAGGAACAGCGCGATCGAGCGGACGCGGTGCATGTCGACCGCAGGCTTGACGATCCCCTTGACCGAGTCGGGCAGTTCGTCGAGCTTGGCCATGGCGGCCTCGGTGTCGTGCATGTCGATGCCGGACAGCGTGTCCACCATGGACCGCTGGTCGGCCCCGCTGATGGTGACGCCGTCCACGGTGACGTCGGTGTACAGGGCGTCGGTGAACGACTGCGGCATGGACGCCAGGAGCTTCTTCACGTCGCCCTCGCCCATGGCCGACATGTCGGGCATGGACGCCGAGGATTGCGAGGGGGAGCCGGACTGCGCCCCGGCCAGCTGCCGGGCGAGCGCCTGCGGGTCGGCGCCGTTCTCCTCGGCCTGCCGGATCTGCCGGCCCGCCTTCTCTATGGAATCGGTGTCGACGCCCAGGGCCTTGGCCACCGCGAGCTGGTCGTCATACGAGATCTCGACGCCGTTGACGGTCACCGAGGTGCCGTAGTTCAGCGGATTCGCGACGTTCTCCATGACCGCCGCGGTGGCATCCGAGGCGTTCGACGAGACGTTGTCGCTGACGGTCTCGGTCACCTTCTGCAGCTCGTCCGTGTCGGGCGTGATGGCCTCGGTGATGCAATTGGTCATGTCGGAGAGCCGGCTGGGCCCCACCAACGTGCACACGGCGCCGATGGCCGCGCACACAAGCGCGATGACGAGGGCGACCTTCCACGGACCGGTGTACAGGAAGATCTTCTTCCACGTGCCGCCGAGGTCCTTGGCTTTCTCACCCGAGCCGCCTGCACCCGGGCCATGCATGCCACGCGGCCCGCGGGCCTGGGAGTTCATCTGCCGTGCCATGTCACATCTCCTCCTTCGAAAGCTGGCTTTCCGCGATCTGGCGGTACGTATCGCACGTTTCGAGCAGTTCGTCGTGCGTGCCCCTGCCCACGATCCTTCCGTCGTCGATGACAAGGATCTGGTCGGCGTCGCGGATGGTGCCGATGCGCTGGGCGACGATGATGCGCGTCGTGTCGCCGCACTCCCTGTCGAGCGCGTCGCGCAGCACGCGGTCCGTCTTGTAATCCAGCGCGGAGAAGGAATCGTCGAAAATCAGGATCTCCGGCTTGCGAGCGATGGCGCGGGCTATCGACACACGCTGCTTCTGGCCACCGGACAGATTCGACCCGCCCTGCGCGACGTCGGAATCCACGCCATCGGCCATGCGGCTGACGAACTCGTCGGCCTGCGCCGTGGCGACCGCCGATTCGATCTCGTCGCGGGTCGGCGTGCCGCGCCCGTTGTCACCGTATGCGACGTTCGAGGCAATCGTTCCGGAGAACAGCGTGGCTTTCTGCGAGATGTAGCCGATCTTGTTGCGCAGCGCCTTCTGCGAGTAGTCGCGCACGTTCACGCCGTCGACCAGCACCTCGCCCCCGGTGGCGTCGTAGAAACGCGGGATCAGGTTGACGATGGAGCTCTTGCCGCAGCCCGTGGCGCCGATCAGCGCCACGGTGTCGCCCTTGTGCGCGGTGAAGCTGATGTCGTCGATCACCGGCTCCTGCGCGTCGGGATACGCGAACGACACGTTTCGGAACTCGATGTCGCCCGTCAGACCGGGCTTGCCTTCGGTGACCTCGCCGTCGTCCAGCGACAGCGGCGTGTCGAGCACCTCGTTGATGCGCTGCGCGGCGACCTGCGCTCGCGGCAGCAGCATGAAGATCATGACGAGCATGAGGAACGACATGACGACCTGGATCGCATACTGGGTGAACACGATCATGTTGGAGAACTGCGTGAGACGGTCGGCGAAACCGGCCTCGTCGATGATGACGCCGCCGACCCAGTAGATGGCGAGCATGAGCGAGTTCATGCCCAGCTGGATGCTCGGCATGAGGAACGCCATGGCGTGCTGTGCTGACAGAGAGTTCGCGGTGAGCTCGGCGTTGGCGCGTTCCGATTTGTCTTCCTGGTACCCTTCGGCGTTGTATGCGCGCACGACGCGCAGACCGGAAAGATTCTCGCGGGTGACGCGGTTGAGGTTGTCGATGAGAGCCTGCATGCGGCGGAATTTCGGAAGCGCGAACCCCACGCAGACGCCGACCACGGTGAGCAGCACGACGACGACCACGCCGGTCGTGAGCGTCCACTGCCAGGCCTTGCCCCAGATCTTGGCGACCGCCCAGACCGCCATGATGGGCGCGCGCGCCAGCATCTGGAATCCCAGCACGATGAACATCTGGATCTGCACGACGTCGTTCGTCGTACGCGTGATGAGGCTGTCGGTGGAATACTCGCCGATCTCTTTCATCGAGAAGGACTGCACCTTGCGGAACATCTTCCCGCGCAGCATGGCCGCGCAGTCGGCCGACATCAGCGCCGCGCAGATCGCCACGACGACCGAGGCGCCCAGGCTGCCGAGCGAATACGCCAGCATCTTGGCGCCTTCGGTCAGGACGTCGCCCATGGTGCTGCCCTCGGTCTCGACCAGCACGGTGATCTTGGACATATAGTCCGGCACCGTGAGGTCCATCCACACGCCGACGACGACGAAGGCCAGACCGATGACGGTCAGCAGCCAGTCCTTGCCGCGTGTCATTTTCACTATCCTGATCACGCCGTCTCCTTACCCGCCCGCGTGCACGTCTCAGCGACGCCTGGCGTTGCGGTCACGATTGTTCGTCATTCATTGCACGCCCCTTACGATAAACCCTATTACAGTAGTAGAGTCAACACGAAAGGGCGGGTTACGCTCACAGCGAAATACCGCCCGCTTGCCACAACGGGCCGCCGCACGCGACCGCACGCCATACGCCGCCGCACCGCCGCATGGCGGCAACGCACGCGGCTTCCGCGCCCCGTGGCATCCATCGGCGCACAGGCATTCGGAAGGTCAGACAATGCACGAGCAATCCCCAGCCACCGGCAAGGAGGCGCCCGACCGCAGGCTCGACGACGCGGCGGACTCCATGGACTACGAACGCGACCCGTATGAGTTCACGATCGGCCAGTTCGCCAAACTCCATAACATCAGCCTGGGGTCGCTGCACTATTACGAACGGCTGGGGCTGCTCAAACCGGAACGCGTCAACCCACGAACGAAATACCGGTATTACGGGCCGCAGCAGCTGCACACCCTCGACACGATCCAACTGTGCGTATCGCTGGGCATTCCGCTCAAGACGCTGTCGGATTACAAAAACAGCCACGGCGACCTCGACATCGAGCGCATCCTGACCTTCGGGCGCGACAAGGCGCGGGAGCAGATACGGCTCATGCAGCGACGCATCGACGCCGCCACCTATCTGCTCGACCGCATCCGCGACAGGGAGAACGCCCTGCGACGGCTTCCCGACGGCACCACGGGGCGCGACATCGCAACGCGTCACCTGGTGACCATCCCCGTGGAATCCAGCGGAACCGCCCACGACATCGCCCGCCAGATGCACCGCCTGTCCACGAAGCTGTTCCGCGACGCCTCCGCGCAGAACCTCATGCCCCTCATGCCGCCGGGACTTCTCATAACCCGCACCGACGACGGTTTCTCGCTGAGATGCTTCCTCGAGGTCCCCGACACGCACGACGGCAAGGACGGAGAGGAACCGGACTGGGATGGCATGCCGCAGTCCCTCGGCGTCATGGAACTGCCGGCGGGACTCTACCGCTGCACCAAGGTGAAGCACTCCTCGGGGCATGCATCGATCGGGAATGCCATGGCGCACGCCACGGTCGGCGCACTGGCAGCGCTTGTCGCGGTGCCTGACGAAACGGAAAGCGACGGGCACCCCGTCCTCGAACTGCAGGAATACCTTCCCGCAGACGGCCGGCCGGCGACAGCCGCGACGCCCAACGGGACGGTTGCGGCCAGCGGAACGGCCGCCGCCCCCGGGCCGATCGATAGCGCCGTGACGTCCGGCGAGGCCGCGATGCCCCGCCGCCGCCATCACGACATGCAAAACCGCCGCCGCGGCAGTCAGGCGATGTTCGAGTTATAGACGAAATCCTTGATCTGGTGGCGCTGCTGCTCGAACTTCGTGATGCGGGCAAGCAGCTCCAGCTTCTCGGAACCCTCCGGCAGCGTACGCATGCGGTACCGCATCTCGTTGATTTTCTGCGCGTAGCTGATGTCCAGCATACCCACGAGCAGCTGCATGGCCATCCGCTGCTCCTGTTCGGTGGGAAGGCGCAACGGGGCGTCAGGCCCGGGCATCTCGTCACCGTCCCGCGTCTCGCTATCGACAGGCAGCGGCATGGTGGCGAGTTGCTCCACGGCTTCGCGGACCCCCATCCCGCAGGCGTTGACGATCGAGGTGACCCATTGCGACTGCGTGATGGAGTCTGCCGAATCCGGCAGCCCTCCCAGTGACTGAACCGCCTCGAACATCATGCGGAACAGCGGCGTCGAGAAACTTTCCGATGCCAGGTTGCCGAACTGCGTAGGCTCGAATGCAAGCGGCACCTGCACCACGAAGGCCATGAGCTGTTGTTCGGTCATGAACACGGTGTCGTCGATCGGCCAGTATTTCTCATCCCGCAACCTGAGCTGGGCGGCGTCGTCGCGCATGATGGCCATGCGCTGCGCATCGGTGAGTCCGCCGCGCCCTTCGTCGAACACGCGCCGGTCGCGCGTGCCGAATGTTCCGTCGTCACGCACATCCAGCCGCTTGCGCTCCGTCATGACGTTGTTGGTGAAGTCCTGAAGCCTGATGACGCTGCGCGGCGAATCATCGATGCCGATCAGACCGGCGGCCTCGCGCGAATAGTACCGGCACAGCGCGGTGTCCTTGATGCGCGCCAGCACCGGGGTCAGGGCGCTGGCGGCGGCCAGTTTCCCTTCGGGCCGGTCGATGTCGTATCTGCCGATGGTGGAACTCACGATGAACTCGTAGAGCGGCGTCGCCCCGTCGACAAGGTGGTGCACGGCCTCGTTGCCTTCCTTGATGCGAAGGTCGCACGGGTCGAGGTTGTCGTGCGCCACCGCCACGAAGGTCTGCGTGAGGAAGCGCCCGTCGAGCGAAAACGCGCGGATGGCGGCTTTCTGCCCCGCGGCGTCGCCGTCGAAGGTGAAAACGATGCGGGATCCCTTGCGCGCCGCCGAGGTGAACTGGATGGCATCGGCGGAATTGTCGGCGATGAGACGGCGGGCGATCTTGGCATGCTCTTCGCCGAACGCCGTTCCGCACGTGGCGACGGCCGTCTTGACCCCGGCGAGGTGGCACGCCATGACGTCCGTGTATCCCTCGACGATCACGATCTGGTGGGTCTTGCGGATCTCGTCCTTGGCCAGATCGAGCCCGTACAGCACCTGGTTCTTGTGATACAGGCGCGTGTCGGGGGTGTTGATGTACTTCGCCTCGATCTTGTCGTCGTCATACAGCTTGCGGGCGCCGAAACCGAGGACCCTGCCGGTGATGTCGCGGATCGGCCACGTCACGCGGCCACGGAAATAGTCGTACGCCCCGGAGCGCCCCTGCCGTGCCACGCCGGCGTCGATCATCTCTTGCGTCGTGTATCCCTTGGACGCCAGGTGGCGCACCAGCTCGTCGCCGCCGCGCGGCGCATAGCCGCATCCGAAGTATTCGCAGTCGGCTTTGGTGAATTTGCGCCCGTCGAGAAGCTGCCGGGCGGGCAGCGCCTCGTCGCTGAACAGCTTGGACGTGAAGTACTTCTGGGCCTGCGAACACACGGCCAGCAGCCGCACTCTCGTGGAGCCCTTGGGCTGCTGCGGACGGTCCTTGCCGGTCTCTTCGTAATGAAGCTCGAAATTGTAACGGTCGGCGAGAATCTCGACGGCTTCGCGGAATTCCACGCCGTCGCGTTCCATGACGTATTTGAACACGTCGCCGCTTTTGCCGCAGCCGAAGCAGTGCCAGTACCCCATCGACGGGTTGACGGAAAAGCTCGGGGTCTTTTCGTCATGGAACGGACACAGGCCCATGTATGACGAACCGCTCTGCTTGAGAGCGACGTCATCGGAGATTACATCGTAGAGGTTCGCCATCTGGCGCACCTTTTCGATGTCGGTCTTCACAATGAACCCCGGCATGTCCCGTTCCTTTCACCAATCGATGCCACGCGACGGGCGACGCAGCTTCGGGCGAACGACGCGAACCGGCGATGGCGCGGCGCATCCCGCAGCCTCCCCAGTCCGCTTTTGCGCGCTCCGGATGCCTCGCGACGTCCGGCACTGTTTCAGTCTACCCAATCGTACGCGTGCACACGGCGGGCTTCGCCGTGGGGTGAAAACCCGGCGCAGGGCATCCGATCATGCCGAGGCGCCGGCGTCGGGCGTGCGCCGCACGGGCCCTCCGGGGGTCACGAAACCGTTGTCGCCGTCGATGAACGACTCGACGATATACCTCGGACGCGCCTTCGCCTCGAGGTAGATCCTGCCGATGTATTCGCCGACGACCCCGACGGAAAGCAGCAGACCGCCCCCACACCGGCACCGCGAGAAGCGCACAGTAGGCGGCCGCGTCGCGAACGGCGGATGTGCGCACGCCGGTGAGCGGAACCCCAGGCGCGGATGCCGTGGAATCGCTGGACGCGAGGGTCCGTGCGGACATGTGTCGATTCTCCGCATTTGTCTCGACGATGGTCCACCGATGGTTTTGCCCCATGGCCCCCATGCTTTGGCGATTTCACTGCACGTGCCGGCTTTGCCGGACCCCGAATCATGCCCGGGATCGAATCCGCCCCTGCGTAGGACTTCGGGAAGCCACGAAACCCCAACGTCGGCCGCATGCCGCGCATCGCAATCTATCCGAAAATAACTTCATGCAGCGACATGGCGCTGCGGTCGGTGAGACTGGCGACCTGGTCGATGGCCACGCGCAGACGCTGGCCGTCGTTCTCGGCGCGGCTCCAGTCCTCGAGGAAGACGTTGTCGAGCGCGGAGCTGGGTTTCGGGGAGTTCTGCATGAGCACGTCCACGAGGTCTGTGACAAGCTGCCGTTGCTGCTGGTGGAACGGCTCATGCCCGCGCGGCTCCATGACGAACTGCACGGCGACGCCTTTGAGCGCGGTGATCTCGTAGGCGGTGTCCTGCGGGATCACGAGCGAGGCGTTGTAGCGGGTCAGCGGGCCGGAGCCATAGACGTCGCGCGTGGCCTGCTCCACGGCGCTGGCGAAACGACCGATGAGATCGGACGTCATGTTTTTGAGATACGCGAGCGCCTTGCGGCTGCCGTCGAACCGATGCGCGAAGAACCCCAGCCCGCGCAGCCTGTCGAACGCGCGTTGCAGCAGCTCGGGGTCCCAGGTGTCGCCATACCACGTGCGCGTGATGGCGACGATGTCGTCGATGACCTTGGGTTCGTTGAGCACGGTGGGGTCGAACGCCACCATGGCGACCGCGTCCTCGACGTCGTGCACGGAATACGCGATGTCGTCCGAGAGGTCCATGACCTGCGCCTCCATGGGCAGCGTCATGTCGGGCGCGTCGCGCTTGAGCCAGGCGAAGACCTCCTGTTCGTCGGGATACACGCAAAACTTGCGCGTCCCGCGGCGTTCGGCCTCGCGCCAGTCCCAGGGATATTTCACGGCGGCGTCCAGGGATGCGCGCGTCAGATTGACGCCCGCTGACCGGCCGTCCGGGAAAAACACCTTCGGCTCGAGGCGCGTGAGCAGGCGGAGCGTCTGCGCGTTGCCTTCGAACCCGCCGATCTCCCGGGCGACGGCGTCCAGCGCCCTCTCCCCGTTGTGTCCGAACGGCGGATGCCCCAGGTCGTGCGCCAGACAGGCGCAGTCGACGATGTCGGGGTTGCAGCCCAGCACGGTGCCGACCTGACGTCCGATCTGCGCGACCTCGAGCGTATGCGTGAGGCGGGTGCGCGCGAAATCGTCGGTGCCGGCGGTGAGGACCTGGGTTTTGCCGCCGAGGCGGCGCAGGGCGCTGGAATGCGTGAGCCTCGCGCGGTCACGTTGGAACGCGGTGCGTTGCTGGGATTTGCGGGATTCCGGCGCCCATCTCTCCATGTCGCGCACGCAGTAGCCTTCGCCGGCGGGTATCACTTCGCCCGCACATTCGATGACGCCGGGGTTCGTGGATGGATCCGCCATGGAAACGCCTTTCGAAAGTTGCTGTGGGAAGGACCGCTGCGACGCGGGGTGTCGGTGGACGAACCGCGGGCAGTGGACGGCGCGGCCGCCCCGCAGCCGCGCGTCAGAGCAGCGTCGTGGGATCAAGCATCGCGCGGTCGGATTCCGGCAGGATGTCGGAGTTGAGATACAGGCGCGGGATGCGGTTGCGCAGGCACGTGAAGATCTCGTAGCTGATGGTGTCGGCGGCGCGGGCCCAGTCGTCCGCGGTCGGCTCGGCGAAGGCCTCGCCGCGGCCTGGTCCGAACAGCACCACGGTGTCGCCTTCGCTCACGCCGAGGTCGCTGGCCTTGCCGCGCAGGTCGAGGATGCACTGGTCCATGCACACGCGTCCCGACACCCTCACGAGGCGCGGGCCGTTGGAGGTCATGATGCGCACCGGGCCGCCCATGTGGATCTGGTGCCTGGCACCGGCCGTGTTGAAGCCCGACGCCGAGCGGTGGATGCCATCGGCGTAGCCAAGCGGCATGATGGCGGTGGACGTGTCTTCCTCGGTGATGTAGGTGCGGCCGTACGAGATGCCGTGCCCGGCCTCCAGGTCCTTGACGGTGCCGAGCTGAGCCTGGAGCGTCATGGCCGGGGTGATGCCCCAGTCGGACGGCTCGCCCATCGCCGGGTCGGGCTCGTAACCATACAGGCCGATGCCGGGGCGGGTGAGCTCGAAATGGATGTCGGGGCGGTCGAAGGTCGCGGCGGTGTTGGCCAGATGGCGGATCTGCGGGGGCACGCCGGCCTTCTCCATGCGGGCGGTGAACTCGTTGAACGTGCGGATCTGCATCTCGGTGGCCTCGACGAAGTCAGGATTGTCGGGTGCATCGGCGACCGCAAGGTGGCTCCACTGGCCAATCACCTGGATGCTGCCCTCGGCGGTGTATTTCTCGAGCTTTTCCAGCGCCTGGTCGAAGATCTGCGGGGTGAAGCCGTTGCGGCCGAACCCGGTGTCGACCTTGACGTGCACCCGGGCGGGCTTCCCCACGCTGCGCGCGGCCGCAGCGATTTCGTCGATGCCTTCGAGCGACCCCACGGAGATATCGATGTCGTTGGTGATGAGCCGGTCCGCCGGGACCTGCTCGCCGTTGTACAGCCATGTGAGGATGTGCGCGCGGTCGGATCCGATGCCCGCGCGCCGCAGCACCAGGGCCTCGTGGGATTGGGCGGTTCCGAGCCACGTGGCGCCACCGGCAAGGGCCGCGAGCGCCGTGGGGACGAGACCGTGCCCATAGGCATCGGCCTTCACGACGCCCATGACGGCGGTGCCCGAATGGGGGCCGCCCACCATGTCGATCATGTGCGCCATGTTGTCGCGCAATGCCTTGAGGTCGACGATAGCCTGCGCGGGATACGTATGGCAGGCGTTCTCGTAGTTCCTCTTGCCTTGTTCACTGGTGATGCGCCACTTCGGCGCCGCGTTCAAATTCATGCCTCTATTGTGCCGCGACATGCGTGGTGCTTGTGTGAAAAGCGCCGAATTTGAACCACAAATAATCGGAAGGCGGACGGATGGGAAGTTCAAAGCCATTGCCGTTTTGAACTTTTCGCCGTCCGCAGGTGCCATGGCGGCCCACAGACCCACGCAGAAATTGAACTTTCGTGACGTGCGGCGCGCCCTCCGCGACGTCAGCCCGGTCCTGCGGCAACGCGGCGGCGCCGGATGGCATCGCCGCATCGCCGCACCGGACGCGATGGACGGCCGAGACGTTCACACGGTTCACACGACCTGGCTGCGGTCCCATGCGTCGGCGCTGATGCCCTCGTCGAGGATTTTCTTGGCCCATTCCTTGGCGGTGAACAGCGAATGATCGCGGTAGTTGCCGCAGCTCTTGATGTCATGCGCCGGCACGTCGTCCCACGTGGCCTTGTAGGCGATGAACTCCAGCGATTCCTTGAGCGCGACGGCCACGTCGTGCGGCGTGGGGCGGCCCCAGGCCAGCAGATGGAATCCCGTGCGGCAGCCGAACGGCGAACAGTCGATGTATCCCGGGATGCGTTCGCGCAGCGTCACCGCGATCGTGTGCTCGATGGTGTGCAGGCCGCCAGTCGGAATGGCGTTCTCATTGGGCTGCACAAGGCGCAGGTCGAAGTTAGAGATCTCGTCACCCTTCGGCCCCTGCTCCACGTCGATGAGACGCACGTACGGCGCCTTGACGGTGGTGTGGTCGAGAGTGAAGCTCTCGGGCACCGGCTTGTCGTTGTCATTGTCTGTCATGGTCGCTCCTTCGTGATTCGGATGATGGCTTGTCGTGGCTCCATTATTCCGCGTCCGCCGCCCGCGCACGCCGCCCGGCTATCGCGAATACCTATAGCCCGCGCAATCCCCGGCCGCCTCGGCCGCGGGACGCATCATTCCTTCCCTTCCGCGCCATATGCGGCGATCATATCCATGAACCGCCCGCCGTATCTTTCGAGCTTCTTCTCGCCGACGCCGTTGATGGCGAGGAATTCCTCGTCGGTGGCGGGTTTCGCCTGCGCCATGTCGCGCAACGTGCGGTCGCTGAACACGACGTACGGCGGAACGTTCGCCTCGCGCGCTATCTGCTTGCGAAGCTCGCGGAGCTGCTCGAAAAGCCCTTGGTCGCTGGGTTCCATCGCTTCGGAGACCGGTTTGGAGACGCCGGAGCGCGGCATGCTGCTGCTTGCATCTCGCTTGATGGAATACGCGAATCCGGCGTCCGCGGTCTCTGCCGCGCGCGGACCGAACACCACGAGGGGGTATCCGGCGTCGCTCGTGTGGATGGCGAGGTACCCGTCCGCGATCATCTGCGTCATCACGTCGCGGATGAGCCCAATCGGCTGCCGTTTGAGCGCGCCGAACGTCGGCAACGCCGAATGGTCGCGCGCCGATCCCCGCGTCGGCGCCCCTCCGCGCGCCGTCACGCCGTGGAGAACGTTCGCGATGGTGCCGCGCCCCGTGCTCTGGCGCATGTCGTGCACACACCGCGAGATGGCCCGGGCGATGTCCGTCACGTCAACGGCCTCGAAGCGTCCGTCGCAGTTCGAGCAATTGTGGCAGCTTTCCGGACCTTCCTCGCCGAAATACCGCAGGATCATGCCGCGCAGACAATGGGTCGTGCCGCAGTACCCCACCATGAAATCAAGCATGGCGCGCTTGGTGCGCCGGACCCCGTCGGCCTCCTCCGGGTCCATGCCCCGCGGCGCATCGCCGGGCATGTCGATGAACCGCGAGCGCAGGTTCACATCGCTGCCGTTCCACAGCAGCATACAGCGTCCCGGGTCGCCGTCGCGGCCGGCACGGCCGGCCTCCTGGTAGTACGCCTCGATGCTGCCGGGCAGGTTGTGGTGCACCACGTAGCGCACATCAGGCTTGTCGATGCCCATGCCGAAGGCATTCGTCGCCACGATCACGCGGATGCGATCGTGGATGAAGTCGCTTTGCGTGGCCTTGCGCGTGTCGGCGTCGAGCTTGGCGTGGTACGGCGCCGCGCTGACCCCGTGGCTCGCAAGCATCCGGGCGAGCTCGTCGACCTCTTTGGTGCGCGCGCAGTAGACGATGCCCGATTCGTCGGAATGCGCAAGCGCGTAGTCAAGGATCCATTGGTCCTTCTCCCTGTTGCCCAGCTTGCGCACCCCGAACCACAGGTTCGGGCGGTCGAACGTGGTCTGGAACACGGCGGGCCGGCGCAGCTGGAGCGACGAAATGATGTCGTCGCGCACGCGCACGGTGGCGGTGGCGGTCAGCGCAAGCCGGACGGCATGCGGGGCGCATGCGTCGGTGAAATCCCGGATCTGGCGGTAGTCGGGGCGGAAGTCGTGCCCCCAGTGGCTCACGCAATGCGCCTCGTCCACTGCGACAAGCGCGATGGGCATGGACGAGATGAGGTCGCGAAATTCCCGACGCGCCAGGCGTTCGGGCGCGCAGTACAGGATGGTGATGCGGCGCTCGCGCACGGCCCTCATGATTGCGGCGGACCGTTCGGGACTCAGCGATGAATTGAGGTAGGCACCGGGCACACCCACGGATCGCAGGGCCTCGACCTGGTCCTGCATCAGCGAGATAAGGGGCGAGATGACCAGCGTCATGCCTATCGGACGGTTGCCGAAGAACCCGGCGAACATGGCCGCCGGAATCTGGTAGCACAGGGATTTGCCGCCCCCGGTGGGCATGATGGCCATGGTGTCGCGCCCCGAGAGCACCGAGTCGATGACCTGCCGCTGCCCGGGGCGGAACGTGTCGTAGCCATACACGCGCTTGAGCACCTGCTGGGCGGTGAGCGCATGGCGCGGCACTGTCCCGGCGTCGTCCGCGCCATCCGGAACCTTGTCCGCATCGGCCATTCCCCGCTCCTTTCGACCTGCCCATCCGCAGCGGCATCCCCCTGCCCCGGCGCCACCCCATTTACAAATCATCCGACCTGGTATCAACCCAGCCTAGCGCATCGGCGCACAGGCCATCGGACGGCGCCTGCGGAAGGTGGAAAACCGCAGCCGTGGACGCCGTTCCCGCAGCCAGACGCAAAGAACCCGCCAATCGTCATGATTGGCGGGTTCCATCAACGGCTCGGCGTATGCCTGGCCAGTGTGTTCCGGCTCAGCGGGTCACCGGCCTGGCGAGGCACATGCGCAGCGGCGATTCCCGGTCTGCCGGAACCGCAGCCATGCGGCGCGGCCCGCCTGTGCAGTCACTCGGCGAGAGTCGCGGCGAGCGCCTGGTCGAGGTCGGCGATGAGGTCGTTCGCGTCCTCGATGCCCACGGAGAGGCGCACAAGGTTGTCCGGCACCTCATTGGCGGTGCCCGCGACCGACGCGTGGGTCATGGCGCCCGGATGCTCGATGAGCGACTCCACGCCGCCCAGGGATTCGGCGAGGGTGAACAGGCGCGTGGACTCGGCGAACTTGGTCGCCGCGGCCTTGCCGCCCATGAGCTGGACTGAGATCATGCCGCCGAAGCCGCCGTGCATCTGGCGTGCGGCGATCTCATGCCCCGGATGCGATTCAAGACCCGGGTACCACACTTCGTCGATGCCCTTGCCCTTGAGCGACTCCAGGTGCCGCGCGATGGCCATGGCGTTTTCGGAATGGCGCTGCATGCGCAGCGGCAGGGTCTTGAGACCGCGGATTTGGATCCAAGAATCGAACGGCGATGGCACGGCGCCTGCGGAGTTCTGCAGGAACGCGAACTGCGCGGCAAGATCGTCGTCATTGGTCACGACGGCGCCGCCGACCACATCGGAATGGCCGCCGATGTACTTGGTGGTGGAATACGCCACGATGTCGGCGCCGAGCTCGAGCGGATGCTGCAGCGCCGGGGAAGCGAACGTGTTGTCCACCACGACCGTGATGCCGTGTTCGTGCGCGATGGCTGCGGTGGCCTCGATGTCGGTGATCGCGAGCAGCGGATTCGACGGGGTCTCGATCCAGATCAGCTTGAAGCTCTCGCTGTTGATGGCCTTGTTCACCGCGGCAAGGTCGGAGACGTCCACCGTCGTGATTTCGACGCCCCACGGCACGAACACCTTGGACAGCAGGCGGTAGGTGCCGCCGTACACGTCGTTGCCAAGCATCACGCGGTCGCCGGGGCGCAGGATGGAACGCAGCACCACGTCGATGGCGGCGAGGCCGGACGAGAACGCGAGCGCGTGCTTGCCGCCCTCGATCGAGGCGAGCTGCTCGTCGAACACGTTGCGGGTGGGGTTGATGGAGCGGCTGTAGTCATAGCCGTTGATCGGCTGGCCCACGTGCGGCTGCTTGAAGGTGCTCGTCATGTAGATCGGCGGCACGACGGCGCCGGTCATGGGATCGGGCTCCTGGCCGGCGTGGATGGCGCGGGTGGCGATGGCATCCTTGGAATAATCGATGGTCATGTTTTCTCCTCAGGTTCAAAAGATCAATTGCGGTATCGCAGTATGCATTGTCGAATGGTGTCGAGCCGCGGTCTGCGGTTCGTTGTGCGTAGGGATGTGCGCCGGCATCGTTCACCGACATCGCCGCGACGGCACTGAAAGCGTAGCGGCCGTCATCGGAGCAGTCATCCTCATCGTCACTTGCCGGCCTTCTCGTTGGCCTCGGACTGCACCTGCGCGATGGCCGCGTCGATGGTCTGCTGCGAAGTATCGCCGCCACGCGCCGCCTTTTCGTCGTCCAGAATCTTTCCGAAACCGTTGTCGCGCAGCCACTGGTCGTTGAAAATCGTGGACATGTAGCTGCGGCCGGAATCGGGAAGAAGCACGACGACCAGGTCGTCCTTGGTAAGCTTCTCCGCCTTGGCCATCTTGAGGGCGCCGACGACGGCCATGCCGCTGGAGCCGCCGACGAGCAGGCCTTCTTCGCGCGACAGGCGGCGGGCCATGGCGAAGGCCTCGAGGTCGGACACATGGTAGTAGGCATCGACGAGGCTCGGGTCGTAGATCCCCGGATAGAAGTCCTCGCCCACGCCCTCGACCTTGTACGAGTGCACATCCTGCGGGTTGGAGAAGATCGAGCCGTCCGGATCCGCGCCGATGGTGCGCACCTTGCCGTCCGAGACCTCCTTGAGGTACTTGCCGGTGCCCATCATCGTGCCGCAGGTGCCCATGCCGGCGACGAAATGCGTGACCTTGCCATCGGTGTCGCGCCAGATCTCAGGTCCGGTGGTGTGGTAATGGCTTTCGGGACCGTTCGGGTTGGAATACTGGTTGGGCTTGAAACCACCGGGGATGACTTCGGCGAGGCGGTCGGAGACGTTGTAGTAGGAGCGCGGGTCGTCGGGGGCCACGTTCGGCGTGACGACGACGGTGGCGCCGTAGGAGCGCAGCACTGCGCGCTTGGCTTCGTTCACCTTCTCGGGCACCACGAACACCGCATTGTATCCGCGCTGCTGGGCGACGAGCGCCAGGCCGACGCCGGTGTTGCCGCTGGTCGGCTCCACAATGGTGCCGCCGGGTTGGAGCTTGCCTTCGCGTTCCGCCGCATCGATGATGCGTTGGGCGATTCGGTCCTTGCTTGACCCGCCGGGGTTGAAGTATTCGACCTTGACGACGATGCGGGCATCGACACCTTCGGTGACCTTGTGGAGTTCCACGAGCGGGGTGTTGCCGATGAGGTCCGTGATCTTGTTTGCGATCTTCATGATGTGTGCCTTACTTGTTGTTCCGATTCGTATTCATGGTCCGCCGAACGTCCGGCGTAGTGTCCAACTGTCGTGAGTGTAAGGCTGAGAGTCGCCGCGCATATGGATTTCTTTCACAAATTTGCTAAGAATTCCATTTCCAAATTTGGATGAAGCCCAGGAGGCAAAGACATCGTTCAATTCTGGTATGCGTCAAGCGACGCACAGCCACTGGCTGGCGTCGTTAGCGACAACAACACGAGAAATTGAACTTCATAGTTGCGACTATAGCACATGATTCGCATCGCGCAAATCGACAGGCCGCGCCACGGCGCGTCACAGGAAGAATTCCCGGATTCGCACCGCGGCGCGTCAGTCGGAGGCCGGATCCATCGTGGCCGCTTCGATGAGACGGAGCGTGTAGGGGTCGCGCGGATGGCCGAGCACGCGATCCACCGTCCCCGATTCCACGACGCGTCCCTCGTGCATGACGAGCACGCGATCGGCCAGCTGGCGCACGATGCCCAGATCGTGCAGCACGACGATCATCGCCATGGGCGCATCCTGCCCCGCGGGGCCGGCCACTGCGGCATCGGGGCCGCCTGCCCCCTGCGGCGCCTGGCCGTGTTCCGCTCGCGGCGCCAGCGCGGTCAGCCCGCCGGAGCGGATGGCGCGCAGCGTGTCGAGGATCTGAAGGCGCGACGTCACGTCGATGGCGCTCATGGGTTCGTCCGCCAGCAGCACACGGGGCCGTATCACGAGCGCACGAGCGATGGCCGCGCGCTGTGCCTGCCCGCCCGAAAGATCCTGCGGGAAGCGCCCGCCGTATTCGTCGGCGTCGAGTCCGACGGCCGACAGCGCGGCATCGGCGCGTTCGGCGGCCTCGCACCACGGAACGCCACGGGCTCGCAACGGCTCGGCGACGCTGCGCCGTATCCGCCACCGCGGGTCGAGCGAGGCGTATGGATCCTGGAACACGATGCCGGATTCCCTGCGCAAGGCGCGCAGCGCGGAGTCGCCCCGCCGCAGACCGGCGAATCCGCGCCGGTGCATGTCCACGCGGCGTCCGCGGTAGAAGACCTCGCCCGAATCCGGCGACGCCAGCCCCAGCGCGATGCGCGTCGCCGTGGTCTTGCCAGACCCGGATTCGCCGATGATCGCCAGAGATTCCCCGGCACGAAGCTCGAAAGTCACGCCGTCCACGGCGCGGGCCGACCGATATTCCTTCACGATGTCGTGCACCTCCAGAAGCGGCGCAGCGGAGAATCCCGACGTCTCCGAGCGCCCGGACGCCTCGAGCGTCTCCGACGCAGGAGCCCCCGTTGCAGCCTGTGCTCCGAGCGTCTTCGGCGCCGTCGTTTCGGCGCCGTCAGTCGTATACGTCACCGTCATCGCTCCCCCCTGCCGCCGGTTGCGCCGCCGGCCGTGCCGCCAGCTCCCGTCATGTCCGCGCCATCCGGCCCCTCGCCGTGAAGCGACAGCTCATTGGCCGCGCGCACCAGAAGTCGCGCGACCGAAGACCGTGGCCGGCGCAGAATCCCCTGCGTCGCGCCCTCCTCGACCACACGCCCCGCATCCATCACGTAACAGCGGGTCGTGGCGTGCGCCAGCACCGAGAAATCATGGGTGATGAACAGCAGCGAAGCGCCGAGGTCATCGACCAGCGACACCAGCAGGTCCACGATCTCACGCTGCACGATGGCGTCGAGAGCCGTCGTGGGTTCGTCGGCGATGATGAGCCGGGGCGACGTGACCAACGCCGCCGCGATGGCCACGCGCTGCCGCTGCCCGCCCGACAGCTGGTGGGGATACGCCCCGGTCAGACGCTCGGGCAGCTCCACGGACCGCATGGCGCGCAGCACCCGGTCGTGCACGTCACCGGGCTCCAGGTCGTAATGCATGACAAGAGGCAACGAGATAGCCTGCCCCACGGTGCGCACAGGGTTGAGCGCCGACCCGGGGTTCTGGAACACCATGCTCACGTAGCGTCCGCGCAGGTCGGCGGCGACCTCGTCGCCCGCCCCCACCATCTCGGTGCCGCCGAGCTTGACGGAGCCCCCGACGGCCAGGTGGGGTGGCAGGATCCCCACGACCGAACGGGCGACCATGGATTTGCCGGAACCCGACGGCCCGACGAGCCCCACCCGCTCGCCGTCGCCCACGCGCAGGCTCACGCCGTCCACGATGCGCCGCGCGGGGACATGCCTGCGCGCCGCCACGTCGACGGTGAGTCCGGTCACTTCACAGCTCATCGCGAACCTCCTTCCATCGTCCGACGCAAATCGGCGTTCACCACCGGGTCGGCGCAGTCGCGTAACGCGTCGCCCAGCAGGTTCAGCGCCACGACGACGGCCGTGATGATGACTCCCGGCCAGATGACGGTCAGCGGATAGACGGTGATGAGCTTCGCGCAATCCGACAGGCTGCGCCCCCACGAGGGGACGCCCGCAGGAATGCCGATGCCCAGATATGTCAGGCCCGATTCGGCGAGGATGGCGGTGCCCGCCGACAAGCTCAGCTGCACCGCCATGGTGGGCGCGACGGCGGGAACGATATGCGTGAAGAAAATGCGCGCCTCCCCTACGCCGTAGGACCGCGCCGCCTCGACATACTGCGACGTGGCGGCGAGCTGCGCCACGGGGCGCGTGACACGCACGATGCTCAGCGAATATGCGAATGCGCACGCCACCACGATGACGGCGATGGACGCGCCGAGCGGCACCGACACCACCATGGCGACGATCACCGTGGGTACGGCGATGAGTGTGTCCACGCACACCATCCACGTGCGCGACCCGCGTCCCGCCCCGCTTTTGTATCCGATGGACGCCCAGACGCCCAGCAGACCGCACGCCGCCGTGCACAGCACGACGAGCGCCACCACTTCGAGTTCGGTGAGAGAGCCGCGCATGAGCCAGCTCAGCAGGTCGTGGCCGGCGCCGTCGGTTCCCAGCGGATACGAGGCGCTCGGCCGCGCCCACGCGTTGCGTCCGTCGGATTCGATCAGCGGGTGCGGCGTCCACACGGCCGACACAAGGCTCACGAGCAGCCACAACGCGATGACGACCAGCGCATACGCCCCGTCGGCGCGATGCCACATGGACCGCAGCACCACGAGGACACGTCCTTTCCGGCGCGGGGCGCCGCCCCCACGCTTCCTGTCACCCTCACGCATAGCCGCCTCCTTCCGAGGCATCCTTGAGACGCGGGTCGAGCGCATGGTGCAGCACGTCGACCACCAGTCCCATCACCAAGAAAAACGTGGTGAGCAGCAGCAATTCGGATTGCACCGCGAGCAAATCGCGGTTGCGCAGGTCGGTCATGACCAGCGTGGCGAGGCCGGGCAGGGCGAAGAGGTTCTCGACCACGATGACCCCGGTCATCATGCCCGCGAACGTCAGCCCCGCGACCGAGACGATCTGGGGCGCCACCATGCGCAGACCCACGCGGCGAATCGCCTGTGCGCGCGTCATGCCGCACATCATGGCCTGAGCGATGCAATCCGAATTCGCGACGTCCACGAGCGCCGAACGGGTGTATCGCATGAATTCCGCGCCGGTGATGACGCCCACCGACAGCGCCGGCAGCGCCAGCGACGCGAGCGCACGTCCGAACGCATGCCATCCCCGCGCGGGGAACCCCTGCGCCGGCAGCACCCCGATGAGACCAACGCCGCGTCCGAACATCATGACGAGCAGCAGGCCGCCCCACAATGCGGGGATGGCGCCGGCCACGATGGCCGCGACCTGCAGCGTCCGGCGCACGCGCGCGCTGCGTGACGTGACCGCGTGGACACCCAACGGCAGGCCGATGGCCAGGGCGACGGCGAGCGACAGAAGCGCCAGGGGCAACGTGATCTGCAGGCGGTCGCCGATTTCGGATGCCACCGACACCCCGGTGAGCTGGGACGTGCCCAGGTCGCCGTGCAGCACCCCGCCCAGCCAGCGCAGGTATTGCAGCGGATACGGGTCGTTGAGCCCCAGTTGCCCGCGGATGCGCGCCACTTGGTCGGGCGTGGACGTGGTGCCGCCGATCACCATCGCGAGGTCGCCGGGCAGGATGCGCAGACAGGCGAAGATCACGATGGATTGCACGAACAGCGCGACCGCGAACGCCACGATCCGTTTGAGCACGAACCTCATGCCGCTCCTTTCGTCAAACGACAGCCGTCGGCCTCGCATGCCCGGCGCCATGCGCGGGGCATGCGCGCCGGCCTATCTGAGCAGCGAGATCTTCCACAGCGGCAGGTAGGTCTGGTTCATGGCGAACGGGAACCCCTGCACCTTGTCGCTCACCACCGACACGACACGGAAATTGAACAGCCAGTCGGCGGCGGCGTCCTCGGACACCTGGCGCGCGGCCTTGGCGAGCAGATTCTCCGTCTCGCTGTCGTCGGTGGATGCGAGCGCTTGGGCGTAGTCCTTCTGCACCGTCTTGTTGTCATAGCCGTAGTAGTAGCTGGGGTCGGTCCACTGCGCGAAGTCATGGCTTTCGTTGTGGTCGACGAGCGACAGGTCGTAGTCATGGTTCGTGTAGACATCGGACAGCCACGTATTGAACTCGACCTGGTTCACCGTGAGTTCAATTCCCGCCTCGGCAAGCTGGCTGGCGAGCTGGTCGCCGATGCTGCTGGAATAGATGGTCGCGTAGGTCAGGGTGATCTTCAGCGGGTTGCTGTCGGTGTAGCCCGCCTCGGCGAGCAGCTGCTTGGCCTTGTCGACGTCATGCGGATACAGGCCCGTCAGATCTTCGTACCCCGGGTCGAGGTCGGGGATCGGACCGCCGAGTGCGGTGTCCACGCCGCCGCGCGAGGCGATGATGCTGTCTTCGTCGATCGCGTACCGGATCGCCTGGCGCACGCGCTTGTCGGTGAACGGCGCCTTGGCGTTGTTGAACGCCAGCACCATCTTGTCGGTGTCGTCGCCGGCCTGCACGGTGTAGCCATTGCCGTCCAGCGATTTGACGGCATCGTAGTCGTATCCCGACAGCGTCTGGATACCACCGGATTTGATGGCGTTGATGGCGGCGTTCTGGTCGGCATAGTACTTGATGGTCACAGTGCCGATCTGCGCCTTGTTGGCGCCCCAGTAGTTCTTGTTCTGCACCAGCACCGCGGAGTCGTTCGCCGTGAACGAGTCGAGCAGGTACGGACCGGAGCCGACGGCCTGGGTCTTGGCATCGTAGTCCGCGTCCTTGTCGAACACGAGTCCGGCACGTCCGGAAAGGTTCCACAGGAGCTGAGAATACGGGGCGTCGAGCGTGAGCCTGACCGTCGTGGAATCGACCGCCTCGACGGACTTGTATCCGGCGATCTCTTCGTAATCCTTGTATTGGTTCTTCTCAAGCTCGCTGATGGACCACGCCACGTCCTCGGCGTCAAGCGCATCGCCGTTCGAGAACGTCATGCCGTCGTTCAAGTGGAAGGTGTAGACGGTACCGTCGTCCGACACATCCCAGCTCTTGGCGAGGCCGGGCTGCACGTCGTTGTTGTCGTCGCGCGAGGTGAGCGATTCATACACGTTTCCGATGAGCAGCTGATCGAGCGTCGAGCCGGACTGGGTGCGGATGTCGAGGTTCGTCGGCGACAGCACCATGCCGATGGTGATCTCGGCCTCGTCCGCGAAGAGGGTTTCGGACGCCGGGCGTTCCACCGTATGGCGGGAATGCACGACGGTGACGACCGCGGCGACGAGCAGCACCACGACGATGGCGGCGAGGGCCCACACCCATGTGCGGGGTCTGCGGTCCCTCGTGCCGGATGCCGTCGCCTGGGACGCGCCCGCGCCCTTCCTGGCCTTGGCGTTGAGGCTGTCGTCCAGCGAACCCGATGCGGAGGACCCGTCGCCCTCCGTGTGCGCGGAAGTGTGCGCGGTGGTGTCGGTGGTTTCCTGGACCGTCTGGTCTGTCGGCGAAGCAGCGCCATCCATGGCATCGGTGGTCGTCTTCGCGGGATCTGCGGCTTTCGTGGGCTTCTGTGAGTTATCGGAAGCGGATTTCTTCATTTTTCTCTCTGTTCCCGGCGCAGAGCGCGCCGATTCATGCGTCGCCGCGTCCTTACGGGAAACCGGTGCGAGCTGCCGTGCAGTCTCACTCCGGCACTGTTTCCCAGACGTCGTCGCGCAACCATCAGAACGGCACTCACTATACGCCCCTCAACGCGACGGCGATTTGTGCATATCCACAAACCGCCGTCGGTGCCGGATTCCCGCCCACGTTCCTGACATCCCCGCCGAATCCCGCGAGCATCCCGGCGTCCCGGGCATCCCCCGCTATCTCACGCCACGCGGGATGCCCGCGCTATTCGTGCCTGCGCTGCTGGTGCTGCTTCTGGCGCTTGTAGATCAGGTTCATGCCCTTGAAGATGAGGGCCGGATCGAAATGGTCGATGGCATCCGTCTCGCCCTTGAACAGATTCGAGAAGCCGCCCGTCGCCACGACGGTGAACGGCGAGCCGATCTGCTCATGGCAGACTTCGACGGTTTTCTCCAACCCGCCGAGCGCCGTGTAGAACAGCCCGGATTGGATGGACGCCACGGTGTTCGTCGCCATGATCCCGCACGCCGGGCGCGCGATCTCCACGTTGGGCAGCTGCGCCGTGTCGCCGGCCAGCGCATGAGCGGACGTTTGCATGCCCGGCGCGATGACGCACATGCGGATGTTCGCGTCCGCGTCGATGTAGTTGAACGTGGTCGCGGTGCCCATGTCGATGACGAGGCTGGGGCCGTCGTAGAGGTAGTACGCCCCGACGCAGTTGACGATGCAATCCGATCCCATGGTCCTCGGGTCGTCGATGCGCACGTTCACGCCCGTTTTGATGCCCGGACCCACGACCATGGGGTTGATGCCGAGGAAGTTCACGATGCTGGCGCGGAACGAGTGCATGACCTGCGGCACGACGGAGCAGATGACGACGCCTTCGACGTCCTTCGGCTTGAACCCGCTCATGGCGAGGAACTGGACGAGCAGCAGACCGTATTCGTCGCCGGTGCGCGACGATTTCGTCGAGATGCGGTATGTGCCGACGATGTCATCGCCCTCGATGAAGCCCAGGACGATGTTCGTGTTGCCAATGTCCACTGCGACGATCATGTCTGCATACCTCCATACCTCCCGTTGGATAGTTCACCAGCATAGCCTGACCGCCGCCGCACGGCACGGACAGCGGAATCCGGCTGCGGAACACGCGTTCGGCGCCGTCGCGCGGGTCGGCGAAGCGCAGCTCTCGGGCGACGAGCTGCAGAGGCGAGCCGAAATCGTCGTACGGGCGGTCGATGACACGGGGATACATGTCGTCGCCGAGCATGGGCAGGCCGAGCGCGTTCATGTGCACGCGCAGCTGGTGGGTTTTGCCGGTGGACGGCGTGAGCGTATATGCGCGCAGTCCGAGCGGGGCGAGGGCGACGCGTCCGCGGGGATTCCCTGCGGCGTCGCACACGACGGCCGTCTGGTCGGGCGACAGGTCGATGCGGGTCTCGGCGTTGACGACACCCGGCTCTTCGAAAGCCTGGAGCACGCCGCGCAGCTTGGTGATATGCGAGCGCCGGACGAGCGGGAAAGCCTGCGGCGGGTCGCACTGCGCCACCGTGCCCGTCGGGCCGGGGAGGACGCCGGGGATGCAGGATATGGATGGGGTTCGCCGCGCCTGCGCGACGATGTCGCGAAGCGGCGCTTCGCCGGTCGAGGGGTCGGGCGCGGAGCCGGCCATGCGTACGCCTCGCACCGCTCCACCGTCGCGCACACCGACCGGCAGGCACGGCGCGATGCATTCGTACGTCTTGCGGGCACGGCGCTCCTGGAACATCGTCTGGAACGCGCCGCGCAGGGCGCTGGTGCGGACGAAGACGACGACCCCGGCCGTGGCACGGTCGAGGCGGTGCGCCGGGATGATGGAATCGTCGTGGTACGTCTCGCGCAGGCGGATGAGTGCGCTCTGGGCGTACCACATGCCGCGCGGGGTGGTGGGGACGAAGTGGGGCTTGTCAATAACGACGATATCGGCATCCTCGTAAAGGATGCCGATATCGAAAGGAATGTCAGGCTCGCTCATCACCCATCGGTGATGGGCTGCGGTCACTTGCGGTTCGCCTTGTCGGCCTGCACGGGGTCGTCGCCGACCTTCTTCATGGCGGGCTCGGCGGTCGGACGCAGGATGTCGCCGTCGGGGTTGTAGATGCGCGACCGGGAGCGGGACACGCTCACGGTGCCGGCGCCCGGGTCGGACGCGGAGCGAATCGGCACGACCACGTCGACGCTGCCGTCGGGCTGGGGTTCCGTGGTGACGCTCTGCGGGAGCGGCGCCGCAGGGGTGGGAGCCGGTTCGGCAGGCTGCGGGGCGGGTTCCGCCGTCTGGGCAGCGGACCGGTAGGAGCCGGGGACGAAGCGCTCGTCTTCGCCGTATTCCAGAGCGGACTGGGATGCCGCGGAGGAAGCCGGCCCAGACACGAGCCACTGCTGGTGGGTGTACGCGACCACCTGGGCGCCGGGGACGGCGATGCGGCCGGAACCACCCTTGCCCGGCGTGGTCGTGACGGTCTGGGAGAACACATCGACGACTTGGGCGCCCGGAACGGACACGCGGCCGGAACCACCCTTGAGCCTCGGCTTGGCGAGCGTCGCGGATTCGCTCTTGGGAGCCTGAGCGCCCGGAACGGCGACACGACCGGAACC
>DEKK01000003.1:24610-37369 GCA_002353815.1 Bifidobacteriaceae bacterium UBA2724 | reverse complement strand
GGAACGGCCACACGGCCGGAACCGCCCTTGGCGGCCGTCGACGCATTCGCAGCAGCATTCATCCGGCCCTTGACCTGCGAGCCAGGCACGACGACCGACCCTGAGCCAGCCCGGAGCACGACGGACGGACGGGAGGGTTCACCGAAATCCGGCACCACCTCGCTCGTGCCGTCACCGTCGGACGGAGACGCTGGGGCGGCGGGAGCAGGCGCGGACACGGGGCCCTGCGGGGCCGCGGACGTTTCGACGGCGGCGCGGTACTTGCGCTCGAGCTCACCCGTGGGGTCGACGATCGCGCGGACCTTGGCGAAGGTGCCGTCGTTCGGATTGGCGATGATCTCATAGGCGAGGGAAAGATACGAAATGACGTCAGTCGCGTTGATGGGGCCACCGTTCGTCGTGACGATGAACGGAAGCAGGCCCATGGACCCCAGGGCCATGGCGTCACGGGCGGCCAGCGAACCCGCCAGGCCGTGAAGCGCCACACCAGTGGCGGCGACCTGCGCGAGGGTGACCTCGTTATTGTCGATGCGGGAGGCGTTCTGGGCGATAAGCGTGCCGATGACGCCTGCCAGCACATCGCCGGTGCCAGCGGTGGCGAGCCAATGCGTGCCCTGCGTGAATTCGAGCAGGTCACCGGGGCGGTTGGCCGTGGCGATTACGGTGTCGGCGCCCTTGAGTACGCAGACGCAGCCCAGGCGGTCGGCGAGGATCTGCGCCCAGATGCGCGGCGATGCCTCGATCTCGCCATGCTGCACGTCGTAGTCGAGGGCACGGGCGAGCGCGGCGGCCTCACCCGAATGAGGGGTGATGACGGTGCGCGGAATGACCGGGGAATCCGGTGCGGCCTTGACGGCGGTGTAGAACGCGCTGAGCGCGCCCGCATCCATGACGACGAACGGAAGCTGCCCGTCACGGCCACGGTCGGCGGTCTGCAGGGAGCCGGGGAGCAGCGACAGGATCAGCGAGCGACGGCCTGACTCGGCGATGGCGCTGTCCATGCCCGATCCAACGACCCAGGCGTTCGCGGTGCCTTCGCCGAACACGACTTCGGGATGGGCGGCGAGGATGGCGTCCTCGCAGCGGGTCGGGCCCACGTAACGCACATACCCGGCGCCCGTCTGCACGGCAGCGGAAACTCCCAGCAGCGCCGCCCCCGGATACCGTTCCGAACCGGTCACGAAAGCCACCACTCCACGCGTGTACTTAGAATCTTTCAAGCCAGGTGCATGAAGAATGGTTCCTGAGCATTGCAAATCCCACTGCATAACCACGTCTCCCCTCAGCAATTTGTGTCTCTCAACATGCAATATGTTGTCTGTTGTTACGATACCTCTGAATGTGGTCACCTGCGTAACGGACAATCATCTTCACGCCATCGCCTGTGCGGATGGCAACACGGGAGGTGTCGCTGCACGACGTACATGAACACTTTACGTCACAGTGTCCACCGATGGCGAGAGCAAACGTGAATTTTGGGGGGGCATTTGCCGCGGGGCACGCGGTGATTTTGGAGTCAGACTACATTTTCGGACGAATCCGGCGGTGAGACACCACTGCCCCGCGGCCGGAAGTCACTCCACCGTCACCGATTTGGCGAGGTTGCGCGGCTTGTCGACGTCGTAGTTCTTGAGCGTCGCCATGTCCATGGCGAACATCTGCAACGGCACCACATCCACCAGCGGGCTCATGAGCGTGGGGCACTCGGGGCGCCAGAACACCACATCGGCCTTGTCGGCGACGTCCTCATCGCCCTGTTCGGCCACGGCAATCGTGTATGCGCCGCGCGCCTGCACCTCTTCGATGGCGCTCATGACCTTGGCGTGCAGGATGTTGCGTCCGCGCGCGGGAGGCACGATCACCACGACCGGCTCACCGTCGTCGACGAGCGCGATGGGGCCGTGCTTGAGCTCGCCAGCCGCGAAGCCCTCGGTGAAGGTGTATGCGATCTCCTTGAGCTTGAGCGCGCCTTCGAGCGCTATCGGATACCCCACGTGGCGCCCGAGGAACAGGAACGAATGTGCGTCGAGCATACGCTTGGCGGTATCGTTGACCACCTCGGTCTGCGTATCGAGCACCCACTGGATCTTGGGCGGCATCTCGGCCAGGGATTCCAGCGTGTTGGCGATCTCATCGCGATACATGGTGCCCTTGAGCTGCGCCAGGTAGAGTCCGAGCAGATACGCGGCGGTGATCTGCGCCAGGAACGCCTTGGTCGACGCGACGGCGATCTCGGGGCCGGCGTGGGTGTAGAGCACGGCGTCGGATTCACGCGGGATCGAGCTGCCCTGCGTGTTGCAGATGGCCAGCACGCGCGAGCCTTGTTCGCGGGCATGGCGCAGTGCCATGAGAGTGTCCATGGTCTCGCCGGACTGCGAAATCGCCACGACGAGCGTACGGGGCGTCAGGATCGGATCGCGGTAGCGGAATTCGCTCGCCAGCTCGACCTCGACGGGGATGCGCACCCAGTGCTCGATGGCGTACTTGGCGACCATGCCCGCGTACGACGCAGTGCCGCAGGCGACGACGATGATTTTGTCGATGGATTTGAACGCGGATTCGTCGATGTGCAGCTCGTCCAGGTTGAGGCGGCCGGTCATGTCGACGCGCCCGAGCAGCGTGTTCTTCACGGCCTCGGGGTCCTCGTGGATCTCTTTGTCCATGAAGGAATCCCATCCGCCCTTTTCGGACGCCGACGCATCCCAGTCCACGACGAACGGCTTCGCCTCGACGGGATTGCCGTCGAAATCGGTGACCGTGACCTTGTCACCCCAGATGCACACGGCCTCGTCCTGCCCCAGCTCCAGGGCTTTCTTGGTGTAGGCGACGAATGCCGCGACGTCCGAGCCGAGGAAGTTCTCTCCCTCGCCCAGCCCGACGACGAGCGGCGAATCATGGCGCGCGCCCACCACGATGTCAGGCTGGCGCACGTCCACGGCGAGCAGCGTGAAGGCGCCCGTCAGCATACGGCACACGCGGCGCAGCGCTTCGAACAGGTCGGGCTTCCCGGTCTCCTCGATGATCTGGTTGGCGATTTTCCCGAGCAGCTTGGCGGCGACTTCGGTATCCGTGCCGGAGCTGAATGAATACCCTTGCGACTGCAGTTCGAACTTGAGCTGCATCGCGTTTTCGATGATGCCGTTGTGGATGAGGGCGATCTTGCCGTCCTGCGAGACATGCGGATGGGAATTCACGTCGCTCGGCGCGCCGTTCGTGGCCCACCGCGTGTGTCCGATGCCGACGGTCGCGTCGGGCATGGGGCTGCGCTTGATCTCTTCGACGAGGCGGTCGAGCCGTCCGGCTTTCTTCCTGAAAACGACGGTGTCCATGTTCGGCGCCACGAGGGCGACGCCCGCGGAATCATATCCGCGGTATTCCAGACGCTTGAGACCTTGCAGACAGACTTCCAACGGCTTTCCGCACGCAGGGGCGGTGCCGGCGTATCCAACGATTCCACACATGCTTGCGATTGTATCGAAGATATGTGATTCGTCCAGCGCAATACATGGCGCCGTCCACGAACCTCCACGCCTCGGGCGTGTTTCGCCGCCCCTGCCCCATGACGAAGCACGACGATACACGACGAAAAACGCCGCGCGGCGTCCGAAAACGCCACGCGGCGGAACCCACCGCATGTGCATCGCCGCGCGCATCACCGCGCCGAGGTCACAGCACGGAGTCGAGGAAGGACTTGAAACGCGGGTTGCTCGGGTTGTCGATGATCTCGGGACCGCCCTTTTCCACCACGACGCCGCCGTCCATGAACACCACCTGGTCGGCGACCTCGCGCGCGAAGCCGATCTCGTGCGTCACGACGACCATCGTCATGCCATCGTCCGCAAGCCCGCGGATCACGCCGAGGACCTCGCCGACCAGCTCGGGGTCAAGCGCGGACGTCGGCTCGTCGAAGAGCATGATCTGCGGGTGCATGGCGATGGCGCGCGCGATGGCGACGCGCTGCTGCTGCCCGCCCGACAGCTCGGAGGGGTAATGGTTGAGGCGGTTGTCCATGCCCACGCGCTTGAGATCGGCGATGGCCTCCGCCTTCGCCTCGTCCTTCGACATGTGCTTGACGTGCACGAGCGCCTCCATGACGTTCTCAAGCACCGTCTTGTGCGGGAACAGATTGAAGCGCTGGAAGACCATGCCGATGCGGGACCGTTGCGCCGCGACCTCCTTATCGGACAGGCAGCGCAGGCGGTCGACGCCGCGATGCATCTCGTGCTTGAAACCCTGGAGTTCGCCGTTGACGTAGATCTCGCCGCCCGAGACGGTCTCGAGCTGGTTGATCATGCGCAGCAGCGTGGATTTTCCGGATCCGGACGGCCCCAGGACCACCGTGACCGTACCCGGCATGACCTGCATGCTCACGCCTTTGAGCACGTGGAGCGAACCGAAAGCCTTATGGACGGAGCGGATGTCGATGGCGGGCCGCTCCCCGTCGGACGCCGAAGGTGTCGTGGACTGTGCCTTGTCGTTGGTAACCATGGTTGTTCCCCTTCCCTCAGGCATTGAGCCCTGTCATCAGCACGTCGTTGCGGTCCTCGGCGCTGGCCTCGGATCTCTTGGCCTCCGTGGAATCGGACGGCCCGATCTGCTCCACCTCGCCGCGGATGTCGAAGCCCTTGCCGAAATGCTTTTCGAGCTTCGACTGCAGGAACATGAGGATGGACGTGATGACCAGATACCACAGGGCGGCCACGATCAGCAACGGGATCGGCTTGTAGACGCGGTTCGCCAGCGAATTCGTGACGTACTGGAGCTCGAGGGTGAACGGCACGGCGAGCACCAGGGAGGTGGTCTTGAGCATGCCGATGACCTCGTTGCCGGTGGGCGGGATGATGATGCGCATGGCCTGCGGTAGGATGATGCGGCGCATGATGAGCCCCGGCCCCATGCCCAGCGCCTGGGCGGCCTCGCGCTGGCCCGGGTCGACGGCTTCGAGTCCGGCTCGCACGATCTCGGCCAGGTAGGCGGCTTCGTTGAGCGCCAGGCCGATGACGGCGGCGCGTCCGGCCGTGAAAACGTCAGCCGTGTCCCACGTCCAGAATTCCGGACCGAATGGGATGCCGATGCTCAGCTTGGGAATCAGCACCGAGATGAGGCCCCAGAACACGAGCTGCGTGTACACAGGCGTGCCGCGGAAGAACCAGATGTAGAACCAGCTGACGCCGCGCAGCACCACGTTGCTGGATTTGCGCATGACGGCGAGCAGGATGGCGAGGACGATGGCGATGAGCATCGACGCGACCGTGAGGATCAGCGTCCAGCCGACGCCGCTGAGCACGTGCTCGTTGAACAGGTAGGTCCACACGACACCCCATTCGAGGTTCTCGTTGGTGACGAGCATGTGGATGAACTGCGCCGCGAAAATCGCGACGATGATGGCCGCGACGATCGGGCCGGGCTTGCGCTGCGGAAGCGCGTCGACCCTGTTGGGGATGTCAGGCGCGCCCTGGGCGGATTTCGACGCGGCGCGCGCCGCCGCCGGTTTTTTCTCGCTGTCTGCCGCGCCGTTTGTTGCATGTGTGGACATGTGCGTTCCTTCTTCACTCCACTTGCGGATTGATTTCGGATTTCTCGATGGCGCCTGACTCCACGCCCCACGCCTTGAGAATCGTCAGATAGGTTCCGTCATCCATGATCTGCTGGAAGGCGGCCTGCAGCGCCTTCGCGGTCTGCATGTCGTCCTTCGCCACCACGATGCCCTGAGGGGCGATGCCGTGCATGCCCCCGACCGTTTCAAGCTTGTCCCCGGTCTGCTTGACCGCGTAGTCGCCCACCGTCGAATCGACGTCCATCACGTCGGCCTTGCCGGAGACGACGGCGGTGGCGACGCTGGTCTGCCCCTGGTAGGGCTGGATGCCGATCTTGTCGAGGCCGGCGGCGACGCATGCGTCGTTGAGCTCGTTGACCTCATCCTCCTCGGCCGTGCCGATCTGGACGGCGACCTTGCGCCCGCACAGACCGTTTTCCTTGGTCGGGTCGATGCCCTTGGGATTCCCCGCCTGCACCACATACACCATGCCGGCGCTGAAGATGCTGACGAAGTTCACGCTTTTCTCGCGCTCCGACGTGATGGTGAAGCCCGAGACTCCCAGGTCGTATTTGCTGCCGACGGCGGGGATGATCGAATCGAACGACGCCGAATGCACCTCGATGTCAAGGCCGAGCACGATGCCCACGGCCTTCATGAGGTCGATCTCGTAGCCGATGGCCGTCGTGTTGTCTTCTGTCAGGAACTCGGCCGGCGGGAACGTCGTCTCGCTGCCGATGCTCAGCACCCCGTCCGCCGCCACGGAGTCGGGCAGCATGGCTGCGATCTTGTCGTTCTTCGTCACGTGCGACAGATCGATGGACTTCGCCTGGTCGTCCAGCCCATCCGATGTGCCGCAGGCCGTGAACCACGCCAACGACATGACGGCCACGACCAGTGCCGCGATGGCGCGCAGGCACGTGCGCATGTTCATGCGCCCCGGATTCTGTGTGCGCATGGTCCTCCTCTCTGTATCATGGCGACTCCACCGTTTCGCGGGAAGCCGCCATGCGAACCCCAGGTGCCGCGTTCCGCGGCGGGCCCGGTCGGTTGCCGGCTGCCGACAACCATGCCGTCGTTTGTGACCGCCCTTCAGCGTATTCCGCGCAGGTTACGGGCGCGCATGGCGCGCTGGGCGTCGCGCTTGTCTTGTTCCTCACGCAAGGACTGGCGCTTGTCGTATTCGCGTTTGCCTCGCGCCAGCGCGATGGTCGCTTTCACACGACCCGCCTCGTTGAAATGCAGGTCGAGGGGGATGATCGTGTATCCCTTCGCCTCGATCTGGCGCGACAACTTGGCTATCTGCTGCGCGTGGAGCAACAGCTTGCGCTTCCTCTTGGGAGCGTGGTTGGTCCATGTTCCGTTGAGATATTCGGGGATATTCGCGTTCTCGAGCCACACCTCGCCGTTGCGGTCGATGTCCACGAACGCCTCAGCGAGCGATGCGCGCCCCTCGCGCAGGCTCTTCACCTCGGTGCCGGTCAACGCCAGCCCGGCCTCGTATTTGTCTTCGATCTCATAGTCGTGGCGCGCGCGGCGATTCGTCACGATCACGCCTTCGTTCTTCTTGCTCGTCGATGCCATGTGTGTCACCCCCTCATCGGTTCGTTCGGTCCATGCCGCCGCGTCGGGCGGCATGCGTTGCAACCCACCAAGGATAGCAAAAGCGCCACCCGTTGAACAGATGGCGCTGTATTTATGACCGTCGGTGCCTGCAAGGCCTGCGGCGCGGACCCGGAACGTCGGCGACATGCGCGAACGCTTATCGCGCAGCCGGCGGTCGTCAGTGCACGAACCAGAAACGCGTTGCGTTTGTGATGACGCGGGAGAAGACGGCCGTGTTCTTGCCTTTCTCGGAGGTCACAATCGTCGTTCCGATGACCTTCTCGACAACCGCGACATGTCCGTAGACAGGGCTCGACCCCATCACGCCGGGCGGGAACGACACTGCCGCGCCCACCTGCGGGGTGTGGTCCACGCGCAGGCCATACCTCGGCGCATTGATGTACCACTCGCCGCCGTTGCCCAGATAGCTCGGCGTTCCGATGCCCATCTGCTTGCGGCGTTCGTACGTCCACCACGTGCACTGGCCATACGCATACATGTTGCCGTAGTCGCCGTTGTGCGTTCCCTGCCCGGAGGAGCCGGACGACGAGCTCGAGGAACCGGACGAACCCGAAGAACCGGAGGAGCCGGACGAACCGGAGGAGTTGGACGAACCGGAGGAGTTGGATGAACTGGACGAACCGGAGGAGTTGGATGAACTGGACGAACCGGAATTCGTCGTACCCTGCTGTGAACTCCGGACCTGCGCGGCGGCGGCGGCCTGCTGGGCCGCGTACTGGCGGTTCATGGAGTCGATTTCGGACTGCAGTTCCACGGTTTCGGCCGCCTGCTTCGCTGCTTCGGTCTTCAACGAAGCGCTCTGGGCCTCGAGCTCCGCGCGCTTCTGCTCGCCCTGCACACGCAGGGCATCCAACGCATCGCGCTCGGATTGTGCTGTCGCCGCAGCTTTCGCGGCATCGGAGGCCTTCTGATCGGCAGTCGCCTTGAGATCCGAAATCTCCTGCTCGATGGCGGTCAGACGCTCGGAACGATTCTGCGACAGGCTCAGGTCGTTGGCCGCGTCATCGGCGACCTTCGCTTCGGTGCGACTCACCGCGTCGTTGGCCTGCATGGAGTTGATGAAGTCCGTGGTGGTCGTCGAATTCGTGAGCACGCCCATCAGGTCCGATGTGGATGAGCCATGCATGGATTCACGCGCCATCTGGGCCACGTTCGCGCGAGCGTCATCGTAATCCTCGCCCGTCTGGGCGATGGCCGCCTGCAGATCGGCCTCGTCCTGCTGCGCCGCAGAGAGGCGTTCGGCCGCGTCATCGGCCTCTTGCTGCGCCGCGGCCGCATCGGCATTGGCTTGGTCGACCGCTGTCTGCGCGGCGGGGATCTGGACATTCGTCAGATTGTCGAGTTCGACGATCTTGTCAGCGAGATCCTGATTGACCCCGCTCAGCTGTGCGCGCAACTCGGCCTCGCGGCTCTGGCTGGACTGCGCAGCGGCCTTGGCGCTGCTGATCTGCGATTGCGTGACTGCATAGGACTGCGGCGTATCCACGAACAGAGCGCACGGGACGAGCAATCCAAGAGCAGCGATGGCGCAAACCGCCCCACGAAGCCTCTTCTGCCGAGCCATGAATTTCCTCCGATCACCATTGACGGCAAACCTTCCGCAAAACCACAGAGTAACAGATAAAACTGTGAAAGCGCTCAAAAATCGAACCGACGCCGCGAAACCTCACGGCATCACCACGCTTCGGGACCGCCGCAGGCGGCCCCCAGGCCCGATGTGCACGGCGGCACGACACATGGCAAGCGCATCAGGCCGCCGAATGGTAGCAATGTTCGCACCGGATCCGTCAGAGCGAGGCAATCACACCGTTCGAAGCATCACACCTTGAGGTAACGGCGCAGCGAAATCGACGACACGATGGCCGCGAGCATGACCGCCCCAAGGATGACGAACGGCGATATCGTGACGACATCGGTCACCGTGATGAACGACATCCAGGTGATGGACTGGGCCAGCCAATCCGTGATGAAATACTTCACGACAAGCCACAGCACCGCGCATGACAGCACCGAGCCGATGAGCGCGGCGAACACCCCTTCGAGCACGAACGGCAACCGGATGGTCCAGTTCGACGCACCGACGAGGCGCATGATCTCGATTTCGTCTTTTCGTGAATTCGCCGACATGCGGATTGTCGTGGAGGTCAGCAGGATGGCCACGAGAATCATGACGGCGGCGAGCGCCGCGGCCACAACCATCATGCGGTTGATGACCGTGAACACAGGCTGGAAGATCTGCCGTTCGTCGACGACCTCTTCCACGCCCGGCTGCCCCGTGAGGACCTCCGAGACGATTTCGTATTTCTCAGGGTCGTTGAGTTTGATCCACAGGGAGTCCTGCATGTCAGCCGCGGTGAGCGTGCGCCCCTGGTACTGGCCGTCGGGGTACTGCTTGAGGAACGTGTTCTGGTAGAAATCCTCTTTGCTCACGTATTGCACGGACGAGACGACGTCCGACAGGTCGCTCTCGATGACGTCCTGCACGTTGTTGATCTGCTCCGTCGTGGCGGCCGTGCCAGAAGCGCAGTTGGCGGACTGGCTCGTGCCGTCGGGGCACATCCACACGACCACCTCGACCTTGTCGTACCAGTCGCCCTTCGCTTTCTTCACCTGGCCTTCGAGAAGCGCGGATGCACCGATGAAAAGGAACGAGATGAAGATGACGAGAAGGACGGAGATGATCATGGAGCCGTTGCGCCTGAGGCCGGCCCACGTCTGGGACATGACAAAACGGAAATGCATCAGTTGTTCCCTTCCTCGGCTGCGGCGGAGGATTCCTCGGCCGCATCGGAAGCATCGGATGGCGCCAGGGCCGCGGCGGGCGGCGGCGGCAGTGGTATGGAGTCTTCGGAATCGTCGGCGGGGTCAGAGTCTGCGGCGGCAGCCGTCACATCCTCGGCGGGCTCAGGGCTTGCAGCGGTCGCATCGCCGTTGTCGGCGTCGGCGTCGCGCGCCGGCCGACCGGCGGGGTCCACGCCCTGCGCCAAGGCGGCCAGGCCGTCGTAATGCTCGGTGTCGCCCTGTTCACCGTCGGCAGACGCCTGCGGGCGGAACTTCGCATCGCGGGCGCCGTCATGTGCATCGCGGTTGCCGTCGTTGGATTGCGACGGTTCCTTGTCCGTCGTCTGCGCGTTCAGCAGCACGCCCTTGCCCCACGACAGGGTGTCTTCGACGTTTTCGAAAACCTGGCCATACACGCCGGTCTGCCCGGAATGGATGGTCTGTTCCAACGCCTCGATGCCGTCGTCATGCTGTGCGTCCTCGGCGCCTGGCGCCGCAGACGCCGTCTCGATGCGCGCCTGTGCCCGCCCCTGGGCCGCGGCCTTCGTTTCGTCGGCGTCGTCGTCCGACAGCGGCGCATCGTCGAGCGTGGATTCGCGCTCGGTGTCGACATCGGGGAAATAGCGGGACGAATCGTACTTTCCGTTGCGTTCGTCGCGCACAAGACGGCCGCTGTTGAGCTCCAGAACGCGCTTGTGCATGGAGTTCACGATCTCTTCGTTGTGCGTTGCCATGACGATGGTGGTGCCGGTGAGGTTGATCGCGTTGAGGATCTTCATGATGCCGACGGACGTGGTCGGGTCCAGGTTGCCGGTGGGCTCGTCGGCAAGGATGATATGCGGATGGTTCACGTAGGCGCGGGCGATGGACACGCGCTGGCATTCGCCGCCGGACAGCTCATGGGGACGCTTCTCGGCCTTCGACTCGAGGCCGACGTCCTTGAGAGCCTTCATGACAAGAGGATTGATCTGCGAGCGCCGCATGCCGATGACCTGCAGGGCGAATGCCACGTTCTCATAAACCGTGCGGTTTTCGAGCAGCTTGTAATCCTGGAAGATGAAGCCGATCTCGCGACGATACGCGGGCACCTGCCGGCTCGGGAGCCGGCGCAGATCATGCCCTGCCACATGGACCGAACCGGACGTCGCCTTCTCTTCGCGCAGCAGGATGCTCAGCAGCGATGATTTGCCGGCGCCGGACGCGCCGACGAGGAACACGAATTCGCCTCGGTCGATTTTCAGCGATACATCGTCCAACGCCGGACGGGGCGTGTCTTTGTATCTTTTCGTCACATGCTCAAGACTGATCAATGCCATGGGTTCGCTCTTTCTGGTGTCTGGAACCTGTAATCGTGTCGTCGAGACTTGTTGTTGAGTGTACAGCCGCCAGGCGCGCAACACGGTGGACGCCCGCGGCTGTCAGGTGATCGCTTCTCATCGTTTCCGCTTCGCTGCCCCGCGGTGCGATGTCTGCGGTCCATGGGCCCGAGCCAGCCAGACAGACCTGCGGAACGGGGTCAGTCGGCGTTTCCTTCGGCTTCGGCCTGCGCCTTGCGGCGCTGTTGGTGACGCCAGCGGATGCCCGCGTCGATGAACGCGTCGATGTCACCGTCGAACACGCCCTGGGTGTCGGAGGTCTCGTAGCCGGTGCGCAGATCCTTGACCATCTGGTAGGGATGGAGCACGTAGGAACGCATCTGGTCGCCCCAGCTGGCCTTGATGTCGCCCGCGAGTTCCTTCTTCTTCTTCGCCTCTTCCTCATGCTTGAGCACGAGAAGGCGCGACTGCAGCACGGCCATGGCGGCTGCGCGGTTCTGGATCTGGCTCCGCTCGTCCTGCATGGAGACGACGAGGCCGGTGGGAAGGTGGGTGATGCGCACCGCGGAATACGTCGTGTTCACGCCCTGGCCGCCGGGGCCATGCGCCTGGAACGTGTCGACGCGGATATCGGAATCCGGGATGTCGATATGGTCGGTGGCTGCGACGAGCGGCAGCACCTCGACCGCGGCGAAGCTGGTCTGGCGCCGTCCCTGGTTGTCGAACGGCGAGATGCGCACGAGGCGGTGCGTGCCGCCCTCGACCGATAGCCTGCCGTAGGCATAGGGCTCGTCCACCTGGAACGTGGCCGACTTGATGCCGGCCTCTTCGGCGTACGACGTGTCCATCACCTTGGTCTTGTAGCCGTGGCGCTCGGCCCAGCGCAGATACATGCGCAGGAGCATCTGCGCCCAGTCGGCCGCGTCGACGCCACCGGCGCCGGAACGGATGGTGACCACTGCCGCACGCTGGTCGTATTCGCCGTCCATGAGGGTCTGGATCTCCATATCGGAAAGATCGTCCTTCAGCGAGGCGAGGTTGCTGACGGCCTCGTTCATGGAATCCGCGTCGGCCTCTTCGGCGCCCAGAGAATACAGCGTCTCGACGTCGTCCAGACGCTGCTCGGCGTCCTTGAGTCGCTTGAGCTGCGACTGTGCCGCCGACAGCTTGCTCGTCACGCGCTGCGCATTCTCCTGGTCATCCCACAGACCGGGCGCGCTTGCTTCGACTTCGAGTTCCTTGATCGAATCCGCCAGGGAATCCATGTCGACGGCCTTGGCGATCATGTCAAATTTCGCCTTGGTCTCGTTCAAATCCTGAGTAAAGTCATAGTCTGCCACGGTTTACTACCATACAGGGAACCGCCTACCATGCGCGCGGCGCGGGGTTCCATCACGATTTCCCCACCTCGCTCACCATCGGCGATCTCGTCGGCGCCTCGTCGGCAGCCTAATCGCCACCGAAGGCGCACAACCGCGCACCCCCGACCCCAATTACCCC
>DEKK01000003.1:22826-24459 GCA_002353815.1 Bifidobacteriaceae bacterium UBA2724 | reverse complement strand
GAGCACAACCGCGCACCCTCGACACCGATTAGACAAGGAAAACCAAGGACAAGCAAGGGCAACCCGCACTCAAGACGCAAAATCACGTACCCTCGGCCGCCGAAAAAACGGGAAACTCAACAAAAGAGCAGCAAGCAGACGCACAGAAACGCCCGCGTCTGCGCACGGACGGTCGCGGCCGCGAAACGGCACCCGTAATATACTCACGATTAAGCGAACAATCCGCGGCGCAACACCCACGGCGCAGAACCAACGCCGACCACGCGACAGCCGCGCGACGCAACACAACGCCGCGCCACCGCGTCGAAACAACACCAACGCCGCCAACGGCACAAAAGGAGACACAAATGGCAGAAGAACGCACCGCATGGGGATGGGGCCTCGCAAGCATCGACGCAGCCGGCAACACCCTCGATGTGTGGTATCCAGAGCTCACGATCGGAGCCGCCCCCGCGGAATCCGACCGCCCGAACCACGACTTCGGCCGCAAAGCCCACAACGAGGCCGATCTGCGCGGCGTGCGCCGCGTGCCGGTCTTCACCGTCAGCGACCTCGACGCCGCGCCGAAGGATGCGGCCGACGCCTATCTACGCCTGCACCTGCTGAGCATGCGCATGGCCAAGCCGAACACCATGAATCTCGACGGCATCTTCGCCGTGCTCACGAACGTCGTGTGGACGAACTACGGCCCCTTCGCGGTCGATGACTTCGCCCTGCGCAAGCACGACGTCGAGGACGGCATGCCCACGGACTTCCCCTGCCCCAACGTCGAGGTGATGCTCGTCGACAAGATGCCGCGCATGGTCGACTACGTGGTGCCCACGGGCGTGCGCATCGGCAACGCCGACCGCGTGCGTCTTGGCGCGTACCTGTCCGAAGGCACCACCGTCATGCACGAAGGCTTCGTGAACTTCAACGCCGGCACGCTGGGCGTGTCGATGGTCGAAGGACGCATTTCGCAAGGCGTCGTGGTCGGCAATGGCTCCGACATCGGCGGCGGCGCCTCCATCATGGGAACCCTGTCCGGCGGCGGCAAGCTGCGCAATTCGATCGGCGAGCACTCTCTGCTGGGCGCCAATGCGGGCATCGGCATCTCGCTCGGCGACAACTGCGTGGTCGAGGCCGGCCTCTATGTGACCGCCGGCACCAAGGTGACCGTCTACGACAAGGCGAAGGTCGCTGCCGGTGAGCCGCTGGACGTGGTCAAGGGCGCGGATCTGAGCGGAAAGAACAACATCCTGTTCATCCGCAATTCGGTGAGTGGCCGCATCGAGGCGCGCTACCGCAAGGTGGGCATCGAACTCAACGAAAAGCTCCACAAGAACTGATTCCGAGGAACCGATTCCTCAGCTCGCGGCGAATTCCGAGCATCGCATCGGATAACCCGCGCCAACCAAGCCCTGTGCGCGTGTCATGGCATCTCTGCCCGGCATGCACACAGGGCTTTTTGCATCGGTCGCTACAAGCCGCAATCCCCCTCCAGGGCGTACGACCTTGCACCCCCGACGGCAGATACACCGCGCAAGACACGCCCCCAACACCGCAATCCCCCTCCAGGGCGCACGACCTTGCACCCTCGACGGCAGATACACGGTGCAAGACACGTCACAAACACCGCAATCCCCCTCCAGGG
>DEKK01000003.1:0-22727 GCA_002353815.1 Bifidobacteriaceae bacterium UBA2724 | reverse complement strand
TGCACCCCCGACGGCAGATACAGAGCCCCACGCCGGCGCCCCACGCCGTCACACTCTCCGCCGCCGCAACTCGCCCCACGCCCCAAGCCAACACCCACCACAACCCATCCCCACAAACAAACCGGCGCCGGTGGCCCGGAAGGAAGCCATCGGCGCCGGTGTATCAATGACGAACCGGATGTGATGTCCGGAATTCCCCCGACCGTTTCAAGCAGCCAGACGGAGCCATCGTTGCGGTTCAGTCCGGCCAGCGGTCGAGGGAAACTTTGAACGGCTACTCGGCGAGAGCAGCCTTGAGGGACTCCTCGAAAATCTCGAGGCCGCGCTTGGTCTGCTCATCGGTCATGACGAGCGGAGCAAGGAAGCGGATGACGTTGCTATCGGTGCCGGCAGACTCCATGAGCAGGCCGCGCTGCAGAGCTTCCTGGATCAGGCGAGCGACGAGCTCGGTCGCCGGCTCCTTGGTCTCGCGGTCCTTGACGAACTCCACGCCGACCATGGCACCGAGGCCACGGATGTCGCCGATGACGGAGTACTTCTTGGCCATCGTCTGGAAGCCCTCGGTCACCATCTCGCCGATGTGGCGGGCCTTGGCCGGGAAGTCCTCTTCCTTGTAGATCTTCATCGCAGCGACGCCAGCGGCGCAAGACAGCGGGTTGCCGCAGAAGGTGCCGCCGATGGTGCCCGCCGGAGCGGCGTCCATGACCTCGTCGCGGCCGGTGATCGCAGAAATCGGCATGCCGCCGGCGAGAGACTTCGCGGTGGTGACGATATCCGGAGCGGCGCCAGCCTCCGCCCAGTACTCAGAAGCGAAGTACTTGCCGGTACGGCAGTTGCCGCACTGGACCTCATCAGCGATAAGCAGGATGCCGTTCTCGTCGCAAATCTTGCGGACGGCCTTGACCCACTCAATCGGAGCGGGGATGAAGCCACCTTCGCCTTGGAGCGGCTCGACGAGCAGGCAGGCGACTTCCTTCGCCGGGATGCCCTGGTCGAACACCTTGTTCAGGCCGTCGATGTAGTACTGGATGGCCTCTTCCTTGCTGTAGCCCTTCGGCGCGCGATACAGGTAGGGATACGGAGCGCGGGCGATGTCTGCCGGGAACGGGCCCATGCCGCGGGAGTAAGCCTTCTTGGCGGTGAGGGCCATGGTCAGGTTGGTGCGGCCGTGGAATGCGCCGCTGAAGCAGATCACGCCCTGGCGGCCGGTGTAGGCCTTGGCGATCTTGATGGCGTTCTCGTCGCACTCAGCACCGGAATTCGCGAAGTAGGTCTTCTTGTGGTCGCCGCGACACGGAATTGTGTTATTCAGACCCTCGGCGAGGTCGACATAGCCTTCGTGGCCGACGACGGTGAACAGCGCGTGGAAGTACTTGGCGGCCTGGTCCTGCACGGCCTTGACAAGCTCAGGACGGGAGTAACCGATGTTCAGCACGCCGACGCCGCCAATCCAATCAAGGAACTTGTTGCCGTCGATATCCTCAAACATCGCGCCTTCGCCGCGCTTGATGCACACCGGATACGTGTTGATGCACATGCCGGCGGGGACGTTCTCATTACGCTTCTTCAGGAATTCCTTGGTCTTGGGGCCCGGAACGCTTCCAGTGATAATCTGCGGCATCGCTTCAGCCAATGTCATCGCTGCATCTCCTTGATTTCATTTGTGATTTCGCAACCGCGGTGGCGGGATCCTTCGGATTTCGTCGCCGTTTTTCCTGACAAGCAAATTGTTAACACCCGCACATTGCCCTGAAATCCCTTTCTCGAAACGGCTTCGTTTCCTCGCCGAAACAGGTGTGCATTCCACGTAACATTTGTGTCGTAACACTGGATTCCTTCTCGCGTGCATGCGCATTTGGAAAGACGGCGCCTGGCTTGTGTTTCCAAGGCTTCCGGCCCCCGCCCCCACACCGTCCCGAGTATGTCGGCGGCGATGCCGCCCCGCCACGGCGGACGAGCCACGGCCGGCACATCCCGTCCGCTGTGCGAACACAAGCAAGGTCGATTTCACGATGTCGACACCGCCGCACCGGCCCGCCAACGTTACGGTGATGTTCGCTGGCGGTGTCACGAGAGTGCATACGATGACGGCACCGCGCCGTCCATATCGACGACGCGGTGCCGTATGTTCGTGACCCCGACGCATAGCCCCATGCACCCCTTGGCGGCGGCATGCCGCCAAGGGCGGTGTGTGTCGTCTTGGAACAGCGTCACACCGAGGGCATCCCTCGCGGCGGCGTTCAACAGCCTGCCTGCACCGCTTATAGAGACATCTCGAATCCGTAGCAGCTTTTCTCGAAGCCGTATCCCTCGTAGAAACGATGCGCGGCCGTGCGCGGCAGCCCGGAGTCGAGCGTCACAGCGCGGCAGCCGCGGGCGCGGGCGAGTTCGACGGCGTGGTCGAGCATCGTCGTGCCGTACCCCTTGCCGCGCTCCCCTTCGGCCACGATGAGGCTCGAGACATAGCACGTGAGGCCGCACATCCAGAAGGTCTGGAAGTAATCGCCGTGGCACATGCCCACATACCGGCCGTCGTCGTCGATCAGAAAGAAGGCGAAGCTCGCCTCGTCCGCGAGCACCTTGCCATAGACCTCGCGTGTGGGGGCCTCCTCGTAGGTGTTGTAGTCCCACAGCGCGCGGATGAAGCGCAGCGCCTCGGGAAAATCGTTCGGTTCCGCTGTTTTGATACGCATTCGGTTCTCCTTTGTTCCGAAGAAATACGATTCCACCGCCGTCATCACAATGCCGCAGCCATCACGATGCCGCGGCGCAAAAGCGGCGACCGCCACGCAACGAACGCAGATGCATCGTCGCGCGACGGCCGCCGCCTCATTCGGCCAACCGGCCAACCGGCCAACCGGTCAACCGGTCACCGGTCACCGGTCACCGCAACCGCAGCCACAACCCGCAGCCACCGGTCCACCGCTCACAGCGCCTTGCGGTACAGCTCGGAGATGTCCTCCGCGCCGATCTCGGTGCGCGTGTTGTCGATATTGGCCTGGGAGACCTTCATCGCGTTCTCGGTGAGCCATGGGATGTCGGACTCGCTGATGCCCAGGTCGCCGAGCGTCACGTCAAGTCCGATCGAGCGTTCGAAGCCGCGGATCTTCTCGGCGCAGTCCTCGGCGGTGAAGCCGCCCATGAGGCGTGCGAGTTTGCCGAACTTGAACCTGTCGCCCTGCCATGTGGCGTTCACCACGGTCGGTGCGATGGCGGCGAGACCGCGGCCGTGCGTCACGTTCTTCAGGCCGCTGACCGGGTGCTCCATGGCGTGCGTCAGTGTGATGCCCGCCGTGCCGATCACCAGGCCACCGATCGTGGCCGCCTCGGCCATGTGCTCCCAGTCCTTGAGCGTGCCCGTGCCTGCGACAAGCCGCGGCAGACTGTCGAGGATGAGCGGGATCGCATAGAGCGCGAGCGCATCGGTGAACGGCTGGGCGTTCTTGGCGGTGTACGCCTCGAAGCAGTGGCAGAAGGCGTCGAAGCCGACCGCCGAGAGCTGGCTCTTCGGCATGGTCATCATGGCTTCGGGGTCCACGATCGACCTCTTCGCCAGGATCGCCGGGCAGCGCAGCGACTTCTTGTCGCCGTTCTCCGGGTTCGTGAGCACCGCGAAGCCGTTGGCCTCGGAACCGGAGCCGCACGTCGTCGGGATGAGCATGAGCGGGAGGGCGTCGTCGCTGGACTTGCGTCCGTAGATGTAGTCATTGACGTCTCCGTCGTTCTTCGCCATGAAGGCGATGCCCTTGGCGCAATCCATCACCGAACCGCCGCCGAGGCCGACGACCATGTCGTATCCGCCGTCCTTGGCCATGGCGGCGCCTTCCTCGACCGTGGTGGTCAGCGGGTTGGCGGACGCCTTGTCGAAGAGTCCGGTGGAGAGCCCGGCCGCGATGAGGCTGTTGTTGACCTTGTCATACACGCCCGTCTTCTTGGCGCTGGAGCGGCCAGTCACGATGAGGGCCTTGGTGCCCAGAGGCTTGGCGAGTTCGCCGGCCTTGGCGAGGGTACCCGCGCCGAAGGTCAGGTTGACGGGCGCGTAGTACGAGAACGTCAGGGCGGTGGACTCGGTGGCGGCGACGGCGGCGGCCGTGACGGCCGACACCGCGGCGGTGACCTCGGCCTGCTCGATCGTGGCGACGGCCGCGGCGGGCTTCTCGGCTTCGCCGGCCGCGATGGAGGCGGCGGCGGAGCGTTCGCGTGCGAAGTCCTTGTCGAGCTCATCGTTGGCGACCTCGACCAGCGTGCCGAACTTCTTGCCGTAGCGGGCCTTGCAGGCGAAGTAGAAGACCACGCCAAGCAGGGTCCAGCCGCCGACGAACGCCCATTCGGTCGGGACCAGGGCGGCGGCGCTGCCCGGGATGCAGTACATGACGACCATGAAGCCCGACATGACGATGGCCATGAAGCCCACGAACCTGTAGTGCTTGACCTTGTACGGACGGGGCATGTCGGGTTCCTTCTTGCGAAGGATGACGAAGGAGATGGCGACCATGCAGTAGGCCACGCAGCACGCCAGGTTGCCGGCGTCGACGATCCACACGAGCATCTTGCGGCCGAGGAGCGGGGCGAGGCAGCTGAGCACGCCGATGAGTGCGATGGCCACCCACGGGGTCTTGTACTTGGACGACAGCTTGCCGAACACCGGCGGGATCATATAGGACTCGGCCATGGAGTACATGGCGCGGCTGCCGCCGATCATGAACGAATTCCACGAAGTCAGGACGCCGCAGAGGCCGCCGATTATCAGCACCTTGGCCATGACGTCGGTGTGGAACGCACGAGCCATGGCGTCGGCGGTGACCAGGCCGGTGCCGGAGCTCTCGGACTGAGCGATGGCAGACGGGTCGAGCACATAGCCGACGGCGAAGATGATGAGCACGTAGAACGCCACGGCGAGGAGGATCGACAGAAGCAGCATCTTCGCGATCTTCTTCAGCGGCACGTTGATCTCCTCAGCCGCCTGCGGGATCACGTCGAAGCCGATGAAGTAGAACGGGGTCATCATGGCCACGCGCAGGATGTTGCCGAGCACGCTGCCCGTGTTGTCGCCGACGAAGACCTGGCCGTCGAGATTGGACGGGTTGCCGCTGATCACCGAGCCGACGACGAGCAGGATGCCCGCGCCGCCGATGATGCAGGTGAGCACGGTCTGCACGATCGCGGCGGTCTTGGCGCCGCGGATGTTGACGTAGGTGATGAAGATCGCCATGATGATGGCGACGGCGAGCCACGACGCGTAGATGTCGAAGCCGGCCACCGTGTACAGATACCCTTGCAGGAACGACGGGAACAGATAGGTGATGATCGTCGGCAGTGCGCACGCCTCGAAGCAGACGACGCTGACGTAGCCGAGGATGATGGCCCACGTGCACACGAACGATCCGGTCGGTCCCATGGCGCGGTAGCTGAACACATGTTCGCCGCCGCAGTCAGGCATGGCGGGCGTGAGCTCCGCGTAGGTCAGACCGATGAAGAAGATCATGACGCCGCCCAGGCCGAAGCCAATCATGGCGCCGATTACGCCGCCGCGGTCGATCCAGTCGCCGCTCGAGACGACCCAGGCCCATCCGATCATGGCGCCGAAGGCGATGACGAGGATATCCCAGACGTTGAAGACTTTGTCGAATTCCGAAGCTTTCTTTTCAGCCATGTTTCTCACTCCCCTTCCGTCACTCGCCCAGCATCTCGACGAGCATCAGCAGGTACTTCGCCGTCTTGTCCCACCCCAGCAGGCTGGTGTCGAGCAGCAGATCGCGCCCGTTGCGGTCGCCGCGGTGCGTGCCGGTGATGTACTTGTGGCGGGAATGGTTCAGCTCGTCGTTGTATTCGACGATCTCTTTGGCCTTCTTCTCATCGACGTGGTCCTGCTCCATGATGGATTCGATGCGCACGTCCTTCGGCGCATAGAGGAACACGTTGAGCACATCGTCGCGACCGCGCAGCAGGTAGTTGGCGGAGCGGCCGATGAAAACGCACGACGACTTCTCGGCCAGGTCGTTGATGACTTCGGACTGGGTGTAGATGACCCTGTTGGTGAGGTTCGCGTAGCGGGGTCCGAGCGACGTCTCGAAACCGTAGTGGACGTTCGTCTTCTGGTCCGCCTGCTCGACGAGACCGCGGCTGACGCCCAGCTGGTTGACCACCTTGTCGACGAGGTCGCGGTCGTAGTATTCGATGCCCAGGGCGTCCGCGAGCATCTTGCCGATCTGCGGACCGCCGGCGCCGTACTCGCATCCGATGGTGATGATGAAATGATCAGGATTGAACTTCATCGCGTTGCCTCCCTGTCACCAGGCGTTCCGGCAGCGCGCGGGCTCTGGGCGCTACAGCCGTCCTGCGCAGGAGCCCCGAAATCTGCGAATCTCATACGGACCTCTTTCCTGTTGCCATCGCGTGCGACGGGAATGTCGATTCGACGACGCAGGCCGAAGGAAAAGCCACTCTTTGGTTTCTCGGCCCCTCAAGCGCCTGCAACCGGGCGCATCGCTGTGACCGATGCGCCGGCATCCGGCCGATCGCGTCCATTCCCCGGGCGTCGCACGCCCTAGGTGTACGTTCAGACTTCGCATATCCGGGCCGGCCTTGTGGACCGTGGAGGACCTGTGAAATCTGCCTTTTGTTATAAAAGCGAAAGATTTCCAGTGGTTTCTTTCCATTCATGCGCCGCTTACGCGACTGGAACATGGATGTAACATTCCGAGAGCAGCGGTGTGACAATCCGACGGCGTCCCACAGGAGCGGCCACGGGCTCCGATTTCCCCTCCGGGTCGGATATCGTGCCGATTGGCGGGACCGATTTCGATATTCGTGCAACGATTCAGCCCGAGGGCAACGCTTACGCATGGCGCACCGAAAAGTTACGCGAAAAAACACGGTCGCCACCCCGACGACCACCGAAATCGTTCCATATTGTGGACACGTCCGGATGCGCGACACCGCGACACCCGGCCACGGCACCCGATGCACCCCGCCACGACGTCCGGCACAGCCCCCAGACACAATGGTGCCGGAGCCACGGTCACCCATGGCTCCGGCACCATTTGTCAGGAAATAAGGAAATCACCTCTGGCGGGCGGCGGCGCCGGCCTCAGCCGCGCCTTGCGCTCAGAGGCGCCGCCGGCACGCGAGACGCCCGGCACAGCTAGGCGTGCTCCACGCCGATGACGCCATGCCGTTCGCTCGCCTCCGTCACGACCCGCTCGATGTGCTTGACCACCTCGGGCATGTCGGATTCGGCCCCGGAATCGCTGGAATCGGTTCCAGAGGCGCTGACGCGCTTGGTCGAGGCGACGCGGAAGAGCTCCTCCACGCGATTCTTCTCGTCATCGGTCTGCTTGACGCAGACGGAGACGATGAGATACACCGCGGGGTTCACGACGAGACCCACGACGCCGCTCGTCAGGCTTCCGAGCGCCGGGATGTCATCGGGGAAGACGAACGTCAGCACGGCGGCGATGACGAAGCCGGACGACATGCCGGAAATCGCGGCGTACTTGTTGCCGAACTTGAAGAACAGGCCGAGGAACAGCGGCACCGCGATCTGGATGATGCCCTGGTACGACATCTGCGCCAGCAACTGCAGGCGGCTCATGCCGTTCGTGAAGTACGCGACGATTGCGGACAGCAGCACGAAGGCCACCATGCAGATCTTGGACAGACGGGTCTTCTGGTCATCCGACAGGGAACGCCTCTCGCCCACGAAGTCGTTGGCGATCTGCGTGCCCGCGGCCTGGACGCTGCCGTCGATGTGACCGATGGAACCCGCGAAAATCATCACGAGGCCCAGGCCCGCCAGCCCCACGCCGCCATACTGCGACAGCAGCGTGATCCAGCCGTGCTGCGGGTTCGCGGCGACCTCCGGGATGTGCGCCGCCGCGAGCATCACGAGGGTGAGCAGCGCGTAGAAGCCGCCCGCGATGAGGATCGCGTAGTTCGTGGAACGCTTGACGGAGCGCACGTCCTTGGCCGTGTAGATGCGCACGAAGCTCATGGGCCAGCACAGGGCGCCGACCACGCCGGTGAACACCGAGCAGAACAGGTACATGGGGCCGTACGACCCGCCGTCGCCGGGCACGCGCAGAAGGCTTTCGGACAGCTGCGACAGCTGGCCCCAGTTCGCCGGGGAGCTCGGCGCCACGAGCAGGTAGACGCACACGATGGCCGCGACGACATAGGCGAACAGGCCCTGGAACATGTCGGTGTAGATGAGGCCGCGCATGCCCATCTGCACGGTCCAGATTTGGCGGATGAGGATCACCGCGAGGCCGACGCCGAGGCAGACGGGAAGGGCCCAGCTGCCGTTGCTTGCGATCTGGAACACGGTCGCGAGCGCCTGCATGCCCAGCACGGTCCACGGAAAGATGGCGATGACGCCGATGATCGAGCAGATCACGCCGACGGCCCTGGAATCATAGCGGAGCTTGAGCAGATCGGGCTGCGTCACGAGGTTGTACCTCTTGCCCCAGCGCCACGCTCTGGTGGCGATGAAATACATGAACGCCAGGCCGAGAGTGGAATACGCGAGGCCGTAGAAGCCAAACACGCCCGATGTCACGGTCAGGCCGGCGAAAGAGATGAACACGGTGCCGGGCCACCATGAATTCACGTAGCACATCGCCACGTACCACGGTCCGAAGGACCGCCCCGCCACCGCGTAGTCGTCGAAACTGCGGGATTTCTTCTTCGTCACATACAGGATCGCGATGACGCACAGGAAAAACACCGCGATCATGGACAGTTGAATTGCCATGTCACTCACCTACCTTTTTCGTTCCTCACTGAATCGACGCCGCGGCGTCACCGTCCGGGTCGGCCTCCCCGCGGATGTCCTCGACCTTGTAAAAGGCGAACATCACGACAAGGAGGAGGATAAAGTTCACCAACCAGTACCACACCGAAACGGGGCAGCCCAGAATCAGCTGGGTCTTGCCGCTTCCCCAGAAATACAGGGGCGGGAGAAACGCGAAAAGAGCCAGAATGCCGTAAAGGACGCCGAACGCGATGAGAATCGACTTTCGCGACGCCCGTGTAATGAATCCAGACATTGTCGTACATCACTTTCTTGAAATTGTTTCCTTCACTGTGTGCCAATCAAGGTGGGCCCGATATGTGTAAGCGCGCATGAGTTTCCAGATGCCGTACTTCCAGTAGTCGAACCGCACGTCACGGACCACCGATGTGATGATCCCCCACATGCCCCATTTGACGTCTCCGATGACACGGGACGCCTGTACACGGGCGAGAAACTGGGGCGTGACCCTGCCCGCGTATTCCTCGATAAGGGGGAGCATGTCCTCCTCATCGATGAACATCTCACTGAGGAACACGCCCAGCTCACAGCTGGCCTCGTTGTTCCCGCAATATTCGAAATCGATGATCTTCATGTGCCCGTCCTTGGTCATGAAGTTCCCGGGCATCGGGTCGTTGTGGCATGGCACGAGGTCGAGCCCCGAGGCCATGAAACGCGCCTTGACGTCCTGGTAATCATCGACAAGCTCCTCGCACCAGTCGGGCATGCGGATGCCCAGCTTGCGGATCTGCTCGACGTGTTCGTCAATCTGGTCGAAAAGGGTGTTGGTTGTGTCGAAGGGGGCGCTGCCGTGCAGGGTCCGGTACAGGCCGATGGCCTGGCGGCACTGCTCGGGGGTGCGCAGCGACGTGGTCGTGCACGTCTCGTACTCATCGAGGAATTCGGTCACCTCGACGCCCGTGCCGGGGTCGAATTCGTACACCTTCGCGCCGATGCCGAGGTCGCTCGCCCGGGTGGTGCCCTGGTCGCCCTGCGACCGGTTGACCGAGCCCGCCCCGACGCCCGGCACCTTGATGAAATACGTGCCGGTGTCGTCGGTGACCTTCCAGTTCTCGTTGCTCAGGCCGCCGAAGCAGGGCGCCACGACGAGGTCCTTGCCCTGCCACATGCGGACGCCATCGATGGCGGCAGCGACGGCGGGCGGGATTGCGACGGAATGCGGATGCGTCAGGCGTCCGTCGGTGACCATGGAGGCGTCGCCGGCGTCGGCCGCGGGATCCGCCGCGGGGGATGTGGTCGCACAGGTATGTGATGTGTCAGTCATGATGTCTCCTTTCGTGTGTTCCTCGTGCGGTCCCCGTCACAGCGATGCGAGCCAGGAGGCCGGCCCGATGGGAAGGACGAGTTGGTTCGCCGCTTTCTGCAGCCGCCACAGTCCGTATTTGGCGAAGTCGATCGTGGGGTCCTGGGATGTCGCGCTGCGCCACAGGCCGATGATTCCCCAGTACACGTCGTTGACGATTCCATATGCCTGGGCGACGGGAAGAGCGTCGGAAGGAAGCCCCATGCCGCTGATCAGGCTCGCGGGAACCCCGCAGAAGGGCCCGACCTCGGCAAGCACCGAGCCAGCGTCCTCGATGGGGTCCATGATTCCGCACACCGTCCATCCGGTGAGCATCGGCCGGGCGGCGCTTCCGGAGTCCGGCGCCGTGTCCACGAGCACGTTCGACGCGGCCCCGTCCCCATGACAGGGGACGGCCATCTCGCGGAATTCATCGGCGCGGCGCAAAAACGGCCCGAGCGATTCGAGGACCCTGTCGACCAGGCGCGGCAGCGGGACGCCGTCGGCGATGCAGCGGTCGCGCATCTGCGCCATCTGGTCGAGCATGGAGCGGTGCGCCACGCCGGGAAGCTGCGACAGTGGTATGTCGTGGATCCTGCGGCGCTGTTCGAGCACGGCCCACAGAAGGTACGGGTTGCGCAGCTCGTCCAATTTGGCGCTTCGCCACGAATCCGGCATGCGGCGCATGATGACGTAGTCGGGGCCGCTTTCGATGACGTCGGGGGCGATGCCGCGGTCGGCCGCGGCCCGCATCAAAGTCGTCACGCTGTCGACGTCGGAGGCATACGGCAGCTCGGAGACCGGGAACCGGCGGCGCAGCACGTCCCGCCCCTCGCCGTCCACGCCCTCGGTGAAGATTCCGTCCCCGCCGATCCAGCTCGGCGTGATGTCGGTCTCCCTGACATCGCCCCAGCGCCACGTGTCTTCAGCGGACATCGTGACGTCGCCGGACGGAGCGTGCCTCAGCGGCGAGCTGGAGATGGTCCTGTCGGCGCTGGCCGAACACACGGCGTTCCTGCGGTCCACGGCGTTCTCAGAGCTCATAATCGGGAACCTCCTCTTCGATCACCGGGAACGCGGGGACCTCTCCCCTCGTCCCCTCCAGGTAGCGGGCGACGGCCAGAACGCCGGCGTCGTCGAAACGCCGGCCGACGATCTGCACGTCCACGGGAAGCCCCGTGGAGGCGTCCTGCGTCTCGCGGTACACGGCGGCGGGCTGCCCGGTCTGGTTGAACCATGCCGTGAACTGCGTGTGGTGCAACGGCATGCGGTCGTCGCCCGGCCCCGGCGTGCCCGCGGGGAATCCGAGGAACGGTATCGTCGGGCAGATGAGGAAATCGCACCCGTCCGTCGCTTTCTCGATACGCGAGACGGTGGCGATGAGCCCGTCGAGGGCGTCGTTGTAATCGGCCATCGAGATGCCTTCCGCCCCCTCGCACCACCGCGCGACCTCAGGCAGGACGCTGTCTGGGTGCCGCGAGGCGCGGATTTCGGAGACCGCATGGGCCTTGAACACCATGTCGGCGTTCGCGAAATCCGCCTCGGTGAGGTCCAGCGCCACGCTGCGCACGTCGAACCCCGCACGTTCCAAGCGCTTCGCCGCGTCGACCACGGCGGCGGCGACCTGGGGCTCGGGCTCGATTCCGTATCCCATGTCGAGCAGGATCCCGACGCGGGGCATGCGCTGGAGCACGGTTTCGAATGCCACGGGCGTGAACGAACCCGGCAGGCAGTAGGGGTCGCTCCCCGCCTGGCGCCCCACGACCATGAGGCCTTCGATGACATCGGAGACCGTGCGCCCCAGCACGCCGGAGGACCTCATCGTGCTCGCCGGCGAGTAGGCGATGCGCCCCTGGGTGGGTTTGATTCCGGCGAGTCCGCAGTGCCCGGCGGGAAGGCGGACGGACCCGGCGATGTCGGTGCCGAGGCCAACGGCCCCGAGCCCCATGGCCAGCGACGCCCCGGCGCCGGCGCTCGACCCGCCCGGCGACATCGCCGTGTTCCAGGGGTTGCGCACGATGCCGAACTGCGAGCTGAGACCGCTGGCGAGCATGCCCATGTCGGGCATGGTGGTCTTGGCGATGACGATGGCGCCGGATTCCTTGAGACGCGCGATGGGTTCGGAGTCGAATTCCGAGACGGGATCGCCGTCATGGATGGCGCTGCCATGCCACCGGCGCATTCCGGTGACGCAATAGCTGTCTTTGACGACGACGGGAATCCCGTCGAACGGTCCGAGCGGGGCGCCCGCGGCGTAGCGCCGGGCGCTCATCCGCGCTTCCTCGATGGCAGACGGGTTGATCTCGCTGATGGCGTTGACCTTGCCCTGCACCTCCTTGGCGTAGGCGATGTGGTCGGCCACCACCGTCTCGGGATCCAATCGCCCGCTCCGATATGCGGAGCGGTACTGCGCAACTCCCATGATCATGCGCTTCTCCTTTCCATAAGCCAGTCCCCGTCCGGGAATTCCCGATCCATCGGGCCCCGGACTTCCGTGCGTTGTGGCTCATTATCACGAAGGAATCCTTCGATCCGGCCCCAATCCGGTAAATCGGACGTAACGGAAACCCCGTGGGTGTGAATGGTTGAGACGTCCGCAGAGGGTCCCGGACCTGCCCATCACGCCGCCGATGCACGAAAACGGCGAAATCATGCGGTTTTTGAGACATTCCGGACTTCGTTACGAGTTGTCGACGGACCACCGCGACAACGAACCATTTCCATTCCGGCCTCGCGCCCGCCCACCAAGCACAGGCGTCTCCCCGTCGGCTACGGAACCCGAGACCCCTTGGAAAGCAGCGGTTTCTGAAGGCCTGCGCGCCCAAACAACCGAGCGCACAGGCGGCCGATGCACAAAAATACGAAACATCCGTCGAATCTTTCGCAGGCACACTAATGAGCAGAATCCCGGACGGGGCTGGGCGGCCGCGCCGCCGCACCGCATATCCGCGCCGCATATCGCCGCGTCCGCACAGGCGCGCGAACCCGCCGCATCCGATAATTTCAAGAAAGGAGCGCACTGCATGACCGCGATGGACGCCGACGACGCCTCGCCCCAGCACACGATGATCGCCATGAAGGTCAGGTCGCTCATCAACGAACGGCATCTTCTGCCGGGCGAACGCCTGGGGACCGAACGCGAGATAGCCGAGTCCCTCCATATCTCTCGCGCAGCGTTGCGCGGGGCGCTCGAAATCATGGAGTCGAATTTCGAGATCAAACGCCTCATCGGCCGCACCGGCGGCATTTTCGTATCCGACGCCAAGCTCATCCGCAGCATCAACACGGTGGAGTCCCACCGCGACATCGCGCGGCGGCAGGGGCATAAGATGCATTGCGAAAGGCTGTCGGCCACTCTGTCGACGCCAGGCGAGGCAGAGAAACGGTTCCTCGAACTGCCCGACAACGGCATGATCTTCCGCGCGAACAGACTGCGCTACATGGACGGGACGTCGTTCTCGCTGGACCAGAGCCTTCTGCCGGGCGACCTGTTCCCAGGATTCCTCGACACCCCGTGGGTCGAATCGATGTACGGGGTGTTTTCGAGCATCTATCACATGGACATCGTCTCGGCCGAGGAGACCTTCGACGTCGTGCCAGCGAGCCTGGCGGAGGCGAATCTGCTCGGCATCCCCATCAGCACCCCTCTGCTGCGTGTGGACCGCAAGGCGCGCAATGCGAGCGGGCGCGTCGTCGAGCGGTCGTTCAACGCCTATATCGCGAGCCGCATCAGGCTGGCGTCGAAAATCACGGGGTACGTGCGTCATTCGATGGACGAGTGACGCCGCGGACTGCCGGATTCGTCTGACGCCGCGATGCCACAGACGGCATCATGGGATCCATGCAGGCATCGTGAATCCATGTGTGCGACGCGGAAATGAACACGACGTGGATACCGTCGCACAACGACAATGGCGGGGAACCGTTCGAGTGGACGATTCCCCGCCATCACGTCCCGATGCGATTCACACAGCGCGAATGACAATGTCAATCACGCCGCGCGAATGTCACAGCCCCAAGGTGGCGAGCGTCTTGCCGAACCCGTCGATGAACCAATCGACGTCGTCCTCGCTGAAGACGAGCGGCGGACGCAGCTTGAGGATGTTGCCGAAACGCCCGCACACCGACGTGAGGATGCGGTTCTCACGCAGCTCCTCCAGGATGTCGAGCGCCGCCTTCTGATCGGGCTCCTTGGTCCCCGGCTTCACGATCTCGCAGCCGATGTAGAGCCCGGCGCCGCGCACGTCGCCGATGCACGGATGCGCCTCCTGCATGTCGCTGACGGCTTTCTTGAAGACCGCGCCGACGCGCTTCGCGTTGCCCATCGTGTCTTCGTCGCGCATCACGTCGAGCACGGCCTGCGCCGCCGCCATGCACACGGGATTGCCGCCGAAGGTGTTGAAATACGGGATCGACCCGGCGAACGGCTCAAGCACCTCGTGCCGCGCCGCCATGAGGGACGTCGGCAGTCCGTTCGCCATCGGCTTGCCCGAGGTGACGAGGTCGGGCACGATGCCCTGGCGGCCGAACCCCCAGAAGGCATCACCGGTGCGCGTGAAGCCAGGCTGCACCTCGTCGGCGATCCACACGCCGCCGAGCTCATGCACGGTGTCGATGACCGGCTTGAGGTATCCGACGGGATCAGGATAGACGCCGTCGGACGAGAAGATGGAGTCGGCGAGCAGCGCCGCGAACTTGATGCCGTGGCGGTTCATATCGGCGACGGCCTTGCGCACCTCGCCGGCCATCCAGGCGCCGAATTCCCCGGCAGTGCATTCCGACGCCGGCTTGCCGCCGATCTCGACGCGGTACGTGTCGGGCGTGGGGATCATGCGCATCGTCAGACCGAGCGTCTGCGCGGTGCCGAGCGCCGGCGACAGCTTGGACGTCAACGCCGAATTGCCGTGGTATGCCTCATGGGTGACGATCACGCCCTCGCCGCCCGTGTAGGTCTGCGCGACGCGCACGGCGAGGTCGTTCGCCTCGGAGCCCGTGCACTGGAACATGATGCGATCGACTTCGTCGGGCATGGTGGACAGGATGTCGTTCGCGTAATTGAGGATGTTTTCGTGCAGGTACCGCGTGTGCGTGTTGAGCTCCGACGCCTGCTTCGCGATCGCCTCGACGACCCGCGGATGGCAGTGCCCCACGGATGCGACGTTGTTATACACATCCAGGTACTCCACGCCGTCGGCGTCCCACAGGTGGGAGCCGCGGCCTTTCACGAGGTGCACCGGCTTGCGATAGAACAGGCGGTAGGCCGGTCCCAGCACCTCGCGTTCCTCGGTGAGCTTGCGGGTCTCGGGGTCGAGGGCGTCCGCCATCTCCGGGCGGAAGCTGTTCGTATCCATGATTGTCGATCGAGTGGCCATGTTCCCTTCTTTCGGGCTTTCTGTGTGTTTCAGCTCGATTATGGCAAGGCGGCCATTCGAAATCCTGCGATTTCCGTTACGCGCAGATTAATGCAACGGGCTGAAGATTAATGGTTCGTGACACCGCGTCCGCCCGCGGACGCGCCGCGACGGCGGAGGATGCGGGAAAGGTTGGCGATTCCACGGAGGCCGACGGCGCGACGACACATACGACGCAGCCGAACCGTTTTGCTCCGCACAGGCGAAAAACGCCGGCGCACCATCGGCGGCAACGTACGGTGCCATCGGCTGCCTCCCGGGCGGCATCCAGCAGCGCTATCGCACTGTGCCATCGCACAGCGCCATCGCACGGCACAGCGCCCAGCGCACGGCGCAGCGCCATCGCTTAATGCACAGCGCCATCCCACAGCGCACAGCGCACGGCACGCACGTCCGCGGGTCACGACTCGCGCGTGGCAGACAGCCGCACGTATCCGGAATGGCGCATCGTGAAGCGGATTTTGAAGGCCGGATAGTATTCCTCGGCGCGTTCGCAGGGCATTCCATCGGCGTCGCACGCCACGCGGCGGATGCGTATCAGCGTCTCCCCTTCCGGCAGCTGCAGCCATCGGGAGAGCCGTTCGTCCGCGGACACCGCCTCGATGGTCTCCTGCGCCGAATCGGCCACCACGCCGTAACGGGAACGGAATATTTCATAGAAAGGCTCGGAGAGATCATGCAACAGAAAGCCGGGGAATACGTCTGTCGGAAGGTGGGTGAGCTCCACCGACAGCGGATTGTCGTTGACCGTTCGCAGGCGCACTATGGAATACACGCTCGTTCCCCGCGCACCACCGCCCGCACCATGGCGCTCCATACGCGGGAACATGTCATCGAGGCGAAGCATCCTCCTGTCGGCGTCGGACGCCATCGCCACCGTCGCCGACAACACATGGGAGACGACGGCGAACCCCTGCCGCCGGGCGAAAACCGGAAGCGACTCCAGGGTGTTGACATTGCGTTCCAGACGGCCATCCGCGACCGTGATACCGCCCGTGCGTCCGATCTTGCGCGAAATCTCATGCCCCTGCTCCATGCGGTCCAACGCGCGGCGCAAGGCGGAGCGGGGGATTCCCAGCCCCTCGGCCAACGCCCTCTCCGACCCCAGGCGCTCCCCCGGCGCGTATTCGCCAGCGGCTATCATGGCCCGGATGCGCCGCACCGTGGCCTCCACCTCATCGAGCTCCCGCGGATCGCCCCGCGCGTCGCACGCCTGCGCAGGCTGGCCATCCGCGGCTTCTGACTGCGCGTCGTCCGCGCCACCCATCGTCGAACGAACGGCCATCGTTTCTCCTCTCTCACGGTTCTGGCGTCATACTATCCGATGGATGATGCGCGCAATCGCACACAACCGCGATGTCATGCCCGCGCCACGCCGATGCCATGCCCGCGCCACGCCAATGCCATGCCACGGGAAGCGCCACTCCACACGACGCGAACGCGCAGAAAACCGCCCCCGCGCGCCAGTCGGAGGACCCGCGCACAGAAGCGGTCTAGCAAGAAAACCAATCACGATGCCGGGCGCGATGCCGGGCGCGTGTCGCACCGCACGGATCCGTGCCATGTGACACGACGCAACCGCGCCATGCCGCCGTAGTGCTGGCAACGTCCCGCCGGCGCCACGCCCTGTCGGCATCACGCTCAGGGCGTCACACCTCCCCCGATTCGGAGGTCTTGTACACCTGCGTGCCGCCCGACGCCGCGAACTCCTCCTCGGGTGACAGCACGAGGTGCTTGCGCCCGTACACGGCGAAAACGATCAGCGCGATCGCATAGATGGCGACCATGGCATACACCGCCAGGCGATACGAGGGATTGAGCAGGGTGGCCACGAGGATGCACAGCGCGAGCACGCCGGCGACGACCGCGCCCGCGACGCCGAAGGGGCTGACGAACGGACGCTTGATGTTCGGCATCTTCATGCGGAGCAGCACGAACGACGCCATCTGGAGCACATATGCGAGCACGGCACCCCACACCGCGATATTGAGCACGACGGATCCGGCGCCCTCGCTGCCGTAGGCGATGACGAACAGGGCGGCGAAACCGATGACGGCGCCCACGATCAGGCCCCAGTACGGCGTCTTGCGCTTGCCGGTGAGCGACAGGAAGCGCGGGTAGTAGCCGGCGCGGCTCAGCGAATACAGGTTGCGGGCGTAGGCGAACATGATGCCTTGGATCGAGGCGAGCAGGCCGACGAGGGCGAACAGCGACAGCACGGACGCCACGTTGCCGGGGAGCACGGCGCGGAAGCCGTCGAGCAGCGGCTCCTCGGAATCGCCCAGCGCCGAGGCGCCCATGACGGACGGGTTGAGCAGCACCACGAGGATCGCCGTGACGCCCAGCGTCCAGATGCAGCGGCGGGATGCGAGCGGGATGTTCTTCTCAGGATCGCGCACCTCCTCCGCGGCGAGCGGCAGCTGCTCGATGCCGAGGAACAGCCACATCGCGAAAGGCATGGCGAAGAAGATCGCGCCCACGCCATGGGGCAGGAACGTGGACTGGCCGGCATCGGGCTGGATGTCGAACAGCGACGAGAAATCCACCTGGCCGGATGCGATCGCCACGATGGCGAAGAACGCGAGCACCGCGAGCGACATGATCGTGATGATCTCGCTGAAGCGGAACGACGCCTCGGCGCCGGCCCAGTTGAGGGCGACGAAGATCACGTACATGATGATCCACCACACCCATTGCAGTCCGTGGTCGTCCAGCGAATACCCGGTGAGGCCGGAGCAGATGCTGTCGGCGTAGGCCGACGAGAAATAGGTGATGGTCGCGGCGGTCATGACGTATTCCACGGTTTCCGCCAGACCGGTGACGAAGCCGCCCCACGGCCCCATGGCCGCGCGGGCGAAGGAATACGCGCCGCCCGTGTGCGGCATGGCCGACGCCATCTCGCTGATGCAGTTGAGCATGCAGTAATACATGATGTAGACGATGATGGCGGCGATGACCATGCCGCCCCATCCCGCTTCGGCGATGCCGCCGTTCCATCCGGAGAAATCGCCGGACACGACGGCCGCCACGCCGATCGCCCACAGGCCGAACGCGCCCGTGGAGCGTTTGAGCTCGCGCTTCTTGAAGTAATCCTTGCCCGTGGCTTCGTAAATCACACCGCCGCTGCCTGCGACGGCCCCTGCGTCTTTCACAGTCATGTCATGTACCTCTTTCTTTCTGTTGTTTCATGTGGCTTGTTGTGGTGGTTTCCCAGCGATCGCCCGGTCCTGTCTCCCTGTCTCGTCGTTCCCGTCCCGCCCCGCGGCGCCCTGCGGGCACCAAGGAACGCAGGACGGCGGGCCTTAGCCCAGGGGTTCCACGCCTTCCCCCTCATGGAGGAGCCAGCGCGGGTCGTCCAGGTATCTGCGGGCGCAGAGGACGGACCCCGGCGCCTGCTGGTCCGCCAGGCCGTCCGGCAGGGCGTCCTTGCGGTGGGTGATGGTCCAGCCGAGCATCTGCATGCGCCGGATCATCGACAGCGCGCTCATGAGATCGAAGTCCTGCTCGGTCAGCGGGGTGATCTGCTGGTATCCGCGGGCCCACGACTGAGCCATGGCCGGCGCGTACGGCTCGTGCTCCACGAAGCTCAGCGACGATGCGTAGTCGTAGAGGTAGTAGCTGTAGCCGCAATCGTCGAAATCGATGACCGTCAGCCTGCCGTCCGGCCTACGAATGATGTTCGAGGGGCGCAGGTCCGCGTGGATGATCCCCCACGTACGCTCATTGACCGGATACCTTCTGACGACCGAGAGCGCGCGGGCCAGCGCCTCGTCGCATGCCGCGCGGTCGTCGGGGCTCAGGTCGGCGTTCTCCCAGCGACCCCAGCGGGGCGACTGCCCGACCATATCCGTGGTATTCCACGTAAATCGTTTGAAATTGAACGGGGGTTTCCAATGGCGGGCCTGGTTGTGGAACTTCGCCGCCCACGTGCCGATGGTCTGGTAGTATTCGGCCGGGTCGCCCAGGTCCTCGAGGACGGTGCCCTCCACGAACTTGGTGGAGATGACCGTCCAGACGGATCCCCTGAAGTCGCGGATGCTCGCCACGAAGGTGCCCCGGACCGTGGGCACGGGGTCGATCAGCGACACATCGTCCACGTCATGGAGGGCGGCAAGCCATGACAGCTCCGACGCGACGGCCTCGGGCCCGCCCACGTATCCGGGCTGCGAGACGCGTACGACGCCTTCCCGCTTGCCATTGATGTAGAGCACGAAGGTGGCGTTTTCCGAAACCGTGATGAGGTCGATCCGCGCACTGCTCGCTTCGATGCCCCACGCGGCGCATACGCCGCGGAACAGCCAGTACGGAGCGGGGTCGCCTTTCGACAGTTTGGCGAAATCATGAAGGCTCGGGCCGGCATCGAGGTCGTCCACCAGGCTTGTTACATCCGTCATGGGTTCTCCTCTCCCGTGGCGCTTGCCGGATTCCCGGGGATCGGGATTCCGCCAAGCCGCCCGGCCGATTGATTCGGCGGCTGGGCGGGAACCGAAGCGCCACGTCGTTTCTGCGTGGATGACTCCAGATTCGCAAGCCTTTGTATTGCGTAGTGGCGCAGGAGGGTTACGCCGCGGTTACCGCGCGAGGAGAAAGATTAATGGTTCGTTTCGCGCCGCGGCCTAGGACGGCAGGAAGAGCGCGGTGCACGCGCGACGGCACATGGCAACAGCGGCGGAAACCGCACGGCGTACAAGGCAGCAGCAGGGCACACGACGCACACACGACGGCGCATACGACGGCACGTACGACGGCGCATACGACGGCACGTACGACACCAGGGGCCCTGCCTCATCGGCAGGGCCCCTGGTGTCAGTATGTCAGTCTTCGGTTGCGTTTCACCCGGTTCGCCGTCAGCTCTTCGCCGTGGCGAACGCCTTCCCTCCTTCCTCGTCGCGTGTCTCGGCTTCGGCCGCCGCCCGCTCCTCATCACCTGAATTCTCGTACCCCGCAGCCCCGCCACGCGGCAGACGGCGCCCACCCCCGGGTCTGGATACAAAAAGCCGCGGGCTGCAGACGGCCACGGGCCGACTCTACGTGGCCCGTTCCTCTCTGCAACCCGCGGCATCCATGTCGCCAGGATCTGGCGCGGCCCAGGAGACACCCCTCAGGGAACCCCCGGAAACCGTCCGCGGCGTCAGTGGCGCCTACTGCTTCTTGCGCGGCGCGTAAATCACCTTGTCGATGAGCTTGCGGTAGTGCGCGGTGATGACGTTGCGACGCGCCTTGAGGCTCGGGGTGAGCATCTCGTTGTCGACGTTCCACACATCCGGCAGCACCTCGAACTTGCGGATCGACTCGGCGCGCGACACATGGCTGTTCGCATCGTCGACAAGGCGCTCGAGCTCGGCGCGCACAGCCGGGTTCTTCGAGGCCTCGTCGAGGTCCTTGACAGGGTCGGCGCCCTGCGTCTGCAGCCAGTCGTTGACGCCGTCGAGGTCAAGCGTGATGAGCGCGGAGACGAACGGCTTGCCGTCGCCGATGACGAGGCACTGGTCCACGATCTCGCCCTTCATGACGACCGCTTCGAGCTCGCCCGGCGAGACGTTCTTGCCGCCGGCCGTGATGATGATGTCCTTCATGCGCCCCTTGAGGCTGATGAAGCCGTCGTCGTCGATGTCGCCCAGGTCGCCGGTGTGCAGCCAGCCGTCCTCGATCTGCCTGGAGGTCTCCTCGGGGTTGTTGTGGTAGCCGCGGCACACGGACGGGCTCTTGATGAGAACCTCGCCGCATTCGTTGCCGTTCACCGGCTCGGCGATGCCGAAGGTGATGCCGTTGAGGGGCAGGCCGATGGTGCCGATCTTGTATCCATGGAACGGGTTGACGCAGCACGGCGCGGTCGTTTCGGTCATGCCGTACCCTTCGAGCAGCGGCATGCCGATGCCGTTGAAGAAATGCGTCAGGTCGGCCGAGATCGCGGCGCCGCCGGAGATGGCCCGCTCGGCGCGGCCGCCGAACACGTCGATGATCTTCTGGTAGATGGCCTTCCTGTAGAACGCGTAGCGGATGCGTTCGCCCAGCGGCAGCTTGGTGCCTGCCTGCTGCGCGTGGCTCCAATCGCGGGCGGTGACGGTGGCGCGGTTGAACATGCGGGCCTTCCAGCCGGTGCCCGCGCGCTGGGACGCGGCGTTGTACACCTTCTCGAACACGCGCGGCACGGCAAGGATCAGCGTGGGCTTGAACTCCGCGAAGTCGTCGAGGATCGTATGGAAGTTATCGCCCAGGCCCAACTGCACGGTGCCGGCGATGCAGATGAACTGCATGTAGCGGGCGAACACATGCGCCAGCGGAAGGAACAGCCACAGGCCCTGGTCCTTGCCGAAGACGAACTCCGGCATGTACTGGTATCCGGAATACACGGTGAACAGGAAGTTCGAATGGGTCAGCTCCACGCCTTTCGGCTTGCCCGTGGACCCCGAGGTGTACACGATGGTCGCGAGGGTGTCTCCGTGCACCTGCTTGCGGCGTGCATCGAACTCCGCGTCGTCGACGCAGGCGCCCAGGGTCTGGAGCGCCTCGATGATGCCGTCTTCGAAATCGAAAACGTCACGGAGCGTCTGGCAGGAGTCCTTCACGCTCTGCACGCGCTGCTTCTGGGCGTCGTCCCCCGTGAACACGTACAGCACGGTGGAGTCGTCGCAGATGTCATGGATCTGCTTGAGCGAATCGGTCTGGTAGATCGGCACCACCACGAGGCCGATGGACAGCGCGGCGAAATCGAGCATGGTCCAGCGCCAGCTCGTGCCCGCGAGGATGGCGATGGCGTCGCCCCGCTTGAGCCCCTTGGACATGAGCCCCTTGGCCAGCGCGACGGTCTTGTCGCGGAACTCGGTTCCCGTGAACCCCTTCCACGAACCGTCGGCGTCGCGATAGCGGATGATCTGGGCGTCAGGTGTGCGCGACGCCCTGTCGTCGAGAAGATCGAACAGGTTCCCATCGGCGTCGATGGGCTTGAGCAGCTTGGTCGTCGTCTGCTTGATGACTTTCGGCATTTTCGTCCTTCCCCGAAAGTTTCGTTCGGGACTTTCCGAGAAACATTATAGAAAAGTTCCACGCCGAAATGGGACATGCCACCGTCCGATTACGACACGGCGCAATCCACAGACGCGCAACGCGGCCAGCGACGACGGAGGCACGCACCTCGCCCATTACATTGGTTAGTGGGTGCCGCGCCGCGGGACCCGGTCGCCGAGTGCGGTATGGCCGAATCGCCCTGTCGTCCATGATC
>DEKK01000001.1 GCA_002353815.1 Bifidobacteriaceae bacterium UBA2724 | reverse complement strand
TGATAATTTGCGGACATACACATATACAGCATACACCTGTTTATGAGTGCTGTTTTTAGGGATATGTCAAAATTGATAAGGCAAAAGTATTCTTAAATTGGGTACAAAAAACTAAGCCCCTACAAAAGGGACTATCATAATCCTTTGTTCCCACTATTTGATTATAGTTTTATTTAAGAATACCTTGCCGCATATTTTTTACTCCTTTTCTGGACTTGAATTATTATATCACATCAGTTTTAGGAAAACAAGTATCTAAAAGAAATTTTTCTTCCCCTTATATGTAACAATCATACCGGCTTCCTAACGTTCAGAATGGTTTCTACTGTCTGCTGCGGTGTTTGGTTGGAATTGTCCAGCCAAAAGCCGATCCGTGGTGTTGTCTGCATTTTACTAAATACAAATTCAATGTATACAGAAAGAAATATATAAGGAGTGGGAGGGATTCCGCCGTAGTCGGCATTGTAGGAAAATCCAAAAGTTTAGATTTTCTCAAAATGCTTATCTTTTGGTCTTTGGTTCGGAATAGTGTAGTGCTGGCGGTCTATCTATTGTTTTCGGTTGCTTGCTTCCTTGCCGTACATGAGCATTTTCCTCGGGGTTCTCATTGCAGCCGGAGTGGGCGCAGGATACGTAGGCGTTTCAAAGCAGCCGACCACTATTTCCGCCGACACGTTGAACGGTCTGCTTGCCGCCTATTGGGGGTGCGCGCTCGGATTGTTGATTGCCCTTGCGCTATGTGAATCGATTGTGGTGCCATTCGTCGTCTCGCTTGTGTCCCATATCATTCCGTCTCGGCACGGCTTGGAGGCTTTCCTCGCGTCGCAGTCAGCTCGTCGTCATGTTGGCATGTCGACGGCCATGGTGACCCCACTGTGCGTGGCGGCGGGAACCGTTGGCGCGATCATGAGCATGGTGGCACAGATCAAGAACGTGGCCAAAGCTGAAGGCGTTCCGGAAGAGGCGTTGCAGGTGACGCCGGCGGGGCAGATTGTTTTTGAATTTCTTTCGCCTGTGATTCTTGCCGCGGTTGCCGCCTACTGTGTGATTGTCATCACCGGCGCTCAGCGGCGCACGGACACGGCGCTGCTGATGGTCGCTGGGGTGCCGCGTCGCAGCATTGTGCATTCCGGGGCTTATCGAAGCCTGCATATATTCACTTGCCTCGGCGTTGCTGACCTATGCGATTCTATGGGTGAATGCCGTGGCCATGGGGAATGCGCTTGGCGCGGGACCGGTGCCCGGCGCTGACTTTGCGGGTGTGGATCCGAGCGGACTTTATGTCATCGCTGCAGGATTTTTGCTTCTTGCGGTTCTGCTCATGCTGTCATTGGCTTCGCAGACGATGCGCGATCCTCTGCCCATTGTCAGGACTTCCGGTCGGTAGCCGGAATCTGGTATTGAGCCGGCAAATGATGAAATACGTACAAAGGAGACAAGGGTGACGATTGAAACGGATAGAAGCGTTGAAGAAAACGGCGTGATGGAAAGCGATAATTGCAGTGAGTGGTTTCCAGTCCGCGCCGTCGGAGTGAAGAAAAGATTCAGACTGGGACGTCGCAAGGATTGGAACGAGGTCCTGCATGGTGTGGATTTTGCTGCGGATGTAGGCGAGTTCGTTTCCATAGTCGGTCCTTCTGGCTCTGGTAAGTCCACGTTGCTGTATTGTCTGTCTGGACTTGAGAAAGCTGATGATGGCAAGGTGATGCTCAATGGTGCCGACATCACCCGCATGTCGCGTCAGCAAGTCTCGGTCGAAAGGCGGGCTTCGGTCGGGTTCATATTCCAGGATTACAATCTCATAGATTCCCTGACGGGACAGGCCAATGTGGAGCTGTCGCTGAGGCTGGCAGGCAAACATATGGGCAAGGCGCGAGAACTTGCCCGTGAGTCCATGTACAGATTGGGCATCGAACACCTCTCTGGTGCATACCCTTCAGACATGTCTGGCGGTGAGCGCCAACGCGTGGCCATTGCACGCACCCTTGCATGCTCTCCAAAAATCGTTTTTGCGGACGAACCTACGGGGGCCTTGGATTCGAAGAACGCGCAGACGGTGTTCGGACTGTTGCGGAGCATAGCTTCGAGCGGAACGACGGTGGTGATGGTCACGCACAGCCTCGAACTTGCGGCGAGAACCGATCGCGTGGTGGTCTTGCGTGATGGATTGATTGTCGATTCGGTTGACAATCCGACGCGGGCTTCTCTCGCGCGTCAGATTCAGTAGGACGAATTCTGCGGTGGTCGAGACGTTCGCTGTGCTTGCCGTCGGTGGGCATAGCTGGCGTTGCAAGGGCGGGGCGCTACCAGGGTGCGGCACCGGCGGCGGAATGCGCCGCATTGTACTGGTGCCGCGTTCCTCTGTGCACATTCCATGGGCAGATGCGGGATCCTGTTTTCGGAAAGTGTGCGGACGCACGTTTTTCAAAAACAGGATTTCGTTGCGTTGCGGGATCTATCGGTCGAGGATATGAGGGTCGAGAAGGAACTGTCGCACGCCGACGACAAGGAATCCATTGGTGTCAAGCCGTGGCTTGCGGTCGTTCTCCACCACGATGATTTTCGGGAAGGAATCGTTGAGATTTCGCAGGGAGTTCTCCTCTTGTTCGAGTTTCTCCGGGGTGTCCAGTCGATATGCCGACTGTAGGTAGATCTTCTGGTTGCCTTTCGATGCGATGAAATCGACTTCGTAATTTTTGCGTTGCGTGCTGCCGTCCGCGGCGTGCGTATACGCCGGAACCGATCCGACATCCACGTGGAAGCCGCGCGTGCGCAGATCGTTGTACAGAACGTTCTCCATGATGTGGTTGATTTCGGTCTGGCGGAATTCAAGCCGTGAATTACGCAGACCAATGTCTTCGAAATAGTACTTGAAGGGCGAACCGATATAGCGCCTTCCTTTGGTGTCGTAACGCCGTGCGCGTTTGACGAGGAAAGCGTCTTCGAGGTAGCCGATGTATCGTGTGATGGTGGGCGCCGACAGGCTGACCCCCTTCACGCTTCGAAAGGTGTTCGACAGTTTGGTGGGGTTCGTCAGCGACCCGATGGACGAGGCGAGGACGTCGACGAGCTCGCTCAGCTCCTCCGGATTGCGCAGTCTGTTGCGGTCGAGAACGTCGCTGAGGTAAACGTTCGTGAATACCGATTGAAGATATTGCTCCTTGTCTTGTGGGTCGGGCAGCGCGGCGAGCTGCGGGAGCCCGCCATAGGAGCAGTATTCATCCCAGCCTTCGCCGGGCGTTCCGTCGAAATGCTGCATGAATTCGGCGAAACTGAGCGGCAACATGTGGATTTCGATTCCGCGACCGCGGAATTCGGTGGCGACGTCGCTCGACAGGAAGTGGGAATTGCTGCCGGTGATGTAGATGTCGGCGTTCGGAAGGTGGAGCAGGCCATTGAGGACGTCGACGAAATCGTCGAGCATCTGTATTTCATCGAGAATGATGTAGTACTGCCTGGCGTCGCGGATGCGGCCGGTGATTTCTGCGTAGATGGCTTCGGGGGCGCGCAGTCGGCGGTTTTCCATGGCGTCGAGCTGAATCTCGATGATGTGGTCTTCCGGCACGCCTGCGGAGAGCAGGTGGCGATGGAAAAGTTCGAAAAGAAGATATGATTTGCCGCACCTGCGGATTCCGGTGACGATTTTGATCAGTCCGTTGTTTTTTGCGCGGACCAAGCGGTCCAGGTAGATGTTGCGTTCAATAAGCATGGTTTATCCTTGGGGGCGCATGCGCTGTACAGGAGGGCATGCGTTGCGTGCGTGGATGCGTATACCTATGGTACTGCTTTCTGTTTTCGAAAAGTGTGCGGACGCACGTTTTTCGAAAACAGGATTTTGTTGCAATTCCGTGGGTTCTGACTTTCTATTTTCGGAAAATGTGCGGATGCACGTTTTTCAAAAATGCGATGGCGTGTGGCAGAGAGTGCAACCGCACAAAAGCAATCAGAAACGCTTGGAAATGGTGCAAAATATGAAATAACAAACAAATAAACGCACACAGCATGGTCGCTATTGTGTGCGTTCGCTCATGAACTGTTCGTTATTTGTTTGCTTCGATCAGCCAGTCGATGACCTCGCGCTCGCTGACGGGCTTGAAACCCCAGGCATCCTCGCCCACGTTCACGCACAGCGGGTCCGTGCCGACCGGCGTCTCCTGGTGCGTGTGGCCGTAGATCAGCCAGCCGTCGGTTTCCGGTGCCACGTCGAGGAACTTGTCGCGGTCATCGGGCCACGTGCCCCGGCCATCGAGCATCGCCTTCGCGCGCGGAAAATGAGACATGCCCGCCATCTGCGGCGCCGTCCGCACCGACCCATCCTCCGCCAGCGTCACATGGCCGTCGGTCAGCGCGGGCAGGTTCAGCTCGATCTCGCGGTAATCGTCGATTGTCTCGAACACGTCTTCGTACAGCTTGTCGTTGGAGCGCAGGCGGAAGTTGCGGTCATGGTTGCCGATGATCATGTGCAGGTGCTTGCAATTGAGGCGGCGCAGGCATTCCAGCGTGTGCGCCACCGTGCAGCGGAACGAGACGTCGCCCAGCAGCCACAGTTCGTCGTCCGCGCCCACGCGCTCGTTGATGCCCGCGATAATCGCCTCGTCATGCGATGCCACGTCCGCCGCCTTCGTGAACGGCATGGATTCCTGCGTGAGCGTCTTGCGGATCCACTCCTGCGCGGCGTCGCGCCCCTGGGTGCGCCAGACCTCCATGTACTCCGCGCGGATGCGGCCGTTCTTGATATGGCCGCGCAGCACGCTGACCAGCGGGTGGCCGAAATGCGTGTCGGAGGTGAAGTAACGCATGGGGTGTGTCCTTTTGGGTTGGGTGCGGGGTGCGTGGAAGGCGGTGCACGGCGGCGCGGAAGAACAACACGATGGTGCGGTTTTGCGCTCTCGAAACGAATCATCGCCTGCGGCACACGGCGCGCGCCCCACACGCCCCGCATCCGCGGCGTTACTTCAATGTATAGACCTTCAGGATCTGATTGGCAAACCAGGCGCTGCGGCGCTCGATATCGGCGACAGTCCACCGCGTCTTCCCGCTCAGGGATTCCCCGTGCTCGGTGTCGGCGAGGGCGGCGTTGATTTTCAACGGCATGCTCAGACCTGCGATCTGTTGAGTGCCTTTGTCGACATAAGACACTTTATCTGTGAAGGGACGCTGGCTCCATTCGCTGTTGTACGGTGTCAGAGTCAGGTTACCGATGAGGTGCACATACTGCTGCTGCAGCTCATCGGCGTGCGTCGGATCGTCCGGGCTGATGTCTTCGCGCCATACGTCGGGCAGGGAGCCTTCGGGGAGGATGTGCTCGATGGACCAGAGGGGGTGTTTTCCACCGTATTTGTCGAGACTGTCGGGATTTCCCTTGCCGAAATACGATTTTCCGGGCAGCTTGCGTTCCAAGTCGATGAGCACAAACCGCGTGGTCTTCGCGTTCTTGTCGTAGATGCCGTCCGAGATCAACGCATCGCGAAGCTGCTGATCGGATGCCGCGATGTCATTGAGACCCTCCGCCTCGTTGATACCGTTCTTGATAATCGGGAGGATATCGGCACCTGTCCACTCGTGGCTGTGTAGCAGGTGCGCGAGGCGGATCATGCGTGCGCGGATATTGGACGCTTTCGGCACCAGCGTGATGTTGCGGCGCACGTAGAACGCGATGAGATAATCGAGGATTGCGGGCAGTTGGTCTTCCACCTTGAGCTGTTTGTCGGCGAATAGTTCGAGCGGCAGCGGATAGGCCTGTGTTGATTCAAGCTCTCCAAGGGAACGGCATCGCGTCGCGACATCTTTATTCGGATGAGTGTGGCCGGCGAGGCCGAGGATCTGGGCGAAGGACTCCGCTCGTCCGACAAGCGTCGCGAGGTAATCTTCCCTATTTTTGTACTTTTTGGTAATGAGCTTGCGATAGCTGTCGAGCGCCGAGCCCTTCGTAATGGCCCTGTTCTCGATGCTTTCCATGGCGTCCCAGTTGTTGAGCAGGAACTGCGTGGTCAGCGTAGTGTCGGGTTCGCCGCCCTTGGAAGAGGTCAGAAGTTCAAATCTTCTAATGCCCACCATAAACACAGGTCGGAGGCCTTTTTTAGGACCTCCGACTTTTCTACAAGGCGAATTGAACACTAATTGTGTGAGGAACAGGGCCCGACCTGAGCACACAACGCTGGTGATGTGGTGTCCAGTCATCCTGCCATCGTCACAACGATGTTGAATTGGGGGTCACAGCTCCTCGTCAGCGAGCGAAATAACCCACTTAAGCCATCCGAGAACCGTTCCCGCTCTACGTTTCGCGGTGGACCCAGGGTTACAGACGTTGAGTTTCAGCATGAGGCCGATGACCTCGTCACGTTCTGGTAGGGCTCCGGTATTGAGGACAGTCCCGAACAGCTTGTGAAAGATCTCGTGTCTGAGGATGAGTTTGGCATAGGCGAGCTGACGCTTACGATACGTAAACTCCAACAGCTTCTCGGCAACAGGGGTAAGCCCTACACGGCCGCGCTTGGGGTTATTGAAAAGTCCCAAGTACTCGCCCGCGGCCGTGTAGTAGGAAGCTTGTCTCTTCACCGTACCCATGAAGACCGTTACCTCGTCAGTTGTCATGGTCTTGCTAGGCGCAACAGAAAGCCTCTCCGCGAGTGATATTACACGGTCAAAACGGTCTGCCTGGATGAACGTGACAGGAGCGGTCTGCTGGTTGTCGCCAATGATGTTGTCGGCCGGAATGGACTCCCATACACGCCGAAGGTCACTCATGGAAATCTGCTGGTCCTCGAATGTGTATGCGTGCACACCAACTTGCTTAATCGACGAGTAGGAGTCCCGGTCCTCGAACTCGTATTCGTAAAGATAGTACGTGAGGTTCGTATACTGCGAAAAGACGAGACGTATAGGCTTATTCACCATCGCGGAGTACTTGCGAAACGGAAAGTAAAGCTGCCGGACGTTGAAGTCCGCATGCCTAACGTTCTTGGCCTCCATAATGGTGACCGAGCGCTCAGATTCGAATCCGCCGTCGATCTCAAGCTGGGCACGGTCCACATGGATAAGTGCTGGCTGGAGTGTACCGTGCATTCCAACATGGAAGTCAAAGGCTTCGGTGCCCATGCGCCCGTTGAATGTCTCTACGAACCCACAATCCTCCTCGTCAAGAAACTCTTCGAGAGTATGGCTTACTATCAGGGCGTTTATCGCATTCGACTCTGAAGAGAGGTTGTCAACGCGCAGCGTCTCGTAGTCCGGAAGTGATATGGGGTCCGGCCGCAAATCGGCGACATTCGGGAACTTCTTGTAAAGCTCGAACATTCCTATTCCGTAGGAATGTCGCGACAGCGGAAGGACATTGAGATGCCTTTTCTTGAGCGGAGCGGCCACCGACTCGGAAGTATCAAACTTTGTCATGAGGCGAGGTTCTCGATACTGCTTAATCTCCTCTGCAGAAATCTTATATACCCCGCCCGTAGAACAGGTTCGTTCGATTTCGGGACGATCCGTGAGGATACGCTCCCAAGCGCAGTCTGTTTTTCCGACGGTCGTGTTGTCAGTCACTTATCAACACCTCGCCCACGGGCCCACGTCTGTCGCCACGGGAGTTGATGGAGCGTTTGGCGCTCACGGACTCGATATGGAAGTCGCTATAGAGCTCGCGCACCTCTTTGCAGTCGCTGTTCGACTCAAGGAAATGTATGCCCTGATTGCGCAGCTTGGCGCACTCGTCACGGAGACGCTCTTGCTCGTCATATCCAAACCCGCCTTGCGTGTAGCCCGTGAACGCAGACGTTGCGGTAATAGGCATGTAAGGGGGGTCGAGATAGACAAACGAGCCTTGGGGAAGGCCTTGCAGGGCATTTGCATAATCACCGCAGCGAATGTCCACGTCGGCCTCTGTGAGATAGGCATGCAGGGCGCGAATCCCGACTTCATTGACAATGTTCGGATGCTTGTAACGACCGTAGGGTACGTTGAGCTGACCCGCCGAATTCACTCTGAAGAGGCCATTGAAGCATGTCTTGTTGAGATATATGATACGCGCGGCCCGTTCAATCGCCGAGAGGGTGTCGTAAGCATCTGTCCTGTCAAGGCCCCTGATTGTGTAGTAGTACTCGCTCCTCAATTCATCGTTTTTTTGTTCGTGAATGCGGAGTGCTTCAAGCAACGCTTCTGGGTCATCGCGAACGACGCGATAGACATTCACCAACTCCTCGTTGAAGTCGTTAATGCGCGCGTGTTCGGGTTGCTTATCAAGGAGTACGGCTCCCCCACCCACGAAGGGCTCGACGTAAAGTGACGCATCACTAGGAATGCGGGAGCAGAGTTCGCCAAGAAGTTGTCGTTTTCCACCAGCCCACTTAACAATGGGCTTCAGCAACTTGTTCTTCTTCATGCGATCCCCTCCTTCAAACCCGTTGCTCTAGAATCTCTTCATTTTAAAATTGACAGGATGTGAGTCATATTATATCGCCTGAACACAGGAAACTCACATCAGGAAGGCACCGTAAACGGGCGTTGTCTCCGCCGAAGAGGGGCGGCCGCACGAGAGAGCTGAGCGCCTCGTTCATGCAGACGTCGGAGTCCGCCGAGAAGCGTCGCATCGTGTCCATGACCCAGTCGCGCGTCACCTCCATGGGAGGGTAGTCGACTACCGCGTGGCCTATCACGGCGTCCCTGCGAAGAGGCAATCCATGGCTTGATGTGACTGGCTGCCAGCAGTTGGTCGAGTGAGATACCCGTCATGCAGCACTTGTTGTGGTAATTCGACATCAACGACTTTCTGAAGTATTGCTGATGCACCCGTTCCATGACCGTCGCCTCGCGCTCGTCTCCCAGAACAGCCGCTTGCTCGGCCTCGGCGAGCAGCGACGGAGCGGCTTGGGCGGCTTGCACGCCGTGGGATTCTTCCTCGAAGGTATGGAAGAGAAGCGACAGGCATTCGCCTAGGAATGAATCGGGGGATTCGGCATAGCGTTGTCAGACCTCTTTGTCGAGCTTGCTTCCGTGCGTCATGCCGACCTTTCCTAGGGCTATGCGGTTGGAGTCGTTGGCCGCGATATTCCAGATTTTCAGCGCTACCGAGTTCGGAGACCGATGGATGCATCGCGCGAGGTGCTGCACGTCGTCGCCAGTGTCGTCGCATTCGCTGGGCGGCAGGACATAGTACAGGGCAAAGGCCATCTGGGTTTCTTCCAAAGACCAGTTGCGCCTTGCTGTTGGTCCTCCATGCGCGCTCATGGTCCCAGGATATACCCGATCGACGGCAGTTGAGCGGTTTCTGCGGACGCCGGTTTCGTCGCGGGGAGAGGTGGAACCCCGCTCGCGGAAAGTGTTCATCGTCGCGCCCCTTATTATCACTTAGGCTCAAAGTGATAATAAGCAACGATGTTATTATCATTTAAGGTCTAAGTGATAATAACGAGAACGAATCCATCGTGGAAACCGCTCGAAGCCCATCGTGGAAACCAAACGGGCGACGAAACCGAACGAACGCCACGATGGCGTCATCGTGAATAAGCCGGGACCGCGAACGAGAAGGAATATATATGTACAGCGCAGACGCGGCCGCCTCCGCCGCGGCACGGAAACCGGAGCCGTGCGCCGTGCCGGCGGCGGAACTCGAAGAGCATTACTGGACGCCGTCGGACGACGGCTACTACTCGCGCACCGCACGCCGCAAAGCATCGGGGAACTATTGCTCCACGCTGCCCGCCAGCATCGCGCGCATCTCCCTCACGATCCCCGCCGACCTCGCCGCCGACCTTGACGAGGCGACACAGCAGCTCGTCGCCTTCGACGCCCGCGCCGCCGAACGCTTCACCGCGGGCGGACGCACGCTGGGGCCGCTGTCCGCCGTACTCCTGCGCACCGAATCCATGTCATCGTCCCGCATCGAAAACCTCACTGTCGGCGCGCGATGCCTGGCGCGCGAATCCCTCGACGGATCTCAGGGCGGCAACGCCGCGCTTGTTGTCGGCAACGTGCGCGCCATGGAGGCCGCGCTCGAATTTGCCGAAAACCTCAGAGAGGAGAACATCCTCGCCATGCATGCCGCGCTGCTGGGCGACTCCGAGCAATGGAAGGGGCGCGCCGGCCGGTATCGCGACCAGCTCGTGTGGGTGGGCATCAGCTCCGCCGGCCCGCGCGGCGCCTCGCATGTGGCCCCGCAACCTGAGCAGGTGCCCGAGTGCATGGCCGACCTTATCGAGTTCATCAACCGCGACGACCTGCCTATCCTCGCGCAATGCGCCATCGCCCACGCGCAGTTCGAGACCATCCATCCGTTCGTCGACGGCAACGGCCGCGTGGGGCGGGCTTTGATCCACGCCATGCTGCGCGGCAAGGGCCTGACGCCGACCATGACGCCGCCTGTTTCCGCCGGAATCCTGCACGACACCGCGCGTTATTTCGACGCGCTCACCGCCTTCCGCAAGGGTGACGCACGCCCCATTCTGGAATGCTTTTCATCGGCCGCGAGGTACGCCGCGCGCACAGGAATGGAACTCATCGATACGCTGATCGGCATTCTCGACGATGACGCCGCCCGCCTCCACGCTTTGCCGCTGCGTCGCAACGCCCTGGGGTGGGCGTTGCTCCCGCATGTGGTGGGGCAGCCGGTGGTCAATGCGCCGTATGCGGCGCGGGTTCTCGGTGTGGCGCCGATGTCGGCGACGCGTGCCATCGCTCAGCTCGAACGCGCGGGCGTGCTGGTGGAGACGTCCGGTGGCCGGCGTGGGCGAGTGTGGGAGGAGCGGCGAGTTCTCGAGGCGCTCGATGATTGTGCGGAGATGTAATGGGTCGGTGACTTCTCGGCTGGGGCGTGGCAATGCTCCGGCTGTTTTTGGGGTGTATCTGCCCTTGAGGGTGCGATGTTGTGCGCCCTCGGCGGGGGATTAGATGGTCTGGTGGCGCTTCGATGGGGTGTATGTGCCGTCGAGGGTGCGATGTTGTGCGCCCTCGAGGGGGATTGCGCGCCTGATTGGGGCGGTTGCGCGGTGTATCTGCCGTCGAGGGTGCGAGTTTGTGCGCCCTCGAGGGGGATTGCGCGCCTGATTGGGGTGGTTGTGCGGTGTATCTGCCGTCGAGGGTGCGATGTTGTGCGCCCTCGAGGGGGATTGTGCGCCTGATTGGGGTGGTTGCGCGGTGTATCTGCCTTCGAGGGTGCGATGTTGTGCGCCCTCAAGGGCACATAGCCATCCGTCCGCGCCTCCTCGCACCGTGTCATCACGCCGCGGCGGGCGTGACGCATGGCCTGTGCACGCCGCGGCGGGCGTGACGCATGGCCTGTGCACCGCGCGGCGGGCATGGCGCATCGGCGGAGATTCCTTCCGGTTCCCACAGAAATCACCAGGCTGCCAACGGCTATGAAAAAGGGCTGTGCTCAGGCACAGCCCGGGGGTGGACGATTCCCCGATTCCCCGCGACCTACAACGGACGCTTTCGGGCGGCCGCCTATGCTTCGTGGACGGCGCTGTCGGTCTCGGAATTGTAGGTGTATACCTTGCCGCCGTTCGCATGCATGGCATAGATGATGTAGCCGGTGCCGCTATGCGTGCTCATGACGCGGATGAATACGCCGGCGGAGCAGTTCAGCGTCTGGTTCCCGATCTTCACGCTGGTGGCGGGGCCATTGTCGCCCCTGCAGTCTTTGTTCAGCGAGAACGAGGCTCCGTTGAGGTCGGCGATGTAGCTTTGCATGACGACCTGGGCGTTCTTTGCGTCTTGCAGCGCGGTCGAGTTCCACGCGGCCTTGCGTTGGTTCAGATAGATCGGGACCGATACCGCGGCGAGGATGCCGATGATGATGACCACGACCAGAAGCTCGACGAGCGTGAAGCCCTGCTCTTTGTCGCGACGGCGCTTGAATGTCCGAGAAAGTGTGTTCATGATTGATTTCCCCTGGTGGAGATTGCGCTGAAGAATGCGTTGTGCCGATTATGGTGCTCAATTGTGGCGGATGTCGCCTTGGCGGATGCCACCGTCTGGCGTTGGATGAGATGTGGCGTTCGTCCCGGATGTGCTCCGGTTGCGGACAATAAATATAGCATGCGGCAAGACAATCAAAAAACCGTGGAGCGGCGGATCTGTGGGGATGCTGGTTCGGGGCGGTGGTGTGCGGCGCTGTGCCGTCGAGGGTGCAAGTTTGTGCGCCCTCGAGGGGGGTTGCGCTCCTGATTGGGGTGGTTGTGCGGTGTATCTGCCTTTGAGGGTGCGATGTTGTGCGCCCTCGAGGGGGATTAGATGGTCTGGTGGCGCTTCGATGGGGTGTATGTGCCGTTGAGTGTGCGTGGTTGTGCGCCCTCGAGGGGGATTGTGCTCCTGATTGGGGTGGTTGTGTGGTGTATCTGCCCTTGAGGGTGCGTGGTTGTGCGCCCTCGAGGGGGATTGTGTGGTCTGGTGGCGCTTCGATGGGGTGTATGTGCCGTCGAGGGTGCGTGGTTGTGCGCCCTCGGCGGGGGTTGCGCTCCTGATTGGGGTGGTTGTGCGGTGTATCTGGTGTTGAGTGTGCGATGTTGTGCACCCTCAAGGGGGATTGTGAAGGTGCTTCTGGAGTCGAAATGTGGCGGAACCGTGTTTACGTGGAGGTTCGGGGAGCTTCTTCAAGATGCGAAAGGTGGGCTCGGGCACCACAAGAAAATGTTGGTTGCGAAGATGGGTTAATTGCCGTTTTGCTTTCAGAGAGACACTAAGGGAGAAAAATGAATATGTATCGAAGGGGCAGCTGCAAAGATGCAGTTCGTTATCAGTATCAAAAGGTGCGTATTGTTGCTGGCATAGTTGCCTGCTTATCGGTGATATTTATTCCTGGTGTGTGTGCACCTGCAGAAAACGCATATGCTGCGTCTGGGATACCGAATTCAGTATCGATAACAGCTAGCTATGCTGAATACACCGATTGGGAAATGCGGCACCAGATCGAATCCGGAACTTATACAGCAACCGGATGGTACGGTCTATACTTCTGCCGATGGGTTGGAGACCCATGAAGGTACCCTGGATTTAGGAGCCGTGCAAAGCGATATGTCGGCGACCAGTAACTCAATACTGCTTGCTTCAAAGTCGACTTCGGTGAAATTGCAGTTTGGCTCGAGTTATGCTTCCACTCGGGAAATTATTCAGTATTTCTACAAGGGAACAGCTTACGCGTCCGGACAGCGTGACTATTACTCGAACGGTTCATATACCCCAAAGCGAGTTATGCAAGTTTGCTTCGTGTATACGCAAGGCAATAAATCGTTGACCCCTGGCAGTGCTCCAATGCGCCATCCGCGGGTAAACCCGGCAAAGTGGTGACCAAGACAGTCCATGACAGTATGAATCCCAAAGCCCCCAAGACACAGTTTCATTATGTGATTAACACCATCAACAAATGATGTCGGGAATAGGTGAAAGGGTGGATGAAAACTATGAAAAGAGTAACGGGAAAGCCAGCGGATGCATCGGCCGACTTTGAAAAATCGCCGCAAGGTCATCCTAACAATGCCTTCTCTGAACGCGGTAATGAGACGCTTGCACGTTCCAACGATGAGATGCGGAAGACTGCAACTCACATGGGACGTGGCTGGGCTATCGCGTGCAAGGTCACATTCGCCTTGCTGGTCGCCTACGCAATCCTCTATGCAATCGATGACGTGAATCTGGACGGGGAGGATTCCTTCTCTGTCGCAGCCGATGTGCTGCTCGTGGTCATGGGCGTCGGCATCGTCATCGTTGGCATCGCGGGAATCGACGCTTTCATGGGCCTGCTTGGCTCGCGCATCGGCCGTGATGGCGAGGCGGGTCACGCGGTGGCGCAATCGCTCACCGTGGTCATGGTCGTATTGTGTGTGATGGCTGCGATCGTCACCGTGTCGGCGCTGGTGGCGATGATCGTCAGGCAAGTGATTGACTTGAAGCTTATCTTGCCGATGGTGGTTTTCGATGCCGTCGCCGTTTCTGCAACTGGTCTGATTCGCAAGGCGCTGGGCGCCTTGTCGCCGGATTCCAGGTAACAAGACGCATCTCGCTGGCGTCAGGCGCCGTAAGCATGATGCCGGAACTGCGTCGGCCTTTGGCCAACACTGGTCAGGGGCCGATTTTGTGCCGGGATGCGCAAAGTCAGATGCCGAGGTCGGGTGTCGCGGTGGGGCCTTGCGGCGTCGCATCGGCCATCGGGACCTCCTTTCGGATACCGTTCATTTCGCCGGGAACGGGGTTGGTCATGGGGTGACGAAAATCCGCAGTGGACCAAAAATGCACCAAAAACGGCTTTTCGGCAATGAAAAACCCTTGGAATCGGCTTTATTCCAAGGGTTGTGGGTCGTGCGCGCGGGGGGAGTTGAACCCCCACGGCCTTAGCGGCCACTGGCACCTGAAGCCAGCGCGTCTACCATTCCGCCACGCGCGCAAACAGATAGAAGGATAGCATTGATATAAAGAATGTGCAATCCCGCGGCGCGTTTCTTTGCGTCGGCGTGTTGAGCGCGACACAGCGCCGGTGACTTGTGGCTGTTAGCATGGCGTGAAAAGGAATGGAGCGTCGCATGATACAGAATCCCGTCCACGATCCCGCCAACACCGCTGCGGCCTTTGACACTACTATCTGGCGTGTTGTGGGCAATCCGCTCGTCGCGCCCACGCCCGGCAGCGAAAGCGACGGTATGCTCGCCGGGCTGGGCGTGGCTGTCAAAGACCTGTTCGCTGTGAAGGGGTATGCGGTGGGTGCCGGGAATCCCGAATATCTGGCCGATTCCCGGATTCAGGAGCGCAATGCGCCGGCGGTGCAACGCCTGCTCGATGCCGGTGCGCACGTCGTGGGCATTGCGCAGACCGATGAATTCGCGTATTCGCTGGCGGGCAACAACATCCATTACGGCACCCCGCCGAACCCCAAGGCACCGGGGCGCATCAGCGGCGGCTCGTCGTCGGGGCCCGCGGCGGCTGTCGCGACGGGGCAGGCCGATGTCGGTCTGGGCACCGACACGGCGGGATCGTTGCGCATCCCGGGTTCGTACGAAGGGCTGTGGGCGATTCGCACGACGCATGGGCGCGTTCCGCGCGATCTCGTCCACCCGCTGTCTGAATCCTTCGACACCGTGGGCGTGCTGGCTCGCGATGGCGACGTCTTGCGGCGCGCGCTGGAGGCTTTGATGCCAGAGGATGACACGGCGGATGCCATCTCTGCGGTGTGCCACGGCGGGGGATTGGCCGTGGCGCCGAGCCTGGACGGCGCCGTGGAACCCGATGTCGCCGAAGTGGTCAGGGGATTCCGCGATCGCGTTGTCGCGCTGTGCGGCGATGGTGCATCGGACGGCACTCTCGATCCGACGGACGGTGTTTTCGGCATGGTGGCGCAGGGCGATGCGGCGCCGTGTCACGTCGGCGGAGGGATTCGCATTCGTTCGGTCAGCGAAATGGCGGTGTCGCAGCACGACCTGGACGAATGGGAGTCGATCTTTCAGTCCGTGCGTGGATTCGAAGCATGGCGCGCGAACGGCTCGTGGGTGAGCCGGCACTGGGATGCGCTCGATCCGTTGATTGCCGCACGTTTCGAACGCGATTCGCATCTCTCGAAGGCCGATTATGACAACGGTCTGCGGCGATTGAACGATGCACGTGCCGAACTCCGCGCACGGTTGGGCAACCGCGTGCTCCTCATCCCCACCGCGTCATCCGTCGCGCCTCCTGCCGATGCCGATGCCGCCGCCGCGGAACGGATTGCAAAGGCCCGTGCCGACACGATTCGCCTCACGTCGCTGGCGGGAGTGGGAGGTCTGCCGGCGGTGAACGTTCCGTTGACGACGCGCGACGGTTTGCCGTGCGGTGCCTGCTTGGTGGGGCCTGTGGGGTCGGATAAGTCGTTGACGTGTCTCGCGGTCGCCCTTGCGCACGTGGTTTCTTGACGAAAAGCGGTGTGGTGCGTTCGCCTGATGTGAACGCACCACATGGGGCGCCATTGGGCGGCGGGGCGTCGTGGAGAGCCATGGGGCGCCGTTGGGGCGTGTGCCATGTTGTCGGCATGCGCCCCGTTCCGTTCGCCGTGCTGGTGGCGTGGGGACACGTGTCAGCGGAAGTCCGCGGCTCCTGAGTTGGCATGCGTGCCCGGTGCCACGCGATCGGCGCCTCCATAGAAGCGGGTGAGCGTCTCGTCACGGAACTCCGGGAAGTAGCCTCCTTCGATCGACGCACGAATGTCGCTGAGCAGCTTCACGAAAAACCGTTCGTTGTGGATTGTCGCCAGCGTGCTCGCCGTCATTTCGCGCGTGTGCACCAGATGGTTGAGGTACGCGCGGGTGTAATGCGTGCAGGTGTAGCAGTCGCATGTGGGGTCGAGCGGGCGGAAGTCGTGTTTCAGCGCCGCGCGCTTGATGTTCCAGCGGCCCGTGCGCGTGTAGATCGCGCCGTTGCGCGCCTCGCGTGCGGGCGCCACGCAGTCGAAGGTGTCGCCGCCGTTTTCCACGGCTGCGAAGATGTCGTCGATCGCCGCAATTCCCAGCACGTGGCGGGGCTTGTCGTCGGGCAGTTCGTCGCAGATCCAGCGGCATGTGTCGCCGAGGATTCGCTTCTCGATGGCGCCGCCGATGCCAAAGCCATCGAAGTCCAGCGACGCGATTTCCCGGGCGGCGAGATGGCGCAGGTCCTCATAGTTCGCGCCCTGCACCACGCCGAACAGCGCCTGATACGGTTTGCCCAGACGCTCGGCGGTGAGGCGTTCGTGCTCCGCCACACAACGTTTCGCCCATCGGAACGTGCGTTCCACGGAGCGTTCCTGGTATGCGCGAGTGTTCATGAGGGTGGTCAGCTCGTCGAACGCAAACATGATGTCCGCGCCGATCTTGTGCTGAATCCCCATGGAGATTTCGGCTGAAAAACGCTTCTTGGCGCCGTTGAGCGGCGATTTGAACGTCACTCCGTCTTCGTCCACGAAGGCGAGGCGTTCCTTGCCTGTGGCGATCACGTCATCGGATTTCATGCCCTGCACGTCCATCGCCAGTGTCTTCTTGAACCCTGCGCCGAGCGACAGCACTTGGAAACCGCCCGAATCGGTGTATGTGGGGCCGTCCCAGTTCATGAAACGCGCGAGTCCGCCCGCCTCGTCGAGCACATCTTCGCCGGGGCGCTCGAAAAGATGGAAGGCATTGGCGAGCAGGCACTGTGCTCCGAGTTCACGCATCTGCTCGGGCAGCACGCCTTTCATCGTGGCCTGCGTGGCGACCGGCACGAACGCGGGCGTCATGATGTCTCCGTGCGGCGTGTGGATGACGCCGGTGCGGCCGTGGCGGTCGGGGATGCGCGTGTGGATGTCGAAACCGAAGGCGCTGCGGTCGCCGGGTTTGCCGGGTTCGGCGCCGAGGGGCGTGCGCATGCCCTGCGCCAGCGGTGCGTCGGTCGCCCCGCTGTCTGGGGTTGGCGTCGCTGCCTTCGATGCGTCGGTGGGATGCGCGGTGCGGGGTTCGGTGCTGTCAATGCTCGTCATGGTTTCAAGATTACCGATGCCGCAGGATGCCGTTGCCGTGCAGCGCCGACCGCCGGCCGCGGGGTTCCCTGCGTCACCATGCAACGTCATATCAACTAATGGTCGACTTTCATGTGGCGTTTAGAAGGCTTTCAGAATTCTGTGTTTTACTGTTTTTCAGCCAATGAAGTGCGGGCAACGGCCCGCGCGCATGAAGGAGTATGAAGCAATGAGCAACACCGATCCTGAGCAGGGCTGGGGCGCTTCGAACCAGGCGGGCGCTTCGAATCAGATGAACGAAAGCGCCGAGGACGTCAATCGTCCCCAGACCGATTCGACCGAGCGGGATGCGCAGGCACAGAATCCGCAGAATCCGCAGACGACGTCAAGTCCGTTCGCCTCTGACATGCAGGATGTCCATTATTCCGACCCCGCACAGGGAGCACAGGAGCAGGGACAGAGCCAGAATCCCGTGGCGAACACGCAGCCGCTGAGCAGCATGCCGACGCAGAGCATCCCCGACCTGCAGCCGGATTACCAAGCGGCGGTCGAGCGTCCCGCCGAGCAGACCGGCTATCGTGCGACGCCGGACTACGGCGCCTATGCGCAAGGCCAGTACGGCGCGGCGCAGAACCCATACGGTCAGGGCCAGTACGGCGCGGTGCAAAACCAGCAGGATGCGACGCAGGCTCAGCAGAACACGGCGCAGTACGGCGCGCAGAGGTATGGAACCGCCTATGGATCCGCCGGGCAGCCCGGATATCGCCAGCCCGCGTACGGACAGCGGCCCTATGGACAGAACGCATACACGTATGCACATCAGTCCGCGCAGGGTGCGCCGGGTGCGCCTGGCACGCCAACCCCTGGCGTGCCGAATGCGGCCATGCCGAACGGTGGCATGAACGGTGGCATGAACGGTGACATGAATGAGCAAAAGACCGCCGTGAAGCGCGAGCACCACGCGTCGCCTGTGCTCACGGCCATCATCGCGGCCATCGTCGCCGTCGCCCTGTCACTCGGCCTGGGCTACGCCGCCTTGACCAAGGGCTGGATCAAGGTCAGCTCCACCGGCACCACGACCACCACGACGCTGAACTCCAGCACCGGTTCGGACACCGGTTCCTCCACCGCCGTCGCGGATGGCTCCGATTGGGTCACGGTCGCCAAGAACGTCAATGATTCCGTGGTGTCCATCCTCGTCAACACGAACGATGGCGCGGCGCGTGGCTCCGGCGCGGTGCTTGACACCGACGGCCATATCGTGACGAACAACCACGTGGTGTCCGGCGCGACACAGATCTATGTGACGATGTCGAACGGCGATATGTACAGCGCCTCGGTCACCGGCACCGATGCGACCACCGATCTGGCGGTCATCAAGCTCGACACCGTGCCTGACAACCTGACGCCCATCACCTTCGCGGATTCCGACAACCTCGCCGTCGGCGAGGCGGTCATGGCCATCGGCAACCCGCTCGGCCTGTCGAACACCACCACCACGGGCATCGTCTCGGCCTTGAACCGACCGGTGACGACCTATGACGAAACCTCCCAGGATTCCTCGCTGGTGGTGACCAACGCCATCCAGATTGATGCCGCCATCAACCCCGGCAACTCCGGCGGCCCGACGTTCAATTCCGCCGGCCAGGTCATCGGCATCAATTCGTCGATTGCAACCGCGTCGTCGGGTAGCTCCAGCTCCTCGTCGTCCTCTGGTTCGATCGGCATCGGCTTCGCCATTCCGTCGAACCTCGTGAGCAAGATCTGCCAGCAGATCATCGACACCGGCTCCGCCGAACACGTGCAGATGGGCGTGAGGGTCAAGACGAACTACGTGCAGTACAACGACGGCTACCGCGCCGGTGCCGAGATCACCCAGGTGACCAGCGGCTCGTCCGCCGAGACCGCAGGTCTGCAGGCCGGCGACCTGGTCGTGGCATACAACGGCAACCTGGTGAACGGCGCCAGCTCGCTGCTCGGCTACGTGAGGGCGTCGAGCAAGGGCGATACGGTCAAGCTCACCGTCATTCGCAACGGTCAGATGCAAGACGTGCAGGTGCAGCTGAACGACGTCGAGAAAATCTAGCCTGACGCAGCGCACGGCACGCATGGTGCGCAGCACAGCGCCGCGCACGGCAGTGCAAACACGGCAATGCGGCACGCAGCGGCTGGCGTAGCGCGCGCAGTGAACGGCGCCGCGCCATCCGCCTGATTTGCCTGATCTGCCCACATCGCCGGATGCATATCCATGCATCCGGCGATTTTGCGTTTTCGGCGGCGGTTTTCTCTTCTCGGCCATGTGCCCCGTCCGTCCACTCTCCCGCCGTGTGATGTTCAGACGCGGGCCATCTGTCGTTTTCGTGAAATTGGAAAATGCAGTTAGGATTGCTTTCTATACCCATGCAGGGTGACGCCCAATCGGGTGCCTATTAACGGGGCGGGAGGGTAACCGCGACACCTCGTTGCTCGCTTTGCGATTCACCGCCACGCTGCGTCGTGTGGCAGGTTGTGCATTGCGGTGCGCATCGTGCTGTGTGGAATCGCAAAACGACTTGACATTGCCTGAGGAGAAGCAATGAAGACGGTCTGGAATATCTGCAAGATGGTGCCAATGCTGCCGGTGGTGATACTAAGCGCCATCCCCATCGCCCTGTGCTGGAACCCATACCCGCATGTCAGTCACGTCGTCGTCATCGCCATCGTCGTCTGGTGCCTTGCCGAAACGGTCATCGGAATGCTCAAGGACATCCGCGAAGGGCACGTCGGACTTGACGTCCTCGCCGTCATCGCGCTGATTTCGACAATCGCGGTGAGGGAATACTGGGCGGCGTGGGTCGTGGTGCTCATGGTGTATTCCGGCGAGGCGATCGAGAACTATGCGCAGAGCAAAGCGCAATCGAACCTCAGCAAGCTCATGGAGGCTGCGCCGACCATCGCGCACATCGCCACCGATGCCGATGCGCGTGAATGGCGGGACGACAGCGTCGAGAACGTGAAGATCGGCGACATCCTCGTGGTGCGCCCCGGCGAAACCGTGCCGGTCGACGGCATGCTCATCGACGGCGAGGCCACGCTCGACATGTCGCAGGTCAACGGCGAGCCCGTGCCCCGCGCGGTGTACTCCGGTCAGAGAGTGCTGTCCGGATCCATCAACGGCGACGCGATGTTCCGCATGCGCGCCACCGAAGAGGCGCGCGATTCCCAATACCAGCGCATCCTCGAGATGGTGATGAGCGCGCAAAGCTCGCGCCCGGCAGTCGTCAAGACCGCCGACCTGCTGGCCGTGCCGTTCACCGTGATCTCCCTGATCATCGCAGGCGTCGCATGGTTCTTCGCGCAGACTCCGGTGCGTTTCGCGCAGGTGCTCGTGCTCGCCACCCCGTGCCCGTTGCTCATCGCCGCCCCCGTGGCATACTTGGCCGGCACCGGGCGCCTTGCGCATAACGGAATCCTCATCAAATCGCAGGAGGTCCTCGAAACGCTCGGCCGCGTGTCGCACGTGTTCTTCGACAAGACGGGCACGCTCACTAGCAAGCAGCCGCAGGTCATCCGCCTCGACCGGCCCGATCCCACGCGCGTCATCGACAAGCTGGATATGTCGGATTCGGCCATCATCGCGCTCGCGGGGCTCATCGAGAACTATTCCGTGCACATCCTGGCGCCGGGCATCGTCGCCGCGGGCGAAGAGGAATTCAAGAAGCATCCGAACATCACGCGCAAGGTTGAATCTGTCACCGAGTCTTCGGGCAAGGGCATCGAAGGACTGGTCTCGGGGCATCGCGTGCGCGTCGGGCGCTTCGCTTACGTCATGGAGGTCGTGGATGGCGACACCCTCATCGGCTCGGTGCGTCCCGCCGACCCGGGCGAGCTGTTCGAACCGCTGTCTGACGATTGCATGGGCACTTATGTCGCCGTCGACGGCCAGTTCGCGGCGCGCATCGTGCTGCGCGACCTCCCCCGCGAGAATTCCGCCGCCGCCCTCGACCAGCTGCGTGCCCTCGGTGTCAAGCGCCTCACCATGCTTACTGGCGACAAACCGACCGCGGCCAAGAAAATCGCCGCCCAGGTGGGTATCGACGACGTGCGGTACGAACTGCTGCCGCAAGAGAAGGCGGACGCCGTGCGCAAGGCCCGCGAGGAGATGCCCAGCAAGCAGCCATTGTGGGACCGCGTGCTCATGAAGTACGTGGGCGAATCCATGACGCGCACCGTGACCATGATGGTGGGCGACGGCGTGAACGACGCGCCGGTGCTTGCCTCCGCCGACATCGGCATGGCCATGACCGACGGCACGAGCACCGCGGCCTCCGAGTCCGCCCAGGTCGTGATCATGAACGACAACATCGAGATGGTGCCGCGCGCGATACTCATCGCCCGTCAAACCAAGCGCGTGATGCTGCAGGCGGTGTTCGTCGGCCTGGGGTTGGCGATCGTGGGCATGGTCTGCGCCGCATGCAATCTGATTCCCGCCGTGATCGGCGCGATTCTGCAGGAGGCCATCGACGTCGTGTCGATCACATGGGCGCTCACGGCCCTGGCCGAACGCAAGAAGTGACGCAGGCGCATATCTGCCGTGCGGTGCGCCGCTGCATGGCGTGCGCGCCGTCGCGCTGATGCGCTGATGCCGGCCCGCAGACCGCTGGTGAATCGGCGCGGTGCCATGGGTGCCATGCCGAACCGGCGGCGCAAGATTCCGCAGGCGGGGCTTTCATACGGCCCCGCCTGCTATTAATATCGAGCCTATGACTGAAAACACTGAGACCTCTGCAAACCGCCCCCTTCGCGTCGCCGTGGTGGGCGCAGGCCCCGCGGGCGTGTATACCTCTGACATCCTGCTGCGTCAGCTGAGTCAGCGTGGCGAAGAGCTCGGCCTGGGGACCGACGCCACCATCGATCTGTATGAGAAGCTGCCCGTGCCGTTCGGCCTTGTGCGCTATGGCGTGGCGCCCGACCATCCGTCCATCAAGTTCATCCAGGGCGCTCTCGCCAAGACTTTCGACAATCCAAAAATCCGCCTGTTCTGCGACATCGAGGTGGGCGAGGACGTGTCCCTTGACGACCTGCGCGAACGGTACGACGCCATCGTGTTCGCCACCGGCGCCGTGGACGACAAGCCCCTGCGCATCCCCGGGCACGATCTCAAGCGCGTGTATGGCGCCGCGCATTTCGTCGAATGGTACGACGGATATCCCACAGGTCCGCGCACCTGGCCGCTTACCGATGGCACCGTCGCGGTCATCGGCGGCGGCAACGTGGCGATGGACGTGGCGCGCGAACTGGTGCGCAACGCCGACGACCTGCTCGGCACGGACATCCCGCAGAACGTGTACGACGGCATCAAATCCAACAAGTGCACCGAGCTCCATCTGTTCGTGCGCCGTGACGTTGCCCATGCCAAGTTCTCCGTGCAGGAGCTGCGCGAGCTTGAGAAGCTGCCGGGAGTGCAGCTGATGATCAACGAAGACGACTTCGATCTGTCCGATGAGACGCTTGAGGTCGCCGCCGACGATAAGCTCACCCGTCAGATGGTCGAAGAGCTGTTCGTCATCCGCGACATGGCCGAAGACATGGAAGACGAAGGCGGCACCGATTTCAACGGCCAGCCCGCCAACAAGAAGTACTATCTGCATTTCAATTCCAACCCCGTCGAGGTGCTCGGCGGCGCTGACGGCGCGGTGAACGGCATCCGCGTGGAGCGCACGGTCACCGCTCCCGATGGCGCGATGACCGGCACCGGCGAGACGTACGACGTGCCGGTCGAAGCCGTCTATCATGCGATCGGCTACAAGCCGGCTGCGGTGAACGGCGTGGCCTATGACGAGAAGGGGTATCGCCTGCTCAATGATTCCGGACGCATCCAGGCCGAGCCGGGCGCGGATGCGAGCGAAACCGTGCCCTTCGTCTATGCGACAGGATGGGCCAAGCGCGGTCCCGTGGGGCTCATCGGCTCCACCAAGTCCGACGCGCTCGAAACGGTCAACAACATTCTGGATGACTGGGCTGCGAGCGGTGAAAACGGCCGGGTGGCGCCCAAGGCCGGCGACGAAGCCGAGGTCATCGCGTTCCTCAGGTCCAAAGGGCTGCAGCCCATCGGCCGCGAAGGCTGGGACCGCGTCGTGGCATACGAGCATGCACAAGGCGAAAAGGTCGGTCGCGAGCACATCAAGCTCGTGGAGCCCGACCAGATTCGACGCGTCGCCCGCGGCGAAGAGGTCGCGTAGCGGGGCTTTCCGCTCTCGGCGCGGGTGCAGGCACGCGCACCGTTAACGCATCCGGTTTCTGGCCTTGGGCTTCTTGAAGGACCGTCCTTTCGGGGATACCTTTGAGAAGCCCAGGGCCAGAATGCTATTATCGGGTATGTATCCAAGGAATGTTGTTGGAGAGCAACAAGAGGGATAGTCCTTGGCATGCGTGCGATGAATGCGAGCGACATGTGAGCCGTTGCTCTGCGCACTGAGAAAAGACAGGCAGGTGAGATTGAATGGATGATTGGTGGGGAGATCAACAAGGTGGTTTCCCGTCTCAGCCAGATGCCGCCAATCCCGTCGATTCCGCCAATGCTGTCGCTCCCGCTGGTTCACATTCTGAGCCGGATTTCTCTCAATCGCGTCAGCGCGATTCTCAGAGCGACGCCACGCATGCTGGTTCGGAACTGAAGACGTTGTATGACATCATGCATGCCGCTGGGGAGAGCGAAGAGTACGGACCGACCGCCGAAGAATATGCGAATGGCACGGCGAAGCCCTATCGCAACAGGTGGGATCGGTTCCGCAATTTTGATATCAATCCGACCGTCGGCGGTGACATTGTGGCTGATATCTATGGCGAGGAGGCTGATATCTATGGCGAGGACTCGGAACGCGCCACGCAGATGTGCCCCCAATGCCATGGCACATACTCCCCATGGGTGGCGAGATGCCCGATGTGTCTTGCGCCGACCCCGGGCGGACCGCTCGATCCCCATGCCCCTCCGGACATGGCGCATGACGCTCGGTGGATTGCAACGGAACCAGGACTGGAGGGGATCAGGCAGATTAACAAACTGAAGCGACGGAGCAAGCGTTGCAAACGGCTGCAAGAGATTTTCCATATGTTCGTGCTTATCGTGGAGGACGCAACGTTGAATGTGTATCTGTTGCCGTACTCCATGTATCGAGTGTATCGGCCTGTTTTCGCCCGACCTATTTATGGAGGAGGGATTCATAGTCAGGCGTATAGCGTTTATTTGTATACTGGTCTGCTTTTCGGCACGTTGTCGCTCGTCCTCTATCTGGTGCTGTGCGGTGAGGCGTTGTATGACACCACAGGAACGTATGTAAGCCGTACTAATGTGCGCCCCGCCCGCAAGCACCGCCCGAAGTTTCGCCAAGGGCATTACAGCCGCGACAAGGAGCTGAAAGCGTCGCTGTCATGGCTGGGGATCGTCGTTTCGTTCGTGGCGGTCGAGTATCTGGTCGGGCTCGTCATGCTTGCCAACAATCCGGATCTGTATATGAACCCGGAGGCAACTGACCGTGCTGCCGAATATGCGCGGCTTGTCACCATGCTAAGTTGCCTGGCAGTGCTTGGCGTGTGCGGCGCGGTGCTTGTGGTGGTGTTGTCGGCATGCTTCCGGTTCCTGTCCCCCACGATTGAATATTATCCGGCACCGATCCGGCCCACGGAGTGGCGGCAGCGACGGTGGAATATCGAACGACGGCAGTCGCGGCGGAAGATCGGATGGTGGTAGGGAATGGCGGGGCGCCGGAGTTCGGGTGAGGTGACCGCGTTTTCGCGGCGCCCGGTCTACGGCGGTACGCCGTGAAGCCAAGGCCGTCGCCCTGTCGGCGACGGTGGTCGGCGCGTCTGTGGATTGATATCTCCCACAGTGAAAACCCTCTGCCTCCATGCTCCGTTTCTGTATCCTTGGGGTATGGGAAACGACAAGATACGCGTGCATGGTCATTTCAATGGTCTGAAAACCACGATGCTTTTCGCTCTGATGTGGGCCGTCATCATGCTTATTTGGTGGCTCACTGGTGCCTCGCAAGACACGCTCGCCCTGTACATCGTCATAGGTCTGGCGTCGAATTTCTTCAGCTATTTCTTCTCTGACCGACTCGCCATAGCCTCGATGCATGCTCGCGAAGTCAGTGAACGGGAAGCGCCGGCGCTTTACAGCATCGTGCGCGAACTGGCGCAGAAGGCCGGGAAACCCATGCCGCGCATCTATGTTGCGCCGACCATGAGCCCCAACGCCTTCGCCACGGGACGCAACGAGCGCCATGCTGCCGTGTGCTGCACGCAAGGAATTCTGCAAATATGCTCGTGGCGTGAGATCCGCGGCGTGCTGGGGCATGAGCTCATGCATGTCTACAACCATGACATCCTCACCGGTGCCATAGCGTCGTCCATGGCTTCGGTCATCACCTATCTTGGATATGCGCTCATGTATTTCGGCGGCCGGCGCGATGACGACGATCGCGAGGTCAATCCGTTGGGCGCATTGCTTGCTTACATACTTGCCCCGATCGGCGCCGCCCTGATACAGATGGCCATTTCACGCACCCGCGAGTACGACGCAGACGAGGACGGATCCCGTCTCACGGGCGATCCCGCGGCACTCGCTTCTGCGCTGGAACGCATCGAAAGCTCGGTGGCGTCGGGTAACGCCATGCCTGTCACATCCGGCACGCAGAGCACGGCGGCCGTGATGATTGCGGCGCCGTTCCGCGAAGAAGGGTTGGAACGCCTGTTTTCCACGCATCCGCCGACTTCCGACCGCATCGAGCGCCTGATGCAGATGGACCGCGAGATGCATGGCGTTTCTGAGATGGGCCAGTCCTCACAGGGCGAGGGGATTCCGCAGTATTCGCAGTATCCGGATTCGTCTGTGCGCTAGCGCTGCAGGCGTCCGCGGACGGTGCGGGCAGGAGGGGGGGCGCAGCGGGGCGGCCACGCTGCCTGCGAAACATCTTGTGAGATTCCGCAATGCCGACAGCCCCGCTACGTGATACACTCATGTCTTGCGTGATTGCGCTCGCGGGCGTAGTTCATCGGTAGAATGGAAGCTTCCCAAGCTTCAGAGGCGGGTTCGATTCCCGTCGCCCGCTCTTTTGTTTCCCTTGTGAATTTCTTGTTTTCGTTGGCGTTTCGCCATTCCCGTCAGGATTCTCATCAGGATTTCCGATCGCACCAACGGCAACCCCGCCCCTTGATCTGAGCCCAGCCCCTTGGCCGGAGCCTTGCGCCGGCCCCGCACCAGACCCGCCCCGACCGAACCCGCGCCGGACCCTTGACTGGAACCCTGCATCAGGTTGCGGACAAAAACGGGCGCGGAATCGCCGGGAAAACGTGGATTCTGTCCGTAACCTGATGCACCGTGGCGGGGAGGGGCCGGGGCGCGTGGTGGCCTGGGCGTGAGACGGGAGGCTTGCCGAGGGAAGGCTTGGCTCCGGCGTGCCGCCGATGTAGCATGGGGGCGTCCAAGGAGATGCCCGGGCGCGGCGCGTGCCGCGGCGCCGGGCGTGTGGGGAGAGAAGAGGGGTCTTCATGTCCGGCATGCGTGATTCGGTGAACGTTCCATCGGCGGTGGTCGCGGCGGCGGAATCGGCTGCGGCACCGGGGGCCGCCGTGCCGCGCGGCGCATCTCGTCGCCATGTGTCGCGCCTGGTGCGCGCGGCGGCGGCGTTCGTGGCCGCGGCGTGCCTCGCGGCGGGCGGGCTGGCCCTGCCGGCCCCCGCCGCGAACGCCGACGAGACACCGTCATCGGCGTTCGCCGCCCCGGAGACCGCCGACGGCGGATCCCTGCCCGCGCTCACGGGGACGGTCCTGGACGACGAGGACTGCAACCCCACATCGGCCGACCAAATAGGCGCGCGGCTCCTGCTGACGCACGACGGCTCCACCATGTACGCGATAGCGCAGAGGGACGGATACGTGTGCAAGATCGACACGTCGTCGATGACGGTCGAAGCCAAGGTCAAGGTCGATCTCGGAGACCTCGCGAATCGCGTCTTCTACACCAGCTCCGCACGCCTGTCGGCGGATGAATCGATGCTCATACTGCCGGATGCGTTCACAATCATACGGACCGCCGACATGAGCATCGTCTCGCTTCCGCTGGGGGCCATGAATTCCGATTTCTCCGCTGACGGTTCCTCGGTGACGTTCTATAAGACCACGGGTGGCGCCGACCCCTCTGCCGCCCGCCGGTTCGTCACGTTTTCGACGGCCGATGGGTCCCAGCTGGGCACGGTGGACGTCACCCTGCCCTGGACGGCGAGGCAGAATCCGATCGTCGTGGGGGTCTCGTCGGACCACGCGACGTGGTGCATATACGAACAGGTGGATTCCAAGGCGGACAAATGGCCCTACCGCATGCTCCTCGTCAATGCCACGACGGGCGCCGTGACCGAACTGCCGGTCAGCTATCCATCGTCGCAAGGCACTCCCAGCGGACTTCGTGTTGCCAACGGCATGGCGCTTGACGACTATGCGGCGAGCGGCACGCCCGTGCCCTTCGACACGCTGTATGCGCTGGATGCCACGCTTGACGAAGGCGGCGAAACGGGCATGGTGTCCGTGAACCTCGCGACGGGCGAGGTGTCGCAGGTCGACGGCGGGGTCACCTCGTCCAGGGAAATGTCGGCGGACGGGACCATCGCGGTCGCGACGTCGGACGGCGCCATGAGCTTCTACTCGCTGCCGGGCGGAAGCCAGCTTGCGTCAGTCCCCACAACCGTGGACATGGACGGCTCGAAGCTCATCAGGACCGGGGTGCGGTTGACGGGCGACGGCTCCAAAGCCGTGATTCCGTATCTGCGGCAGGATGACGAAAACTCGAATTCCGGGATGATCGGCATGCTGCGCGTCCTGTCATTCGGCGGGAAGGATTCGCCGGACGGCGTGGGGTATTCCGACTACGCCGTGGATTCCCCGCAGGTAGCGTCGATTGCGCTGGACGATCTTGATAACGCGGTGCTGTCGGATGATGCGACGGCTCTGTATTTCGCCGATTCCGCGGATTCATCCATCAAAAAGATCTCGATCCCCTCAGACGCAGGCGAGAACGCCGGCGACGCCTCCGCCTCGGCGGCATCGGCTTCCGGATCGGCGGCCTCGGCCCAGGGCGATTCCGCCGACGGGCAGGCCGCGGCGGACGGCTGGCGCGTGGCCGCGATCGCGGGCGTCGCCGCGGTAGCCGCAGTCGCGGCCGCTGCGGTGGTCGTGATCGTGCGCCGCCGCCACAACGACACAGACCGCAGCGCCGCGGACCACAGCGACACGGACCGCAGCGAGTAGGCATCAGCGCTAGAAGTTATCCCGCCGTGCGCTGCGCATGGCGGGATGAGCGAGGCGCGGTATGCGACGCCACCCCGCATCGGTACGGCGACGCCACCCCGCATCGTACCCCGCGCACCGCGCCGTGCCTTGCGCACCACGCCGCACCCCCGCAGGGCCTGCGTTCGGGCCACTCGCCTATTCGCAGACGCGGTCGTCGTGTATCTGATTCGCGATGGTCTTGTCGCTGTCGGTGACGAGGTAGCGTTGATATTGGTCACGCTCGTCCTGCGTCAACCCCGGCTGGTTGAGCCACTGCTGCGTCAGATCCTGGTCGAGTTTCTCGTCCGCTCCCAGATAGGCGAATGCGTAGGCGTTCGTCACGGCTTCGTAGCGGTCCCCGGCGATGTCGGGCATCGGGGTTCCGCAGGTGATGAGAATCGAGCGGTGCGCCAGCTCGTGCTTCACGGAGATGACGAAGTAATAGCTTGACAGCACGTCGGGGTAGTTGGGCGCCTTCGTGTTGATGAACAGTTTGTCACGGTTCACTTCGTTCGAGGGCGAGAGACCGCCGCAGTAGAACGCCTGCGCGGTGTCGATGACCCGCTGCGCCTCGGACTGCGAGGAGGAGCATTCGCTGGCGCCGCCGTCGGATGAGTCGACCGACTCCACGCCCATGGTGCTGGTGATTTTGTCTGCCGCCGCAAGGATGTCTTGCTCTGACTCGGACGCCGCATTGATGGAATACACCTTTTGTTCGTCCTGGTGCAGGTCGTCGATGGTCTGGTTGATGTCGTCGATGACCGCGATGTATTGCGTCACCACGGTGTTGAGATCGCTGGCGGCCGTTGAGGAATCGCTCCAGTAATAGTAGTTTCCCAAGGTGGCGTCCAGCGTCTCCAGGTCGGTGTCGTCGGCGAGTTGGTAATCCCAGTAGTTTTCTTTGGAGAGCTCGATGCTCCACATCTCTTCAAAGAAGCTGTTGGCTGTGTCAACGGCGTTCTCTTCGAGCGTTTCCAGTGCGCTGGCGAGCGTGGACGACGAGGCGCTGGGCGACTGCGGGTCGCCGACGGCGTTCGTGTAATTCGTGATCGCGGTGTCGAGCTGCGATTTCGCGTCCGAGATGGCCGTGTCGTCGCCGCATTTGTCCAACCAGTCGCCCATGAGCGACGAGATTGTGCTCGCCTCGTCATAGACCTTCTTCGATTCGTCGGCGGTGCCTGAGAAAGATTGAGTGTATCCTGAGCCCGTCGTGGTGGCTATGTTTCGGGAAGCGTTGCGCAAGACGCTGCCGATGCCGGCCCAGACGAAGACCAGGATCATGACTAGGGCGACGGCGACGATGACGCCGGCATGTGATTTGCGTCGGGGAACAGGGCGGTATGTGGTGTAATACCCTGGCGCGCCGTATCCGCCGTACCCCGGGGCTGCACTGGGCGCGGGGGCATACGGATACTGCGGGTACGGCGTGCCCGCATACGGGGACGGGGATGGCGCGCTGGAATATCCGGCGTTGGCAGCATAGGGCGTGCCGTATCCCGCCTGTCCAGCCCCGTACACTCCATAGCCGTCATATGGCGAGGGGGCTGATGGCGCTCCGGGCTGCCGCGTGGCGCGGGAGTCCGGATACCCGTAGGAAGCATTGCCCTGCGCGAAGGCATTGGGCGCACGCGTGGAGAAATCGTGGGAAAATCCGGTGTTTCCGGGCGTCGCCATTGGCGAGCCCGGCGCCGCGGATCCTGCAGCGCCTGCGCCGCCCGCGGTGTTGCTGGAATTGTCGGAATTGAGAGCCGATTCGAATGCGTTGCTAGGCGTCTGGGGCGAATCTGCGTTGAGCGCTTCGTCGAAAGCGGCGCCGGAGTCGTCAGGCGCGTCGGCGGGGACTTCCATGTCGCCGTACTGCGTGTGGAAATTCGACCCATAGGCCATCGGCGTGTCGGACTCCGGCGTGGACGACGGCCGGGGGTCGATGAAAGGACCGCCGTTCGGCATTCCGCCCTCTCCCTCTCCGCTGGCGAAACCGGAGTCGTTCATTGCGTTCATGGTGTTGTGACGTCCTTTCGACGTGTGCGCAACGTGATGGTGAAGCGTAAACCGTTGCGCATCGCGGCGCCTCTCCGTCGCGGGCATCCGCGTGCAACTGGCGTCGTGGTGGATAATCGTGGATAGGCGAAGTGCCTGCAGTCGCCATGTCTCGATGCCATGCAAACTGCCCCTATCATGCACTTTTTCAGCATATCACGCGGCCATGCGCATGTGGGCTCGTCGTGAATCTGACGCGTTTCGGTTTCCTGGTCGGCCGCGCCGCATCGCGTCGCATTGGCATTCCGTGCCTGCGGTTGTTCGATGGCGACGTCGGTGGCGCGCCGGACCTGCGCCTCTGGGCCGGCGGGGGCGTCGCTTCCCGCCACGTCGTTCGCCGCGGCGTCCATTGCGAAGATTCGTCACGTCGGACGACGATAATGGAACCATGACTATTGCGACAACCGAACGCTATGCCGAGATGTACGACGCGGCCCGCAAGGGCGGCTATGCAATTCCTGCCATCAATGTGACGAGCTCGCAGACGCTCAACGCTGCGCTCCAAGGCTTCGCCGACGCCGAATCCGACGGCATCATCCAAGTGTCCGTGGGCGGCAGCGCCTACTTCTCGGGGCAGCGCGTCGCAGACCGCGTGACCGGGTCGCTTGCCATGGCCGCGTTCGCCCGCGAGGTCGCCAAGAAGTACCCGCACATCACCGTGGCGTTGCACACCGACCATTGCGCCAAGCAGTATCTGGACGAATGGGTGCGCCCGCTGCTCGACATCGAAGCCGACGAAGTGGCGCACGGCCGCGAGCCCATGTTCCAGTCGCACATGTGGGACGGCTCCACAGTGTCGCTGTCCGAAAACCTGTCGATCGCCGAGGAGCTGCTGGAGAAATCCCGCAGGGCGCACACCGGGCTCGAGATCGAGGTCGGCGCCGTGGGCGGCGAAGAGGATGGCATGACCGGCGCCATCGACGACAGGCTGTATTCCACCCCACAGATGGGCATGCAGGTCGCCCAGCGCCTGGGGCTGGGCGAAAACGGCCTGTACACCGCGGCCTTCACATTCGGCAACGTGCACGGCTCGTACAAGCCCGGGTTCGTGAAGCTGCGTCCCTCGATCCTCAAAGACATCCAGTCCACGGTGTCCGCCGCGGCCAAGAGCGGGCAGATCGCCTCTCCGCTGCCCAAGGGCGCCGAAGACAAGCCGTTCCTGCTGGTGTTCCACGGCGGGTCGGGCTCCACGGCGGCCGAAATCGCCGAGGCCGTGAGCTACGGCGTGGTCAAGATGAACATCGACACTGACACGCAGTATGCGTTCACGCGCGCCATCGCCAACCATATGTTCCTCAACTACGACAAGGTGCTCAAGGTGGACGGCGAGGTGGGCGCCAAGGCCCAGTACGACCCGCGCTCGTGGGGGCGCGAGGCCGAAGATTCCATGGCCGCGCGCGTCGTGGAAGCCTGCAAGGAACTGGGTTCCGCCGGCAAGGCGCTGAAGTAGTCTCTCGGAACCGCCCGGCTCCCTCTGCGCGGCCGGGCGGGTCGGGGAAAGACGTTGTTGGGCCGTCGCGGTAACCTACAGAAGGCACTGTGTCAGCGGCTAAGGGAAGGTGGCAGCATGCCTGGAATCGTTCTTATCGGTACCCAATGGGGAGACGAAGGCAAGGGTAAGGCGACTGATCTTATTGGCACCAAGGTCGATTACGTCGCCCGCTTCAACGGCGGCAACAATGCCGGTCACACCGTGGTGGTCGGCGACAAGAAATACGCGCTGCACCTGCTGCCGTCCGGTATCATCAGCCCCACCGCCATCCCCGTCATCGGCAATGGCGTGGTGGTCGATCCCGCCGTGCTGCTGCAGGAGATCGAGAACCTCGAATCAGGCGGCGTGGACTGCTCCAAGCTGCTGTTGAGCGATTCGGCGCATGTCATCGCGCCGTTCCACCGCGAGCTCGACAAGGTGACCGAGCGCTTCCTCGGCAAGCACAAGATCGGCACCACCGGCCGTGGCATCGGCCCCACCTACGCCGACAAGGTGAACCGCGTGGGCATCCGAGTGCACGACCTCTACAACCCGAGCCATCTGCACGACAAGGTCGAGGCGTCGCTGCACCAGAAGAACCAGATGCTCGTCAAGCTTTACAACCGTCGTCCCGTCGACATCGACAAGACCACGGACTACCTGCTCGAGATGGGCGAGAAGCTGCGCCCCTACGTGGCGAACACGCAGGTGATCCTCAACAAGGCTCTGGACGAAGGCAAGACCGTGCTGTTCGAAGGCGCCCAGGCCACCATGCTCGACATCGACCACGGCACGTATCCCTATGTGACGTCGTCGAACCCAACCGCGGGCGGCGCTTGCACCGGCACCGGCGTCGGCCCCACCAAGATCGACCGCGTCATCGGCGTGGGCAAGGCCTACATCACCCGCGTGGGCGAGGGGCCGTTCCCGACCGAGCTGTTCGACGAATCCGGCACGTGGCTGCGCGAACAGGGACATGAGTATGGCGTGACCACCGGCCGCCCGCGTCGCTGCGGCTGGTTCGACGCCGTCGTGCAGCGTTACGCAACACAGGTCAACGGCCTGACCGACATCGTGCTGACGAAGCTCGATGTGCTCACCGGCCGCAAGACGATTCCGATCTGCGTGGCATACGACGTGGAGAACCCCGACGGCACCCACACACGCTACGACGACATGCCCACCGACCAGGACGTGTTCTCGCGCGCCAAGCCGATTTACGAAGAGATGCCCGGCTGGAACGAAGACATTTCGAACTGCCACACCTTCGACGAGCTCCCTGCCAACACGCAGGCCTACGTGAAGCGTCTGGAAGAGCTGTCGGGCTGCCGCATCTCCGCCATCGGCACCGGTGCCGCCCGTGACCACATCATCTCGATTCACAGCTTGCTCGGAGAGGACTGAGCGGGCTGCCATGGTTGATGTTCCCGAATCCCAAGAACCCGCGTCCGACGGCGCCGGGCAGGCGCAGACGGGCGTCGCCGCGGCGCCTGCGCCCCGCGCCTACAATCCGCTGACCGACTGGGTCGTCTACGCGGTCGTGTTCCTCGGCGGGTTCTTCGGCACGCTGCTTCGCTATCTGCTGTCGCTGGCGCTTCCGCAGGACGGCACCGGCGGTAACGTCATGTACTGGGGGACCTTCGTCGCCAACATGCTCGCGGCGTTCCTTTTCGGCGGCGTCGCGGCGTATATCGCGGCGGCGCCATGGATGGGCCCCCGCGGCGCGGAACGCTGGAACCGCGCGCTCGGCATGGGTTTCTGCGGTGGGCTGTCGACGATGTCCACGTTCGCCGTGGAGTGCATGACCCTGCTGTCGACCCCCTACGACCCGTATCCCGACGCCAACGCACAGCTTTCGGCAGATGGCGTGATTTACGTGGATTCGCAGCCCGCGTCTCCCCTGGCGCAGCCGCAGGTGGCCTTCGTCATCTACATGTGCGTGACAATCACCGGCGGGCTCTTGCTGGCCTATGCGGGCTCCGCGATAGGCGAACGGCTCGCCAAGCGCCATGCGTCCCTGACGGCCGTATCCTCCGACGCCGACGCACCTGCACAGGTTGCGGCGGCGTCGATGACTGCCGCTCCGGCCCCTGCTGCCTGTGCCGGCTCCGCCGCCGCCACGGCATCCGTCGCTGACGCAGACGCCACGGCCGACGAACCCACGCAAGGAGGCCGCTGATGCCACCGTTCTTGCTGACCCTTGCAATCGCTGCGCTCGGCGGCCTCGGCGCCGTCGCCCGCTACACCATCGACAGCCAGATCAAACGCGCTTACAAGGCCGCGTTCCCCCTCACGACGCTTGTCATCAACATGCTCGCCAGCTTCCTCGCCGGCCTGTTCCTCGCGATGTCCGAAGCGGGGACGCTCTCCGGCGACATCAAGCTGATCCTCGCCACCGGTTTCTGCGGCGGCCTGTCCACATTCTCCACAGCCATGAACGAGCTGCTGGGCGCACTCAAAACCGAAAAATACGGCGTCGCATTGGCATACCTTACCTGCTGCGTCGTCGTGCCTCTCCTGTGCGCGATATTCGGATACTCGGTCATCCAGTAGGACAACGGAGGTCTACGATAAAGCCATGGAAAAATCAGAAGTCGAGAAGTATCTCAAGCGCGACCACAAGGCCGACATGGAGGCCGCCGTCGAGCGCCTCAAGGGAACCGTGCGCCACACCCCGCTCATCTATTCGGACGAATGGAGCGAGCGAACCGGTGCCAAGGTCTATCTCAAACCCGAGAATCTGCAGAAAACCGGATCCTTCAAGCTCCGCGGCGCCTACAACAAGATCGCATCGATGTCTGACGCCGACCTCGCCCACGGCGTGGTGACCGCGTCCGCTGGCAACCACGCGCAGGGCGTGGCCTACGGCGCTCGCGAACGCGGCGTCAAGGCCATCGTGTGCATGCCCGACATCACGCCTCCGCTCAAGGTCGACGCCACGCAGGCTCTCGGCGCCGAGGTCGTGCTGCACGGCCATGTGTTCGACGAATCGAACGAATACGCCATCAATCTCGCAAAAGAGAAGGGCATGACGTTCATCCCGCCGTTCGACGATTATGACGTGCTGTGCGGCCAGGGCACCATCGCCATGGAGATTCTTGAAGACCTGCCCGAAGTCACCGACATCGTGGTGCCGCTGGGCGGTGGCGGCCTGGGATCGGGCATCGCCATGGCTGTCAAGACGTTCCGCCCGGACGTGCGCGTCATCGGCGCGATTCCGATCGGCAGCCCCGCTTTCAAGGAGAGCTTCGTCGCAGGCCATGTGGTCGAGGCCGAGGAAGTGCACACCATCGCCGAAGGCGTGGCCGTGAAGCACCCTGGCGACCTGACGTTTGCCCTGCTGCAGGAGTATCTCGACGATCTGGTGCAGGTGTCGGAGCGCGACATCTACGAGACCATCATGACCATGATGGAGAAGCACAAGCTCGTGGTCGAAGGCGCCGGCGCGGTCGCCGTGGCCGCCCTGGGCCAGCTTGAGCTGCAGAGCAAGGTGTACAACGAGGCCGAGGGCCCGCACGTCATCGTGCCTGTGATGTCCGGTGGCAACATGGACACCGTCGACATCGCCGCCGTGATCCAGCAGGGCATGATCTCGCGCGGACGCATCATGTCGTTCTCCGTCGAGCTTCCGGACGTCCCGGGACAGCTCGTCAACATCGCCCGCATCCTCGCCGACCTGCGCGCCAACGTCATCGAGCTGACGCACGACCAGTTCAAGGCCGACACGCACTATTCCAACAAGGTGGTGCTCGAGGTCACCGTCGAGACCAGCGGTCCGGACCACATCGTGCAGATCCTCGAGACCCTGCGCGGCGAAGGCTACGACCCCAAGCAGATCTACTGACGCCTGCCGGCGCATTGCTTCTCTGCGGCCACACGGCACGATATCGCCCGTGTGGCCGCATTGTTTGTGGCGGTGACGGCGGGGCATGGTGACGGCGGGGCATGGAGCGCGTGGCGCTGCGTGGTGCTGCGTGGCGCTGAGCGCGATGCGGTGACGGCGGGGCATGGAGCGCGTGGCGCTGCGTGGCGCAGTCGCAACCGCCCGTGGGTACACTGGGACTATGACTTACAAGGTTGCCGTGCTGACCGGTGCCGGCATTTCAACAAGCGCCGGAATCCCTGACTTTCGTGGCCCCGATGGCGTGTGGACCAAACATCCTGACCAGCAGAGCGTCTATGACATCGACCTGTTCCTGACCGACAAATCCGCGCGCGAATACTCGTGGCGCTGGCAGAAAGAGAGCCCCGTGTGGGGAGCCCAGCCGGGCGTGGCGCACAAAGCCCTCGTCAAGCTTGAAAAAGCGGGAATGCTGAGCCTTCTGGCGACGCAGAATTTCGACGCCTTGCATGAAAAGGCGGGCAACAGCCCTGATGTCATCGTCAACCTGCATGGCACCATCGGCACGTCGCACTGCATGCGTTGCCATCACAAATACGACACCGCAGACATCATGAACAACCTCGACAACGAGCCCGACCCGCACTGCCATCGCGCGCTTCCGTACCAGGGCGGGCAGGTGTGCAACGGGATCATCAAGACCGACGTCGTGTATTTCGGCGAGAATCTGCCCGAAGGCGCCATGGAGCGCAGCATGCAGGCCGTGGCAAAGGCGGACGAGTTCTGGGTCATCGGCTCCACGCTCGAGGTGTATCCGGCCGCGAGCCTCGCGCCGATCGCTGCGCAGGCCGGCGTGCCGGTGACGATCATGAACATGGGGCGCACGCAATACGATTCGATCGCCAAGCGTCTGATCGGCGAACCGATCCAGGACGCTCTGCCGCGCCTGGTCGACGAGACCATCGCCGCGCACCAGGGGGAGTGACGGGACGCTTGGTGGGGGAGTGGTGGCGTCTGTTGGCGGGCGCGCTCGCGGTGAGGCTACGCTCGGTAAGGGCTGCGCGTGGTGAGGACGGCGCTCGGTAGGTCGCTGTGCGTGGTGAGGACGGCGCGGTGAACGCTGCGCAGAGAAGGCGTCAGCTTCCTGATGATGTATCAGGGGCTTCGTGGTGATGATTTGTCGCCACGAAGCCCCTGTTTTCGTTATGTGGGCCCGTGATGGGGCGGAGAATCGCCTCATGGCGAGGATTTTTCGCGATGAAGGCTGGTTATGGTGCGGGAGGCGGGATTCTTTGACAATTGGTGTTTTGCGGTGAGGATGTTTCGCCATGAACCGCGATGTCGACGATTACAGGCTCTTTTCCACAACGATGCGCCGTTGGCGGTGAGGATGTTTCGCCATGAAGGGTGTTTCTGGGGAAGGCGGGGCGTTTTCCGTGATGGTCGGCGTTCGTGGCGATGATTCTGCGCCTTGGCGGACGTGTGGTCGGTGTGGCATGGTGTTGGGTGGTGCGACACGCCGTGGGGTGGTTGTTTTTTGGGTGTCCGGGTGGTGTTTTTGG
>DEKK01000009.1 GCA_002353815.1 Bifidobacteriaceae bacterium UBA2724 | reverse complement strand
CAGGTAGCCGATAAACGCCCTGTCTGTGCAACGCCGCTCGCCACATTTCGCGACGCTGCGAAAGTGAACGAATTGTGGGCAAAATGAGGGTTTTCGTGTGAGCCTCTCCCCATTCGTCCCACGACTCCATAGAATGGTTACCTTGTCGCCGACGCCGACAGGCATCGACGCACGCCATTTCTTCGTACCACAGGTCGCATGGAAGGATTCGCCACGGAAAGCAACTCTGCCGACACAATCACCGTTTTCGCAACGGCTTCGCCCGATGACACGGCCATGGGGTGGGCCTGGTCCGACGGTACCGCAACGGAATATGGCGGTGCGCCGTGCGGCACCCGATGCATCGGCGCGCTGAGCGGCGTGCTGATGGCGCTTCTCCATGCCACGAACCGGCCGAAGAGCTTCTTCATCAACGACCTGGACGCGGTGCGCCTGCTGGGCAAAATCGGCGACCTTGATGCGAGCTCGCCGTATTTTCCGCTGCTGAAGGCGATCGCCGACGAAACCCACGACGAAACAATCCACCGCGCCTACATCAGCGAGGCGACGAGCCGTCCGTCGGTGAAAGCCCGGTTCTTCGCGAACCAACAGCTGCAGATTTTCACCGACGACCCGACCGGTGTGCCCAGCTATGTGCCGAGCGCCACGGTGCGCGTGCTCACATCCTCCGGACTCGTTGAGAAAGCCCGCGCGGCGTATCAGGAGCGCCAGGCGCATATAAAGGATCCCGAAACGGCGGAATCCGAATGGCACAAGGCCAAGCACGCCCAGGCGGACGCCGAGACGATCGCCCTCGAGGATGCACACGACGCCGGTGGTTCCGAGCGACAGGCCCCGCACGTTGTGCCGGATGGCACGACGCCGTTCGACGATCTGACCGCCGCCCCGACCTCCGCCCTGGCCGCCGAGAGGCTGGATGCCACCGCGCAGCTCGATGCCACCGCGGAATCCGATGCCACGCCATCCAACGCCGCGCCATCCAACGCCGCGCCGTCCGACGCGGCTACCGAAACGTCCGACGCAGCCTTTGCGTCTCTGGACGCAGAGTCGGCGCGCCATCTTGCCAAGGCACGCGACAGCTTCCGCCAGGCCGCGAAGAACTGCCTCGCGGTGGCGGACGCCTACGAAGAGGCGCTCGACGAATCGAAAGGCGCGCTGCCGTCCATCGATGGATACAGCATCACGCCGATGTCTGCGAAGTACCTCAAGAAGGCCCGCAAGCACATGAAGTCCGCCGCAGAGTCGTATGACAAGGCCGCGGACAGGATCGACGCGTATCTTGCGAGCGCCGCCGTTTCGCCGGCCAAGGCGATTGCGACCCTCGCCATGAGGGCGAGCAAGTCCACCGACCATATCCTCGGCGCCGCAGACAAGTATTCCGACGCCGCCCAGACCCCGCCATCGGCACGCATCGAACAGGCCGAGCGGCGCATGGACGACGCCGCGCAGGACGAGGCAACCGCCGCGCAGCACATGGATGCGGCGATCGACGCCATCCTGCGCTAGCGCCTACGAGGCGCATACGGGGGCGTCCGACGCATTGATGCTCCCGCGCGACAGCCGATCTGCGGATATGATGACAGCATGTCTACAATCACGGTTTCTACGGACGGCAGCGCGCTGGGCAATCCGAACGGCGCCATGGGATGGGCGTGGGCGGACCACGTGGGAGGCGGCTGCGACGCGGGCGGCGCCACGAACGGCACGAACCAGATCGGCGAGCTGTGTGCGGTGCTCCAGGCCCTGCGCACGCACCGTGGCCCCGATACGCTCATCATCGAAAGCGATTCGCAATACGCCATCAAATGCTCCAGCGTGTGGCTTCCCGGCTGGAAGCGCAACGGCTGGAAGAACTCGCAGAAACAACCCGTCAAGAACGCCCCGATCATCAAAGCCATCGATTACGAGATCTCGCATCGCGAAGGACCGGTGAGGTTTTCGTGGGTCAAAGGGCACGCCGGCAACGAGTTCAACGAGAAATGCGACACGCTGGCACGCGGATTCGCCGAGCAATGCAAACGCCACGGTTCCGACGGATTCCTGCCGATCGAAGGCTGGGACGCGTTGATCCACAGCGGATATGCGCAGGGGCTTCGGATCCCCGACGACGTGCGCGCCGCGCTGGAAGGCGGCGAGGCGCATACGAGCCTCACCATCTCCAGCACCCCTCATGACACGTCGTATGGAAATCTCAAGCGTTCCGCGACGAACCACGCCGAGCGACCCGCGGGCGCCAGCGCGGCTCCCCGCCTCCAAGCGCCCCAGGCGCCGCGGGCTCCCCGCTCACAACAACCGCAGCAGCCGCGCACATCGGCGGCGGATGCAGGCGACATCGCGCCGCGCGGATTCGATCGCCCCGCGGCCCCGGCGCGCCCTCTCGGGGCGACGCACCACGTGGTTCGTTCGTCGCGCAACGATTCGCTGTTTTCGCTGACCGACCCCGAAGCCAGTCAGACGACGCCCCGCCAGGCTGCCGCGCCCCACGCGCAGCAGCCGATGGCACGGACGCAGGGACAGCCCGACGCGGCGGACCTGCTCGCCCAGGCGGCGCAGCAGCTCGTCACCGCCACCGAGCGCCTCGACGCGGCGACCGCCCGTTATGAGCAGGCGTCCCGCAGACTCGAGGAACTCGTGCGCCGCATGGAAACCGTCGACCGCCCCGCGAGACCGTCCGCGCCGCGCGCCCTTGACGACACCACGCGGAATAATGGAGACCAGTCCGCGCTGTTCTGATCGCACAGACGGCGCACAATCCAGATTGTGACAAAGAAACCCATCCTCGCGTAAGTTCAGGTAAGGAGAACAATGGACAAGGCAGAACAAGACAAGCTCAAGAAGGCCGCAGGCATCGAAGCCGCCAAGCTCATCCAGGACGGCATGATCGCCGGTCTGGGCACCGGCTCCACCGTGCGTTTCCTGGTTGACGAACTCGGCCGCCGCGTGCAGGAGGAAGGCCTCAAGTTCACCGGCGTCACCACCTCGCGTCGCACCCAGCAGCAGGCCGAGGGCTATGGCATCAAGATCGTGAACATCGACGACGTGGACCACATCGACATCACCATCGACGGCGCCGACGAGGTCGACAAGAACTTCAACGGCATCAAGGGCGGCGGCGCCGCCCTGCTGTGGGAGAAGATCGTGGCGATCAACTCCAACAAGGTCGTGTGGATCGTGGACCAGTCCAAGGTCGTCGACACCATCGGCAAGTTCCCGCTGCCCGTCGAGGTCATCCCCTTCGGCTGCGGCCAGGTGATCAAGAAGATGGAAGCCAAGGGCTACAAGCCCACGCTGCGTCTCGATGCCGAGGGCAAGCCGGTGCTCACCGATGAGAACGACTACGTGGTCGACCTGCACATGGAACGCATCGACCATCCGCAGGAGCTCGCAGAAGACCTCATTCACATGGTGGGCGTCGTGGAGCACGGGCTCTTCCTCAACATGGTCGACAAGGTCATCGTCGGCGACCCGGCAGGCCCGCGCGTACTGGTGAATCCGAACAAGTGATTCGCCGCGTCGCGCCGGTCATGGCGACGACATGCGCCAGACACGACATGTGTTAATGGACAGGGGACGGCAAGCGAACGCTGCCGTCCCCTGTCCATATCCGCCGTGGATATCGGCCGCACATATCCGCCGTGCAAACTCGTGGCCAGAGGTCAGCAGCACGTCGAAAAAAGTTACACAATGGACCTTCGATGCCCATTTTTCGTCGTATTTTCATTCGGCAAACTAATATGCACAGTACAGGATGGTTTTTACGCAAGGTCATGCTGCGTTGGGGTCATTCCAAGCATCCGTCGAATGCCGGAATGCGATAACCAAATGATAAGCAAATAGAGACACATCACAAATGGCATGCGGATGAAAGCGGCACCAAGCCGTGGGAACGCCGGTTTCTTTGAAATCGGAATCCCAAGAAATCGGCGTTCCGCAGCAGGGAGAATCATCGCCTTGCCAACGGAGGGTTCCGCTTTCTTCTTATCCTGCAGCCTCGCACAGGAAGAGAAGGAAGAAGATGCATCATTCATTGACACGACGCGCAGTAGCGCGCCTGACGGCCATCGCCATGGCATTGGCGATAGGTCTGGTCGGCATAGGAGGAAACACCTCCGCCCACGCCGCCAGCACCACCTGGGAGTCATTGACTCTCGCCGAGAAGCAGTCCTCGTACGGCTTCTTCATGTATGAGGCGGAGAACGGCACGTCGGACGCCATGAAGAGCAGCGCCGAACAAGCGGCCAGCTACCTCAAGACGGCCAAGTTCGCCTCGCAATACACCCGCATCGGCCAAAAGGGCGACGCCACAAGCCTGGACAACTTCCTCCTCGGCGCCAAGCTGCTGGTCAATTTCAACAATTACCGCGCGTCGCTGGCAAACGAACCCTGCCGCCACGATCTGGCGACCACGAACGCCGGTTACGTCAAGAACTGCACCGCCACTTCGCTGACGCCTTTGAAGGCTTCTTACCAGGGATTCTCCGAAGCACAGGCAAACACGAACTACAGCGCCAATGTCTTGGGCCATGCAGGCAATGCCGGTCAGAAAACATCGTTCTGGACCGGTTGGTCTGAAAACGAAGGCTGGGGGAGCAGCGTATCGTCCAACTTCGACTACACGACATCCACTCCGCATGGTTCCATGAGCGAGTGGTACGGCGAGATCAACACGTACAACACCGATACCAGCAACTATTCCAGCATCGGCCACTACACCAACATGACGAACAAGTACGTGAACGACGGAACGGTGACATACCTCCAGTACACGAGCTCGGGCTACGCCTATAACGATTATTCAGACGCGGCACAGAACAAAACGTACAGGTGCACCGACGGCGTCGACTTTTACACCGGCGACCAGGGATACACCCTTGATCCAGCGGCGTTCGTCTCCCAGATCGAAAACTACATTTCTCTGGTGAAGACAATCGCCTCCGTGACCACGCCGGGCGCCGTGACCACGCCGAGCGGAACCACTCCGACGCTGCCCTCCACGGTGGCCGTCACCTATTCCGACGGCACGACCGGCACCGCCAACGTGACATGGGACACCACCGACACAACGTGGAAGAACCGCGCCGGCGGTAGCTACACCGTCAGCGGCACCGTGCACGACCCGGTGGCGAACACCGACATTCCCACGTCGGTTGACGTGACTGTGACCCCCGCCACCGTCAGTGCGGTGGCAGCCAATGGCGCGACCACGGCGACCGTCGCCCCGGGGACCAGCGACCCCGCAAGCGGTCTGACCACGAAGGCCACCATCACCTATTCCAACGGCGACACCGCCGATGGCGCCATCGACTGGTCCGTGTCGGGCACCGCCGATGGCGCGCATCTCAAGGAGACGCAGCTCAACGCCACCGGCACCGTCAAGGATTCCGATGGGAAAGCGGTCGGCACAGTCCCCGGCACCATCACGGTGACGCCCATCACGGTGTCCAGCATCGATCCCGTCGCAGTGTCCACGACCACCGGCAACGCTCCCACGCTCCCCAGCACCGTGACGGTGAACTGGAGCTACGGCGATCCGTCCGCCGGATCCGTGACGTGGAATTCCATTGACTCCACCGACTACAGCAAAGCCGGCACCTTCACGGTCGATGGCGCCGTCACCGACAGCGACGGCACGTCGCTGGGAACGGCCACGGCCACGGTCACCGTGACCGACGGCAAGCCGGCGACGGTCGTGTTTGACGGCACCACCAGCGATGCCACGGCGGTGACCGTGAATGCAGGCACCGACCCGTCCGGTCTGCTAGCCCAGAAGACCGCCACCGTCACCTATACCGACGATGGCACCGCCACCGGCACCAAGGTGAAGACGACCTCCGGGCTTGCCGTCACCTGGAAGACACCGGAAGGCAGCAACTGGTATCACGGATCCATCGACGGCGCGACCTCGCAGACCGTCACCGGCACCGTCGAAGGCCTCCCTGTCACCGCCACGGTGACCATCAACCAGGCGACGCCGACGAGCGCCGTCATCACGGGCACCACCTCCGCCAATGCTGCCGTCACCACGCCGGCCGGCACCAAGCCGACCCTCCCGACGACCGCGACCGTCACGTACTCCAACGGCGACACCAAGGACGCGGCAATCACCTGGGGCTCCGTCTCTGAGACCGATTACCACGGCTCCACCGACAACGACACCACGTTCGTCGTCAGCGGCACCGCCGAAGGCCTCCCTGTCACCGCCACGGTGACCGTGAGCAAGGCGACGCCGACGAGCGCCGTCATCGCGGGCACCAATTCCGCCGAGACCACGGTTACCACGCCGGCCGGCACCGCCGCGAACCTCCCGGCCACCGCGACCGTCAGCTATTCGAACGGCGACACCAAGGACGTGACGATCGCATGGGATAACGCGGACTANNGGCTCCACCGACAACGACACCATGTTCGATGTCAACGGCACCGCCGAAGGATTCACATTCACCGCACACGTGACCGTGAGCAAGGCGACACCGACACAGGCCGTCATCACGGGCACCGACTCCGCCGAGACCACGGTTACCACGCCGGCCGGCACCAAACCGAACCTCCCGGTCACCGCGACCGTCAGCTATTCGAACGGCGACACCAAGGACGTGGCAATCGCATGGGATAACGCGGACTANNGGCTCCACCGACAACGACACCACGTTCGACGTCAGCGGCACAGCAGGAGCGTTCTCCTTCACCGCACACGTGACCGTGAGCAAGGCGACGCCGACGAGCGTTGGATTCGTCACAACCGATAGCGAAGGCACGCAGACCACGAGCACCGAGGTCCAGGTGCTGGGACAGGCCGGCGTCGAGCCCACGCTTCCGAAGAACGCGACAGTCACGTATTCGAACGGCGCCACCAAGCCCTCCACCGTCAGCTGGAACACCCCGAGCGGCAGCGATTGGTATCAGGGATCGACCACGGAGGACACCACGGTCGACGTGACCGGCACGGTCTCCGAGCTGCCTGGCACGACGCTTACCGCCCATGTCAAGCTGACCAGCGCGGATATCTCCACGGTGTACATCACGGGCACTGATCCGGCTTCCGCCGAGACCACGGTCACCACCGATGCCGGGTCCTCTCCGACCCTGCCGACGACGGCCACAGTCACGTACACCAACGGCGTCGAGCAAGAGACCCCCATCGTGTGGGATTCCTTCGACGACACCGCCTATCACGGATCCGCCGATGCCGCGACCTCGTTTGACGTGACGGGTACTGCCGCGGGCAGGACTCTCACCGCGCACGTGACCGTGAGCAAGGCGACGCCGACGAGCGCCGTCATCACGGGCACCAATTCCACCGAGACCACCGTCACCACGCCGGCCGGCACCGCCGCGAACCTCCCGGCCACCGCGACCGTCAGCTATTCGAACGGCGACACCAAGGACGTGACGATCGCATGGGATAACGCGGACTACACGGGCTCCACCGACGCCGACACCATGTTCGATGTCAACGGCACCGCCGAAGGATTCACATTCACCGCGCACGTGACCGTGAGCAAGGCGTCACCGACCTCGGTGAACTTCACCGACGACGGTGACGCGAGCACGGGAGTCGACAAAGAGTTTGACGAAACCGTGACCGTTGGCGATGCGATCTCCCTGCCCACGACGATTGGCGCGGGCACCTTCGCCATCGTGTACAGCAACGGGCAGTCCGTGAACAGCGGCGACTGGACCATCGTGTGGAACGCCACCGACGCCCAGCTGACGCAGGACGCCTCCACCGCCGGCACCTATGCATACAAAGGTCTGGCATACCGCGCCATGACGGATGACGAAGCACAGGCGATCGTCTCTGCGCTGAGCCGTCCGTCGCATGCACCGCTTCACCGCAATGGCCCGGTGCTGCGCGCCCCCATGCAGCCTGCATCCGTGACAGCAGACGCTCTCAAGAATGCAGTCGCCGCCGAGATCGCCGAGATGTCCCGTTCCGACGCCAAGACCACGTCGGATGACGCGGCGACCGCCGTGTTCAGCGCTCTCGGCGTGACGTCCCCGTCCGCGGGCGCGCAGTCCCTGCTGAGCGATTGGTTCAGCACCAACGTGCTCCCCACGACGGCGAATGTCACAGTGAACGCCAAGCCCGTCACCCCGGGCAAGGATTCCGGCAACGGCACCTCCGGCACTGGCAACGGCACCTCCGCTAATGGCAGCACCTCCAGCACCGGCAGCGCCACTACCGTCGGCGAGGCCGTCACCGCTGGCCACAGCAGCTCCACCGAAAGCAACCTCGCGAAGACCGGCGTTGCCATCGGTGGCTCCGCCATGGCCGTGCTGCTCATGGCCTCCCTGGGCATCGCGCTCGTCGGTGTGCATCGCAGGAACGCGGCACACGTCGCCGAAGGCGCACATCACCAGGCTGACTAAGTCTGGCTTCGACCAGCTTTCGCGCCGCGTACGCCCCGCCCTCCCATGCATCAGCATCGGGAGCGAGGGCTTCAGGCGCGAGGCAACGTCGAGCGCCAGGCAGTATCGGGCGCCAGGCACATAGCTGAATAACCAACAACCGAACGCGAAGGGGAGCGGCGATCACACGATTGTCGCTCCCCTTTCGTATGCCCTATCGCACACCGGTCAGGGGTTAAGAAACGATGAACCGCTGACCGCGCATACAAAACCACACATACGAGACCGGACGCAACGTGCAGGACCTCCGCCGGCAAGCGAGCCACGATGCGCCCCGCCCCGCGCCGCACCGTGCTCCCCCACATCGCGCGCCGCACCGAACCAAGCCGCACCGCACCGCCCCGCACCCTGTATCGCACGGGATGCATCCATCAGACAGCTCCAGTCCCACTCTCGAGGAAAAATAAAGCCCCTCACCGTGACGGTGAGGGGCTTCACAGCTACTCGCAAAAGCAAGAATGCGAGTGCGAAAGACTACTTGCGCTGGTGGCGAGTCTTACGCAGCAGTTTGCGGTGCTTCTTCTTGCTCATCCGCTTGCGGCGCTTCTTGATGACCGAACCCATCTCAGCCTCCGTTCATATGGTTCATGATGCCAACTTGCCCAAGTGTACTACGATTCCCAGACGAACGCGCAGAATTACCGCATAATTACAAAATCCCCTGTAAAAAAGCGCAGCCGTTCCGGCGCTCCCACGGGCGCGGCCGCAAGGACGCACCGCACCACCGCGCCCGCCGCACGTCGATTGCCCGGCCGCCAGAAATCCCAGACGCCGCCACGTCTACCGGACGCCAGCCATGCAATAAGCCGGCCGCGATGCGCTTACATCGGGAAGTTGTTGTAGAAATCGGTCACCGCAGCCTCGGAACCCGTCGCATAGAACACCACGGTGTCGTTGCGCCAGAGCGCGAGCGTCTGCGTGGAACCGGTGACATCGCTGTCGTCGGTGAGCGCCACGATGACGTATTCGCCGGTTTTCTCACCGTTGACCTTCACATTGCCTTTGACCACGCGCTGGCCGCTGACGGCCCCCTTGAGCGACGAGTACTGGTCGCTCGCGGCATCGGCATCGCTCCATTGCGCCATGATGAGCGTCACCGTGTCGGCGTCGTTGCCATCCGAATACTCGACCGTGTATTCCTCCAGGGGGTCGGCGGCCGCCCAATTCTGCGTGGCGGTCACGTCAAGCCGCGCAAAGACATCGACGGTTTTCGGCAAAGCCGACGCGAGGTCGCTGGCATCGGTGGGCAACGCCGAAGGCTCCACCGATGCCGAGGGGCTGATGCCGGCGGCGTCCGGCTTCTGATTCTGATGGCGGACCGCCCACCCCGGCCAGGCGAAGGCGCTGACGAGTGCGACGATAAGCGCGACAGCCGCAATGGTGACCACCGTGATGCGGCCAACGTGTGATTGCCGAGAGGAATCCGAATCAAAATCAGTCATAGCCAAATTTTGCCATGTTTCGCCGACGTGGCGCAGAACCGCCGCCCACACGGCACACACCCCGCACACCGACGCCGCATCGCGGCAACCCACGCGGGCGCAAAAGTGTTAGCGTCGTGGTATGGCGAAATCAAGCGTTCATTATGTGTGCAGCGACTGCGGCTGGAACGGCGGCAAATGGTACGGCCGGTGCCCCAACTGCGGCTCGTGGGGCACGATCGACGAGTACCACGAGGCGCCGTCGCGTACGAAAACGCGCATCCCGGCCACCGCCACCGCACAGACCGCGGAATTGGCCAGGCCAGCCACCGCCCAGGACTCCGAACCGATGGAACGCATCCATACCGGATTCGAGGAATACGACCGTGTGCTCGGCGGGGGCATCGTGCCCGGCTCGGTCGTGCTCATGGCGGGCGAGCCCGGCATCGGAAAGTCCACGCTGCTGCTCGAAACCGCCAGCAACGTGGCGCGCCAAGGCAAAGGCACGGTGCTCTATATCTCCGGCGAGGAATCGCAGGCACAGGTGCGCATGAGGGCGCAGCGCATCGGCGCGGCGTGCGACGACCTGCTCATCGCCTCGACCACCGACCTCGCCACGGCGCTCGACCTCATCTCGTCCACGAAGCCGCGCCTTGTGGTGGCGGACTCGGTACAGACCATCTACGCCTCCGAGGTGGATGGCATCCCCGGCGGCTCCACGCAGGTGCGCGAAGTGACCACCGCCCTCATCGACGCGGCCAAGGGCAGCAACACGCCGGTGCTACTCGTGGGGCACGTGACCAAGGACGGCTCGATCGCGGGGCCGCGCACGCTGGAACATCTGGTGGACGTCGTCTGCCAGTTCGAAGGCGAGCCGCAGACCGCCCTGCGACTGCTGCGCAGCACGAAGAACCGTTTCGGCCCCACCGACGAGGTGGGTTGCTTCGACATGTCGGGCGAAGGCATCGAGGAAGTCCCGGATCCGTCGGGTCTGTTTCTGTCGGACGGCGACGAAACGCCCGCCGGCACCTGCATCACCTTCACCATGGACGGGCACCGCAGCCTACCCATCGAAGTGCAGGCGCTCGTCACCAAATCCGTGCTCCCCAGCCCGCGCCGTGCGACGAACGGCATCGACCAGAACCGCCTCGCCATGATCGTGGCCGTCATCTACCGCCACGCCCAGATCAATCTGCTGGCGAAGGACCTGTATGTCTCGACGATCGCAGGCGGTTCGGCGCGCGAACCCGCCGATGACCTCGCGATAGCCGCGGCCTTGGCGAGCGCGGCCACCGACACCCCGATCGACCGCACCACCGTGGTCTTCGGCGAGATTTCGCTCACCGGGCAGATCCGCCCCGTGCCACGGCTGGAAAACCGCCTGCGCGAAGCCGCGCGTCTGGGATACACCCGCGCCATCGTACCGCGCAACCGCCGATATGACGGGCGCAAAGCGCTGAAGGGCATCGAGCTCGTGGAAGTCGCGTCGCTGAAAGAGGCACTGCGGGCGCTTGGCATCGCGCAACGGCGCCGCAGCAGCAAAGCCGTGAGCGACATCGAACCCGACGGCGAGTGATGGCACGGGCGAAGCATAGCGGAGGCGAGCCATAGCACAACGCAGCGGAAAGACGCGCGACGCCAGGTGGCACACCTAACGCGCCGCGGGCACCGCGCGCGTCACTCCAGGGAGGTGCCGTCGCCCGCGCTCGTGGAGCTGAACGACGCATCGCCGCTGGACGACGAAACGGAGCTCGATGAATCGGAGCCCGACGGATCCCCCTCCCCATCCGTCGTGGTGGCCTGGGAGGCGTCCGAGGTCACATACACGGTGATTTTCTGCGACTCGACGCCATCGACACCTTTGAGCACCAGCTGGGCGCTGTACACGCCGCCGGTGAGGTAATCGTCATCCCCGGGGTCCGTCACGCACTCCGTGGTCTGCGAATAGGCGTTCCACCCGATCTGCCGCACGTCTTCGTCGCTGCCACGCATGAGCAGATAGACCGATTCGACGTCACAGAGGCTGGAGTCATACACCACGTCGCCCGAATAGTAATCCGTGATCACCAGCGCCTCGGAATCCGGCGCCGCGTCGATGAGGCAGTTCTGCCTGGACGTATGCGTGCCCTTCGCCGTGAATGTGATGCGGCCGTGGGGAGCCACGTAGCCGCTGCGGCTTTCGCTTCCCTCGGCCGCCGGCAGGGAAAGCCCGAGCGTGATGTCGCTCGACGTGCAGTCCGGCACGCCCGCCGTGCGGGTCGTGGCCTGCGCCCCGTCGGGGTCGGGAACGGAGGAACGCGTCACTGCATTCGCCTCGTCGGGGTGCATGGCGGCGTTCACGGCTTTCGCGAACTTCACGTCGGAAATCACCACGAAGACGACGGCAGCGATGAACAGCAGCAGGATGATGACGGCGACGATGCGACGGCGTACGTAGATACGCCTCATCTCTTCGCGGGATCGTGGTTTGCGTGACGGCATGGCCCCCAGTCTATGGCACCGCGCCGGCCGGACGGCGCAGCATCAGCCCAAAGCCAACACAACCATCACAGGATGCCGCTCATCGCGCCACCTCGCCCACCGCGCCACCGCACGGAAGGCCCACCGCGTCACCTCGCCCACCCGCACCATGCCGCCTCGCGCCGCCGCGGGGCCAACCGGCGACGCGGGTCAGCCCGGCAATGCAACGGAATGGTCCGGGCCGATCACCACCAGCCCGTCATCGTCCAGTGATGCGATGCATGCGTCGAGCTGTGCCCCGTCCGGCCACAGCGATTCGATCGAGCCATACGGCAGGCGGTGTCCGTCGGCGTTCCGCAAGGCGTTCAGCACGATGCCGCGCACCTGCCGGTCGGTACCGGCGAAGCGTTGGCGCGGCCTGGTGCGCTTCTCGCCCAGCCCGGGGCGCCCGGCCGCCAGAAACGCGCAGACATCCGCCACCGGGCACTCGCCGCACCGGGGTGACCCCGCCGTGCATACCACGGCGCCAAGTTCCATCACGGCCTGGTTCCACACCACCGACTGCGCGGCGTCCTCAGGCAGGCAGTCCTGCGCAAGCCTGCGGTCGCGGGCCGTGGCGCCCCCGCCGCGCGACTCCGCGCCGTCCACCGCACGCGACAGCACGCGCCGGATGTTCGTGTCGATCACGACGATCCGCTTGCCGAATGCGAAACTCATCACCGCGCTCGCCGTGTAGTCCCCCACGCCCGGCAGCGCCACCAGCTCGTCGTACGTGTGCGGCAGCTCGCCGCCGTACGTGTCGCGCACCGCGATGGCGCATTCGCGCATCCGCAGCGCACGGCGCGGATACCCCAGCGACCCCCATGCCGTGATGACCTCGGCAGGCGTGGCCTCCGCGAGCGCAGCGGGCGTGGGCCAGCGCCGCATCCAGTCCCGCCAATACGGCAGCACGCGCTGCATGGGCGTCTGCTGGCTCATGACCTCGGACAGCAGCACGCCCCACGGCGTGGTGCGCCCGAAACGCCACGGGAAATCGCGGGCGTTGGCGTCCCACCAGGCGGCAAGCGGCGCACTGCATGCCGCCGCCCGCACGGCATGGGGATTCACGAGGGTGTCTGTCATGCTTTTTATTGTGTCTCCTATGAGCGAAAATGGCGACATTGCACACGAATCCGCGGCGAACGCCGCATCCGACGCCGGAGCGAAGACCGCGGCCGACGCCGAAAACAAGGTCGACGCGATGTTCGAATACGGATACCGCAAATCCAACTACGGCCCGGACGAACTCGTGACCGACGCACACGGCAACCCCATCACGGTCACCGATGCGATGATGAGCGTCGAGGAGGCCGCCGCCGCGTCCACGTCGACGCCGCACCTGTGCTTCTATTCCCCGCGCATCCCCGGCAACACGGGTTCCGCGATCCGCCTGTGCGCGATGACGGGCACGATCTTGCATCTCATCGAGCCGATCGGATTCAATTTCAAAGACACGAAGCTGCGCCGAGCGGGGCTCGACTACCACGACATGGCGCATGTGGTGATCCACCCTGACTTCCAGAACCTCGTCGACAGCATGCCGAACTCCCGCATCATCGCCTTCACCGAGCGCGGCTCCAAGCTGTACACCGACATCGAGTACCGTCCCGACGACATCCTGCTGTTCGGACCCGAGCCGGGCAACGTGCCCGAGCCGACCGACGTGATGTTCGGCCCGCACGTCGCCGAGCAAGTGCGCCTGCCCATGCGTCCGGTGGACCCGTCGGTCAAGCGCCACAAGCGCGACATGAATCTCGCCAACTGCGCGGCCATCGCCACCTACGAGGCCTGGCGCCAGCTCGGTTTCGCCGGCGGCGAGTGACGCCGCGCCCGGCCGGCACACCCGCAAGCGCCATTCCACGATGACGGCGAGACACCGCGCCGTTATCACCCATACAGATATACTGAAGCAAGCGTGAAAATCGCGATTCCAATCAATCGCGGTTCTAATCAATCCAGGAGAATCAATGAACAAGGCAATCATCACCGTGGTGGGTCAGGATACCGTCGGCATCATCGCGCGCGTCTGCACCTATCTGTCGGAGCACAAGATCAACGTCCTCGACATCTCGCAGACCATCATCGACGGTTTCTTCAACATGATGATGATCGTGGATTATTCGGATTCCACGGCCTCCTTCGAAGACGTCGTCAACGACCTCGACAAGCTCGGCGAGGAGATCGGCGTGCGCATCCGCTGCCAGCGCGAAGAGATCTTCACCCGCATGCACCGCGTCTGACGGCTGCCGCGCGACGCAATTCCACCCCTTTCCCAAGCATACGAAGGATAGCCTCATGCTGAATATCATGGAGGTCCATGAGACCAACAAGATGATCGAGCAGGAGCAGCTCGACGTGCGCACCATCACAATGGGCATCAGCCTGCTGGATTGCGCCACCTCGGACCTCGACTCCACCTGTGCGAACATCTACAACAAAATCACGAGCTACGCGAAGGATCTCGTCGCCACGGGCAAGGACATCGAGCGCGACTTCGGCATCCCGATCGTCAACAAGCGCATCACCGTCACCCCGATCGCCCTCGTCGGCGCCAGCTGCTGCAAGACCCCCGAGGATTTCGTCGCGATCGCCCACGCGCTTGACAAAGCCGCGAAGAAGGTCGGCGTCGACCTCATCGGCGGATACAGCGCGCTCGTGAGCAAGGGCATGACGCCCGCCGAGCACATGCTCATCGAATCCATCCCGCAGGCACTGACCGAAACCGACATCGTGTGCTCCTCCGTCAACGTGGGCTCCACCAAGACCGGCATCGACATGGATGCCGTGAAGATGATCGGCGAGGTCATCAAGCGGACGTCCGTCAACACCGCGGACCATGACAGCTACGGCTGCGTGAAGTTCGTGGTGTTCTGCAACGCCCCGGACGACAACCCGTTCATGGCGGGCGGCTTCCACGGCGTCACCGAAGGCGACGCGGTCATCAACGTGGGCGTGTCGGGACCGGGTGTGGTCTCGCGCGCCCTTGACGAGGCCCGCGGCAAGGACTTCGAGTTCCTGTGCGAGACGATCAAGCGCACGGCCTTCAAGATCACGCGCGTCGGCCAGCTCGTGGCGCAGGAAGCGTCGCGCCGGCTCGGCGTGCCGTTCGGCATCATCGACCTGTCGCTGGCCCCGACGCCCGCACCTCACGATTCGATCGGCGAGATCCTCGAGAAATGCGGCATCGAGCAGGTCGGCGCGCCCGGCACCACCGCGGCGCTGGCCATGCTCAACGACCAGGTGAAGAAGGGCGGCATCATGGCGTCCTCCTATGTGGGAGGCCTGTCCGGCGCGTTCATTCCGGTGTCCGAGGACGCCACGATGATCGAGGCCGCGCGCTCGGGCTGCCTCAAGATCGAGAAGCTCGAGGCGATGACCTGCGTGTGCTCCGTCGGCCTCGACATGATCGCGATCCCGGGTGACACGACGGCCGCGACGATCTCCGGTATCATCGCCGACGAGGCGGCCATCGGCATGGTCAATCAGAAGACGACCGCCGTGCGCGTGATCCCAGTGGCCGGCAAGGGCGTGGGCGACGAGGCAGAGTTTGGCGGCCTCATGGGCTACGCGCCGATCATCCCGGTGAACACCGTGAGCTGCGAGGAGTTCATCAGCCGCGGCGGACGCATCCCCGCGCCGATCCATTCGTTCAAGAACTGACCCGGCACGGCTCCGCGCCGGTCGCCAGCGATCTCGCGTGTGATGTCATGATTGCAGAGACAATGGCCGCGATGTGTTCGTTTGTGAACATTTCGCGGCCATTATTGTTCGCAATTTCTCCAAATCCCTCACATTTCGTGAAATAATGGCACCATGATTGGTTCGCAAAGGCAGCAGTACATACTGCGCAAGTTACGCACCCACGGCACGGTGCGTTGCACCGACCTCGCCGAAGAGCTCGATGTATCGCCGATGACGGTGCGCCGCGACATCGTGATGCTCGAACAGCGCGGCCTGCTCAAACGAGTGCACGGCGGCGCCGTCACCACCAACGCCCTCATGAGCGAACCGATCTTCAACGCCACCGCGCCCAGCGAATCCGAATACAAAGAAACCATCGCCAAAGCCGCCGTGGACCTGGTGCAGCCCGGCGACGTCATCGGCATCGGCGGCGGTTCGACCGCGTACATGTTCGCCCAGTATCTTTTCGAATCCGACAACTCCGCCGGCACCACCATCCTCACGAACTCGCTCCCCGTCGCAGAACTCGTCGAGGGGCTCGACAACCGCGACATCGAAGTCAACGTGACGGGCGGCATGACGACGCGTTTCAAATCCCTCATCGGCCCCATCGCCAACAACGCCATCGGGTCGCTGCGCGTCAACAAGCTGTTCCTCGGGGCGCACGCCGTGTCGCTGCCCCGCGGGTTCCTGACCCCCAACTCGCTGGAATCCAGCACCAACGCGGCATTCATTTCGATCGCCGACCACACCATCATGCTCGCCGACCACACGAAGTGGTTCAACACGTCGCTGTCGCTGTTCGCCAGCTTCGACGACGTCGAGACGATCATCACGGATTCGGCGCTGCCGGACGCCGAGCTGCAGCGCACGCGCGAGCTCGTGCCCAATGTCATCGTGAGCTGACCTACGGGGCTCAGGGCATGGGGTTCCCGCCGCAGGGTGGAGCGGGCGGCGAGAGCGGGCGGTCAGGCGGATTTCTTGACGCCGGACTCGGCGCGCGGGCTGCGGCGGTAGTCACCCAGACGGAACAGCCTCTGGAACCCCCACTTGGTCACCGATCCCATGGCTTCGAACACGATGGCCTTGCTCATCTTCGATTTGCCGCGCACGCGCTCCACGAACACAATCGGCACCTCCACGATGGTGCCGCCTGCGGCGGAAACGCGACGCGTCATGTCGACCTGGAACACGTATCCGTTCGCCCGGACGGTATCGAGGTGCAGACGCTGCAGGATGCTCGCGCGGTAGGCGCGGAACCCGGCGGTCATGTCGTGCACGTCGAGCCCCAGGCACAGGCGCGAGTACCACGAGCCGCCGCGCGAAATGAAATCGCGATACGCAGGCCAGTTCTCGGTGGAGCCGCCGGGCACACGGCGCGAGCCGATCACCAGATCGACCTCGGGGCGGTCGTCGATGACTTCAAGCAGACGCGGCAGGTCCTGCGGGCGGTGCGAGCCGTCCATGTCCATCTCGCACACCACGTCGTACTGATGCAGCAAGGCCCACTGGAACCCCGCGAGATACGCCGGCCCGAGCCCGTTCTTCGTCTTGCGGTGGATGACGAACAGACGGGGGTTCTTCGCGGCCATTTCTTCGGCTAGCTCACCCGTGCCATCCGGCGACGAGTCATCGACTATCAGCACGTCCACGCCGGTGCAGTTTTCCATGATGCCGCCTATCGTCGGTCCGAGATTCTGCCGCTCGTTGTATGTCGGCATGATCACAACCGTGCGATTCTTGCTTGCATATGCCACGATGCATTCCCTTATCCCAAGTTGGTACTTCGGATTTCCACTCTACTACGGCGTCGCCCGTTGCGCTCTGCACATCCGAGAGTTACGAAGCCGCATTCTTTGGCGTTAGGATAGAGACAGTTGTGCAAGGGAGGGCAATATGGACATGGGCGAGGATACGGCGCATGGGCCGTCCATGACGCCGCGGCGCACGCTGGCGCCCAACGAGACCCCTCGTGAAGAAGCCGACCTCCTGCTGAGCACCGCGCTGTTCAAACAGGTCCCGCCAGCCGAAGCGGCCCAGCTCATCCCCCATCTCAAACATCGCACGTATCGAAAAGGCGAAGCCATCTTCAACCAAGGCGACACGGACCACCGCATGTACGTCATCGAAAGAGGCCGCGTCAAACTCACCCGCGAATCCAAAGACCACCGGATCCAGCTGCTGTCGATTTCGACAGCCGGCGAAATACTGGGCGAGATCCCCGTCTTCGACCCCGGTGGCGGGCCGCGCACGGCCAACGCCATCGCGATGCTCAACGACACCGCCACCGCCTCGCTGGACCACGACGCGCTTTTCACCTGGCTGAACGACCACCCCCGCGTCGCCGTCGACATGCTGCAGGTGCTCGCCAACCGCATGCGCCTCAACAACGAACGCATCTCGGATCTCGTGTTCATGGACGTGCCGGGGCGTCTGGCGAAGACCCTCCTCGACCTCGCCAAGCGATTCGGCAAGCCCACGGAGGCCGGCATCGCCGTGCCCCACGACCTTACGCAGGAGGAGCTCGCGCAGCTCGTGGGCACGTCGCGCGAAACCGTGAACAAAGCCCTCATGGACTTCACGAACCGCGACTGGATCGCACGCAGCGGCCGCACCATCATCATCTATCGCCCGGGTGAACTCATTCGTCGCGCCCAGCGTTGAATCTCGTATCCCCTGGACAATCCGCGCACGTTCAGGTTTCGCCGAGGCTTCTTCATTATTGTGGTGACATTGTGGGCATTGCCGCGCGACAACGCTGAATTCGGGCTTTTTCGGATTCAAAGGTAGATAGCAGACCATAAAATAAGCCGTATGTCTAAAAAGAAGCAGCGTGCCAAGCAAGAAGACAAGGGCTTTTTCAAGGTCATTGCTCTTATCCTCGCCTATTTCATGTGCATCCTTGCAGGAGGAGTCGCGGCGTCCGGTCTTTTGATTCCGGCCCTCATCGGCGTCAACCAGATGGTGCAGACGGCCGGACCGTCGTTCGTCGTCAATGACGTCAACTTCGACCCGAACGATCTTCCGCAGCAGTCCAAGATGTATGCGGCCGACGGCACGACGCTTATCGCGACTTTCTATACCGAAAACCGAATCCTCGTCACCCTCGACAAGGTCTCGAAGACCATGCAACAGGCCGTTGTCGCCCGAGAGGACCGCCGATTCTTCCAGCACAGCGGCGTCGATGTGCAAGGCGTGCTTCGTGCGTTCGTGCAGACGTATGTGAAGAAGGGCGACACGCAGGGCGGCTCCACGCTAACGCAGCAATACGTCAAGAACATGCTCATCAACAAGGCGAACTCCGATGACGACGCCATCGGCGCCTACCACGCGCAGGAAGACACCATCTCACGTAAGTTCAAGGAGATGCTCATCGCCCTGCAGGTCGAAAAGAGATACAACAAGGACGAGATCCTGCAGGGTTACCTCAACATCGCGCAGTTCGGCGTCGGCATCTACGGCGTCGAAACGGCCGCGGAACATTACTTCTCGAAGAGCGCCAGCGAACTTGACCTCGGCGAATCCGCGCTCATCGCCTCCATCACGAAGAACCCGTCGTCATACGACCCCACGGTCAATCCCGACGAAGCCCAGAAGCAACGCGACATCGTGCTCGACCTCATGGTGGAGTGCGGATACGCCACCCAGGAAGAAGCCGACGCCGCCAAGGCGGTCAACGTGTCTGACATGCTCCATGTCAAGAATGTGCCGGTCGGATGCCAGACGGCAGGTGACGCGGCGTTCTTCTGCGATTACGTCGTGCGCCAAATTGAGAACTCCGACGTTTTCGGCGAGACCAGGTCCGCACGCCAGAAGTTGCTGTACGAAGGCGGCCTCAACATCTACACCACGATGGACACCACGGCGGAGGAACTCGCCAACAAGGCCGTGCGCGACGGCATCCCCGAGAATGATTCCTCAGGATTCGAAGCCGCGCTTGCCGCCGTCGAGCCAGGCACCGGCAAGGTGATTGCGCTGGCGATCAACCGAACGTACAACGCACTGGCGTCGGCGTCCGACACCGAGACATCCATCAACTATGCGGTGCCGCAGGCCGACGGCGGCGGCAACGGCTGGATGACCGGCTCGACGTTCAAGCCCATCAACCTCACCTCGTGGATGGCCAACGGCAACGGCGGCCGCGTCTCGCTGCCAACATCCACCAAATACGACACCTCGGGCTTCGAATGCAACACCAAGGGCACGACGACATGGCCGGTTCAGAACACCGGTGGCGGCACCGTGAACCCCGAGACCCCGGAACACGCACTGATCATGTCGCACAACACCACGCAGGCCTCCATCGGCCAGCGACTCGGCCTGTGCAAGATCGCCGACACGGCCACGAGCATGGGGTACGAGAATGCATCGTCCGCGAAGCCGGACCTGCATGACAACATCGGCCCGACCAATCTCATCGGCACCGGCTACACGTCGCCGCTGACCATGGCCGAGGTCTATGCGACCATCGCCGCCAAGGGCGTGCACTGCGATGCCATCGCCATCACCAAGGTCACGAATTCCTCAGGCAAGGAACTGCCTGTGCCGAGCGCCAACTGCTCGCAGGTCGTTCCCGAGAACATCGCCCAGGACGTCGCCTACGTGATGAACGAAAACGTCACGAAGGGCGCCGCGTCATCGGCGCGACTCAGCAACAACGTCAAGACCTTCGCCAAGACCGGTACCGCAGAAGACCTGTTCATGCTCACCGGCGGCTTCGTCTCAGGTCTGTCGGTGTATGTGGCGACCGGCAACGAGGAAACCACAAAGTCGTGGAACGGCGCGCGTGTCAACGGCGTGTATCGCAGGACCTGGTACGGCATGTACATTGCAACTCCTATCTGGAAGGAGTTCATGAACAACTACATCGCCACCGGCAAGGTCGCACTGGACGACTCCCTCGGTCAGGCGGACGGTGTGCTGGCATCGTCGGCCATGGCCAACAACGCAATCTACCGCACCACCTACTCGTCGCGCGGCATGCTCCAGGTGAAGGTCAGCTGAGCCGACCGGCACCGCAGTCTCAAACGCATCATGCCCGGCACGTGTCACGCGTGCCGGGCATGATGCGTATCTGCGGGGTTCCTCGGCGGGGCACGGCAGCGACGCAGAGGTGCGCCACGGGAATGCGCTCCGGCGGCGCAGCGTGGGCGGGCACTCCGGCACGCGGCGTCCGTCATCCATGACGCGCGGCGCAGCCTCACGAGATACAGTGCAGCACAAAGTGAATTCCCTGCAAAGGTCGGATGGCATCGTCCCAGCGATTCTATACTTAAAACTGGTATCGATTCCTTGCAACGGTACGAATGGCGCTGCAAGGCGCCGATCTGACGTTTTTGTGGAACGGCGGTCGCATCAGGCACCCCGCATGCACCAATTGCATCGCGGGAAGCCACCGCGCCACAAGAAAGGAAATTATGTCGAAGCACAAAGAAGAAGAGGAAGTGGAACTCATCCAAGCGGTCTCTGGCGCACCGTACCAGAAGACGATCGATGAGCCGAGCGGTGTCGAAGAAGTCGCCGCTCTGGCTGAAATCGCCGAAAAGAAGGCCAGGAAAGCGAAGAAGCTCGAAAAGGCCGAGGCGAAGAAGCTCGAAAAAGAAGAGAAGAAAGCCAAGAAGGCGAAGAAGAGCAAGAAGAGCAAGCACGACGAGGGTTCCGAGCCGGAGCAGCCGGCCCAGTTCCCGCCCAAGCTTTTCGAACCTCTGACCCTGCGTTCAGTCACGTTCCGCAACCGTATCTGGCTGCCTCCGATGGACACATATTCGGTCATCGCGCGCGACGGCAAGCCCACCCCGTTCCACTACCAGCATTACGTGTCGCGCGCGATGGGCGGATTCGGCCTCATCATCTGCGAGTCCACCGCCGTGGCGCCCGAAGGGCGTATCTCGCCGAATGACGTGGGCCTGTGGAACGACGACCAGACCGCCGCGTGGCGCTGGATCGTCGACGACATCAAGAAGGCCGGCGCCATCGCCGGCGTGCAGCTGAACCATGGCGGACGCAAGGCATCGAGCGGCGACTTCACCGTGGGCCACATCAACGACACCGTGCCGCAGAACGAAGGCGGCTGGCAAACGTTGGCGCCGTCCGCAATCCCGTTCGGCCATTACGCCACGCCCGACGAGATGACCACCGACCAGATCCACAACGTGGTCGACCAGTTCCGTGCAGCGGCCCGCCGCGCGCTCAACGCCGGGTTCCAGATGGTCGAGATCCACGCCGCGCACGGCTATCTGCTGAGCGAATTCCTGGACGCGCTGAGCAACCACCGCACCGACGAGTACGGCGGCAGCTTCGGCAACCGCATCCGCCTGCTGCTCGAGGTCGTGGACGCGGTGCGCGAGGTGTGGCCCGACGACCTGCCGATGTTCGTGCGTGTTTCCGCCACCGACTGGTCGGTCGAGAACGGCGCATGGGACCTCAAGCAGACCATCGCGCTGGCCAAGGCCCTCAAGACCCATGGCGTGGACCTCGTGGACGTGTCGACCGGCGGCATCATCTCCGGAGTGACGATTCCCGCGGCGCCGAACTATCAGGTGCCGTTCAGCGATGCCGTGCATCACCAGACAGGCATGCCGACGACCACGGTGGGACTCATCACCGATGCCAAGCAGGCCGAGCTGATCCTCGAAGACGACAAGGCGTCGGCCATCGAGGTCGGCCGCGCCGCCCTGCGCGACCCGTATTGGCCGCTGCGCGCCGCCTACGAGCTCGGCGTCGACAAGCATGACGCGCCGTACCAGCCGCAGTATGTGCGCGGCGCGTTCGGCACCAAGCGCTGACGCAGCTCTGTTGGCCAAGCGCTGACACAGCAAGCTGGCACCGAAACCGTTGGCCTTCCCTATACGCCGTATGACGTCGCGGAAGGCGCAACGGCATACATAAAAATCGACGCAGTCGGTCATGTTCGACCGGCTGCGTCGATTGCGTTATCCCCTCGGCGAGCCCTGGCGCTCAGGCGTCGACGCCCACGGCCTCCGAGACATTCGAGAAACCATCGAGGCGCAGCAGATCGGCCACGCCGCGTTTGATGGACGTGATGTTCTGCGGACCCAGATACATGAGCGACGAGACGAACTGTACGATGCTGGCGCCGTTGCGGATCTTGCGGTAGGCGTCCTCGGCGGTGAACACGCCACCGATGCCCGCGATGACGAAACGGTCGCCGTATTCGCGGTACACGCGTGCCACCAGCTCGTCGCTTGACTTCTGGCACGGCATGCCAGACAGCCCGCCCTTCCAATCGTCGGGCACATCGAGTCCAGTGCGGTCCTTCTGCAGATTCGCCAGCGAAACGCCTTGCACATTGTGGTCCGCCAGCACGTCGAGAAGCTCCGCGAACTCCTCCCACGACTTGTTGAGCGGCATCTTCACCAACATCGGCTGCGGACGGTCGATCGCGTCCAGTGCGGTGAACAGGCGGTCGAGGTTGTTGGGGTCGTCGGTGAATGGCTCCCCCGCCATGGTGTTAGGGCACGACACATTGATTTCGATGATGTCGGTGCGGCCCACGGCGCGGCGCAGCGACGTGCAGTAATCCTCGATCCCCTCGTCAAGGTCGCCGCACAGCTTGTCGTTGGTACGAGCCAGCGACACCGACATGCGCATCTCGTCGCATGACGTCCATGCCTTCTCGGCGCGGCGGATCACCTTCTCGGACCCGTCGTTGGCGAGACCCGCATGCACCACCATGCTGTGATACTGCGGAAGACGGTGGAACCACGGTCGCGGATTGCCCGGGCACGGGCGGCTTGTGGTGCTGCCCACGGTCTCGAATCCGAATCCCGCGGCGTTGAGGCATGCGGGCAGGTCGCAATCCTTGTCAAGGCCAGCGGTGAGACCGAAGGGGTTGTTGAAAGGCACGCCCATCACGGTGGTCTCGAGGATGGGGTCGGTGTAATCGATCATCTGGCGCAGCAACCACATGAGGGGCGTGACCTTGCCCGCCCCCCGGCAGAAATCCACCATCGAGGCATGGGCCACGTCGGGCTTCATGGCGAAAAACGCCTTCTTCGCTATTTTCTGATACCCGAAGGCAAACAGCTGTGTGCTCGCCGCATTGAACTTGTTTTTCACCGGCGAATCAATCGTGTATCCAGTCGTCATGCGATCCTCCATGCGTCTGCGATGCCGTGGCGCGCGGCATGCCGTGCCGTGGTCTTGTGGCGATCCAACCGCTGCTAGCCGATGCGGTTCGTCCACATCGATGTGGCGTACTTCGCGTTGGCGGCTGCGCGGGCCTCGTTCCAGATATCCTCCTCGATTGTAACGCCATCAGCGCTGAAATGGCACGCCGCGAAGGACTCCAGGCCGCGCGATGCCTCGTCGCATGTCATGGTGCCGTCGTGCCTTGCGGCGAGGCAGCGGCGCAGGGGATCGACGCGACGGACCGCGGAGGAAACGCCCTTGTCGCGCATCTTCTCTGCCGACACCCGCAGCACGCGGGCCATGAGCATGGGATTGAAATCGTACGCCATGGTGACGTGGAACAGCAGGCATCCGTCCGCCTGGTGCCTGGCTTTCTGCAGGTCGCGATGCGCGGGATCGGGATACGCACGCCGCGGACGGAACATCTTGGACGCCGCGCCGCCTATCTTGCCGTCGGGCGAGGCGATGTCGTTGACGCCCGAGATGCGCGCGTCGATCCCCCACGACCGAAGCGCCTCCACGATCCACGCGAGGCAGGCGGCGTTCGTCTGCTCCACCGTGAATCCGTCGATCGCTCGGCACGGCACATACATCGACCACGTGATTGTGCAGTCCGGCTCCACCAGCATGGTGCCACCGCCCGTGCAGCGGCGCACCACCGTGAACCCGGCGTCGCGGGCCGCGGTCATGTCGACTTGGGAGCCCACGGATTGGAATGCGCCCAGCACCACTGTGCGCTGCTTCCACCGCCAGAAACGCAGGGTTGCGCCCATGCGGCCGTCCGCCACCGCCCTGGCGAGGGATTCGTCCAAAGCCATCTGGAGCGCGGAGTCCAGGGGCTCGGGGTCGGTGGCGATTCTCCAGCGCAGCGCGTGGAGTTGCTCCACACAAGGCTCTGCAGAAGGCGTCGCACAGGTCGCTTGCAATCCATCATTGTTCACGAGGCGTGCATCACGTGCGACGGTGGTTTCCGCGCTGAATGTAGTCGCGCCGTCATTATCCGCGCCGGCACTCTCCACATCATGACTTTTCACGCCGTCATTCTGCGAGCCGGCACTCCCCTCGTCGGCACTCATCGCGCCTTCAATTCCTGCGAGATAGGCGCGCGCCGCCGCCACGGCGATGGAGTGTGGCTCCACTCCAATCAACGCCTCGTTGGAGTGTGGCTCCATGACCGCCGACACTGCGGCATCCAACGCCGCGACCGCATCTGCCGCCCCCAGCGCATCCCCGCGCCCTCGTCGCAATGCCGCGATGACCGTCATGCGCAGCTCGGTGAGCACTGCCACCGTCAGCACATCGTCATGCGAGAAGAAATCCCCGTCGATCCTCGCTGCATAGGGTTCCCGTGAATCCGACCACATGATGGTGACACCCACGAGTTTGCCACCCACGGTCTTGCATTCGCCCCGCGTCTCACGCATCCGTCGCCTCGCCGTCTTCGGAAAGCACTGGCGCAGGCATTTCCTGCCGCCAGGTTCCCGACATCGCATATCGCTGTCTGCAAAGATACCGCTCCGCGCCGCCACGCGCCATGGGCACGCTGCGGACACGCGGATTTTCCTACCCACTGTGCATAATAAAAGGCGCACCGCTTGCGCGATGCGCCCACTGCAGTTTATGGCTTCTGCAATCGATGGGACGCCGGGATTCCGACGCCCCACGTCTTTTTATGGGGCCATGGCGGTTTGGCTTGCGCCCGAAGCGCACCACGGCGCCAGGATAGGGCCCGTTACAGGCGCTCGAGGATGTCCTTGCCGACTTCCTTGGTGGAGCGCTTCGTGGAACCGTTCTCCAGGATGTCCGCCTGCACGGCGGCGTCGATGCGATCCGCCTGCTCGTCCAAGCCAAGATGACGCAGCATCATGGCAGTCGAGAGGATGGCGGCGGTCGGGTTCGCGATGCCCTTGCCGGCGATATCGGGGGCGGAGCCATGGATCGGCTCGAACATCGACGGGTATTCGCCGGAAGCGTTGATGTTGCCGGACGCGGAATAACCCACGCCGCCAACCACAGCACCGGCCTCATCGGTGAGGATGTCGCCGAAGAGGTTGTCGGTGAGAATCACGTCGAAACGGCTCGGGTCGGTGACGATGAAGATCGTGGCGGCGTCGACATGCAGGTAGTCATGCTCGACCTCGGGGTATTCGGCCGCGACCTTGTTGACCACGCGCTGCCACATGTCACCGGCGTTGGTGAGCACGTTCTTCTTGTGCACCAAGGTGACGTGCTTCTTGCGCTTCATCGCGAGCTGGAATGCGTAGCGGGCCACGCGTTCCGCGCCGAACCACGTGTTGATCGACACCTCGGTCGCGACCTCGTTGGGCGTGTCGCGGCGGACGGCACCGCCGGCCCCGCAATACAGGCCTTCGGTGCCTTCGCGCACGACCACGAAGTCAATGTCGCCCGGGTTGGCGAGCGGCGAGGTGACGCCCTTGTAGAGCTTGGACGGGCGCAGGTTGATGTACTGGTCCAGGGCGAAACGGAGCTTGAGCAGCAGGCCGCGTTCGAGGATGCCCGCCTTGATTCGCGGGTCGCCCACGGCGCCGAGCAGGATCGCATCCTGCTTCTTGATGAGTTCGAGGTCTTCATCGGGCAGAATCGTGCCATCTTTGAGATAACGCTCCGCGCCGAGATCGAAATTGGTGTAGTTGAATTCAGCAACGCCTTCCGTGGCCTTTTCAAGCACGGCCTGGGCTTCGGGCGTGATTTCCTTGCCGATGCCATCGCCAGGAATGACGGCGACGTTGTATGTCTTCTTTTCTGTCATGGCTATGACATTAGGCGGCGAAGGGGCTCGTCTCACGTTCCATTTCACACGATGGACAGCGTTTCTCGCTCCCACACGGTCCCCGCACGCTGTTAACCTCGCGCCGACGGGCCGCAGGACGCAGGGGACACGTCCGTTTTGCCCGTCGCACGGGAGATATGAGCGACACGAAGGAAGCCACACGCACAAGCGTCACCGCTTCCCGCGAGGGCCCGGCGCCCCTAGCCGCCGGTCAGCGCTCGATGCCCATGACGGACAGGGTCCAGGCGTTCTCCTCGCTCACCTGCAGCCACTCATGGTAGCGTCCGAAGGAGCCGGCGTGGCCGGCCTCGATCTCGATGCGGGCGAACGCGTCGGCGCCGACAGACGGTTCCTGAAGGCGCGCCAGCCATTTGAGCGGCTCGACATACAGCACACGCGTGTCGTTCATCGACGTGGTGATGAAGATGCGGGGCATGTGCGACGTGCCGTACGCCTCGCGGCGGGCCGCGGCGTCCATCGTGTTCTCATAGGGCGAATACGACTTCATGTATTCGTAGACGGCGGGGTCGTGCAGCGGGTCTCCCCACTCGTCCCATTCCGTCACCGTCAGCGGCAGGCTGGGGTCGAGAATCGACGTCAGGGCATCCACGAACGGCACGTCGGCCTCGATGCCCGCGTAGAGGTACGGCGCCATGTTCGCCACGGCGCCCATGAGCAGGCCGCCCGCGGAGCCGCCGCATGCCACGGTGCGCGAGCGCGCGACCCAGCCCTGCGCCTGGAGCGCGGCCGTGACGTCGATGAAATCGGTGAACGTCTTCTTCTTGTTGAGGCGCCGCCCCCGCTCGTACCACGCACGTCCCATCTCGCCGCCGCCGCGCACATGTGCCGCGGCGTAGACCACACCGCGGTCCAGCAGGCTGGGGCGCGCCACCGAGAACGACGGCCCCGAACTGATGCCATAGGCCCCGTATCCGGTGATGAACAGCGGCGCCGCGCCGGGGGCGTCCTGCACCAGCCAGCCGCCGTCATCCGCCGCGACGTCTGCGGCATCAGCATCGCCCACGGTCTTCGCAACGCCACGCCCGCGCCGCGCGTCCTCGCGGATTGCGGCTATCTGGGACTCGGCCGCCGGCGCATCGATGACGGCGTCGGTGAGGCCAAGTTCCCCGCCGGCGTCAAGCCCGGGCACCATGCCGGTCTTCCACACGAGCGACACGGGCACCTTCTCGCCGTCGCGCACGCGCACCCACAGGCAACGTTCGCTGTAGAGCTCCGGATCGTAGTTCGGCACGTCCTTGACGCGCAGCACCTCGTCTTCGCCGGTGAGCACATTGAGCTGGTGTATCTGCGACGGCTGTGTGAAGCTGGAGTAGCCGTAGCGCACCACCGGCGCCTCATACGTTGGGTTTGAGCCGAAGCCGATCGCAAACAGCTTGTCGTTGCGGCCCGGGGTGATTTCGCGGAACTGCCACGGGGCGCCCGCGAGAAACGCCTGCGCGGCATCCTTCTTGGACATCACCGCGATGTGGTGCATGCCCGACGCGCGGTACGAGAACGTCACGAAGTCGCGGTACATGCCGATGCCGCCGATCGACAATCCACGGGCGCCGCGCAGGATGTCGGGGTTGCGCGGGTCCATGCACGGCGTGTCCACCGGAAGGGCGCGGCTCGCCTCGTCGGCGCGTTCGCATCCCGCCGTGCTGCCGACGGCGATGACCTGCCCCTCGCCCAGCCTGTACGGCGGCTTGTGGGCGCGCATGTCGATGACGTCCACCTCGAAATTGGGGTTCGTCACGTTGTGCACCACAAGGGCGAGCGGGATGTCGCTTCCGTCGTCCGCCGCGCCTTCGAACGATGCGAAGCTCACGTCGTATTCCACGTTGTCAGTGCGCGGAATGAACGCCTTGAACTCCCCCGTGGGGTCGTCGACGGACAGCAGCAGCACCTCCGACGTGGTCTTGGAGGCCGATTCCACCACGATGAGCTTTTCGTCGAACGACATCCCCACGCCCACGAAGAAGCGGTCGTTGTCATCGCGCCACGCCTCCACGTCATCGCTCACGGGGGTGCCCACGCGGTGGCGCCACACGGAATACGGACGCCAGGCATCATCGACCTTGGTGTAGAACACCCAACGCCCGTCGGGCGTCACGATGGCGTCGGACGACACCTGTTCGATCACGCCGGGCAGGTCCTCGCCCGTCGCAAGGTCACGCATGCGGAAGTCGTAGCGCTCGTCGCCGTGCGTATCGATTCCATAGAGCATCCACCGCCCGTCGCGGCTCAGGTCGAGGCACCCCACGTGGAAGAAATCATGCCCCTGGGATTCGGCATTGGAGTCGAACACCACTTCCTCGCCCGGCAGAGTGGAGTCCGGCTCCACGCGCGGGGGCGTCCAGTCGTCGGGGTCGGCCACGGGCACGCGGCAGGTCACGCCGTACTGCTGGCCTTCGTGCGTGCGGCCGAAATACCAATACCCGTTCATGCGCGTGGGCAGCGACATGTCGGTCTCGTGCACGCGCCCCCGCAATTCACCGAGCAGGCACTGAGTCAGCCCGTCGTGACGCATGCGCCACGCCTCGAACAGCCCGTTCTGCGCCTTCACGTAATCCGTGACGGCGGGCGAATCCTTGTCGCGCATCCATTCGTAGGGGTCGTGGAACACGTCGCCGTGGGCGCGGCGTTCGTGGTCCTCGCGCCTGGCGTACGGATACTTCATGCGCGGGGCTTCATTGTGCGTAGACATCTTCGTCCATCCTTCGTTCCTTGGCCGAGGTCATTGTACAGGCCGGATTTTTCGGCCGATGTCATGGCGCGGCATTATTGCGCGTCAGCGACAAGCCGTTCCACGAATGGCATCATCTCGTGCTGCAACGCCTCGCCGTCCTTGCCGTGGAACACGGGGACCTCACCGATGGTCATGATGGGGTGCTTCTGCGGGTTCTTCGCGACCTGGCGGATCCCGATGGCCGCCACGCGCCCCGGGTATTGTTCCACGATGCGCATGTAGGTCTTCGGGTCGGACTGTCCGTCGTCGCCGATCATGATGAAGCGCATCTTGGGGAAGTCGCTCATGAGCTGTTCGGCGAATTCAAGCTTGTGCTGGACGCCGCTGGGCACGAAGGTCTTGGGGCGCGGGTCGAAGTCGCGCAGCAGCAGCGGCCCCTGCGGGTACCCGTTCGACCGGATCAGATGACGGATGCTGCTTTCGACGTTCCACGGGGACGTCGAAAGATAGAAGAACGGCGCATCGGGCAGCATCACACGAAGCTGCTGGTAGAACGCAGGCATGCCCTTCACCACGCGGCGGTGGAAGGGACTGCGGAACAGCATGTTGACGACGGCGTTCCACAGGCGCGGCACGTCGGTCACCATGATGGTGTCGTCGACGTCCGAGATCACACCGATGGGCGAATCCGACGGAATCGTGAATAGCTGCGAATGCACGGGACGGCGGTTCTCGACGGTGTACGCGACGTCATGCATGCCCGGGGGGAGGCTGCCTTCGATGAGCAGATCGAGGTATCCCTGGGAATCCGAGAAGGTGAAGGCGCTGTCGCGCTCACGCGATTTGTCGCGCATGTCGAACACCTCGGAATCACCGACCTGCACCGTGAGCACCGGCACGCCGTCGATGCCGATGCGCACACGCGTGTGCCCGGCGGGAACCATGAACGCCTGCCGGATGCCCGCCCTCACGGGGCGCACGCTCTGCCCCTGCGGAGCATACGTGGTGCGGCAGATCAGGCGCGAGAACTCATCCGTGCCATAGCCCACGTACGGTTCGACGCGGGGAATCCAGTTCATCGACTTGGCCGCCTTGGCCGAAAAATGCGTCCACATGCCGAAGCAGGTCGTGGCGAGACGACGCCCGAACTGCACCATCGGGGGTTTGTCGTGGATGCCTTCGCGCTCCCCGGGGTTATCAAAAGCCGTCGTGGCGCGCGTGGCGAGAATCGGTTCGTCAGGCAGCAGCTCCACGCCCGGCTCCCCGGGTCCGTCATCCCGCTGTTCGCGGTGCCTGTGGTGAATCGCCATGTCAGTCGGTAAGCTCCTTGTATTCCCGTGCGCCAAGAAGGCCTTCCGGGCGCACGTCGGGCGTAACTTTCAGCAACCAGCCGTCGCCATAGGGCGAGTCGTTGACCAACGTCGGCTCGTCGGCGGCCGCTTCGTTGACCTCGGCAATCGTGCCGCTGACGGGGCTGACGAAAGGCGAGATGGATTTGCCCGATTCGATGTCGAAGCTTTCGGCACCGGCCGTGATGGTGTCGCCGGTGGAAGGCATATCGAGGTAGACGAGCTTGCCCAGCTGGTCCACGGCGTAGTCCGTGATGCCCAGGGTCAGCACATCTCCGTCGTCGCGCACCCACACATGGTCGCGCGAATACTGCAATCCTTCAGGAACCGTCCATTGCGTCATACGCCTGCGCTCCTTTCTTCCTCGCCGCCACGGTGCACGGAATCGCGCACCCGGCACCGTCCGTCAGTTGCTGGACGAAGCCGAGGGGCTGCTCGACGAACTGCTGGTGCCGTCGCCCGACCCATCGACCGTGGTGTTGCCGTTGTCGGTGGCCGTCTGCTGATTGCCGCCCGTGGTGCTCTGACCGTTTTGGTCGCTCTGGTCGCTCTGGCCGTCGGTGCCCTCGGTGGCGTCCGGCGTCTGCTCGGCGCGCACCGGTGTCGTCGGCGTGCTGCCCGAGACGATGACAACGACCTTGTCGCTGACATTGTCATACACCCACTTGGCGTCATCGACGTTCATATACACACCGCCGGCCGACGACGGAAGTCCGTCCGCGATGTCCTGGGACGCCCAGTCGGCGCCCATGATCAGCAGGTCGTCGCCGTATTCGGTCACCCAGCTCGGGGTTCCCTTCGTCTCGGTGGACAGCTTCATGGTCTCCTCGCGGCCCCAGGTGAGATAGCCTCCGGCCGGGGTCGGCGAAATCGCCGTGCCGGTCGAGATGTCGAATTCCTTGACCATGGTGCTGCCGTTCGAGACGGTCATCTTCTGGTTCGTCAGATCGATGTTGATCCACTGGTCGCCGTTGGCGGTGGTGAGCTTACGGGTCTCGGTCTTCGCAGAGAACGCGGTCACCGTCGCGTTCACGGTAATTTTGCCCCCGTTGCCGGATTTCAAAGCATTCAGGATATCGGTGGACAGCGATGACGTATCGCCCACGTCCACGCCGTCGACTCCGCTCTGCGTCACGCCCAGATCCACGTTGGTGTCAGTTTTCACCGACACCTGGTCGACCTCGTCCTGGTTGAGGTTGCCGGCGATCGAATCCTTGGCGAACGACGCGATGGCGTCCTCGTCGTAATCCATGGTGATCTCGCCGGTGTCGATATTCGACGTGAGCGTGATCCACGAAGCCACGGTGTTCACGGGAATCGTGAAACTCGTGCCTGCGTCGGTGCGCAGCAGAATCGGCGAGGCGAGTCGCTTGTTCGCTTCATCGCAGGCGTTCTTGGCATTGTCGGTGGTGATGGATGCGTTGCCGTCCGTGATGGTGGTGTTGGTCTCCTGGTTCGTGCCCGGGGACGCGAGCGCGGCCTGCGCCGCGGTGACCACGGGATTGATATCGGGGGCCTTGCCGTCCTTGCTGTCGGTGTAGGTGAACGTCGACGTGTCTTTGTTGTAGCCGATCGTCGCGTTTTCAAGGCGGCTGTCTTCGTCAACGAGATTGTCGGTGAGGTACTTCGTCATCGTCGTCTTGTCGATGTCCGCCGCGATCGACACGCTCTGCTTGGAGAAGGGGCTGATGCGCGTGAAGAATCCCGTGAACGACGAGCTCGGCTTGGCGTTGATCAGGTTGTCGACGGTCTGGTCCGCGTTGACGATCACGCCCAGGTCGTCGAGGGTGCCCACGACGGTCGAGCCGTTGTTGGCGACCACCGTGACGGTCGTCTGCCCTGCGAGGGTCTGGATTTCCTGACGCGCCTCTTCACGGGTCTTGCCGCCCATGTCCACCGAGCCCAGGCTCACGCCCGGCGCCACGACGTTCTGGTAGTGGAAGTGGAGATACAGCACGCCGCCCAGGAGGAACAGCACGATGCCTGCGATGACCACCGCCCAGACGGTCACGCGCCTGGCACGCGTGGGGTCGACCTCGACGTCGTTCGAATCATCGGAGCCCGGCTCGGGGTTCGAATTCATCAACGTGTTCCAGTCCATGTCCGCCAGAGCGGGCTTCTGGTCCGGCGCCGCCTGCGAGGAATCGCCCGAGGTGCCGGCACCGGAGGCGTCCGCCCCCGCGTCCTCGGGCATATCGATCGACGACGAGAACGTGGACGTGTCGGCGTCATATGAATTCAGGTCGAAATCGTTCAGTCCGCTCGCCGACAAGGTGTCGGTCGGCTGATCCCATGTCGGCTGATCGGCCGTCGAATCGAGAAAGTCGTCGTTCTCGTCGCTCATCACAACTCCTTGCCGTACCACTGGGAAATCATGTACCGCGCGATGGCCGCCTTGCCGGGCAGCATCAACTCATCGCGCGCAATCGCGCTGGTCAGTTCATCGCGGGTCAGCCACTTGGCGTCCGCGACCTCCACTTTGTCGATGTGGAAATCCGTGTTGACGGCCTGTCCCACGAATCCGACCATCAGCGAGGCGGGGAACGGCCACGGCTGCGAGCCGAGATACCGCATCTCGCCCACCTCGATGCCGACTTCCTCCATGCATTCGCGACGCACGGCATGCTCGAGGTTTTCGCCCGACTCGACGAAGCCCGCGCACACGGAATACATGGTGTCGGGGAACCGCACGTTGTGCTGCATGAGCAGCCTGTCATGCGAGTCCACGATCATGGTGATCACCGCCGGTTCCACACGAGGGAATAGCATACGCCCATCCGCCGGATTCGTGCAGCGCTGGGCCCAGCCGGCGCTGGCTGACTCGACGGGGCTGCCGCAGCACGGGCAGAAACGCTGGCTTGCGTGCCATGCGGCGACGCTCACGGCGCGCACCGCGAGCCCTGCGTCGAGCGCCGGGGCGTTGGGAGCGAAATCGCGCAGGTCGCACCAGTCGAAGCGGACCGTCGCGCGCTGTGCGAACAGGCCGTCGTCCTGGGCCTGCGGCTGGTCGAGATCGAAATCACCGAAATCGTTGTCGGCGCTCACATGGGCGGCGTTGGGCACGGAGTTCATGGCGCGCGAGATGTCGACGGCCACGTAGTTGTGCGTGGCCCCGGCGACGGTGTGCGAACCCATGAAGATCGCCACGGACTCGTTCGACAGCGATCCGCGCACGTATTCGGCCGGCAACATCGCCAAACGCAGCCGCACGGAGCGCTTGGGCACCGCCACGAGCCCGTGCGACACGAGGAACACCTCGGTGGCCGGATCGGAAAGAATCTCATCCATGAACCCGTCGCGCTCACGGTCGTAGGTGCGGTCGTCCACGACGTCCTGCGCCAGCGGAAGGTAGCGCAGCTGCTGCATCATCGTCAGCGGCGAGAACAGCATCGACGGCGCCGTGGATTTCGGAGCGGACGCGGACGCTTGCGCGGCGTCCTCGGAACCCGAGGCGCTCCCGTCCGCCTCGGAACCCTTGTCGGAATCCGATGCGAACGGCGCGACGGCGGCATCCACATCGGCGCCCTGTGGGTTCTCGCGCAGCTGCGCGTCGCAGGCCTTGCGGTAGGTGGCGAGAAGCGCGGCCGCGACCTCGCGGGGCTTCTCATAGGAGCTGAAGTGCCCGGAATCCTCGATGACGGTGAAATCGACCGTGGTGTTGGCGAAAAGCGGCACCAGCGTCTTCATCATCTCGGGGTTGCTCGACGGATCGCGGTCACCCGACACAAGGCCCGCGGGAACGGTGATCGCGGCGAGCTGGTCGGTTTCGTCGCGGCGGCCGGCCGCCATGAGCTGGCGCCATGCGACGCCCGCCGGGGTCTGCTCGTTGATCCACTGCGTGAACGTCGAGATAAACAGGTCGGATTTCTTGAACTCGGAATCGCCGTCGTGCGGCTGGGCGAAATGCATGACCGGCTGCACGGTGTGGTTCTCGAGGCATTCGTGCGCGATGCGGATGCGGTTCGCACGGGACCGGGGGTCGTCGTTGGCGGACTTCGAATCCACGATGATGAGGCCGGCCACCACGTCGGGGTAAAGCCGGTGGATGGCGAGCGCGAGATACGCGCCCATCGAGATGCCGGCGAACACGGCGCGCTTGTGCCCGTTGGCGCGGAGCACCTGGTCCACGATGGCCTCCGCCATGCGATCCATCGCCTGCGTGTACGAACCGTCCGAAGCGACGGCGCCGGTGTCCTCTGCGGTCGGCACGGGGCTGGAACCAGCGCCCGGCATGTCAGGAGCATACACGGGGAACGGCTCGAACCCCTGGTCCTGCGCCTGCTCAATCAGGGAACGCGCGCAGTTGTCCCATACGCGGTGGTCGATCGGGAAGGCATGAAGCAAAACAATCGGCAGTCCGGTTCCTTCACAATATGAGGTCGTTGCGATGCGCATTCCTCAAGCTCCTCTCGGCACAATCAACTAGCTTTACTTTATCGAGATGCATGGAGCATGGCCCCGCACCGCGGGGTATCCCACCAGCGGCAGGCAGTTGCAACGCCTTGCGTCAGGGCATCGCGAGGCGCGGTCATTCCGCCAGGCGCGGCCATTATCAGGCGCGGCCTTCGAGACCGCCGCATGCCCTCTGGCCGTGGCGTAGAGGTATGCCACCGCCGGGCGGTCCGCTCCCGTCCCACGCCCCGTCCCATGCCTGATGGAACGGGCGGAGGCCCCTGGATGGCGGAGCCCCGGGGCGGAGGACTCAGATGGCGCCGGCCCAGACGAGCCCGGCGCGGATGATCTTGCCGCAGCCGTTCGGCACCTGTTCGCAGAAATCGGGGCGCAGCACGCGATTGGGCTCCGCCCATTCGATGTCCAACGTCTCGTCCTGCGGCTTGCAATCGCCCGCCATGTCGATGACATAGCACAGCGCGATGGCATGCTGGCGCGGATCGTAGTAATCCGATACCCCGGGGGTGGGGAAGAATTCGGCGACCATGAAGGGCACGACGCTGGGAGGGATCACCGGCAGGGCCAGGTCGCCCAGGTCGTGCGCCACAGAGCGGGCGATGGCCTCGCGGATCGTCTCGTGATACAGCACGCGCCCGGCGACAATCGTGCGGTTGACCGAGCCGTCGTCGCTGGCGGCAAGCAGCGTTCCCACCTGCGTGACGGCGCCCTGGTCGTCGGTGCGCACCGGAACGACCATCACATAGGGCATCGGCACCTTCGCGCGCATCTGGGAAAGTTCCGCTTCGGAAAGCCATCCCGGCGGGTTGCCGTCGTTCACCACGTCATCCGGAGTGATGTGATCGAATTCGCCGCGCTTGCGACCGACGTCGAAATCATCATCGTCCGGCACTTCATCATTCAAAACTGCCATGTCTCCATTATCGCTGAGCGTCGTGGAAGGGGCGACGCAGCCTTCCACATGCGCGGAGGTTTCACGGACTCTTCGCAATCGCCAAGGCAGACTTCGCTGTGAGCGTAATCCCATGGACTTTGTCTGCGAACTTTGGGATAGTTGACGCAACGTAATGGAAAACCGTCCGCGAGACGGACGCGTTGCGGGCCCAGAACCGCCGAATACAAAAGGAGCACCCATGGCAACGCATGTGATCACCGCAGAGAACCTCAATTCGGTCGTGTCGTCGAACGACATCGTGCTGATCGACTTCTGGGCGACATGGTGCCCGCCGTGCCGCGCCTTCGGCCCGGTTTTCGAAGAGGCATCGGAGAAGCACTCCGACATCTACTTCGGCAAGGTGGATGTCGACGAGCAGCAGCAGATTGCCCAGCAGGCCGGCATCCGCGCCATTCCGACACTGGCCATCTTCAAAAAGCAGAAGCTCGTGTATTTCGGCCAGGGAGCCCTGGACAGCGCACAGCTCGAAGACCTCATCTCACAGGCCGTCACCCTGGACGTCGATAATCCTGACAAGGAATCCGACGCCGGCGATTCCGAAAAAGCCGAGTAGCCACAGGCAGGCTGAGTAGCCGGCCCGGCTGCGCTTGCATCTAGCTGCGACAGTGCCGACTGCACCGCCGGGCGCCATCCGGCGCTGTCAGGCGCAGTCGAGCACTGTCGGGCGCTTACCGACGCTATCCGACGCCTCTCAGCGCTGCCAGGCACACCTTTCCGAACCCGGATGCCGGCCCCCAGGCATGCCGTCGTTCCATGCCGCGGTTCGTAGCGGCTTTTCATGTTTGTTACTTATACCTGTACTTATACCTGCCACCTGCCTCGCCACCGGCATCTTCCATGACCATGCCAAGGATGCACAAGCCGCAACAACACGCGCATTTCGGCCCCATCATCACAGATATTTTGCATTCGTCAAGCTCACCGCCTAAAATTACGGGAAGATAGAACGAGGGAACAAAATTCGCCGAGCGGCATGCTGCGCCGCCTGCGAAACAACAACCACATACCTCTGCGCTTTGCCACGATGCAGGGCACAAGGAATGGAGCTTTTTATCTTATGTCGACTAGTCATCGCCAACCAAAGCAGGCCTATTTCAAACGCCTGACCCCACGTCAATGGAAAATTGCAGGCGTTTCGGCCGTGGCAGCAGTGGTTGTACTTGCGATGGGCGCCTCAGCAGACATCAGCGGTTACGCCTCCACCCCCACTTTGCTGGACGCAGGCGCGGGCGTGTACTCCGTCAACGACATCACCGGCGAAGCATCCCGCGACAACGTGCGACAGGCGATCGAACGCCACGAGAATGGCGCGACCGACGCCACCTCGTATATCAAGGTCGTCATCGACGGCCAGGAGAAGATCGTGCTGTCGGATGTCGGTTTCACCGACGTGCGCTCCGTGCTCGAGATGGGCAACATCACACTGAACAAGAACGATGTGGTGTCTCCTGGCCTTGACGAGCCCGTCTCCGAATCCACGGTGGTCACGATCACAAGCGCCGACTCCGAAACCGTGACCGAGGATTCCGACATCGATTTCAACACCGTCACCAAAGAGGATCCGTCTCTGCCCAAAGGCACCGAGGTCGTTGATTCCGAAGGTTCCAAGGGCGTCATGGAGACCGTGAGCATCGTCGAGAAGTCCGGCGATACGGTGGTGTCAAAGAACACCCTGAGCTCGTATGTCAAGACGGAACCGCAGGAACGTGTCGTTCGCGTGGGCACGGGTTCGTCCAAGTCCTCGAGGACAAGCACGACGGCAAGCTCATCCTCGAGTTCGCCGTCGCTCGGTGTCACCACCCCGGTGGGCGACATGCAGCAGTGGGCGCACGATTACCTCATCGCCAACGGCTACACCGAGGATGACTACACCGCCCTCGCCTACATCATCTCGCATGAATCGGGCTGGCGCGTGGATGCGACGAACGCATCCTCCGGCGCGTACGGTCTGCCGCAGGCGCTTCCCGGCAGCAAGATGGCTTCGGCCGGCGACGACTGGCGCACGAACTACCAGACGCAGATCAAGTGGTTCATCGGATACTGCAATAGCCGTTACGGAAGCATCACCGGCGCGTACAAGACGTGGATCAGCCAAGGCTGGTACTGACAGAAACGGCTCGCAAGAGCCGGCCTGCATGATGGGGGCGCATCGCGGACGTGATGCGCCCCCCATTTACATTGATATGGCTGTGCAGTGGCGTGGCTGTGCAGTGGCGTGACTGTGCACTGATGCGACGGTGCCCTTTGCGACTGTGCATCATTCGACGATGCATTGCGATTGTTCCGCTACCGCAGTCCCTTCTCCCGCTCCCCTGCCTCAAACTCAACTCCCCTGCACCCGCCGTGACCCGTGTTGCAAACCTCTGCCCGCGCCCCCAATCCGTCACCCGCGCCATAGAACGGCGGAAGGCCCGCCTCCGCGGCGCACGGGGCGCGGGAGACGGACCTTCCGACAGGCATCCTGCGGCATTCCGCAGGGTTCGATCAGCCGAAACGACCGGAGATGTATTCCTCGGTTTTCGGATTCTTCGGGTGCTGGAAGATCGTGCTGGTCTCATCGAGCTCGACGAGGTGACCAGGCTTGCCGATGGCCTCGAGATTGAAGAAGCCGGTGTAATCCGAGCAACGTGCAGCCTGCTGCATGTTGTGGGTCACGATGACGATCGTGTAGTCCTTCTTCAGCTCGTTGATCAGATCCTCGACGGCCAGCGTCGAAATCGGGTCGAGGGCGGAGCAGGGCTCGTCCATGAGCAGCACCTGCGGGTGCACGGCCACGGCGCGGGCGATGCAGAGTCGCTGCTGCTGGCCACCGGAGAGGCCGATGCCCGGATTGTCAAGACGGTCCTTGACTTCCTTCCACAGGTTGGCGCCGCGCAGGGCCCACTCGACCAGGTCATCCGCGTCGGACTTGCTGATCTTGCGGTTGTTGAGGGTCACACCGGCGAGCACGTTCTCGCGGATGGACATCGTCGGGAACGGGTTCGCACGTTGAAACACCATGCCGACGTTACGGCGCACCTCGACGGGGTCCGTATCTTTGTCATAGAGGTTCTTGCCTTCGAGCAGCACCTCACCGGTGCAATAGGCGCCCGGCGTGATCTCGTGCATGCGGTTGAGCGTGCGAAGCACGGTGGACTTGCCGCAACCGGAGGGGCCGATGAAGGCCGTGACCTTGTTTGCCGGAATCACCATGTTGACGTCCTGCACGGCGTGGAAGTTGCCGTAATAGACGTTCAGGTTCTTGACATCGATTCGCTGTCCCATGTCTATTCCTTGTTTTCCTTGTACTTATCGCTTGCTGCCGTGACCATTCCAGAGTCACTTCTGGTTTTCGTCAATGGCGAAGATCTTGGCCACGAGACGGCCAATCAGATTGAGCACGAGCACGATGATGATCAGCACCAGAGCCGCAGCCCAGGCGCGTTCCATCGGGATGGTGCTGACGCAGTTGGCGACGTCGGCGCGACAGTTGACCGTTCGCTTCTCGTACTCGGAGTTGATGTACACAGGAAGCGACATCATCGTGCCGCTGAACAGGTTGCCGTTCGTCTTGATGTTGGAGCCGGCGGTGATGAGCAGTGGTGCGGTTTCACCGATGACTCGCGCGATGGCCAGCAGCACGCCCGACACGATGCCGGAAAGCGAAGTCCTGAGCACAATCTTGGTGATGGTGCGGGACTTTGTGACGCCCAGTGCATACGAGGCTTCGCGCAGATCCTGCGGAACGATTTTGAGCATCTCCTGGCTGCTTCGCACAACCGTCGGAATCATCAGCACCGACAGTGCGACGGAGCCGACGAAACCGGTGCTCACGCCGTGTCCGGCGAAGACACTGAACAGCGAGAACGAGAACAGGCCGGCGACGATGGATGGAATGCCGCTCATGATGTCGACGAAGAACGAAATCGCGTGATAGAGCCTTCCACCCGAGGAGTATTCGACGAGGTAGACGGCGGTGAACAGGCCGATCGGGATCGAGATGGCCATGGCGCCGAGCGTGATCTCGAGCGTACCGATCATGGCGTGCATGATGCCGCCGTATTCGTCGTCGGTGCCCTGGGCCGGCATGCCGCCCTTGATGTGGTTCATGTTATGCGTCAGGAAGTACCAATCGAGGCGGCCGACGCCGTTGGCGATCAACGTCCACAGCACCGAGATCAGCGGGATCAAGGCGACGACGAACGACAGGAAGATGAGGATTCTCATGAAGAGGTCCTTGCGCTTGCGCCACTGGGTGTAGGAGCGCTTCGGCACGAACTTGTCGAAATCAGGCGTCGGCCCCCTGTCAGACGTGGTGTCCACGGAAGCAGATTCGGATGCCATGATCACTTCACCTCCTTGTCGGTGAGCTTGCGCGCGACAAAGTTCACGATGAACGTGATGATGAACAGCACAAGACCGGATGCAATGAGCACGGACACGCCCAGCGAATTCGACTCAGCGAACTGCGCGGCGATGTTCGCGGCGATGGTCTGCTGCTGGCTTGCGAGAAGCAGGTGCCACGAGAAGGTCGGCGACGGAGAAAGAATCATCATGACGGCCATCGTCTCGCCCAATGCGCGGCCGAGGCCGAGCATCGACGCCGACACGACGCCGGAGCGTCCGAAGGGAAGCACCGCGAGCTTGATCATTTCCCATTTGGTCGCGCCAAGGGCGAGGGCCGCTTCCTGCTGGAGGCGCGGCGCGCGCACGAACACGTCGCGGCTCATGGAGGTGATGATCGGAAGGATCATGACGGCCAGGACCAGCGACACGGTCGCGATAGTGCGCGGAGGATTGGCGATGTTGCCCTGGGAATCGCTGCCGAAGAGGGGGATCCAGCCGAAGTACCGGTTGACCCACTGCCAGAAGCCGTAGATGTGCGGCACCAGCACCAAGCCGCCCCATAGACCGTAGACAACCGAAGGAATGGCGGCGAGAAGGTCAATCACATAGTTCAGAGCTGTCGCGAGTTTCTTGGGAGCGTACTGCGAGATGAACAGTGCGATGCCGATGGCGATGAAGAACGCCAGCAGAAGCGCGAGAGCCGCGGCCAGCACCGTGCCGAAAACGAGCGGCGCAACATACTGCCAGATGTTGTGGGCCGAGCCGTTGGTGAATGAGTCAATTGTTTCCTCGACCTTGCTTTGGTCGCCCGAAAAGACAGGCATGGCCATGACAAGGAGGAAGACTGCTACAGCAGCCAGAACCGCTAGGATAAGCACACCAGCGCCGGTTGCGACGATTCGGAAGGCCTTGTCGGCACCGTGATCGCCGTGACTGTGCTTCTTGCGCTTCGAAGCGGCCTTGGCGGTATTACTTGACACCGCTTTCTCCTTAGATAATTAATCGGTGATGGTATTCAGTGACGTTTCTTTACTTTTCGAAAACAGGGACTGGATTCTTCAGAAAAGGAGACCTGCTGCACGGAATCCAGCGAAGCGCACAGCAGGGTTCGAAAACGTCATGTGCCCGGTGCCTTACCGTCGAGCCGTGTCATGCGCTGCGCACTGGTACGCGCGATGCCCGTCATGCTGTTTCCGCGCTGCATTCTTCCTGCGGGCATTGTATTGGAAGGGGCAAACGTGCGGTGGCATGGGAAGAGGTGCGCCGCCACAGGCGACGCACCCGAGGCATTCCCGGCACGGGCTTTCAGCAGTACCGACCGATTCCGGTCGCATCTTCTGCCCGGCCGTATGCCTTTGTACGACGTGATATTCAGTTATATGGTGTCAGCCCAGGCTGATTCGCGAGGAATCAGGCGGTCTGGATTGCGTTGATGGAGGTCATGACCTTCTCGCGCAGGGTGTCGGACATCGGGGCGGAGCCAGCTGCGTCAGCAGCTGCCTGCTGGCCGTCGGCGCTCACGATGTAGGTGAGCCACTGCCTGACGAAGGTGGCGTCGTTCGTGTCGTCGTATGCCGGGCAGGCCACTGCGTAGCTCACGAGCACGACCGGGTATGCGCCATCGGTGGTGGTCGCATGGTCGATCTTGATGACGACGCGGTTGTCGCCGGTGGCGGAGTCATCCATCGGGGAGGCGTCCACGACCTTGGCGGCGGCATCGGCGGAGTACGGCACGTAGGAGTCGCCGACCTTGACGGCGACGGTGCCGAGGCCACCGGCCTGGGAAGCATCGGCGTAGCCGATGGTGCCTTGGGCCTGGCTCACAGCGGAGATGACACCAGAGGTCTTGGCTGCGCCCTGACCGGCCTTGCCAGGCCAGTTCTCACCGGGGTCGTAGGTCCAGGAATCAGGAGCGGCCTGGGACAGGTAGTTCTGGAAGTTCTTGGTGGTGCCGGACTTATCGGAGCGGTAGACAGGGGTGATGGCCAGGTCAGGGAGGTCGACGTCGGGGTTCTCAGCCTTGATGGCGTCATCGTTCCACTTGGTGATCTTACCGTCGAAAATCTTGGCGATGGTGTCGGCGCTCAGCTGCAGGTGCTTGTCGGCGCCGTTGAGGCCAGCGTCAGACAGGTTGTAGACGATGGCGATCGGTGAGATGTACACCGGCACGTCGAAGGCGGTGGTGCCATTGGCGCAACGGGACTTGGACTGCTCGACCTCGTCGTTGGAAAGAGCCGCATCGGAGCCGGCCCACACAACGTTGCCGCCCAGGAAGCTCTTGACGCCAGCACCGGAACCGGTGGCATCATAGTTGATGGTCGCGCCAGGCTGATCGCTGGTGAAGCCATCGATCCAGGCCTCGACGGCGGAGGACTGGCTGGAAGCGCCAGCGCCCTGGAAGGTGCCCTCGACCGTGACCGTTTCGGAAGCGGAAGCGCTGCCGGTATCGCTTGTGGTGGCGGGATTATCGCCGCAGGCAGCAACAGACGTCAGGAGCGCAAGGCTGGAAATGACAGCAGCCGCGCGCACAATTGCATTCTTTCGCATATTTTGCTCTTCTTATCTCATTCCAATACATCACAAGACGCAGAAGGAACCGCGCCTCAATGCACATTCAGCCCGCGTATCACCACAATCGTTCGCACAATCGGCCCCTCGGGTCTGAACAGTTTTCAGGATATTCGTTGGCGAACCCCCTTGAGCTGAAATAAATGAACATGAAGTGAATAAGCGCGCCGACGCGCCCACCATGCGCGCGAACATCCCCCACAAGGGCGCACAACCTTTGTATTTGCAACGTTTCAGACACTACAGTGCGACCACAAATTCGTAGGGTCTGCATACATGAAACAGGCGTTTCACGGGTTGGAGAAGTGCAAGCGACCCCACGCCGTCACTCCATCGAACGGCCGGCCGACGACGCCGCCCGTTGGCAATTGCCGGATGCAGCGGCCGGCGGGACGTACGAGCTTCCCCGCGAGCCAACGGGCGACCCGATGCGACGGCGGTGTGCGCATCGGTCGCCCCGGGCATTGCCCCGTGCGAATCAGTCGGCGTTCGGATCGTCGATCTTGTACCCCAGGCCTCGCACGGTGGTCACGTACTGCGGATGGGACGGGTTGTCCTCGACCTTGGAACGCACGCGCTTGATGTGCACGTCCAGAGTCTTGGTGTCGCCCACGTAGTCCGCGCCCCACACGCGGTCGATGAGCTGATGGCGCGTCACCACGTTGCCCTGGTTGCGCAGCAGGCATTCCAGCACTTCGAATTCCTTGAGGGGAAAGAACACCGGATTGCCGTGCACGAACACCTGGTGCTCCGCCACGTTCATCTCGATCGGGCCACAGACCAGCGGTTCCTCGTCCTTGATCGGGATCTGCGCCGAATCGACGTCGCGGCGACGCAGCACGGCGCGGACTCGCGCCAGCAGCTCACGGTAGGAATACGGCTTCGTCACATAATCGTCGGCGCCGATCTCCAGACCCACGACCTTGTCGATCTCCGTGCTCTTGGCGGTGAGCATGATGATGGGCACGGCGGACTTCTCACGGATCTTGCGGCACACCTCGGTGCCATCCATGCCGGGAAGCATCAGGTCGAGAAGGACCAGATCCACGCCTCCGCGCCGGAAGATCTCAAGACCCTCCTCACCCGTCTCGGCGGCCTGCACATCGTAGCCGTCCTTCGTGAAGCGAAACGCAAGCGTCTCGCGGTACGATGCCTCGTCTTCGATGATAAGAATCCTCGTCATTCCTTATTCCTTCACCCTGTCATCTATCTGTCCGATGGTACGTGCATCGCGGGGCGTCCGCTCTTCAGGACCACCGCCGAGCGGATGCGCATGCCGCGCTTCGTCCTGCGGTTTGCCGTCGGCCATGTTGTCGTCGGCGGTGTCCGCGGTTTCGTCCGTCATGCTCGTCGCATCCGCCGCGTCGGGTTTCCCATCGCCGTCCGGACCGCCGTGCCGCGCCGCGTCGACCGCGGGGAACTGCACGGTGAAAGTCGTCCCGTCTCCCACGCGCGACCACACGTCCACGGTGCCGCCCGCGTCGTGCACGGTGTTCTGCACGATGGCGAGCCCCACGCCGGTGCCGCCTGCATACCGCGAGCGCCCACGGTCGACACGATAGAAACGTTCGAAGATGCGCTTTTGCTCAGAGGCGGAGATGCCGATGCCGTTGTCAAGGACGCGGATGCGGGCGCCGCCCTCGTCGTTCGTGTCCGCCGTGACGCTCACATGGCTTCCGTCGTCGGAATACCGCACGGCGTTCTCGACGAGGTTCTTGACGACCGTGCGCAGCGAATCGGCGGAGATGTACGCCGTCGCCTTGGGGTCGAGCTTGCTCTCGATGCTGATGTGCCTGGCCTTGGCCTGCACGTCGACGTCGTTGATCGCCATGGCGATCACGGGTGCCACGCAGATGGGCTCGATGGATGAATCCGGCACCACGCTCTGCGCCTTCTGCAGCTGGATGAGCTTCGAGATGAGGTCCGAAAGGCGGTCACATTCCTTGCTGATGCGCTTCGAGAAATGCCGCACGGAATCGGGGTCGTCCGCGCAATCGGTGATGGTTTCGGCAAGGAGGGAGATCGCGCCCGTGGGCGTCTTGAGCTCATGCGACACGTTGGTGACGAAATCGCGCCGCACGCGTTCGAAGTTGACCTGCTCGGTGACGTCGGTGCTGGTGACGCTGTACAGGTCGTTGCCGAACGGCGCCACGGTGATGCTGTACCACGTCTCGCCGCCGTCGGTGGACAGACGGCGCGTCCTGCGGGAGCCGATATCGGCCACGACACGCAGCAGATCGAGGATGTCTGTGTTCGTGAAGCGCCCGTCCTCCAGCACGCCGTCGCCGAACTGACGGCTGACGAAGAGAGTCTGACCGCATTGGTCACTCACCGCGACCGGCATGGGGAGAGATTTGAGGAACGAATCGACCACGACACTGGATTCGGACTCGGGGTATTTCAGGGAATCCAAGAAGCCGCTGACGAAATCCCGCGGATCGTCGTCCTCGCCATCGCGCAACCCCAGGCGATAGCAGGCGATCCCCGTTATCACAACCGCGGCGATCGCAATCAGCACGATGATGCCTGTATGAAAACCCATGCTCCTCGGTCTCGCTTCCAGACAGCTTTCCGACGCGGCGCACCACTGTGTTTCCGCCATGCCATGTTCCGTCAGACATTGGTGGCGCCGCAGGTTGCCCAATGCCGCATGCGCAAAATCAAGTCCAGTCTAGCCGTCGGCAAGATTCCATCCATCCAATACCCCGTCCGTCAAGCAAGAATTTGCCAAGCGTTCATTTTTTGCGTCGAGCCATGAGAGTAGCCTATGTATGAGTTTAATGGTGCGAACACTATCCGTAGTGCCCCTTCTGACGCACCCGCCCGCACATGGTACGCGCGCCCAGACCTATCGCAATCCACACGGCACTGACGCCACCGCCCACGCAGACAATCGCACCACCGCAGGAAACACCAAGACCTGCCGCAGCAGCCACCAGGACTTTGATATCAAGGATGTAGATGGAACGCAAAAGACTGACGAAAGACGAGGCATATCAGAACGGACATCTCACCCGGCCGGCGCTCGTTTCGCTCGCCGTGCTCACGGCAATCACGTTCATGGGCAACTTTACCCAGCTTCAGCTGTCCAGCGCGCTTCCTCAGATCGTCGCGCATTTCGGCATCGCCACGACGCAAGGCCAATGGCTCACCTCGATGTTCCAGCTCATCATGGGCGTGATGGTGCCGCTCACGGCCTTCCTCACCACGCGTTTCAGCACCCGGCAGATCGTCATCAGCTCGATGGCCATCTTCACCGTCGGCTCGTTCATCGCATGGCTGTCGCCCACGTTCCCGCTGGTGCTGCTCGGGCGCACGCTCGAAGCGATCGGAACCGGCGTCATGTGGCCGGTACTGCAGATCATCATCTTCCAAATCTTCCCGTTGCAACGGCGTGGCATGGCCATGGGCACGCTGGGCATGGCCATGAGCGTCGCCCCGGCGCTCGGACCCGTGCTCGGCGGCTGGCAGGCCGACAGCTTCGGATGGCGGTCGGTGTTCCTGTCGCTGGGCGCGCTCGGCGCGATCTGCCTCGCCGCGGCATCCCTGTTCCTGCGCAATTTCAACGACGCCGACCCCTCTCAGCATGCCGATTTGTTCTCCGCATGCCTGTCGATCATCGGATTCGGCGGATTGCTGTTCGGCTTCACGAATATCGAAGGCCACCCCATCGACTCCCCCATCTGCTGGGTCCCCATGGCAATCGGTCTCGCGGGCATCGCCTGGTTCACCCACCGCCAGCTGCACCTGGACGCCCCGCTGCTCAATCTGAGCGTGCTGCGCAACCGCAACTTCCGCACCGGCACCGTCATCGCGTCCCTGGCGTTCTTCGCCTTCAGCTCAATCATCGTCATCATGCCGATCTACATCCAGGATCTGCGCGGGTATTCGGCCACGATGAACGGCATCATCTGGCTGCCCGGCGCCATCGGCATGTGCATCGCGCAGTTCCTCGGCGGACGCCTTCTCGACCGCTACGGCGCGCGCCCGGTGGTCATCACCGGCAGCATCCTGCTCACGCTGGGTACCTTCGGCATGGCGACGCTCACCATGAGTTCATGGATCTGGCTCGTTTCCATCTATCAGTTCATGCGGCAGCTCGGCATGGGATTCACGCTCATGCCCGCCACCACATGGTCGCTCAACAGCCTGAAGCCCAGCCAGGTCTCGGCGGGTTCGGCAGTCACGAACACCTCGCGCCAGATCGCTGGCGCCATCGGCTCCCCCGTGCTCGTGGTCACCATGGAGATGATCGCCCGCCGGCGCACCGCCATCCTGGGCGCCACCATGGACGCCGCTTCGGCGGCGACGCTGGGCACGCTCCTCGGTGTGAAAATCGTGCTGGGCATTTCGTCCGCCATCACGCTGTGCATGACAATCGTGGCGATTGCGCGCGTCCATAGCGCGCGCCGCTAAGTCCCGCGACGCTAGGTTTCGTGGGATGTCCGGTATTGGCTGGTGCCCAGTAGCGCCAAATCCCGCGACGCGTCCGGTGGCGTCCCGCGGCGCTGGATTCCCAGAGTTCTCCCAGCCCGCTTCACCGCTCTGCCATGCCCGTGCCTGATATCCTATGAAATACGCATGCCAAGCAGGCAGAAAACGAGAACACTTTATGGACGCAAACCCGAACACCACACCATCCGTACAGCCAGCCAAGGCTGTAGCACGGCCTGAAACGGGGAAGAACAACAAACTCCTCAGCCATTTCCCGTCGCTCTTGCCAACGACCGACGCCAGTACCATCGCGCGCCGCGCCGAACACGGATGGGGCTGGGCCATCGGGATCCCGCTGTGCTTCGTGGCGGCGTACATCCTCATCGAATTGCCCGCCTCCGCCTTCGCGTCAGCCCTGGGCCTCTCCTCCGACGCACAGCTGGCCATGCTCGTCGACACGCTGTTCATCATCTGCACGGCGTATTTCTTCCTGGCGTCGCGCCCCGTCAGCGCCCCGCGCAAACGCGCCGTCAGTGGCAAACTGGTGCTGGCCCTCGTCATCCTGGGAATCGTCCAGTACTACGGCACCGAACTGTTTTACATCAGCCTGAGCAACATGGTGAACGCAGGCGACAACTACCAAAACAAGATGTCGGCCGAAGACACCATCGGCTTCTACATCCTCGGGGTTCTGTTCGCCCCCATCGCCGAGGAACTGCTGTTCCGCGGCATCTTCTACGGCTACGTGCGCCAGCTGAGCACGATCCTCGCCTACATCGTCGAGATCGCCTGCTTCGCGGCGGTGCACCCCGTCATCACCATGACGCCCACGATCGTTGCGTTCGCCATGTTCCAAGGAATGCTGTATGAGCTCACAGGGCGTCTGTGGCCGTGCATCGTCATGCACGCCGTGTCAAACTCGAGCATCCTGTTCATACCGCTCGCGATCTTGAACGTCGATTTCACGAATCCGCCCATGTGGTTCGCGGCACCGCTTTTCGTCATCTCCGTCGCTGCCATCCTGGTGCTGTATATCGCAGCCTGGCAGGCACAGCGCCCCGAAGAGCTCGCCGCCCGGGAGGAACACAAGAAGTGGAAGGCCCTCAAGCGCGCCAACCAGCTGCCGTTCCGCGTGCCCGAGCCACAGATGCAGGTCAGCGACCTGCTGCGTTACACCATGAGTCGCAAGCCCAACCGCGTCCCGGCGACGCTGATGGGCGCGGGGATCCCCGCCATGAACGCCATGGCGACGCCTTCGATGCAGCCCTATGCGAATCCGTACGTGAACCCCCTGGCAGGAGCGAACGGCGCGATGGGCATGAACGGTGCGGCCGGCGCGAACGGCACGATGCCGTATGCGAATGCCGAGCAGCCATACGGAATGCAGCCGTATCCATCGCCGTATCCGCAGGCATACGATCCGCAGACATACAATCCGCAGCCCCCCAGCCCGCAGCCGTACGCCATGCAGCCGCCGTATGGAAACCCATGGTCGCAACCGTATGGCCACCAGCCCTACCCCATGCAGCCGTATGCACAACAAGCGAACGCACCACAGTCTGCCATGCAGCAGCCATATGGATACACCGCCCCCTACGGCGCAGGATCGTACGGCGCGCAACCCTACGGAACGCAGCAGCCCTTCGCAGCCCCGCCGTCATATGGTGCGCCGCAGCAGACGCCTCAGACGCCGGCAGCATCCTCCTATGGATATCCGTCTGCCGGCAATTCCCCTGCACCTATGGGCGGATATGCGCCGACCGCCGGATATACGCCGACCACAGCGAGCGCATCTGCCGCGCCTGTGACTCCCGATGCATCCATGTCCTCGGCGACAGTATCCTCGATAACAGCGTCCTCGGCACCCGAATCTTCTGAGCCGGTTGCACCAGTTGCACCGAATCCGGCCGAGTCGAATCCGGCCGACGCGACGCAGCCAAACGGCACCCCGGACCAGCCCGTCCAGGAAACACCGCAGGAGAATCCTTCGCAGAATTCCTGACGCCGCGAGCGCACGACGCCCCGTCATCCCAGCGCGCTGCCCCGGGTGCACACCCACCGACAGCGCTAACTCCATCCTGACGCGGACGACATACCGCGCAGGCCCAACGCCCCCAACGGATCCCCGGTGCATCCCCGCGCCTACACGATGCGTGCCGTTGTGTAGGCGTCAGCTGGCCTGCGCCTGGCTGTTCAGCCAGTTGTAGGCATCGTTCGCCTTCTCCTTCGCCTTGTCACCGATCTCATCCGGGTCGATGCTGCCGATGGAATTGGAATCATGCGTGAGATGGAACATGACCTTGTTTCCATTACGCTCGACCTTCGTGACCGTCCAGTTTGCATCGGACACAACCGTCTGGCCGTCGTCCGTGAAATACGACACGGCGAGATCCGAGCGATCGATTCCGTTGTATTCAAGCGTGGCATACGCATTGCTGAGCTTCATACCCTCCAGCGAATCCCAATCGAAATCATCGAGCTTCGCGTCTTCCGTGGGCGTGGGACTCTCCGTAGGCCCCTGCGATAGCGCCACGGCAGGCGCCGTGGCCCCCTCCGAGCCTTTTTTGGCCCAGGACCTGACAGCGCAACCAAGCACGACAATCAGCGCCACGATGGCAATCGCCACGACGATGCGGAACCGCCTGCCCCTAGCACTCGATTCGCCAGCCACGGCGGCACCCTGTCCCGCCATGGCACCTGCACCGTCCCCGCCGCTCACGGCTTCGTCGTTCAGCACAACGGTATCCGCGTCATCTTCCATAGAAACATTCCCCTTCTTGTCCACAAGCATCCCTTCATCTCTGTGACGATGCCGATTCTATCCGATAGACACGCCGCAAGAAAAAGACAGCACCGCGGACGCCAACGACGGGCTTGTTCTGGACGGCCCGTCATTGCGTTGGATCAGAGGGATGCCAACCGTCGGGCGAATCCGGACCGTGCGTCTCATCCGACTGCGGCGCGGCCGTCTGAGAAAAGGCGGATTGCGAAGAAGCAGACTGCGGGTATGTAGACTGCGGCGCGGCGTATCCCGCCCACGCGGAATCCTGGACCGGATATCCCTGAGGAGCGAAACCGTTCCCCGGCTGACCGGTGTCTGTCTGCTGGGCATATCCCTGCTGGCCGGCATACCCCGGTTGCGAATACATTTGCTGGGCATATCCCTGCTGGTCGTATCCATGTGCGCCGTATCCCAATTGGCCATATCCTTGCTGGTTTGCGTATGTCTGCGGGGTGGCATATCCCGTCGGCGGCACGACAGGTTGCCCCATGGCAGGCTGGCCATACGCCGGCTGCATCGGCTGCGCATACCCCGGCTGACCGTATGCAGCCATGATGGGCTGCTGCGGAGCCAGCCCCATGCGCTGGCGCATCCACGTCCAATACATCTGGCTCTGCGCCACCCGTTGTTGTATCTCGAGCGCGGCGTCCTCCTGCTTGATGACCTCGCGGAGCTTGACATAGGCGATAATCGTCACCACGAACATCACGATGTACGACACCCATGCCACGACGGGCGTCACCGCCAGCAGCTTGACAACAGGTGACACAATCAGGCTGCCGATGGTGCTGTTGCAAAAAACATGCACGATAATGCCGACCCACACCCTGCCCGTCATCTCATAGACGAAGCACTGGGAGAAGCCAAAGAGCAGCGCCATCGGGAACAATCCCGGATTGTCGGAGTCGAAATGCCCGGCACCGAAAACCAACGCCGACCAGATGAACGCCGCCACAACGCTCAGACGCCGCCCAAAGCCATAGATGACGCCGCGGAACAGCAGCTCCTCGGCCACCGGAGCGATGAACACGGAACTGATTTCCCAGCCGACGGGGTCTTCGTCATTGGCGGCGGTCTGGTAATCCACCTTGTCGAACAGCGAATTCGCCATGCCGGAGGTCATATCGGCGCCGGGATCCGGCACACCCTGAGCGTTGACCACATCCGAGCTGGAAAACATGCAGATGGCATCTCCGGCGATGTCGCCCAGTAACGACAGAACCACCAGGATCGCTATTTCTTTGCTGCTGCAGCGGCGTTTGCGCGGGGCGCTCACCGTGCGGTTTTTCATCACGAGCAACACGCAGGGGATGATGATCAGCAGATCGGCGGCGCCAAGCTGGAGCGCGGTCGTCGGCAGAAAGCTCGTGATGTCCTGCGATATGGCCAGAAACACATACGCAAGCAGCGGTATGCCGATCGACCAGCCGATGATGCCGGCCCATTCCTTCCCAGTCCTCCGCCGCGGCGACGGTTCATACGACCATTGCATACATCCTCTTTTGGTTCGTCACATATGTCTCTCGCATCTCTGCACTCAGACTACATCACCGCGCCCACCGCCCCCCATTCGTGAACTTTCGAGGGTATCGCACACCCTCCCTCTGCGCGTCCACGGAACACGTGAGACAATGAAACCGTGATGACACCGACCTTTTCCTCCCACGGCTACGGCGACGTGGAGGTTTACGCCGAGCGAATCGATGACGACAAGCCAGCGTCAATAGCCGCGATTTTCACACCTGCGCAAGGAACCGACGGCAGCGTGTCCGACGCCGAGGACGCCGGCGGACGCATCGCCGCGACCGCCGAGTTCCCCAAGGGCCAATGGCGCGCGCATCTGACGATTCCTCTCGCCGAGGACGCCGACTACGTGCTGTCGTCCGACAACGCGCGCATCGCATTCGCCTATCTTTCGGAACGCGACGACATCCTCGACGTAGGCGTGAGGTATGTCTGGCCGGTCCCCACCGCCGACGACGACATGACGGCAGGGCGCGCCAGCGTCCACTTCCAGCCGATCGCACGATGGATGAACGACCCCAATGGCCTGTGCTACTTCCAAGGCCGATACCATATGTTCTATCAGTTCAACCCCTTCGGCTGGCAGTGGGACCAGATGCACTGGGGGCATGCGGTCAGCCGCGACCTCATCCACTGGACGCACCTGCCCGTGGCCTTCGACCCCCAGCCGCTGCTCTACCTCGACCGCGGACAGACAGGCGGCGCTTTCTCCGGATCCGCCATCCCCATCGACAATGACGGCGTGCCTTGCGCCGGCGACGACGCAACGGCACTGGCGGTGTTCTTCACCCGCGACCTGACCCGCAAGGACGGCACCGAAGGCGTGCGCGACGAGTGGCAGGTGCGCGCCATCAGCCACGACGGAATCACGTTCGGTCTCGAAAAATGCGTGGTCAGCCGCCATGATGGCGATTCCATCGACGGGTTCTCCATCAACTTCCGCGACTCCAAGGTCGAGGCCGTCTACGCCGCCGACGGCTCCGTGGCGTACAACATCATGGCGGTCGCCACGAACCTGCCGGTCGATGGCCCCACCGCCCCTCCGGCCGCGGCCATCGCGCTGTTCCGCACCGAAGGCCCCTCCATCACGAAGGATGATTGGACGTACTGCGGCCCCGGGCTGCTGGATTCGTCGCACCCTGGCACCGCGTCACTCGAATGCCCCGATTACTTCACGCTCGACGCCACCGATGTGGCCTGCGGCTCGCTGATGTTCTACACCGACCCGCAGGGACGCTACGAGCCGGTCGGCTGGTACACCGGCACATTCGACACCCACGGCCTCATCCACACGACGCACCGCGGATATTGCGACTATGGCTCGGCATGGTATGCCTCCCAGACCTTCCTCGAACGCCGCGACGGCGGCGCCCGGCGCATCCAGATCGGATGGATCCCCGACTGGCACAAAATCCGCGTCGAGACCCCCAACGGCGTCAACGGCGCCATGACCCTGCCTCGCGAGCTGCACGTGAAAGACGGCAAGCTTGTCTCCCGCCCCGTGGCGGAGGTCTATGACCACGCTCTGGGCAAGACGCTGGCGGACGGCGATTGCGCCGACGAACCCGGTGACGTGGAGGTTCCCGGCAACGCATGGTATGCGCGGCTCACGGACCTCGAACCGACGACGCGCATGGTCATCGCGCGCATCGGCGACAGCGAAATGCTGCTCACGCGCACCGTGGGCACCGTGCGCATCACCACCACCGGGGCCGCGACGGACGGGATCGACTTCGACATGGCCGCGCCCGAGGCACAGACCATCGAGGTGTTCTATGACCACGGCATCGTCGAGGTCTTCGCGGATGGCAACGCCGCGACGCTGCTCTTTGCCGACAGCCGCGCCGATGGCGAGGTGGTCGTTCCCAACGCCGGGCATCTGACCGTGCGCCAGCTGCGGCTCTGATCATCAGCCGCTGTTCCAACCGCCGCGAGCGTCGCTGATGCCGACGTTCGGAAAGACAAAGCCGGATGCCTCGGCCCAGGCACGCACATCACGGCGCAGAAGCCAACATTCGCAGCACAGCCAAAGCCAACAGTGGGGGTGCGCATCGCCGCGAAACGATGCACACCCCCACGTGCATGTGACGCCGCGCACGACGTCACCGAAGGATCCACCCCAGGGAGCCGATACGGGTTACAGGTACCGGGCCCCGTTCCGCCGAAATGGCGGGTTTACGACAGCTGGTAGGTATGGGTCACCTTGGCGCCGGAGAAATCGACGAGATCGCTGACCTCCACGCTGACATCCGAATCATCGGTGAGCACATACCCCAGCGACAGCTGCTGCGTCGTGCCGGGCTTGATTTCCTTGAGCTCATCCGAGGGATCGTATCCCGACGGGTTCTCGGTGTAAATGGCAACATCCAGCTGCACGCCGTTCTGGAACACCTGCGGGTTCACCGCGGCTGCGAAGCTCGTCGAATCGTCGCCGTTGTTCGTCCACTCATAGGTGACGAGAACGGTGTCCTTGCCTTGGTAGTCCGCAGTGGATTTCACGGCGGAGACGATCTTCACATGGGCGTTCGTCAAATCGCCTTCGGTGTCCATCTCGCCGGACGGCGCGCTGGATTCCGTGGTGGCCGAGGCCGATCCGGCGGCAGACGCGGATGCCGCCGACGAAGCAGGCGCCGCCGTGCCTCCGTCGGACTTGTTGGACGACGCGCCGCTGCCGCCGCCGATGGCAGCGATGACCACCACGACGACGATCGCCCAGACCCACCACTTCTTGTACCACGGCTTCTTCTCCTTCACGAGCGCCTGAGGTGCGCCGGGCGCGGGCTGGCCGGGCGCGGGCATGGACGGAGGAACCGGCTGTGGGTTCTGTTGCATGTTTGACATTGTCTTCCCTCTCTCATGATGCTTCCAATGACGGTTCCTGAGTTTATGGACTCCCGCCACGACCCAAAATTGTCCGACATGCCCTTGCGAGATGACCGAAAGGTCAATGTCACTGGTAGGGATGTCCGCGTATCGTGGCGGATATGACGAGTGAGAGCAGCTATCCAGGGGAACATCCATCCGGCACTCCCGCGCCTCATGAGACACGTGCGTTCGACAGCACGGAGGCCGTGCCCTATCACTCGCCGACGCCGCTCACGGCAGTGACGATAATCCTGTGTCTCATGGGCTCTTTCATCTCGGGCGGCCTGGGGCTGTATATGGTCGCCGATGAGAATGTCATGGCCATGCTCATCGGGCTGATTGCGTTCTCCGTCGCACTTCTAGACCCGCTGTGGCTTGCCAAGTGCGACAAGGAACCGGAAAAGATCTGCATCCGCGCAAGCATCGTCACGGCGTTGTTGCCGTGCGGCCCGGCATATGCCTCCGCAGCAATGGCATCGCTGCTCGCCCACCGGCGTCATGGCCGCACACGGCTGCTCACCGCGCTCGCCGCCGCATCCATCGTCGTCACATCCTTTCGCGATGCACTTCTGCCATCCACAGCGGGTGTCATCCCCCGCCTGATGGCGCCGACCGACGAGACGAACACCCCCATCGGCGACATGCCGTGGCCGGCGATCATCATGTACGAGGCGATTTGCGCCGCAGCGTGGATTGCGCTCGGCATACTCATCGGCCTCAACCACCGCCACCGCGCGCTGGAGAAAGCGGCGGAGCAGCGTAACGCCGTGGAGCAGACGAAAACCGAAAAGCTGCGGACGGTCATCAACGACCAGCAGTTCGCCGATTCCGTCGCCGCCGAAGCCCATGACACACTGGCGCACAGCCTGTCGCTGATCGCGCTCAATGCGAACGTGCTCAAGATGAAAGCGGAGACGTTGCAGCAGCTTCAGTTCTCCGACGACCGGCAACTGTCGGACGGCGCAAAACAACTGCTCTCGGATATCTCCGTCGCCTCGGAAAACATCCGACGCCAGGCGGCCGGCGCCTTGGACGAGACGCACACCATCATCAACGTGCTCCGCGACCCCCAGGGCAACGTCGCCCTTCTCGACCCCAGTTCCGAGACATCGCTGTCATACCAGTCCCTGAGCGGCCTGATAACCGACGCGCGCAGCTCCGGCATGCCGTTGGACACGTGGATCGATGTCCATGATTTCAATGCGGTCGATCCCGAAATCGGCAAAACCGCCTACCGCGCGATCCAGGAAGGGCTCACGAACGCACGACGTCATGCGCCAGGACAGCATGTGGACCTGTCGGTGTCATGCAATCGCGACGACGGCATCTCCATCAGCATGTCGAACCCCGTCATCATCCACCGGGCCTGCAGCCGCTCCCGTCTCTCCCAGCGTCGCTGGAATCAAGCCGCCAGCCGCACCGCTTGCCGTGCCGTCAGCGGCGCACACCATAGCGTCGACGGCACAACAGCCACAGGTTTCCGGTGGCAACGGACTGCCCGGGCTCCGCGAGCGCATCGAACGCCTCGGCGGCACCATGTCGTGGGGCACCGACTGGCGCAACGTCTTCCATCTCGACATAACCCTTCCATTAGCTCCGCTACCATTGAAGGCGTGACTGACTCCCCCATCCGACTGATTATTGCCGACGACGATCCCATGATCCGGCAAAGCCTCGAGCTGTTGCTCGGCGAAGGCTCCCACGGATCCATCGCCGTCGTCGCGACGTGTCCGGATGGCCAGAGCACCGTGGACGCCGCGGCATCGCTGCACCCCGATGTCGCACTCATCGACATCGACATGCCGGGCATGGACGGCATAGACGCCACGCACATCATCAAACAGTCGGATCCTTCGATCCGCGTGCTGATCCTCACATCCCTGAGCCCGCAGAACGCCGTGGAACGCGCTATCGAGAAAGGCGCCGACGGCTTCATTTCGAAGGCCGATGACATCCGCAAGATAATCGACTACATCACCGAGGTGAATGCCGGCGCACCGCAATTCAGCGACTCCAGCAAACAGCAGCTGCTCACCGACATGCGGGCCGCCAAACTCAATTCACGCCAGGACGAGGCGCGCGCCTTGCTGCACAGCCTGCCCGAACGCGAGCGCGAGACGGTGATCTATGCAGCGCAGGGCCTGAGCAACCAAGAGATCGCCATCGAGATGTGCATCAGCGAGCGCACCGTCAAGGCGCACCTCATGGCGGCGTGCGATAAGCTGAACATGAACCGCATCATGCTCGCACGGCTTGTGGAACGCGCCGGCCTGTGAGGCCGGCGCGAGGCGGAATGTCAGAACCTGTAGAGCATCACAACCCGGGTATCGTCGTCAGTCGATGTGCCCGAACCCACCGTGACCTTCAAATCGGTCTTCGTATCGTTGAGCTTCCACGCGCTCATGATCGACTTTGTCTTCCCGGAATCCACAGAATCGCTAGCCGACTTGTAGTCATAATCGGAAGGGATGTCGTTATCCGCATAAATTGCGGGGGACAAGGCGTTGTGGTCACCTTGCGATGCCGATAGAACGCAGACATCGTTGAATTTGGCGGCCTGCCCGGTCGTGTTCGTCCAGTCAGCCGTAATGATGACGGTATCATCGCCATCCTTGTCCGTTCTTGCTTCCACGGCTCTCACTATTTTCACGTGGCCGCATCCCTCAATGTCGCCTTCTTGCCATATCTCACCGGATTGGGGCTGGTATGTTCCGTCGGAGGATGTCGAGTCCGTGCTTTCCGCCGACGAGCTCTCCGATGACGAACTTTCCGATGACGAGCTTTCCGCCGACGAGCTTTCTACCGACGCATCCGTGCCCTTGCTCGACGCAGACGCGTCCTGGGTCGGTGAAGCGCTCTGCGATGTCGAAGCGCCGCCGGAGGCATTCTGCGACGACTTGTTGTTGTAAAGGAACCAGGCGCCTCCTGCGACCAAAGCCAGCACCACGATGACGACGATGAGCACGATCCACCAAGATTTGCCGCTTTTCTGCTTCTGTAGAGATTGCTGGTTGTAGGCAGAACCATTCGCTGCCTGCTGATAGGACTGGCTGTACTGCTGCTGGTTCGGATACTGCTGGCCATACTGAGGCTGCTGGGCTGTGCTCTGCTGGACTGCATTCTGCTGACCATACTGGGACTGCTGGGCATACTGGGACTGCTGACCCGCATTCTCCTGACCTGCATTCTGCTTGTTTGGATACTGCTGGCCATACTGGGACCGCATCGCATCGTCGGAGTACTGGGATGTCCGTTCCACAGATGGCTGGCCGTCATTCACCGGGCTCGGAGAGTTTTCCGACACTGCGTTGGAAGCAGCATCATGTGTCTGAGGCTCCAGAGCGGACGCAGGCATTGCGAAAGTCAGCGTCTGCGTCTGGTCGGACGCGGATGTCAAATCTGCAGCGTCGGCATTCGCACCATCGCCAGCGACAGGTTGCTTGGCCGGCTGTTCAGACGCAGGCTGTTCAGGCGCCGGCTGCTCGGCGGCAAGCTGCTCGGCTGGCTCCACGGGCACCGNNGGCACCGCAGGCTGCTCAGGCGTAGGCTGATCCGTCGGTTCCTTGACAACAGGCTGCTCAACCGGCTCCACCGGCACCGCAGGCTGAACACCATCCACAACGGGCACCGCCTGCCGCTCGGCCGACTGAGTTTCAGCGACGTCTCCAGACTGCTCAGGCGCCAGCTGCTCAGGCGCCGGTTCCTCGGCTGGCTCCACGGGCACCGNNGGCACCGCAGGCTGCTCAGGCGCGGGCTGATCCGTCGGTTCCTCGGCAGCAGGCTGCTCAACCGGCTCCACCGGCACCGCAGGCTGAACACCATCGGCGACACGCTCCGCGGGCTGCACTTTTTGCTGGACCTCGGCGATTTGCTCCCCTTGCGCTGGCTGCGAGGAAGGCACAGAGGAATTTCCGGTCTGGTACAAGCCCGGCTGCTGACCATATGCAGCCTGAGCTCCCGCCTGCTGACCGTAGGTGGTCTGGCCATACGTATTCTGCACACCAGCCTGTTGCCCATACGCGGTCTGAGTGCCTGCCTGCTGGCGGTAGGTCTGCCCTGCCTGCTGACCATATGTGGCTTGGCCATACGCCTGCTGCTGACCATATGCAGCCTGAGCGCCTGCAGCCTGCTGCTGGCCATACGCAGTCTGCCCGTTCACCGACTGCCCATACGTGGCCTGAGCGCCCGCCTGCTGACCGTACGCCTGCGCGCCAGCCTGCTGGCCGTAGGTCTGCCCCGCCTGCTGACCGTAGGTGGCCTGGCCATACGTATTCTGCACACCAGCCTGCTGCCCATACGCAGTCTGAGTGCCTGCCTGCTGACCGTACGCGGCCTGAGCATTCGCCTGCTGCTGGCCATACGCAGTCTGCCCGTTCACCGACTGCCCATACACGGTCTGAACGCCCGCCTGCTGGCCGTACGCCTGCGCGCCAGCCTGCTGGCCGTAGGTCTGCCCTGCCTGCTGACCATATGTGGCTTGGCCATACGCCTGCCGCTGACCATATGCAGCCTGCCCGTTCACTGACTGCCCATACGCGGCCTGAGCGCCTGCAGCCTGCTGACTGTACGCAGTCTGCGCATTCACCTGCTGACCGTATGTCTGTACGCCAGCCTGCTGGCCGTAAGTCCGTGTACCAGTCTGCTGGCCATATGCGGCCTGACCATTCGCCTGCTGACCGTATGCCTGTGCGCCAGCCTGCTGGCTGTAGGCCTGCCCTGNNCCCTGCCTGCTGACCATACGCGGTCTGAGCATTCGCCTGCTGCTGGCCATACGCAGTCTGCCCGTTCACCGACTGACCATACGCGGCCTGAGTGCCTGCCTGCTGACCATACGCGGCCTGGCCATACGTATTCTGTACGCCAGCTTGCTGGCTGTAGGCCTGCCCTGNNCCTGCCTGCTGACCATACGCGGCCTGAGCATTCGCCTGCTGCTGTCCATACGCAGTCTGAGCGTATGCAGCCTGCCCGTTCACCGACTGGCCATACTGGGATTGTGCATATGCAGCCTGCCCGTTCTGCTGCGTCTGCTGTGCGGCGCCCTGCGCAGGAGTCTGTTGAGATGGGTCGTTGCCGGCCCCATTGCCATACGGGGCGGAATTGTTGGTAGACATTTCTGCATGCCTTTCGTTTTTCATCTCGTCATTGTTTTCTGCATGCCAGAGTACCGCGCCATACGTCTCGGCAATGAGACGTCATACCGTCAATCCCCAGTATCCAGAGAACGAGCGTTTTCCAAGGAAAACCCCTATCGCTCATGGTACACCGCGCCTTTCGCACCAACCTGGCCACACCCATGGCGTCCCAGTATCCACGTTCCTCCCCCAGAGCACCCTCTGGGCAGCAGCCGTCGGCGACCCGTTCCCGACATCGGCCGGGCATTGCGCAAGGACGTCCATCATCGCATCCCGCTCGGCGGCCGTGACGCTCAGCCCATATCGGGACTTGATGGCAATCTGCATCGCCACGTATTCGCAGCGGAAGTCTTGGTTGGGTGGAAGCCAGGCATCGGCGGACGCGTCGCTTTTCTCCTGATTCGAGGCGCCGTCCACCGCCAGCAGATTGGCAGGATCGTTCGCATACTCGATTCGTCGCTCAGTGCTCCACCCATCGGCGCCCGAAATCCAGGCATTGCGCAAGGCGACCACGTGATCTATCTGCACTTTGGCGCTCGTGGTCCTTCCGCGGCGGAACAGTATGCTCGCGCCTGTGTAGGGATCGGCAAGCGTCCCCGACCGCACCGTGCAGCCGTCTGCGTCGAAAACAACGTCCGCAAGGTCCCGAGCCAGCACCTCCTCGCGCACATCGCAGCCGTCGCTATCATCGTCGATGGACCGGAATTGAAACAGATCGCGGCTGTATGTGGTACGCGCGCCGGATTGCCGAACCGCAAGTCCGCGCAAAGCGGACGCCGCCGGTCCGACGGCCACGTAGCCGCCCGTCAGACGCTTCAGCGGATCCACGAAGCGCGGGGCAATCATCCCCAGTGTCACCCCCACGATCACGGTCACGGCACAGACAATCGCCAGCCGCGCGCGAACCGTGGCAACGGGACGTTCCCTGAATCGATATGTGTTATGCATCTCAGCCATGCCTTTCAGCATCGCACCCGTGGTTGTCACAGTATCGGGTGCCGTTCCGGGATTCAAGGCGATTCGGAAAATGTGGATAACATGCCGTCAACCAAGCGATGTCGCAAAGTTATCCACATTCGCAGCGATTCATGGGGCCATTGCCCAGCCCGTCCCTCACGCATCCACGGCGCATAAAACAGAAAACCCTCCCGAGGCGGCGCGATGCGCGCCAAGGGAGGGTTTCAATCACCTGCATTTAGGGCCTTGTTCAGGACCAGCGCTTAGGCAAGCAGGGTGGTGTCGAGCGGGACGCCCGGGTTCATCGTGGAGCTGATGGTCGCCTTCGTGATGTAGCGGCCCTTCACAGTGGCGGGCTTGAGACGCTTGATCTCGTCAGCCACGGCGGTGAAGTTCTCAACAAGAGCCTTGTCATCGAACGAGAGCTTGCCGATGAGGAACGACAGGTTGCCGTCCTTGTCGACGCGGAACTCGATCTTGCCACCCTTGATGTCCTTGACGGCCTTAGCCACGTCCATGGTCACAGTGCCGGTCTTCGGATTCGGCATGAGGCCACGCGGGCCGAGCACACGACCGAGACGGCCGACCTTGCCCATCATGTCAGGGGTGGCGACCACGGCGTCGAAGTCGAGGTAGCCGTCCTGCACCTTGGCGATGAGATCGTCATCGCCGACCTCATCGGCGCCAGCCTCAACGGCGGCGGTGGCGAGCGGGCCACGAGCGAACACGACGACCTTGGCGGTCTTACCAGTGCCGTTCGGCAGGTTCACGGTGCCGCGCACGAGCTGATCGGCCTTGCGGGGATCGACGCTCAGACGGTACACAGCCTCGACGGACTCATCGAAATTGTGCTTCGGCATGCTCTTGAGCAGTGCGACAGCCTCTTCGGGGGTGTAGAGATTGGTGCGATCGACCTTCTCGGCCGCTTCGCGATACTTCTTGGAACGCTTAGTCATCTGCTTCTCCTCAAATCCAAGCAGTTGCGGTATGGGCAGCGTCTGCCCTTCCGCTCTATTTATTGGTTTCTACGAATTCTCGTCTGGTGTGCGGCGAATTAGTCGGTGACGGTGATGCCCATGGAGCGAGCGGTGCCCTCGATGATCTTCATGCCCGCCTCGATATCACGAGCGGACAGATCGGCCATCTTGGTCTCGGCAATCTCGCGCACCTGAGCCTTGGTCACAGAACCAACCTTGGTGGTCAGAGGATTAGCGGCGCCCTTCTGGACGCCTGCGGCCTTGCGGAGTAGATCCGCTGCCGGCGGGGTCTTCAGAATGAAGGTGAAGGAACGATCTTCGAAAACGGTGATCTCAACAGGAATGATCTGACCCATCTTGTCCTTGGTCTGATCATTGTACTGCTTGCAGAAATCCATGATGTTGACACCATGGGAACCCAGGGCCGGGCCGAGCGGCGGTGCCGGGTTGGCCTTGCCTGCCGGGATCTGCAGCTTGATAAGCGCTGAGACTTTCTTCTTAGGAGCCATAAGAGCTTCTTCTTTCTGTAAAGCGGTCAAACGAAGCACAGCTTCTCCCGCGACTTACATGGTCATGTGCCGGGCATGGCTCCGCCACGCACAGCAACTTCACCATTATGCCCCGTCAGGCGCGAATGCGCAAATGCAGGCGACCCGACACGCCGCCGTTCTCTCCCCGAAAAAGCAATCGCGCATGGAGGCTACCATCCATGCGCGATCTCAAGCGCGATGCAACGCGCGGCAAAAATCACAGTGAATCACATGGGCCTTGCGACCCGACGGATCTTCGGCCGATCAGTCGATCTTCTCGACCTGGTTGAATCCAAGCTCGACAGGCGTGTCGCGACCCAGGATGTTGACCAGCACGTTGAGGCGCTGCGTCTCGGGGTTGACCTCGGAGACGACACCGGGCACCGAAGCGAACGGTCCATCGGTCACGGTCACGGATTCGCCGACCTGATAGCTCACCTCGACGATGCGCTGCTGGTTCGCCTCGACCTTGTCACCGGCGGCCTTGAGCGCCTCGGTGCGAATCATCGGAGCCATCATCTGCACGACTTCGCGGCGGGACAGCGGAATCGGCTCACGTTGCGTGCCCACGAAACCGGTGACGCCTTCGGTCTCGCGTACCTTGCGGCGGGCGTCCTCGTTATCGGTCATGCGCACCAGCACATATCCGGGGAAGCGCACGCGGGTGACGACCTTCTTGCCCTTGTCGGTGTGCTGCTCGACTTCTTCGGTCGGAATCTCGACCTGGAAGACGTCGTCTTCGAGGCCCAGCGTCTTGATGCGGGATTCGAGGTTGGTCTTGACGCGCTTCTCATAGCCGGAGTAGGTGTGCAGCGTGTACCACTTGCCATCGAGGGTGCGCAGCTTCTTGGAGAATTCCTTGACCGCCTTGGTTCCGGCGTCCTCGACTTCTTCAGCCGGCGCCTCGGACCCATCGGCTTCGGTGGCGCCTTGCACGGCTTCAGCGGTCGCAGCGGCATCCGCAGAAGCGGTTTCGCCCTCAGAAGCCTCAGCAGGCTCAGCCGCGACAGGTTCAGTCGTTGCCGCAGCGTCCTGATCGAGAGTGCTGCCTTCGGCGTCGTTCAGTTCATCTGCCATCGAAAATCACCTTTGTATTGCGTTGTCTACGAAATATGAGGTTCTGTCATTCACGTCGCCGAATCACAGCCGATGAGAATCAGCCGAAGATACGGATGACGAGGTCTCCGAAAAGACCATCAAGACCCATGACGAGAGCCATCATGAGGAACACGAAGATGAACACGGCGAGAGACCAGAAGAACAATTGCTTGCGGGTCGGGGTCACGACCTTGCGGAGTTCATCGATGATCTGCTTGATGAACAGACCGATGCGCACGAAGACATTCGGCTTGACCGCTTTCTGGTCCTTCGAAGAATCTGCCATGTTTCATCCTTAACTGTTGGATTCCGTGGAATCAATCACTAACTCCCCGGACCTAGTAGGGAAGGCGGGACTCGAACCCACAACCTACGGTTTTGGAGACCGTTGCGCTACCAATTGCGCCACTTCCCTGTGCCGTCTCTTTCTGGCACACTTCCAGAATGAAACCGCCAAACCGATATAATACAGACTTTTGCGACATTCGTCCACTCGGTGCGCCCAAAACGTCACCTCCGTCCCTCACGCACGATATGAAAAGGCCCGGAACCACAAGGATTCCAGGCCTTCATTCGTATTACAACACTCTCGACCGGCCTCGATGTCCGGACCTGCGAGTGACGTCAGTGGGTTTCTTCAACCCACTTCTTGAAGCGACGCATGCCTTCGGCCAGATCGTCATCCGCGAGGGCATACGAGAAGCGCATGTATCCGGGCATGCCGAACGCCTCGCCGGGCACGGCGGCGACCCTAGCCTCGTTGAGCAGTGCCTCGGCCAGATCCGTGGACGTCGCGCTCACGGTACCCTGCGGGCCAACCGGACGCCCCAGCAGCTCGTGCACGTCGGCGAAGGCGTAGAACGCGCCCTTCGGCATAACGCAGGATACGCCGGGGATGGAATTGAGGGCGCCGACGATGGCCCGGCGGCGGCGGTCGAACGCCTCGCGCATCATGGCGGCGGCATCGAGCGGACCGTTGACGGCTTCGATGCCGGCGCACTGCGCGATGTCGTCCACGTTGCCGGTCATGTGCCCCTGGAGCTTGGAGACGGCCTTGATGACGCGCGGATCGGCGATCATCCAGCCGACGCGCCAGCCGGTCATCGCATACGTCTTGGCCAGGCCGTTGAGCACGAGCAGCTGCGGACGGAGCTCCGGGACGAGCGCCCCGATGTGGGCGGTCTTGACGCCGTCATAGACGAGGTGTTCGTAGATCTCGTCCGAGATGACCCAGATGCCGTGTTCGAGCGCCCACTCGCCGATGGCCTTGAGCGTCTCGGCGGGCCACACGGCGCCAGTGGGGTTGTTCGGCGAATTGATGATGATGGCCTTGGTGCGCTCAGTGCGGGCGCTTTCGATCTGCTCGAGCGTGGGCACATAGCCCTGTTCGGCGGTCGCGGTGACGAAAACGGGGGTGCCGCCCGCGAGCTTCACGGCCTCGGGATAGGTGACCCAGTACGGCGCGGGGATGATCGCCTCGTCGCCGGGGTTGATGACGGCCTGGAACGACTCATAGACGGCCTGCTTGCCGCCATTGGTCACGATGACCTGGTCGGGGGTGATCTCATAGCCGGAATCGCGCAGCGTCTTGCGAGCGATTCCCTCGCGGAACTCAGGCAGCCCCACGGTGGGCGTGTACTTGTGGTTCTTCGAATCCTTCGCCGCCTCGATTGCGGCGTTCACAATGGCCTCGGGAGTCGGAAAATCAGGCTCGCCCGCGCCGTAGCGGATGACATCGATGCCAGCTGCCTTCATGGCCTTGGCCTTGCTGTCAACGACAAGGGTGACAGATGGCGCAACTGCATTAACTCGATCGCTGAGAGATAATTCCATGGTTGAAAATTCTACTCATGGATGCTGATTTCGACACACTCGAGGAGACATCTTCACAATGCCGCGTTTTCGGCATGACGATTCGCATGATTCCAACGTTTGCAACGATTAAAGAGGGCGGCCGCGAGAGAGAGCGCACATGGCCACCGCCACGCGTGATGCGGAGCACAGAGCAAGCGGCGGACGTTGGGCGAACCGACGGCGAACGAAACCGACCGGGGGACGAAACCGACGTCAGACACTTCGCCGCCGTCGCATGGCGGCAGTTATACCAGCACCAGATTGTCGCGGTGGATGACGGGACGCGCATATTCCTCGCCGAGGAAGCGCGTGAGCTGCTGCGAGGTGCGCCCCAGCAGCTGCGGGATCTCATCGGAATCGAATCCGGCGAGCCCTTTGGCCACATGGTGTCCGCTTTCGTCGCTGACCCAGATCGGGTCGCCGGCGGAAAACACCCCGTCGACCCCCACGGTACCGGCTGCGAGCAGGCTGGCGCGGCCGCCGCGGATGGCTTTCACCGCGCCGGCGTCCGCCATGACGGTGCCCTTGGGGTTCGACGCGAAGCGTATCCACAGACGCCGGGACGTGCCGCGGTGGCGCACCGGGGCGAACGCCGTGCCCACGGGGTCTCCCATGAGGGCGGGGCCTGCGTCGGCGGCGCTGGTGAGCACGCAGGGGATGCCCGACACCGCGGCGATGCGCGCGGCCTCGAGTTTGGTGACCATGCCGCCGGTGCCCACGCCCGAGGTGGATTCGCCGACCTTAATGCCGTCGAGCTCAGCCACGACGTCGGGCACGAAGCTGATGCGATGCGCGCCGGGCTCGCTCGGCGGCGCGGTGTAGAGGCCGTCCACGTCGGTGAGCAGCACCAGCGCGTCCGCGCGCACGATGTTGGCGACCAGCGCCGACAGACGGTCGTTGTCGCCGAAGCGCACCTCGGAGGTGACCAACGTGTCGTTCTCGTTCACAATCGGCACCACGCCCAGTTCAAGCATGCGACGGAGCGTTCGCTGCACGTTGTGGTAATGGGAGCTGCGGATCGTGTCGAAGGCCGTCATGAGCACCTGTCCCACGCGGACGCCGAAGTGCGCGAAAGCGGCCTCGTACTGAGCCATGAGGATGCCCTGCCCAACGGCGGCGGCGGCCTGACGGGTCGAGGCGTCGTCGGGACGCGTGACGAATCCCAGCGGGCCGAACCCTGCGGCCACCGCACCCGACGAAACGAGCACGACGCGCGCGCCCGACAGGATGGTGTGGCTGAGGGCGACCGCGATTGCGTTGAGCTTGCGGGTATCGAGATGCCCCGCGCCAGACGTGAGCGAACTCGAGCCGACCTTGACCACGATGGTCTGCGCCCCGGCGATCTGCCGGCGGATGTCGGCTTCGGTGGGCGCAAGCTCCCCCGCTCCGACGGTCCGTCCGGCCGTGTCAGACGCCGCGCCGGATTCCTGCGTGTACTTGTCGGTCTCGTCGACCACGCTGGTATCGCTCACTGCTCGTCACCCTCGGCTTTCCCGGATTCCGTGTCTGCGGCGTCGCCATCCGTATATGCCTCAGTATCGTCCCAATCCGCGTCATCGAAGTGACGGAGCAGGCCCTTCTGGTCGCCCGGATCGTCGTTGACCGACGGATCCGCCCAGTGGCCGGCCTTGCGTTCCTCGGCCATGACCTGGCGCACGGCGGCGCGGGCGTCCATCATCTCGTGGTATTCACGGCGACGCTCGGAATTGGTGCGGCGGTGGGCGCGCCCGTCGTCCTGGAGTCGGATGTCGGACCCGCGCATGGACTGCGGTGTGCCGTCAAGCATCTCGGCGCCGGCTGCGATGGTCGGATCCCATTCGAAGCTCACCGCGTTGTCGCCCCGGCCGATACGCACCTCGTCGCCGACATGGGCGCCGCGCAGGCGCAGCGCGTTCTCGACGCCGAGCTTGGCCAGACGGTCGGCGAGGTAGCCCACGGCCTCGTCATTGTCGAAATTGGTCTGGCGGACCCACTGCTCGGGCTTGTCGCCGGTGACCGTGAACCAGTAGTTGCCCGAGTCGTCCTGCTCGCGCTCCACCTCGAAGTCGAACCCAAGTCCCTTGGTTTTGCCGCGGCGGGCGCGGCGCATCTCCAGCGGATGGATGACCTCGCGTTCACCGTCGTCCTGTTCCTCGCGCTCCTTGACCTTCGTGCGCAGGTTCTTGACCATGCCGTCGAGCAGGAAGGTGAGTTCCTTGAGACCCTCGTGCGACACGGTCGAGATGCAGATCGTCGTGAGCCCCATCTTTTCGAACTGGGGCTTGACGAACTCCGCAAGTTCCTTGGCCTCGGGCACATCGCACTTGTTGAGGATGATGACGCGCGGGCGTTCGGCGATCGGAATCGCACCGATCGGCAGATCAAGGGAATCCGCGTATTGCGCCAGCTCGTTCTCGAGCGCGTGGTAGTCGCTGATCGGGTCACGGTCGGGTTCGAGACAGGCACAGTCGATGACATGCGCGATGACCTCGGTGCGCTCGATGTGACGCAGGAACTCCAGGCCGAGGCCCTTGCCCTGTGCGGCGCCCGGAATGAGCCCGGGCACGTCGGCGATGGTGAAACGGTCGTCGCCGGCCACCACGACGCCCAGATTCGGCACGAGTGTGGTGAACGGATAGTCGGCGATCTTGGGCTTGGCGGCGCTCAGCGTCGAAATCAGGCTGGATTTGCCGGCCGAGGGGTATCCCACCAGCGCGACGTCGGCGATGGACTTGAGCTCGAGCACCACGTCGCGCTCTTCGCCGGGTTCACCCAGAAGCGCGAAGCCCGGGGCGCGACGGGTTTTGCTGGCAAGGGCGCGGTTGCCCAGGCCGCCCTGTCCGCCTTGCGCCAACACGAAACGGTCTCCCGCATGGCGCAGATCCGCCAGCAGCTTGCCATGCGGACGCGGCTTGAACTGCTCGCCCTTCTTCTGGGCGCCGGCGCCCTCGCCCTCACGCTGGGACTTGGGAATTGCCTCGAAAATCACCGTTCCCACGGGCACGGGCAGGATCAGATCCTCGCCCTTGCGCCCGTCCTTGTCGTCGCCGAGGCCCATGGTGCCCGACTGCGCGACGCGGTGGGGCATATAGCTGTAGTCAAGCAACGTCGTGGCGTTGGCATCCGCGACGGCAATCACCGACCCGCCGTCACCGCCGTTGCCGCCGTCGGGTCCGGCAAGCGGTTTGAATTTCTCGCGTCTGATGGACGACGCTCCGTTGCCACCGTCGCCACCCTTGACGTGCATGGTGACACGATCGACGAACTCGCTCATGGCTATCCCTTCGCTGCTGTGCGCCATCTCATGCGGTACTTCCGTGACCGCGTCCCAAGAGGCGACCTTTGAATCCTTACGCTAACAGGCGGGTATGAAAAAGCCGCGCTCGCAATGGGGCGCGGCTTCAGTAAGACTCAATCGGCCCTACGACGCTCACTCAGCGCCGAGGACGTCGACGACCTTGCGGTCACGACGAACGCCGAACTTCACGGTGCCGTCTGTGAGAGCGAACAGCGTGTGGTCCTTGCCCATGCCCACGTTGTGGCCCGGATGGAACTTGGTGCCACGCTGGCGAACGATGATGTTGCCGGCGATGACTGCCTCGCCGCCGTACTTCTTCACGCCGAGGTACTGCGGATTTGAATCGCGACCGTTACGAGAGCTAGACGCGCCCTTCTTATGTGCCATGATGTAATCCTTTCAGAATATGCCGCTGGACTCAGGCAATCGAAGTGATCTTGACGGTGGTCAGCTTCTGGCGATGACCCTTGCGACGAGCGACGCCCGTCTTGTTCTTGAACTTCTGGATACGAATCTTCGGACCCTTGACATCGTCGGCCACGACCTCACCCTTGGCGGAGACCTTAGCCAGGTCCTTGGCGTTCATCGTGACCTTTTCGCCATCGACGAGCAGGACAACGGGGAATTCAACGGTATCACCATTGGCCGCAGAGAGACGGTTGACGGTGATCTTGTCGCCGACTTCGACCTTCTCCTGATGACCGCCGGCCTTCACAATCGCGTACATAGTTTTACCTTGCCTATAAGTGTTGAAAGTTTTTCGCTTTCGCCGTTCACGGTATCGATCCCGCGCAATTACTTCCGTAAGAGCACAGAAGACACCCGTGGCACGACACCGACTAACTAATCTATATGACAAAACCTCAATTAGTCAAATCGAGCGTACAGAAAGACACGCTGAGAAGACAATGCCCGGGCGCATGGCGCGCTCGGGGTTCACCGACTCAGCGCACCCGGTCGTCTCCCGAAGCAGCCTGCGCCGCCGCAGCAATCTGCGCCAGCTTGGCCTTCACCGCCGCCGTGGACGCCGGACGGATCTCGTGCTCGGGCACCTGGGTGCCGTGGTTATGCTTGTTCGTCTTGACGAATGGATCGCCGCCCTTGAGCGCGTATGGGTCGTCGTATGACGCCGACACGATCGGCTCGTCGTGCAGAATGAACCCGCGGCCCTTGCAGGTGGGGCATTCCTCGGAGAACGCCTCGACCAGACCCTGGCCCACACGCTTGCGCGTCATCTGCACCAGACCCAGCGAGGTCACCTCGGCGACCTGATGCTTGGTGCGGTCGCGCGAAAGGCATTCCACGAGGCGGCGCAGCACGAGATCGCGGTTGGCGGGCAGCACCATGTCGACGAAATCGATCATGATCATGCCACCGATATCGCGCAGGCGCAGCTGGCGCACTATTTCCTCGGCCGCCTCGAGGTTGCAGCGTGTCACGGTCTCCTCAAGTGACTTGCCCCGGCCGATGTAGCGTCCGGTGTTCACGTCGATCGTGGTCATGGCCTCGGTGCGGTCGATGACCAGCGAACCGCCGGACGGCAGATACACCTTGCGCTCCATGCCCTTGCGCAGCTGGCTGTCGATGGACCACTTGTCGAAGACGTCCTTGCCGCCGTGCTCCTCAGGGTTCCACTTCTCAAGGCGGTCGAACAGATCCGGGGCCGTGGACTCAAGGTACTGGGCGATGCGGTCATAGACCTTGTCGCCCTGTACGACGAGCTTGCCGAAGTCGTCGTTGAAGATATCGCGCACGACTCGGATTGCCACATCCGGCTCGCCCTGAAGCAGATGGGGCTTGCGCGAATGCTGGTATTCCTGCTGCTTTGCGGTGATGTGCTCCCACTGGTTGCGCAGATGCTCAAGGTCCTTGACGATGGCATCCTCCGACGCACCTTCGGCGGCGGTGCGGATGATCACGCCCATGTCTTTCGGCGCGATCTTCGACACGATGGACTTGAGGCGGGCGCGCTCATGAGCGGGCAGCTTGCGACTCACGCCGGTCATACCGCCGGACGGCACAAGGACGAGGAAACGCCCCGCGAGGGTGACCTGGGAGGTCAGTCGCGCGCCCTTGTGGCCGATCGGGTCCTTGGTGACCTGCACCAGCACGGGGTCGCCGGACTTGAACGCGAGTTCGATGCGGCGCGGCTGGCCTTCGAGACGGGTCGTGTCCCAGTTCACCTCGCCAGCGTAGAGCACGCCGTTGCGGGCCTGGCCGATGTCGACGAAAGCGGCCTCCATGCTGGGCAGCACGTTCTGCACGCGGCCCAGGTAGATGTTTCCGACGGACGAGACCTCCTGGATGTCGGAGACATAATGCTCGACGAGCGTGTTGTCTTCGATGACGGAAATCTGGGTATGACGCTCCTTCTCACGCACCACCATAATGCGATTGACGCTTTCGCGGCGGGAGAGGAAGTCCTGCTCGGTGATGAGGTTCTGGCGGGAGCGGTCGCGGCGGTTGTCGCGGCGGCGCTGCTTCTTGGCTTCGAGTCGCGTGGAGCCCTCGATGTCGGTGATCTCGTCGATGTACTGCTGCTTGCGCGAGCGCGGGATGGATTCCTTTTCTTCCTCGCTCTTGGCGCCGCGGCGGCGACGGCGACGGCGGGTGACGGTGGTCGCCTCTTCGGACTCGGCCTCCGCCTCTTCCTCATGGCGACGGCGACGACGGCGCGAACGCGTGGGCACCTCCTCGGCCGGCTCCTGCACAGAACCGGAAGCGCTTCCGCCATCACGATGCTCGTCTTCGATCGGACGGTAGTCGATGTCGTCGTACTCGAGATCGGTTTCGATCTGCTCGACCTCGGCCGCGGCACGGCGCTCCTGTGCGTTCATGCGACGCGAACGGCGCGACCTGCCGGAACGCGGCTGGTCGTCATCGGCGTTGTCGTCGGCACGGTCATCGGGGGACTCGCGAGATTCGCGGGTTTCACGATCCTCCGCCGACGAGGAACGACGGCGACGGCGGCGCGAACGCGTGGTCGCCTCCTCTTCGAAAGAGTCCCGCTCGTCGGATTCCGGCTTGGCGGGCACCGTCGGAGCGGGCTCCTGGAAAAGCAACGACATCATGGAACGGTTGCCAGCAGTATGCGCGCGGCCGGGCTGCGTGGAAGCGGGGCTCGAGAATTCGAGAATCTGGCTCACTGCGCTGCGGGCGCGACGGGCGCGTGCGGACGGGGCGTCCCCGCCATCGGCGCTTTGCTCGGCCGCGGCGGATTCGCGTTCAGCGGTCTGGTTCTCGGTCTCGGACCGACGCGCGGCGACCTGAGAACGACGACGGCGGACGCGAGGACGCGCGGCCTGCGCGCCGTCGGAGTCGATGCGGGCATCGCCATCGGCGTCCTCGGGCTCCTGCGGCGCAGGAACGCCCGGGTCGAGGAAAATCTCGGAGGCAAGTTTGTCGATGCGTTCCTTGCGTGCGGAATCCGCCTTGGCGCGGCGGCGGGAGCGGGAACGCGTCGCCTTGGGGGCGGCGGAGGTCGCTTCGCCTTTGCCGTTCGTGCCGTCCTCGGCAGGTACCGGCGGCATGGGGACATCGGGCACGGTGTCCTGGGATTCGGTGGCGGTGGTCATCACGGTGGAGCTCGTCTCGCCCACGCCGCGCACCACGCGGCGGCCGCGCGAACGCCTGCGCACCGTCGACGATGCCGAGGATGACGTCATAGATTCAGTTTTGTCATTGTCTGTCGTAGACACGGTTCTCCTACGGACGCGCTGCATCATGCCCAAATCACGCCGGGGGCCTCCGCGCTCTCACCGCGTTACGCTTGCCCGGACTCTTCCGAAAAAGTCTGCTTAGCACAGGGCGGACGCCATCGCTCCGCATGTCATCGTGGAGGGGATCTACGCCTCTGCGCATGGCGGTCATGCAGAACCACCGTCTATAAGTATGTCACAACTTTCACGTTCCGTTAGTCAATGGCACAGATGGAATTCATATCACGACGCATCAGGGCTGCGCATTGCTTCACGGCATTGAAAAACGCTCGGGGCCGCGGACGGCGATGCCGGCACCGCGACCCCGAGTCGCAAACCGCTGTCTTCCATCGCGGGCTCGATGACGGAATCACGCGAGGTCACGAAAGCCAATCGTGGAGGATGCCGGCCATCTCCACGAGGTCGCCTTCGGGAAGCTGCTCGTCGGCTTTGTGGGCGAAAAGCGGATTGCCCGCGCCCAGGTTCACGGCAGGAATCCCCAGCCGCGAGAACCGCGCGACGTCGGTCCAGCCGAGCTTGGCGACGGGGTCGCGTCCGGTGCGCTCCTTGACCAGATGCACGAGCTGCAGTGCCGTGGCGTCGTTCAGGCCGGGGCGGGCGGAGGGGCTTTCGTCCTTCATCTCGATGTCGAATCCCTCGAACACGCCGCCCGTGGCCTTGCACTCGCCGCCGCCCAGCGCCACGGGGCAGTCCGCCCCGAACATCAGCGCCTTGGCCTGGGCGATGTCTTTGTCGGGCGCGAAACGGTAGTTCACGTGCACGCGGCATTCGTCGGGGATCACGTTGGTGCCCTGACCACCGCTGATCAGCGTGGCGTTGAGGCCTTCGCGGTACACCAGACCGTCCACCTCGATGTCCTGCGGCTGGTATGCGTTGAGCCTGTTGAGGATGTCGGCGGCCTTGTGGATCGCGTTGTCGCCCATCCAGGCGCGCGCCGAATGTGCCGCCACGCCATGCGTGATGACGTCGAATCGCATGGTGCCGTTGCAGCCGCCCTCGATGCCGCACGCCGTGGGTTCGCCGATCACGGCGAACTCGCCACGCAGCCACTCGGGATGCGCGAGCGCCACCTTGCCCAGGCCGTTCTTCTCAGCCGAGACTTCTTCATGGTCATAGAACACGTAGGTGATGTCGCTCTTCGGATTGGTGAGCGTGGCGGCGAGCCACAGGAACACGGCGTCCGAACCCTTCATGTCGACGCATCCGCGCCCCCACAGCACGCGCTCGTTCTCGTGGCCCTCGCGTACATCGGAGCGGATGCGCTCGTCGCCGGGTTCATACCAGCACGGCGGGAAATTCTCGATGACGGGCACCGTGTCGAGGTGTCCAGCAAGAATGACGCGGGTGGGCAGCCCGAAATTCGTCGAAGCGACCACCGTGTCACCCGAACGTCTCACCTGCAGGTGGTCAAACCCGCGCAGGAACCGCTCGACCGCATCGGTCAGCTCGGTCTCCGAATCAGACACCGAATACTGCGCACACAGTTGCATGGCAAGCGAATTCAATGTCGCACTTGTAGAAGCGGAAGCGTCGTAATCAATCTGAGCCATGAACACTATGATAAAGGACGCACGAACAGAAGGAGGGCGTATGGCAGGGCTTTTCAATGCTCTTGAAGGCTTCGCCGTCATCGGCATCATCATCGCGGTCGGCTATGTCGCCGCGCGCCTGCGCATCGGCGGGCCCCAAGCGCAGATGGTGCTCAACCGGTTCGCCTTCTTCATTTCGAACCCCTGCCTCATGTTCGCCACGCTGTCGAAGCAGGACCTCGGCGTGATCTTCCACTCGTCGATCATCGTGGCGTTCCTCTCAGCGCTGGCCGTGGCCGTGATTTTCTTCGTACTCAACAGGATTTTCTTCCACATGGACGTGGCGAACGCCACGGTGGGCTGCCTCAATTCGATGTACCTGAACTCCAACAACATCGGCCTGCCGATCGCACAGTACATCCTCGGCAACCCTGGATTGGTGGCGCCGATCCTGGTCATGCAGCAGGCGCTGTTCACACCGATCGCCCTCACGACTCTTGACATCGCGACGTCGGGCAAGGCCAGCGCGAAGAAGATCCTGACGCAGCCGCTCCGCCAGCCCCTGCTCATCGGTTCGCTCGGCGGCATCCTCATCTCGTGGATCAGCTCGCGGGCGGGGTTCTTTGTGGTCCCCGACTGGTTGTTCGACCCAATCAACATCATCGGCGGGTCCGCCGTGCCCATGATTCTCATGGCCTTCGGCATGTCGCTGCGCGGCTCGAACCCGATCAAGAAGCAGTCCGACCGTTCGGCGACCATCTCCGTGGTGGTGCTCAAGAACCTCGTCATGCCGATCGTCGCCTTCCTGCTGGCGTATTTCATGATGGGCTTCCGCGGCACCGTGCTCTATGGATGCGTGGTGCTCGCCGCCCTTCCGTGCGGGCAGAACGTCTACAACTATGCGGCCCGCTACGGAGTGGGCATGCAGTTCGCGCGCGACGGCATCCTACTGAGCACGCTGAGTTCCCCGATCATCATCGCCATCATCTCGTTGGTGCTGGGCTAGCGGCCGATGTCACAGGGCGCCGCGTTGTGCGGCCTCGCGCCATGCCGCGTTACGCCGTGTCGGTGCGGTCTTGCACCGACACGGCATGTACGGCGTGGCGCTGCGTCCGACGGTTCATTTCCCGTCGCGCATCGCAGCCGAGATTCTCTTCAGCCGCTCCACGAAGCCGTCCCAGTCGCGACGCATGGCCGACAGCAGCGTGAGGTTGTCCACGCCTTTGAGCGGCACCCACATGACCTCGAGGCTTTCGTCGTCGTTCGCCCGCGGCACCACGGTATGGCCCGGCTTCTCGAATGCCAGCACGGTGGTGTATCCCCACGTGCCATGCGTCTCCAGGTACGCGCCCACCACATCGATGTCTTCGGGATGGATGTTGGCCTCTTCGTAGCTTTCCCGCAGCGCGCCTTCCAGCGGGCTTTCGCCCGTCGCCGTGGCGCCGCCCGGCGCGCCCCAGGTGCCCCCTTCGGCGCTCCACAGCGCACGATGCTGCAGCAGCACATGCGTCACTTCGCCAGTCGTGGCGTCCCGGCGGGCGAGCAGCACGCCGGATGCTCCGTTCGTGCCCCAATGCCGATGCCCGCAGGCGCACGCCACCCATCCGTCGCCTGGCTGGTGCACGTTCTCCTTGGGGGCTTTGCCTTTTGCGCCGGAGGCCGCGTTCGCCGCCGCATCGTCGACGGCGGGTTCCAGAGAGACGCCGGGCTTGACCGCGTTGGAGCCCACGAGGTTCCACAGGTCGCGCCAGGCGATTCCCAGTTCTTCCACCAACAAGCGCACCGTCGGCAGGCTCAGGCCGATGATGCCGCTGGGGTCTCCGTCGATCGAGTCGATGAATGGGCCACCGAGCCCTTCCAACGTGAAGCATCCGGCCACTTCGAGCGGCTCCCCGGTGGCGATGTACGCATCGGCGTCGGCGGGGGTGAACTTGGCGAAACGCACCACGGCACGGCTCACGCGGCTCGCCTCACGTCCGCTGGCCAGGTCGATCACTGTATGCCCCGTCCACAGCACGCCTTCGCCGCCGCTCATCGCGAGCAGACGTTCGCGTGCAACCTGCGGCGTGTGGGGCTTGCCGTAGACATGGCCGCCGAATTCGAACATCGAATCGCAGCCGATGAGGACCGGCCCCGACGCGGCGTTCATCATGCCTTCGTGATTGCGCAGGGCCTCGCTGATGGGCAGGGTCTGCGACACCGAGCCATATCCATCGTCGAGCGGACGGCTGACGACCAGCTCCCCTGTGGCGTTGTGCGCAGTCTCGGCCGTCTGGCGGTACAGCGCCGCGACGGCATGGGCCTTGGCGCTGGCGAGCGCCGACACCTGTTCTTTCGGCGTGAGGCGCGAGGCATCGTCCAGCCCACGGCACGCAGCCTCCGCCGCGAGCGCCGCGGGTTCGTCGACCTTCGACACACGGATCGTGGGAAGGATGCCCGATTGCACCAGCAGGTTGCGGCGCGGACGGGACTGCGATGCAAGAATGACCGGGATGCTCATAATGCCTTCCTACCTCTTTTCGAAAACTGCCGCGTGACGCCCCTGCAGATGGACCCGCATGCCGCGCACCAGCCGCGCAGGGCAGACGATGGGCGCGGTTCGGATCAACGAACGACGGTGGCGTTCACGCCCTGGGTGTCGATCGGCAGATGGATCATGCGCCAATGGCCCGATTCCAACGATTCTGCGATGACGGCGGCGATGCTGTCGCTGGCATCGCCGTCATGCAGGCAGATGACGCACGGGCCTGCGCCGGAGATCATGGATGCGTAGCCAAAGGCGCGCAGGCGCCCCATGAGGGCCGCGCTGGGTTCCATGAGCGAGGCGCGGTAGCTCTGGTGCAGCTTGTCGGCGGTGGCGCTGAAGAGCACGGCGTTGGTGTCATCGCCGCAGTCGCCGCCGAGCACGGCGGGGAGCAGCGCAACGCGCGATACGTTGAGAAGCGCGTCGGAATACGGGACCTGCGCCGGCAGTGCCTGGCGCGCGCGTTCAGTGCTGAGCTCATAATCGGGCACGAAGATCCACGCATGGATGCGTTCCGAGACGGGATACACGTGGGTGTGGTATCCGGATGCGAAAACCGTGGATTCGCCAGGGAACCTGGCGCCCGACCCATCGGCGCACAGCACGCCCGGGGCGTCGGCTTCGCGCGAGGGGACCTCCTCGGCCGCTTTGAAGTTCCATGAGACGGTCATGTTGCCGTACACGGCGGGCGCCACGTTGTCGGGGTGCCCCTCGATGCGCGCGGCGATGTCGAACACGCGGTCGCGGACGGCGCCCTCGATGGCCTGTCCGTTGAGCGCGGCGGCCGCGGTCACCCCAGCGGTGATGGCGCTGGCGCTGGATCCCATGCCGCGCGCCTGCGGGATGCGGTTCGTGGCGTCGATGCGGATGCCGGTGTGGGGGAACCCGAACGCGACGCATGCCTGGTCGTATGCCCGGACCATGAGGTGCGAGGCGTCGCGCGGCAAGGTGTCTTCGCCTTCGCCGTGGATCTCGATGCGGGTTTCGCCTTCGGGCAGACGCTCGAATTCGATGTCGTCGTGCATGCCCAGCGCAAGGCCGGCCACATCGAAACCGGGGCCGAGGTTCGCGCTGGTGGCGGGCACCGACACGTGCACGACGGACGGGATCTGCGCGGATGCCGCCTGCGCGGCCTGCACATCATGTGACATTTCGGACATTGTGTACCTTCCTTGCGGTTGATGGGCGTTCGCCGACCGGCCGGCGCGCGGCGATGGCGCCGGGGAACCGGAGTGGATGCGCGGCGCGCCTTGTCAAACAAACGGCCCCGCCGAGCTCACGCCGACGGGGTCATTGCAATGCATCAGTTTTCGTCGAACACACGGATGACAGACAGCACGGACTTGATGTCGTTGGTCGATTTCTCCAGCGAGTCCGCGACCGCGCGAATCTGGCGGTCGGTGACCGGATGGCAGATCACCCACAGCTCATGCGTGCCGTCGGCGCCTTCCGCCTCGACCTGCTGCACGGTCTTGATCGATACGTTGTTCTGCGCGAAGATCTGTGCCGCGACGGCAAGCACACCCGGCTTGTCGTAGACGCTCATGCGCAGCATGTAGCTCGAGGTCTCGTCGGCGGCGTCGAGAATCGGCGCATTGGAATACAGCGGGATGTCGGGGCCCACGGTGCCGGCCACGCGGTGGCGGGCCTCGGTGACCACGTCGCCCACGACGGCGGAAGCGGTGGGGGCGCCACCGGCGCCACGGCCGTAGAACATCAGGTCGTCGCTCGCCTCGCCCTCGACGAACACGGCGTTGAACGAACCGCCGACCTTGGCGAGCTGGTGGGTCTCCGGGAGCATGATCGGATACACGCCAGCGGAGATCTCGTCCTTCTCGTTCTGCTTCACGACGGCGAGCAGCTTGATGACGCGGTGCATCGCCTTGGCCGCGGCGATGTCGGCCGAGGTGATGTTACGGATGCCTTCGACATGCACATCGTCGATGCGCACGTCACGGTGGAACGCGAGGCACGCCATGATGGCGGCCTTGGAGGCAGCGTCCAGGCCGTCGATGTCGGCCGTAGGATTCGCCTCGGCGAAGCCTGCTTCCTGCGCGGCCTTGAGCACGACGCCGAAATCGAGCCCCTTGGTGGTCATTTCGTCAAGGATGTAGTTCGTGGTGCCGTTGACGATGCCCATGATGCGGTTGATGCGGTCTCCCACCATGGATTCGCGCAGCGGGCGCACGATCGGGATGGCGCCGCCCACGGCGGCTTCGAAGTAGATATCCACGCCTTTGTCTTCGGCGGCCTTGTAGATCTCGGGGCCGCACTTGGCGAGGAGGGCCTTGTTGGCAGTGACGACGGACGCACCGTTCTCGATGGCCTTGAGGATAAACGTGCGGGCGGGCTCGATGCCGCCGATCAGTTCGATCACGATGTCGGCGCGGGTCACGAGCTCGGACGCGTCGTCGGTCACGATCGACTGGTCAATCCATGGCGCTTCGACAGGGTCGAGGGTTGCGATGCCCACGAGCTGCATCGGACGGCCCACGCGGGCAGTCAGCTCATCGGCCTGCTCGACGAGCAGGCGTGCGGTCTGGGAACCGACGGTTCCCGCGCCCAGCAGGGCAACACGAATCGGTGCGTCATTGTTTGCCATAAGATTTTGCCTTTCTTCATGCACGCCCTGGGGGCTCTGTTACCAAAGGCGCATGCTCCACAGGTATATTACGCGAACACCTCGGACGTTGTGGCCTCATGACCATACGTCGGTACTGCCAGCCAACGTCGAAACGCCGGGTCAGCCCTGCACGACGACGTTGCGCAGGTCGCCGATGCCCTCGACGTGCACAATGGCCTCGTCGCCGGGCTTGAGGGAACCGGAGGCATCGGGGGTGCCGGTCATGATGACGTCGCCCGGGAGCAGCGTCATGAACGACGAGATGAAAGCAATCTGCGACGGGATCGAATGCACGAGGTTCTTGGTGGTGCCCGAGGCCTTCGGCACGTCCTCGCCGTTGAGCGTGAACGAGATCTTGGCATCGGCGTAGTCGAGGTCGGTCTGGATCCACGGGCCGAGCGGGCACGCGGTGTCGAATCCCTTGGCGCGGGTCCACATGGGGTCGCTGCCCTGCAGGTCACGCAGGGTCACGTCGTTGACGCAGGTGAAGCCGAGGACGTATTTCATCGCATCGGCCTCGCTCACGTTCTTCGCAATGCGCCCCATGACCACCGCGACCTCGGGCTCGAAGTTCATGTCATGCGAGAAACCCGGAAGCACGATGGGGTCGTCGGGACCGATGACGGACGTGCTGGGCTTTGCGAAGATGACCATCTCTTCGGGCGCGTGGGCATTCGCGTCACCGGCCATCCACTGGGCGTGCGCCTCGTAGTTCTTGGCCAGGCCAAGCACCTTGGTGGGCAGCACGGGGGACAGCAGTCGGATGCCGTCGCCATCCACCTCGTAGCGCTTTCCGGTCGGTTCGACCTGTTCGGCGCCGAAAGGGAATCCATTGAGCTCGACAAGGTAATCCTTGCCGTCGTTGGCGTCCTTCTGCACGAAGGCGTAGCGGATGGAGTCATTGATGCTAAAACGTGCGATTCTCATGGCTACAGTCTAGACGCGCCGCACGAACGACGAAGCACGGCGGGCAAAGAAACACGGCGGATGAGGAGCGCAGGGCGTCCGACGAGCCCGCCCAGCGGAGACGGATGCGGAAGCACGCCCAGCGGAGACTGGCCCGGATGCGAATGCCGAGCCGCAGGCGAATGCGGAGACGAACACAGGGAGCGCACGCCATCCGTTCGGCTAGCCCCTTCCCCGCCATGGCAAAACGTCCCGCGCGACTCCGCACGGCGGCAGCGTCTCTCTCTTCCTCTTCTTCTCCCCTTTCTTCCTCTCCCCCCTCCTCTTCTCAAACCGCCCACCAGCCACGGCACCGATGCACCAACAACAGGCCCCGCCGCGAACCATCAGGCTCGTGACGGGGCTTGACCAGACCTCGTTGTCTGGCTTGTCAGGATCGTCTGGCTAGTCAGGATTGCCTGGCTTGTCAGGTTACCGGCGCATCACTTCTTGCGCTCGAGGGCGCGGAAGCAGATGCTCGTGACGAGCACGTAGAGGCAGCCGATGGACATGACCAGGATGGCACCGATCTGGCCGATGGCGCCGGCGGCGGCACCCATGAGCGGCGGGAAGATGGCGCCGCCGATCAGACCCATCATCATGAGGCCGGAGACCTCATTCTGACGTTCGGGTTCGGTGATCAGCGCCTGGCTGAGGAACAGCGAGAAGACGTTGGAGTTGCCGAAGCCGATGAGCGCGACCGCGATCCAGAAGAGCGCGACGGGCGGATTCGCATGGGTTGCCGAGAAGATCGCGAAGCAGACGGCGGAGAGCACCATGATCACGCCGCAGATGCGCAGGCCGACCTTGTTGCTGAGCTTCTTGAGCGCGATGCCACCGGTGAAGCAGCCGATCATACGGGCGATGAAATACACCATCGTCGCGTTCGTCGCCGTTTCCAATGCGATGTCGGTGTGCTCCATGAGGATTCGCGGAGCCTGTGCGTTGACACCGACGTCCACGCCGACGTGGGAGACGATGCCGAGGAAGCACAGCAGGATGACGGGGTCGGCGAGCAGCTTGAAGCACCGGCCGATCGTGGTGGTGGACGACGTCACGCCGGATTCGTCGATCTTGTCGAAGGCCAGCAGGACGTATCCGATGATGCCGATCACCAGATAGATGGCGAACAGCAGCCACCATTTGCCGAGCTGACGCGACGCCCAGGATGCGATGAACGGAGCGAACAACGATGCGAAGGCTTTGACGAACTGGCCGGTGGTGAGGGTGGATGCGAGCTGGTCGCCCTTGACGAACAAAGCAAGCAGCGGGTTGAGCGAGACCTGCATGAGCGTGTTGCCGATGCCCAGCAGGATGAACCCAATGACGATAAGCACGAGGCGCGCTGTCTTGGCACCGTCAGACGCGCACGCCGTGTAGGCGATGACGGGCAGGAGCATGGCGCCGACCGTGACGAGGATCGACAGCAGCACAGTGCGACGACGGCCGATGCGGTTCATGAGCACGCCCGTCGGAACCGAGAAGATGAGGAACCAGAAGAACACCATGGTGGTGAGCAGGTTCGCCTGGGTGTCGCTCAGCCCGAATTCGGGCTTGACATAGTTCGTGGCGGTGCCGACGAGGTCGACGAAGCCCATCACGAAGAAAGCAAACATCACGGGGACGATGGCTTTTGCGCCGGTGCGTGGAGCCGTGGACGCAGGATTCTTGGCTTGCATTGCAGTTTCTTTTCTCTCACGCCTTGCCGCAACGTTGCGGCAGGGCAGCCTCTGCTATCGGGGGATTTACTCCGCGGCCTGTGCGTTGCTCTCGGCCTGCGCGAGGTAGTCCGGGATGCGCTCGGGGTACTCAGGCCATGCGCCGTCGCACGTGCACACGAATGCGGCGGTGTTGACGGCCGCGCGGTGGGCGTCGGCGAGGGATGCGCCGGCCAGGATCCGCGCCGCGAAGGTGCCGGAGAAGGAATCGCCGGCGCCGACGGTATCGGCGACTTCGACGCGCGGAGTGGGCAGCGTGGAGCTCTCGCCGGTCTTCGACACGATGGTGCTGAAATTTGACCCCGCGGTCAGGATCACGTAGTCCAGGCCGTAGGTCGTGAGGAACCAACGGCAGGCATCGGCGTCGGAGGTGCTGCGGATGCCGAACATGTCGCGCAGGAGCAGCAGCTCGGCGTCATTGAGCTTGAACACGGTCGCGTATCCGAGGAGCTCTTCGATGAGTTCCTTGGAATAATGGTCGGCGCGGATGTTGATATCGAAGAACTTCATGGCGTCAGGGCGAACGTGCTTGAGCAGCTCGATGATGGTGTCATGCGATTCCGGCGCCCGCAGGCCGAGGCTGCCGTAACACACGGCGTCGGCCTTCTCGGCATACGAGATGAGCTCGCGGGTCAGCAGGATGTGGTCCCACGCCACGCCGCGCACGATCGTGTACTCGGGGATGCCGTTGTTGAGCGCCACGTCGACCGTGCCGGTCGGCCATGCGTTGCGCTGGATGACCGAATTGATGCCGGCGGCCTTCACCGCGGCCAGCAGCTCGTCGCCCAGCTCGTCTTCGCCAACGGCCGAGATGGCGTAGCCGTCGGCGCCGTTGTGCGTGGCATGGTAGATGAAGTTGACGGGGGCGCCGCCTGCACGCTTGCCTCCGGGGAGCATATCCCACAGGAGTTCGCCAAGAGAGAGAACCATGGGCTTGTTCATTGTATGACCTTTCATTATGGCGGATCGGCCGCCGTTGTTGTTGAGTTTGGCGAGCGCCCGCCGTTTCACTCACTCGGGGCGAGGAAGTTGGATGGGTGTTCAAGGAAATTGGAGATGGCCACTGCGGCGGCACCGAGGATGGTGGCGTCCGCAGGGAGGTCCGACAGTCTGATGTCGGTGGAATTCCTCAGGACGGGGAGCACCCGCTCGGCCACGACGCTCTGAGCTGCCGTGAGCAAGCGCGGACCCGCCTGGGAGATGATGTCGCCGAGCACGATGACATCGGGGTTGTAGGCATTGATGATGGTGACGCATCCGTAGCCGACGTAGCGCCCGATGTCGTCGACCTTGGCCTGCGCCCGTTCGTCGCCGTTTTTCGCGGCCCGGAAGAGAGCTGCGCATGCGTCGCGGTGGCTCATGTCCTTCGCGCCGGGCACGAGGGAGCCGTCCTTGACGAGGTCGTCGTGGATCGCCACCGCCGAGCAGTACCGTTCCAGGCACCCCACGTTGCCGCAATCGCACTTCCTGCCATGGACGTCGATGCTGACGTGTCCGATCTCGGTGGCGGCGCCGAGAGCGCCGTTCACGAGACCGCCGTGGTCGATGACGCCGAGGCCGATGCCTTCGCCCAGCAGGTAATACGCCAGGTTGTCGCCGGTCGGTCCGTTCGAGAACAGACGCTGCGCCAGTGCGCCCGCGCGCGCATCCTGCTCGATGAAGACAGGGACGCGGAACGCGGATCCGAACTCGTCGATGAACTCCACCTTGCTCCAGCTCTGCATGAACGACACAAGGGCGGTGCGTCCGACGGTGCGCAGGTACGGGCCGGGAACGGCCATGCCCACCGCGACCACGTCGGGGTCGTCTTGAAGCAAGGCCGACACCGCCCGGTGCACGCCGTCGACGGCGTCGTCGATCGTGTCGTCAGTGACATCGGGGAGGCTTGTGACGCGCAGAGCGTTCCCCTTGAGGTCGAAGACCCCGATCTGCACAAGGCTGCGTGCGAACTTCACGCCGATGACATGGAAACGGTCCTCCACAAAACTCAGACCAATGGAGCGTCGGTTCTTACGACCGACGATTCCACCGGTTTCCTTGATGATGCCGGATTCAATCAGACGTGCGGAAATCTTGGTCAGCGCAGCCGGGGTCAGCGACAATGCATCCGCGAGCTGAGCCCGCGAGCACACGCCGTTGGCATACAGGTATTCCAGGACGCTGGATCTGTTGTATTCAGATACTGCCGTCTGAGTCGTCTTGCTTTTTCCTGCCATGACGCTTCCTTGAGCCTGGTCAAATAGGGGATCGCGAATTTCTGTGACGGAGATTCGCGATTGTGGTTGCTGATGAGTCCAGCTCACAGGTCCGGGACTCGGCATCGAATTCCGGACCGTTCTTCTGAACCTAGCTAATATATTAACCGCGTTTAATAATTCATGCAACTTACCGATAGTGCGACACACCGTGTGTTCTTGAGGATTTTCATGGATGGCCGATTCTTCCACCGACAAGATCAACCAGGCCATGGCACACGAAACCCAAGCCGTGGTGCGTCACCCCACAACCATCGCCCGCACGAATCGCCCAAGGCCCAGCACCCAGGCACAGGATGCCTCGAGCGCCCCACGGACACCGCACACGGACGCCAGATAGCATTGCCGACGCACGCACCAACGCCATGCCGCGAGCGCCCGCGACCCCTGCCCGCAAAAGCCCGCGCCACGACGTTCCCATGTGATGCGCCCCGACGTTCCCATGGGGATGCGCCCCAGCGCAAGCCACCACGCAATACTCCACGGACGACGACACAACCGACGGCACAGTAAACCGAGGCCCGTCCCGCGCGTTACCCCCGAAAGTCTCCGCGGACGAGCGCACGGAAAGCGCCCCCGGGGTCAAAAGCGCCCCCCCCCGAACGAAAAGCGCCCCGGGATCAGATGAAGGCGCGAGGTCCGAAAATCGCCGTGCCGACGCGCACGATCGTGCTACCTTCGGCGACGGCATACGCCATATCGTTCGTCATGCCCATGCTCAACTGCATGCACGACGGAATCGAAGCACGCAGGTCGTCGCGCAGACCGCGCAGATGCGCGAACCCGGCGCGGATCACGGCCTCGTCGTCCACATGGGCGCCGATGGTCATCAATCCGTCGAGACGCAGGCCATCGAGCGCGGCAATCTGCTGCGCCAAATCGGCCGCCTCGGCAGGGTCGCACCCCGACTTGCTCTCCTCTCCCGATTCATTCACTTCGAGCAGCACGCCCAAGGTGACGCCGCGGGCCACCGCGTGCGAAGAGAGGCGCTGCGCCAGCTTGAGCGAATCCACCGATTCGATGGTGTCGACGACACCCAGCACCTTGTTGATTTTGTTGCTTTGCAACTGGCCGATCAGATGGAATCCCACATGGCCGCCCTCAGAGGCGCCATCCGCGCCGCTGGCGATCGTCATGCCGCGCGCAGCGCACTCGGCCACGAGCCCCTCGCGCTTCGCCTCGACTTCCTGTGGCCTGTTTTCGCCGATGAGCCGCACGCCGGCATCGATGGCTGCCATGATTTCGCCCACGTCGCGCGTTTTGGTCGCGGCCAGCAGGCGCACGCTCCCCCCGGGACGCCCGGCAGCGGATTCGGCCTGCGCGATGCCATCGAGCACCTTGTGCACGCCGTCGGCGATCTGCCGGGCACGCGCCGCATCAATGACGCGGTTGGAAAGGTCCTTGTGATCCATGTAAGCAGTCATCGCAACTCCTGTGTTTGTACTACTCACGTTTTACCACGCGCAAAGCACGGACAACGAATCACTCTTCACATGCGGAACAGAACGGACATGTCCGCGACCCGGTCATGCACATCACGCCGCACCAGCGCATCGTCATACATGCCGACGAGGTCCGCCGGCTTCATCGGACGGGGGCCGTCCAACAGCCCCAGCAGCCACGCGCAGTACCCGACGACGTTTTCGGGGCGCACGCCGCCTTCGCGCAACTGCCCGAGGTCGATGGCCTTGTCACGTTTGGCCAGGCGGGTGCCACGCGCATCGGTGAGTATGGGGACATGGGCGAACGACGGCTCAGGAGCCTGCGGGAACAAGACATGGCGCAGCCACACCTGGATGGCCGAGGAACGCAGCAGGTCGCGCCCGCGCACGATGTCCGTGACGCCCTGCGCGGCGTCATCCACGGTCACGGCGAGCTGATAGGCGAACAGCCCGTCGGAGCGGCGCAGCACCACGTCCCCGCAATCGCGGGCGAGGTCGTAGCCATGGAGTCCGTAGATGCGGTCACGCACTTCGACGCACGCGTGGACCGGCATGGCCAGGCGCCACGAATGGCGGTCGCCGCGCTTGATGCGGCTGCGGCGCTCGGCGTCGGAGAGCCTGCGGCAAGTACCCGGATAGATAAGGAATCCATCTTCGTCATGCGGCGCGGACGCGGCCCGCAGATCGGCGCGCGAGCAGAAACAAGGATAGATGAGCCCGCGGGAAGCGAGGTCGTCCATGGCCCGCTCGTACAACGGCAGGCGCCTCGACTGCCACACGGGGTCGCCGTCCCAGTCCAGGCCAAGCCAGCGGTAGTCGTCCATGATGAGTCCGTCGGCCCCGGGGACCGTGCGGGGGCCGTCGATGTCTTCGATGCGCAGGATGACGCGGCCGCCCCGGGAGCGCGCACTGAGCCACGCCGCGAGCGCGGCATACGCATTGCCGATGTGGAGACGCCCCGTGGGAGACGGAGCGAGGCGGCCGATCACCGGACGCTCTGCCGCGCGGAGGCACCAGGAGGAAGTCGGCGAACCGTGTGATTGCATGGCTTGCGCAACGTCCGGCCGCGATACCGCCGATCCTTCTGGTTCCACAGCCATGCCACCTCCGCAGCGCAACTCGCAGTTTCTGCCGACACAATACCGCGCAAGCCGTATCGCGGGCGCCCCGAGCCGCGCAGGTCAAACAAAAAAGCCGCCTTTGCAGGCGACTTGATGCATGCCGAGGACGGCTGTCCAGCTCAGAAAAACCAGACCGCCGAGAAGACCTCGGTGCGGCAACGCCCCACGGCGCTGCGCGACCCACGAGAGACGCGACAGCGCGATGCGACCGCCCGGGCGCCCCAGCTCACACGAAAAGCGTGAACAGCGCGACGCCCACGATGGCGCCGCAGATGGGGGCGACGACCGGGATCCACGCTTCGCCCCAACGAGATGAGCCCTTGTGCGACAGCGGCAGGACCTGATGCAGAAGACGCGGCATGAGGTCACGGGCGGGGTTCAGAGCCGGACCGGTCGGACCGCCGAGCGCGGCGACGAGGGAGCCGCACACCAAACCGACGGTGATGGCGCCGGCGGCAAGGTTGGCCTTGCCCCACGGCAGGCTCAGGACGCACAGCGCGCACAGCACGAGGATCATGGTGCCGACGAACTCATTGACGAAGTAGTTGACCTTGTTGTTGGCGGCATCATTGGTCGAGAAGGTGCCAAAGATGGCGTCCGCGTCTTCGGTTTGCTTGTAATACGGCAGGTAGCACAGCACCACGATGAGCTGGCCGACCAGAGCGCCGAGCAGCTGGGCGACGATGTACGGAAGCACCTCGCCCCACGGGAACAGGCCGTTGACGGCCTGGGCGATGGTCATGGCCGGGTTGATGTGTGCGCCCGACACGCCGCCGAACATGAGACAGGGGAACATAACGCCGCAGGCGTAGCCGATGACGATGACGATCCAGCCTGCGTTGAATTCCTTGGAACCCTTGAGTGACACGGCAGCGACCGAGCCGTTTCCGAGGATGAGCAGAATGGCAGTGCCGAGGAATTCGGCAAGAAGGCGTGTGATAAGTGGATAATCCACGGTTCTCTCTCTTACTTGATGAATGATGTGAAATGGCGCTTGTCCCCGCCAAGGCAGGGCGCAGGGTGAATCTCACAGGCACTCCGACGGCGGGAACGCGTCGATGCACAACGAGACCGCGGAGTGTCACGACCAGGACGAGCAGAACGTTCTGAGCATACCAGCACGCCACTACTCTCGCGGATGGCTGCGCAGCGGCGCACGTCGGACTATGACGACCCGTTCAGTTACGTCATGCAAAAGTCACGTCAACTGACCATAAACGTGCAGCGGACCTTTTGCGTGTTCATCCTTTACAATTAACGCCCATTCCTTTGAGGAAACCCTCAGACGCCCTTTGACTGTCGTTCACCCGAAGGCGCTTTACTCTATGGATAGCTCGACAGGAGCTATCCATCTCCCATAATTCAATATCCGGATGTCTTCCTCCGGCATCCTCACTTCCCTCCCCGGGCCCGGCCGCCCCGGGCTTTTCATGACAATCGCATTCGGTTGACGACCGATAGCCCTGTCGCAGACCGCCCGTCCACCATCGCCAGCCACGCCCCTCCGGCATCGCCAGACCGCCCCACCGGCATCGCCAGCCACGCCCCATCCACCATCGCCAGCCACGCCCCTCCGACATCGCCAGCCACGTTCCACCGGCATCGCCTCGATGCTTCCACAGAAACCAAAATCCAAGACTTGAGTCGTAGTGACTCAACTTTTCTGCTGTCAGCGAAAAGCCATCCCCTGTCTCGGAAAAATCATTATCTTAAGAATCAGAACCGATCAGAAAGATCGGGAACAGATGTAACAACTCTAAGGAGTACAGATTATGGCTATGCTTCCCACAGTTTTCGGTGGCAATATCTTCGATGATTTCTTTGCGGATCCGTTCTTCCGCACAGCCACCAATGGCCAGTCCTCGACTCGCACTCTTCCCCAGAGCCTGATGAACACGGATGTACGCGAATCCGATACCGCATACACCGTTGACATGGATCTGCCGGGTTACAACAAGGACGACATCCAGGTTGACCTCAACAACGGCTACCTGAACGTCACCGCAAAGCGCGAAACCGACAAGGATCAGAAGGATGACAACGGCAAGTACCTGCGTCGCGAGCGCTATTACGGCACCTGCACCCGCAGCTTCTATGTCGGCGAAGACATCAAGCGCGACGATATCAAGGCAACGTACACCAACGGCATCCTGAGTCTGAGCATTCCGAAGAAGAATGCCCAGGAGGTCGAGGATTCCCATCGCATCGCCATCGAGGGCTGATTCCAGTCCGAGGATGCCGGCACGAGGGATCCGTCTGGGAACGTGACACACCTCTGACCTGAAGTTTTCACTGCTGCACTGCTGCTGAAAGGGGCCTGGGTTGGTTCGCCAACCCAGGCCCCTGTGCGTTGTCGACTACCCACGGCAGACGGCAACCCACAGGATGCTCTCACTATGCGACGCACTGGGTTCCTCGAGCCACCGGGTTCCCCCGAGCCGCCGGGTTCCCGAGCCGCCGGGTTCCCGAGCCGCCGGGTTCCCGAATCGCCGGGTTTCCCGAATCGCTGGGTTTCCCGAATCACCAGGTTCCCCCGAGCCAATCTCCATCACCGGCGACGGTGCACGCGGCTGACCCGTACCGCGACGACACCGATGGCTGCGGTGCTGGCGGCGACAACCCATCGAGGAGTCACACCGGTCTGGGGTGGAACGACCACCGACACGCTTTCCCGTTCACAGCGTTTCTCACCGGCCGACAACTGCGCGTCACCCCGGAACGCCCGTTCCGCAAAGTAGTATTCGCCTTTCCTGGGGACGGCAATCTCATCACTGACGACCGTCACCGTTGTATCTTTCTCCACCTTGCCATCCACGATGGGGAACGCCGAGACATCGATGGTTTTTCTGGCCGTCGTAGCGACCAAGACGTCTGCGTTGGCATCCGCCTTCGCGGCCCTGCGATACAGCGGGAAATCGATACCATCGGGTATGCGCTGCGCATCGGCACCGGCTTTGCACGTGATTGTGGCCGTGTCATGCACCATGCCGTGGGGAGCCACGTCCCCGCTTGCCGATGTCGCAACCACGCACCCCGATTCCTCGATGGATTCGCTCACGACGAAGCTCTCGGATTCCAGACCGAAGTCATGACTGACGTGTCCGCGCGTCCATTCGAACCACGCGTCGGCATCATCCTGCGCAGATTCGTGTCCGGGGACGACCTCCCAATACCACACGTAGATTCCGACGGTGTCGGCTCGAACCGGAGGCGCATCATACGAACCGAAATGGTCGACTCCCTCGATGCGTCTCTCGGCCACGGGGTCTCCCGCCCATGCAGGCACCGAAGGAAGCGCATGATCAGACAATTCCTTCCACCGCTCATCGTCGATGCGATACAGCGTCCCCACCAACGTCACAGAAACGGGCGTCTCCGCCATGTCCTCGCCAGACGAATCCTTGCCATCAGTCCATGTCAGCCACAGATCCTGGGGATTCGTCGGAGCGACGGTCACCGTGTCTTTCACATCCGACCCACGCACCACTCCTGGCAAGCCCGTTGCAGCATCCACGCCCCAGGAGCCGCTGACGTTCCCGACGAGACTTGTCAGCGTCGGAGTGATGGGCACGACGATGTTTTCGCCCGCGGCGCCAAGATCATCGGAAACGTCGTGCACAAACGGATATGCAGGCTGCTCGTCGTCGCCTTCGGTGAGAAGAGTGACGCCGGTCTGTTCCGCAAGCTCGGTTTGGCTGTCGTTCGATATCGTCCATTGCCACAGATACCAGCCCGACGCAGGATTCGCTCCGTCGCCCTCCCCGAGGAAGGTGAGCTCGTCGCGTTTCTCGCCCTGGCACACTCCATCCACGACATATGTGCCCGGCCGGGTGACGTCCAGTATCGCCGCGGCCGCCACAGGCAGGCCTTCGGCGCTAACGCCAGGATCCCCGCCGCCATCCGCGACATACTTCAATGCCGCGCCCCGGTCCAGCGGACCGTACAGAGCCCCTTCCGCACGCACCGTCACCGGCTCGCCCTCGGCATCCACATACCATGTGTTATGCGCCACGGCGGGATCGAGCTCGATTGTCACCGCATCCGTCATCCCTCTGCCTTTTTCAACATGCTCCACGGCATTCGCCGCGAGCCCGAATTCGCCGGACAGATTGGGATACGCCGCCTCGCGCACATCGGATGGTTCGCCGTCTTCCTCCCCGCGCGCCGCATAGGAAGCATCCACGGTGGTCATGATCAGCGGCTGCATCCTCATCACCACCGTGCTTTCGACGTCTTCTGCATGCAGCATGTCAACGTCATGTTCAAAGGGGAAATCATCCGCCAACGCATGCCCCGTAGCATCGGCGGCCATCTGTTGATCGGCGTTACGCGCCGACCATTGCCACCAATAGGCCCCAGCAGGCAGATTCTCGAGACAATACCCCGGCTCTGGCGTCAGCGAATCCTGCATCACACCGGATGCACGCTCCTCTTCCGTCAGCTGTCCATCGGCGTGCACTGTGCCAGCACGATTCATCACCACTCGCGCAGCGGCCACTTTCACAGCACCGTCTGGCAGCGTCACGCTCTCCTGCGGAAGGTCTCCAGGCACCATATACAGTCCGCCGACGATCGTCACCGGTATCTGGTTGTTCTCATTCTCATATGAAGGCCCCACGGCGGCCGCCGTATGGAGCCAGTCCTGGGTGTCTTCCACGCCATCCCGGTTTACGTCATCCACACCCAGCGTGACATCATCCGACAACAGCTCCCCCGGCTGCGCGGTTTCACCCGACGATCTCGACGACAGTCGAATCTGCATAGCATGCAGCACTTGTCCCGTCTCCAGGACACCCGACGCATCAGTGACATCACTGACAAGGCCATCCCGCGCATCGCCGGCCTGCCTATCCCTAAGAATGCTCCACACCCATCTATACCAGCCGGTCGGCAAAGCGTCGACAGTCCCTTCATGCCCCGATGCCTTCGTCGCCTGCACATCTCGGGCGGTCAGTGAATAATCACCAGGCTCGCTGAAATCATGATACGCAGTGGCCACCAACCGGGATTGCGTCCAATTCGCAGGATTGTCTGCCTCTGTCTGCGAAACGAACGGACCATAGAGATCGCCACTGACCCGCACCGCGTTACTCGGCCATTCGCCGCCTTCGTCCATCGTCACGCTGATGTCATCGAGAGGAGCGGATCCCCGCTCGACACGTGTGTCAGGCACACTGCTCGCGACACGAGGTTGGTATCGCTTGACGACCCGGAAGCTCATTGCAGGAGCGACGTTCCACTTCTCCTCTCCGATGGTGAAATGATCCTGCCATTGCTGATCATTGTCCACGAGAGCCTGCCGCGTCTGATATCTAACCGAGACAGACACATTGCCGACCCCGGTTGCATGCCATGGTATGCGGATCAGCGCACCCGATGTTACGCCCGATGTCGTATCCAACGACACCGGACCGGACGCCGTGATCGAATAGGGAATTCCCAAAGCGTATGCACCGTCTGGATTCATGATGCCTATCGTCACATAACCCGAATCATGAACATTGCTATAGGCGTATTCGGCCCGTACATTTGTTGCCGTGGCGGCTCTCGCCTCATTCCAGAACTGTTGCGCCTTGCTGCGGATCGCCCAGATATCGCCGTTCTCCACACCATACGTGGTTAGGAATCTCTCGTATTGCTGCGCGGTGATCGACTTATCAAGATGAATGTGAAGAGCATAGCTGACGGCCGCTTGCGTGAAGTCACTCATATCGTTGGCATGCCGATCCACCATCGTCGCCGCCGTCAGATCATCCGGCGACGACGCCTGATGCCATGTGCCACCTGTCTTACCTGGCTGTTGTACCTCGATGCAATATCGGGGTTTGCCATCGTATGACCGGTTCGTTCCAAGCTCACTTCTGTGATATCCGAGAGTCAGCCCGGGGATGGAACCCTGGTTGATCCAATAACCAGCACCGACCTTGGTCGATGCAGTGGCGTTGTATACGCAGAAAGGCACGAACAGAGACAGCAATGCCAATGAGCAGACAAGAATCATGGCAGAGCGTCTCGCAGACTTGCGCCGAAGATGGAGAGCAGACGCATGCCGGGCCCTTGGCTTTACTCGAAGCGGCGGACAATGCGGGCGCCAACGCTCTCCAAGTTCACGGTACGAATGATGCCCTGAAGTATCGCTTGAACGGTCACACCGAGGACAATGCGGTGCCCCAGGACAAGTCGAGCACAGTCGGCGTGCGGGCGATGCAGACGACCGTGTGAACCGTATAGATTCCCGGGTAGAACGTTCCGATGGTCCGGTGGAAGAAACCCTGCCATGGGACGAAGAGAAAAGTCGGAATGAAAATGCCATACGTGGTGCCTTTCGTTGTAGAGATCGTCAGAAAGGCACTTCACAGAACCAAGAAGGTACGGCACAGCCGGCCGGCAGCCTACGCCAGCATCCAAGAATCATTGATGAATAGTGTTTCCAAGAGTAGAGGACGGCGCAACAGGAGTCAGGCCGAAAATGCAAATGTGGAAAACAATCGTCGAAGGATGCCATTTTTGTGGATAACCGCAGAAATTGTGGATAGCTGCAGCAGCAGGAAATTCAAAAGAAGGAGAATCCCGGAAAGAAAAGGTACAAATAAGGGAGGAATGAAGAAAAGAAGAAACCGAAAAAGAAAGCGCGAAAAACCAGGGAAGAGCGCTCCGGGGAATCGAACTGAATGTGCTAGGACGCGATGAGTGCACGTATGAATCAAGAAAACGCCGCGATTCCAGAAAGAATCGTGGGATATGAATCGATGGAATCAGACAGCAAAAGGAAACTAAAAATAAAGAGAAAAAGATGAAAACAGGAGAGATTTCTGAGACAGCAGGAACTCAATGATTCCCGCAGAGTGCCTGCTTGTGTCTGGTTGTGTGGTGGGT
>DEKK01000008.1 GCA_002353815.1 Bifidobacteriaceae bacterium UBA2724 | reverse complement strand
TACACCGTGACCCGCAAGGCCCGCTTCGGCACGAAGGCCAACGTGGGCAAGGTCGTCGCCAGCGACCCCGCCCTGGGCACCACCGCGGACGCCGGGAGCAGCGTCACCCTCTACTACGGCGTCGACTCGCAGACCGTGGCGACGGACCGCGATAAGGCATTCGCGAATGCATCCGCGTCGTCGGATCCCGCCCGTGCCATTTTCGCGGATACGACGGAGGCGGCCGGACTGTATTGCAAGGCGGACGGATCGGACTGCATCACCCTGTCTCAGACATGCGACACCTACGGCTACTATTGCTTCTTGACGTCGAGCCAGCTCGATCCTAATTCCAACAACGGTTACCCCATTAATCTCGAACCCTGCTACATTGCCCAAGGCACGTGCATGGGCGACCTGAAGGCCACCGGCGCCGGAACGGACAAAGCGGCGTCTTGGGATGACAGCCCGCTCCTGTTCGGCGACACCGGCACCTTCGAACTGGTCTCCTCGCGGCAGATCGCCTATGGCTATTGCGGGACCGACGGCGACTGGAAGTACTGGAAGCGCGAGACCATGTCCGGCGGGGACAGCGAGCGGGTGTGCGTGAACGGCCAGGTCCAGGACTACAGTTCGTTGGCCGCAGACCAGGATGTCGATCACGCCGACGACCCGGGCTACCAGATGGACGACGCGTGGTACGTGTACGTGCCGGTCGGCGGCGACATCAAGGCCGTGGAGGACATGGGGTACTTCGACGCCGACGCAGTGAAAGAGGCCGCGTCCCAGGGCGAGCCGGACGCCGACACGCCGTATCTGATCGCGCGCGACCCGAGCCTGTACACCGACCAGCAGCGCCACGAGTACAAGCACGAGGTGTTCCCGGACCTGGCGTCGGTCGACATGACGACCAACGTCAACCCGAGCATCGCGTTCCTGGGGAACCGCGCCCGCTACGCCGTCAAGCCCGCCCCGTCCGACCAGAGCGCGTACTACCTCGTCGAGGACCCGATGGACCCGAACAACCTCGGCGCCTTCCCCGAGACGAGCATCGACGACCAGATCGGCGACTCCAGCGTGTCGGACTCCAAGAGCTCCGACCAGAAACAGGCCGACCAGGCAGCCGCCGAACGCCAGACAGCATTCGAGGCCATCGCGGGTACATACGACTATCAGTTCCCGTACTATACCTTCACAAGCGAATTCCCCAGTGGCGTCGGCGGATCGGATTGCGGAACCACAACGCTGACTTTCAATTCCGACGGATCGTATTCCGAAAGCTTCACCGTCTCCAGTCAGTCATGCGACCATGGAGCGAATTACACGGGCACGATCACGGATATTCAGAAAGTGGATGACCACACGTACGACGTGACGTTCAGCGGCCCGTCGGATGCATCGGTTCAATCCGCAATCTCGCAGGGGCAGAAAGGCCAGGTCTGGCTTACCGGGCGGAAGGTGACCGAAGCCCCCGTCTGCACCGCCGCCCAATGGAACCAGATGGAGGCCGGGCAAGGCAATCTCACGTGCAACCAGGTATCCGACATCACGGATGATTCGGGTCTTCTCGAGAAAACCCTGTTGGTGCCGGATGTCTCGGATCTGAGCAAGGACCTGACCAGTTCCAACTATTTCCAGACGTACCTGAAACAATGAGACCCCCAGTGCGTGGCCGTCCGTGCCGCGCGCCAACCGTCATGCAACCCACGGGGCGGGCGAGTTCAGCCAGAATTCGCCCGCCCCATTTGCATTCATGCCCTGAGGAACTTATTGTGTCTACGTAACGTCAGTCCCGGCCCGCACCTTGTACCGCGGGTCCCGATAGCAAAGGACACAACAATGGAACAAACCTCCATGATTACGATCACTGTCAACGGGGAACAGAAGGAGGTGGAATCCACTGTCACGGGGACCGAGCTTTTTTCTGGCGACAAGAACATCATCGCCGTGCGTCTCAACGGCGAGCTGCGCGATCTGTACACGCCCCTCAAGGACGGCGATGCCGTCGAAGGCATCGAGCTGAGCTCCGACGACGGTCTGGCGATCATGCGTCACTCCGCCACCCACGTCATGGCGCAGGCCGTGCAGGAAGTTCGCCCCGACGTCAAGTTCGGCGTCGGCCCGGTGATCGAAGACGGATTCTATTACGATTTCGACGTCAAGGACCCGTTTACGCCCGACGATCTCAAAGAGATCGAAAAGCACATGCAGCACATCATCAACAAGGGCCAGGAGTTCCGCCGCCGTGTCGTCACCGAGGACGAGGCGCGCAAGGAAGAGGCCGACCAGCCGTACAAGCTCGAGCTCATCGACACCGCCGAAAAGACGATTGACGACGAGGGCGCCACGAAGGTGGCCGAGAACGAGCTGACCTTCTATGACAACGTGAATCCCGACGGCACCGTGGCGTGGAAGGATCTCTGCCGCGGACCGCATCTGCCCAACACTCGCTACATCAAGGCTTTCAAGCTCCAGCGCTCCGCCTCCGCCTACTGGCGCGGCGACGAGAAGAACCCCATGCTCCAGCGCATCTACGGCACCGCATGGGCGTCGAAGGACGACCTCAAGGCATATACGACCCGCATGGAGGAAGCCGCCAAGCGCGACCACCGCAAGCTCGGCCAGGAGATGGACCTGTTCTCGTTCCCGGACGAGATCGGACCGGGCCTCGCCGTGTTCCACCCGAAGGGCGCCGCGGTCATCAACGCGATGAAGGAATACTCCCGCAAGCGCCACCTGCGCGCCGGATATTCATTCGTCCAGACGCCGCACATCACCAAGGGCCATCTCTATGAGATCTCCGGCCATCTGTCGTGGTACAAGGACGGCATGTATCCGCCCATGCGCGTGGACGAGGAACGCGATGCCGACGGCAATGTGACCAAGGAAGGCTTCGACTACTACCTCAAGCCGATGAACTGCCCGATGCATAACCTCATCTTCGCGTCCCGCCAGCGTTCGTACCGCGAGCTGCCGCTGCGCCTCTTCGAGTTCGGCACCGTGTACCGCTACGAGAAGTCCGGCGTCGTTCATGGCCTGACGCGCGTGCGCGGTCTGACGCAGGACGATTCGCACATCTACTGCACCCGCGAACAGATGCGCGGCGAGATCCGCAACGTGCTGAACTTCGTGCTCAGCGTGCTCAAGGACTTCGGACTCAACGACTTCTACCTCGAGCTGTCCACCAAGGACGAGCACAAGTTCGTCGGTTCCGATGAGATCTGGGAGGAAGCCACCAACACGCTGGCGGAAGTCGCCAAGGAATCCGGCCTCGAACTCGTGGACGACCCGGGCGGCGCCGCGTTCTACGGCCCGAAGATCTCGGTGCAGGCACGCGACGCCATCGGCCGCACCTGGCAGGTTTCGACGATCCAGCTCGATTTCAACCTTCCTGAGCGCTTCCAGCTGGAATACATCGCCGCCGACGGCACCCGCCAGCGTCCGGTGATGATCCACCGCGCCCTCTTCGGCTCCATCGAGCGTTTCTTCGCGATCCTCCTCGAGAACTACGCGGGCGCGTTCCCGGCATGGCTCGCCCCGGTGCAGGTGCTGGGCGTGCCGGTCACCGACAACGCGGCCGAGCACCTCAAGGGCGTTATCGACAAGCTCACATACAACTTCGTGCGCTGCGAGCTCGACGATTCCGACGACCGCTTCGGCAAGAAGATCCGCAACGCCTCCAAGTCCAAGGCACCGTTCATCCTCATCGCCGGCGAGGAGGACACCGCCAACAACGCGGTGAGCTTCCGCTTCCGTGACGGCAGCCAGAAGAACGGCGTGCCGGTGGACGAGGCCGTCGAACAGATCAAGGCGGCCATCGCATCGCACATGCAGATCAACACTGCCGACGATTTCGAAGCCGCCATCGTCGCACCCGCCTACGAGTGAGCGTGACGTCGCATCATGACTGACAACACGAACGACGGCGGGAACGTGAGAATCGACGACCCCCGCGATTTCCCGCCTCAGGAGGATGGCTTCCAGCGGCTGTGGACGCCCCAGCGCATGTCCTATGTGCTGCGCGGGTCCAAGGGTGGGAGAGAGGCGAAGAAACCCGAGCACAAGGAGTGCCCGTTCTGCGCCGGTCCCAAGAAGTCCGACGAGGACGGTCTCATCGCATGGCGCGGCACGTATGTGTTCGCCATCATGAACCTGTACCCTTACAACTGCGGCCATCTCATGGTCTGCCCCTACCGCCATGTGAGCTTCCTCACCGACCTCGATGACGACGAGCTGTTCGAATTCGAAAAGGCCAGCACCCTGGCCATGACGGTGATGAGGACGGTGTCGCATCCGGACGGATACAACCTGGGCATCAACCAGGGTGAGGTCGCCGGAGCCGGCGTCGCGACGCACCTGCATCAGCACATTGTGCCGCGGTGGAACGGAGATTCCAACTTCATGCCGATCATCGCGCAGACCCGCACCATGCCCATCCTTCTGCATGAGCAGCGCGAGGCATACGCCGCCGCCTTCGAGGGACTGGCGCCGAGCTTCGGCCTGCCGCTGGCCGCGAAAGAACGCGAGGAAGACAAGGACTGACCCATGTTCGAAAAACTGAGAAAGCCCTGGAAGCGCATCATCGCGCCCATCGCGCGCGGCATGCATGCGATGGGGATGACGGCCAACGCGGTCACCATCCTGGGCGCCGTCGGCACGGTGATCGCCGCATTCATCACCGGCATCACCGGGAACCTTCTCGTCGGCTCGATCGTGCTCGCCGTGCTCGTCGTCTTCGACTCGCTCGACGGGTCGGTCGCGACGCTGGAAGGCGGCGGTACGAAGTTCGGGGCCTTCCTCGACTCCACGCTCGACCGCATCGCCGACTGGGCCGTGCTGGTGGCCGTCATCATCTACATGGTGCGACTCGATGACTTTTTCACCGTGTGGCCGCAGATCGGTTTCTACTGCGCTCTGGCATCGATCATGACCTCGTTCGTGACCTCGTACGCCCGTGCGCGTGGCGAGGCCGTCGGGTACGAGGCCAAGAACGGCATCGCGACGCGCTCCGACCGCCTCGTCATCATCCTGGTGGGAATGTTCCTCACCGGATGCGGCCTGCCGGTCGCCGTGCTCAGCTGCTTCATGGGTGCGCTTACGATTCTCGGAGTCATCACGGTGTGGCAGCGCATCCACAAGATTCACCAACTGGCGATGGCCGACCCCGGCAACAGGATTCCCGTTGCCGCGTCGCCTGTCGACGGGACGGATTCCCGAAAGTCCTGAACGCCGGCCGAAAGCCGCGTGACGGACCTGACCGACGTATGATGCGCCGTTCTGTCTATGCAGAGCGGCGCATTATGCTTTATACTCATGCTTTTGGCTGCCGTTTGACTTGCACTCACGCTGATGGCCGTGGGGACGGTACAGGTCCGAGACGGCCGTGGCAGAGAGGAGAAGATATGGTCGACAGGCTGCTTGTGTTCGTGGCACGCCATGCGTCGGCATTGTCCGAACGCTTCGTGCGCGGCGTTTTCCTGCTGTCCGCAGACATCCTGTGGCTTTTCGGTCTTGGCGGGGAACGTCAGCTCGAACGCAACCTGGCCCATGTCCTCGCGTTCCGCGATGGGAAGCCCGCCGGGCGCAGGGAGCTTCGGCGTGTCGCGCACCAAGGCATGCGTTCCTACTTCACGTACTTTTCCGAAGCGATGACCCTTGAAGCCCGCGACGACGCGACCTTGGCGGCGCGAGTCCGGGGAACCGGCAAATATTACGACGACATCATGCGTACGGCCGAACGCACATCGCTTCCGGCGGCCCTGGGGCATCAGGGAAACTGGGACTACGCCGGGTTCTGGTCGCATGGCAACCTGCTGCCTGTCACGACGGTGGCCGAGCGGCTGTCCAACGAGGAACTGCTCCGGTCCTTCATCGACATCCGCGAGAGGGCGGGGATCCGCATCTTCACCACCAAAACGCCCGGGCTCACCGAGAAGCTCAAAGACGTGATGCGAGGCGACCGGCGGGTCCTCGTGCCGTTGCTTGCGGACAGGGACCTGAGCCACCATGGCGAATTCGTCGAGGCTTTCGACTCGATGATCCGCGTCGCGCGAGGGCCGGCGACATTGTCGTATGACCTTATGCTACCTTTGTACGTTGTCAACGTGTACCGAGAAAAACTTCACGGAAAACGACGCAAAGCCGCAAAAACACCGTATGGTTATGTCGTTGACATCAGCGGGAAGGTCGATCCGCGCGAGTACCGGAACATGGGTCGCGAGAACGCCCTCCGGGGCATAAGCCAGGCCTGGGTGACGCTGTGGTGTGACGAGGTCGCGGCACACCCCGAGGACTGGCACATGCTGCAGCCTGTGTTCCTCGAGGACATGGACGCATCCCGGCTGACGAACATCCCCGACGACGTGCAGCGGCGTCTTGACGCCCTGCCCACAAGGCCGGCGGATACGTCGAAGGCCTGACCGTACGACGAGAAGGACGAAGAATGATTGTTAGAGACGGCTATCCCGAGTATCCCGATCTCGATTCCATGGATGCGTCGGAGCTGGCCGGGCTCGACCCGTTGCACGGCCGCAAGCTCCGCGTCGGCATCATATGCCCGTACTCCATGGAATATCCCGGCGGTGTGCAGTTCCACATCCTCGATTTCGCCGAGGAGCTCATGGAGCGCGGGCACCATGTGGAGGTGCTCGCGCCGGGACGCCGCACCAAGGACATGCCACTGTGGGTGCACACCATCGGCACGAGTTTCTCGATCAAGTACAACGGCTCCGTGGCGCATCTGAGCTATTTCGGCGCCGTAGGCATGCGCGTGCGCCGCTGGATCCGCCAAGGCAAGTTCGACATCGTGCACCTGCACGAGCCTGAGGTGCCCAGCCTGCCGCACAAAGCCCTCAAGCCGGGGTTCAGGCATCCTCCCTACGTGGCGACGTTCCATTCGTCGTTCGACCATTACCCCAAGGCCCTGGAGGTGTTCCACGACTACCTGCACAAACGGTCCTTCGCCATCAGCCAGGCCGTGTGCGTGTCGGAGTCCTCGTGGAAGGTCGCCCAGCATTACCTCGACGACACGATCCCCGTGCGCATCATCCCCAACGGCGTCCAGACGCGTTTCTTCGCCGAAGCCGAGCCGAACCCCGCCTGGAAGGGCACCACGTCGGCGCCGACCATCGGATTCCTCGGCCGCATGGGCGAGGAACGCAAGGGCTTCCGCGTCTACGCCGAGGCGATGCGCCACATCCTCAAGTTCTACCCGCATGCGAGGTTCCTGTGCGCGGGCGACGGCGAGCAGGCCGCCCGCAAGATCCTCCACGGCATCGATCCCACGCTCGTCGACCATGTCGAGTTCCTGGGGCGCATCTCGGACGACGACAAGGCGCGTTTCTACAAGTCGCTCACCCTGTACATCGCTCCGCAGACCGGGGGAGAGAGCTTCGGCATCGTGCTCGTCGAGGCCATGGCTGCGGGCTGCCCCGTCGTCGCATCCGACCTGCCCGCTTTCAAAGCGGTCTCGGACAACGGCAAGGCCGCGAACCTCTTCCTCGCCGGGCAGAGCAAGTCGCTGGCGCAGAACGTCATCGGGCTGCTCGCCAACTATCCCGTCCTTGAGGAGATGAGCGAGCGTGGGGTGAAACGCGCGAGCAAATACGAGTGGGACAGGGTGGACGTCGAGCTCCTCAGCGTGTATGCCGACGCCCTGGCGGGCACCACGCCGTTCACCGCGAGCCAAGGCGTCTCCGACGGCCGTGCGGGGCGCCGGGGGCGGTTCAGCTCACGCCTGGACGAGTGACAGGCTTGACTTGTCGCTTATAGTTTCTATAATCACAGCGTTTGTATGTAATTAGTCCGTTTTAGTCAGGAGCAATATGTCCGGACATTCCAAGTGGGCCACAACCAAGAACAAGAAGGCGGCCATCGACGCCAAGCGCGGCAAGCTGTTCGCCAAGCTCATCAAGAACATCGAAATCGCTGCCCGCACCGGCGGCGGTGACCCGAACGGCAACCCGACCCTGTACGACGCCATCGTCAAGGCCAAGAAGAGCTCCGTTCCGGCCGACAACATCACCCGTGCCGTCAAGCGCGGCTCCGGTGAGGAGGCCGGCGGCGCCGACTACGAGGAGATCGTGTACGAGGGCTATGCCCCCGGCGGCGTGGGCCTCATCATCCAGTGCCTCACCGACAACCGCAACCGTGCGGCCGCCGACGTGCGCTCCACCCTCACGAAGAAGGGCGGCTCCCTGGCCGCCAACGGTTCCGTGAGCTTCAACTTCGACCGCAAGGGCCAGATCGTGGTGCCGTCCGAGGGCCTCGATTATGACAAGGTCTTCGAAATCGCGGCCGAGGCAGGCGCTGAGGACGTTGCCGATGACGGCGACGTCTACACCATCACCACCGATCCGTCGGATCTGGTGACGGTGCGCAAGGCCCTGCAGGACGCCGGCATCGACTACGACTCTGCCGAGACCGCCCTGATCCCCAGGAACGAGGTCGAGCTCGACCTCGAGGGCGCGCAGAAGGTCAACAACCTCATCGACGCACTCGACGATCTTGACGACGTGCAGAACATCTATTCCAACTGGACGGCTTCCGACGACGTCATGCAGCAGTTGGAGGACGCTGAGTAACAGGAGCCCAGCGATGAGAATCCTCGGTGTCGACCCCGGACTGACACGGTGCGGGGTCGGCGTCATCGAAGCCGGCGCTTCACGCCGGCTTTCTTTTATTCACGTCGACGTGGTGAGGTCCTCTCCGGACGAGCCGCAGGACCTGCGTCTTCTCAAGGTCTACAACGGTCTGTGCGGCAAACTCGACACGTTCATACCCGACGTCGTGTCCATCGAGCGTGTCTTCGCCCAGGAGAACCGCAGCACTGTGATGGGAACGGCCCAGGTAGCCGGGCTCGCGATGCTGGCTGCGGCGCAGCGGGGGATACCCACGGCGCTTCACACGCCGTCCGAAGTGAAGCTCGCCATCACCGGCAACGGAACGGCCGGAAAGCGGCAGGTCGAGTTCATGGTGATGCGCATCCTCGGTCTCAACGAGATGCCGAAGCCCGCCGATGCTGCCGACGCCTTGGCGCAGGCCATCTGCCATGCGCTGCGTCCGGCCGGCGCGATCCAGGGCGGCGAAAGGGAAGAGCACCTCACCGTCGCCCAGCGCCAATGGGCCGAGGCAGCACAGAAAGCACGGCGTGCGAAAGGGCCTGCTCGACGCGACATGTGAAATGCCTGCACGACGACGCGGGAATCCACATGCGGTGTCTGGCCTGTCCGTGCCCAGGCGGCCGTCCGCATGGTCGTGCGCGCTTCCAATACCGCGCACCGGGCCGACACACCCGTCGAACATCCGTTCGATTCTGCTATGATGTGTGCAGATACACACAAGGGATTCCGTACCTGTCCGCGGCCGCCGGCTTCTTGCCTGGGGAGCCGACTCGTGGCGCCGGCGAGCAGCAATGGTAGAGCGAAAGGAGGGGCTCATGATCGGAAGCCTCACGGGCACCGTCGAGACCGTCGAGTCCGACATCGCCATCATCGATGTCAATGGCATCGGCTTCGCCGTGCATATGCCCGCGAACGACCTGGGTCGCATCCACATGGGTCAGGAAGTGCACGTGCTGACCTCCTTGAGCGTGTCGCAGGACGCCATCAACCTCTATGCGTTCCTCACCAAGGGAGAGCTCGACCTGTACCGCCAGCTGCTCAAGGTCAGCGGCATCGGCCCCAAGGTCGCGCTGGGCGTGTTGTCGACATTCACGCCGAAGGAATTCGCGGCTGTCCTGCACAAACAGGACACGACGGCTTTGACGAAGGCCCCGGGCCTCGGGCGCAAGGGCGCCCAGAAAATCATCCTCGAACTGGCGAACAAGCTGGTGATAGACGACGCCCAGCCAACCGAGGCGTCCACGCCGCCGGAGATGTCGGATACTGTCGCGCAGCAGCTCGTCGACGCGATGGTCAACATGGGAAAGGACCCGAGGGCGGCCAAGGGGGCCGTGATGAAAGCCATCGAGGATCTGGGATTGCCCGCGCCGCTCCCCAACGACAAGGCAATCGAGGCCAAGGTGCTCTCGTATGCCTTCCGCAGTCTTGACAGGAGCCTGTGATGACCATGAACGAGACGATTCATTTCAACGACGGCGCCAATGAAGATTCGCTCCGCATGGTCGCAGCGCAGTCCCAGGCGAACGAATCACTGTCGGACGAGGAGCTTCGCCCGGACTCGCTGGACGACTTCATCGGACAGCCAAGGCTCAAGGAACAGATGCGGCTCTTCCTCACGGCCGCGCAGAAACGTGGCGTTCCGCCGGATCATATCCTCCTTGCCGGCCCTCCGGGACTGGGCAAGACCACCCTGGCCATGATTGTGGCCAACGAACTGGGCGTGCCGGTGCGCATCACCTCAGGCCCCGCCATCCAGCATGCGGGCGACCTTGCGTCGATCCTCAGCTCCTTGGACGAAGGCGAGGTGCTGTTCATCGACGAAATCCACCGTCTTCCGCGCGCGGCGGAGGAGATGATGTACATCGCCATGGAAGACTTCAGAGTCGACGTGATGGTCGGCAAAGGCCCCGGCGCCTCGTCAATCCCCCTGACGCTTCCGCGCTTCACCGTGGTCGGCGCGACGACCCGCGAGGGCATGCTGCCGTCACCGCTCCGTGCACGCTTCGGATTCACCGCACATCTCGACTATTACCCCGTCGAGGAGTTGAAAAAGCTCATCCACCGCTCGGCCAAGGTACTGGAAGTCGCCATCAGCGACGAAGCGGCGGAGGAACTGGCCATGAGGTCCCGCGGCACGCCGCGTATCGCCAACCGACTGCTCAGGCGCGTGCGCGATTGGGGAGTGGTCCACGACCTCGGCCAGCTCGATACGGATGCCGTGACCTCCGCGCTCGATCTCTACCAGATCGACTCCGAGGGGCTCGACCGCCTCGACATCGCGGTCCTCAAAGCCGTGTGCCGGCAGTTCAACGGTGGTCCCGTCGGCCTGTCGAACCTCGCCGCGATGGTCGGAGAGGAAGCCGAGACTCTGGAGACGGTCTGTGAGCCGTATCTGGTGCGCGAAGGATTCCTCATGCGCACTCCACGAGGACGCGTCGCCACCGACAAAGCGTGGCGGCATCTGGGACTTACCCCGCCCCAGCAGGATGGTGCGTTGCTGTAGACCGGCATCGTGACGTCGCTCGCCTGATAGGCACAGAGGCTTGCCTGATAGGCACAGAGCCTGATAGGCGCAGACTCGGTACACCGGCGATAGCCGGTTCGGCTGCGTGGCGTTCACGACGCACCATCATGTCAATTCGCTGGACTAACCTCTTTGAAGATGGCTCGAACGCTCTGGACACTTGTCTCCAGCACCTGGCCTTCTTACTGAACAGAGTTCCGCCTGATAGCGGAACAGTGCCACCCACTGCGCCGGCACCATTCCCCGCCGGCAAGCTCGCGCTCTGCCGCGATTCACATTCGCCGAATTTGGAGGTTGTCATGGATACAGGATCCATCGTTCTTCTCGTTGCTCTCGTCATCATGGCCGTCATGATGCTTGCCCCTGCCAAGAAGCAGAACGAGGCGATAAAGAGGCGTGAGGAGTGGCGTGACAATCTCAAGCCCGGAGACAAGGTGGCGACGCAGAGCGGCCTGCTCGCCGAGGTCGTCGAAGTGCTGCCTGAGTATGACGAAATCGTTCTCAAGTCCGAAGACACGGTGAGCCGTTGGCGTCTGGTCAGCGTCATCGAGCCTCCGATCCGTCCCGACGAAGTCCCCGCAGACGAGGGCGAGAAGGATTCCGAAGACAACGACGCCGACGATGCCGATTCGCAGGAGGATGCTCCGCAGATCGAGGCAGGGGAGTCCGAGACCGTCGAGTCCGATGAGAACCCCTCCGAGGATGATGCGGATGACGCTGACGCCGACGAGGCCGAAACCGAGGACGCCGACAGCAACAAGTAATCGATGGCGAAGAGGTCAGCACACGACTCCGTGTCGCAGATGCTGGCCTTTTGTCACTCGACCCCCTGTAACGGACATCCGATCGTAATTCGCGTCGCGGCGTCGGATCATGAAAACGCCGCTGCGATGCGGCCGGATAAAGCACGGACGGTCCATTCGGTGACTATCGTGGAAGCCGATGACCTCATGGCGGAAGGAGCCAGCATGGTAACTGATATCGTTCCCGAGAAACTCTCGCTTGTCGGAAAAGACAACGCTGATTATCTCATCTCGCTGTTCCGTTCGATACCCGGGTTTCCCAAGGAAGGAATCAACTTCCGCGATTACATGCCGCTGCTGGCCGACGCCAAGGGACTCGGAATCCTGCTCGATGCGCTGGTGAAGGCGTTGCCGGTCGACCCGTCGGAGTTCGACACCGTCGCAGGGCTCGAAGCCAGGGGATTCCTCATTGGCGTGCCGCTTGCCGCGCGTCTGGGCAAAGGATTCGTCGCCGTGCGCAAGGCGGGCAAACTCCCACCGCCCGTGGTCCATGCCGAGTACAGCCTCGAATACGGCACCGCGGCCATCGAAATCGAGAAGGACGTCATCTCCCCGAAGGAACGGGTCCTCATCGTCGACGATCTCATCGCGACAGGAGGCACGGCACACGCTGCCCAGCAGCTCATCGAATCCGTCGGCGGCATCGTCTCCGGCTTCAGCTTCATCATGCTGCTCAAGGGGCTCAACGGCTGCGATCTGCTCAAGGACGCGCCGATTTCCACCCTCGTCTCCATGCCGGTCTGACCTGTGCAGCGGCGCCGCCCCGCAGGACCTTCGCGATTTTGTGCGAAAACCATTCTGGCGGAAACAAAACTGACGAAATCGAATTAGTCTTGTAGAGGTGTGTCAAAGGCACACACGGCAAAAAAGGGGTTGAGACATGGATCTCTATGAATATCAGGGCAGACAGCTCTTTATGGAAAAGGGCATTCCCGTCCCTGAGGGAATCTACGCACTGACGGCGGAGGAAGCCGGGGAGGCTGCCGACAAGATCGGGTATCCCTGCGTCATCAAGGGCCAGGCCAAAATCGGCCACCGTGGCCAGGCCGGCGCAGTCAAAATCGCCAACAACCACGATGAAGCGGTCGCATTGGCGGAGCGAATCCTGCCCATGGAGGTGCGCGGGCACAAGGTGCACGGTGTGCTTGTCTGCGAAGCGGCCAACATCCTGCATGAATACTACGTGTCGATCTCGGTGGACCGCACGTCGCGCGACTACGATGTGCTTGCCACCGCAGCAGGCGGCACCGAGGTCGAGGAAATCGCGCGGAAGCACCCCGAGTACGTCAAGCGCCTTCACATCGACCCCTACAAGGACTTCACGCTGGCGGACGCCAAGGTCATGGCCGAGCAGATCGGGTTCTACCACGCAGACAACGACCAGGCGGCCGAAATCCTGCTCAAGATGTGGCAGACGTTCAAAGACAACGACGCCACTCTCGTCGAGATCAACCCGCTTGCCAAGATCGGCGACCCGAACGACGAGTCCAGCAAGATGCTGTGCGCACTTGATTCCAAGGTGTCGCTCGACGGCAACGCCGCATTCCGCCATGACGGCTGGAAGCGTTTCGACGACACGACGGGCGAGGATCCGCTGGAGCTGCGCGCCAAGGCGCATGGACTGCACTATGTGCGTCTCAACGGTCAGGTCGGAGTCATCGGAAACGGTGCGGGTCTCGTCATGAGCTCCCTTGACGCCGTCGCCGACGCCGCGGAGCAGCAGGGAACCGACATCAAGCCCGCCAACTTCCTTGACATCGGAGGCGGAGCGTCGGCCGAGGTCATGGCCGAATGTCTTTCGATCGTGCTTGCCGACCCGAATGTCCGGGATGTTTTCGTCAACGTCTACGGCGGCATCACGTCGTGCCAGCTCGTGGCCGAAGGCATCCTCGAAGCGCTCAAGGCCATCGAGCGCACGGCCCCGATCATCGTCCGTTTCGACGGCAACGCGGCGGCCGAAGGTCTGGAAACGCTCGAAAACGCCCACAACGATTCCATCGTCGTCGCACGCACGATGGAGGAAGCGGCGGCCGAGGCGGCCCGCATCGCAGCCGAGCTCGAGAACGCACAGTTTTCCGATGCAACCAAGGAAGGGGAGAACCTCTGATGACACTCTTCGTGACGGACAACGCGCCGGTCATCGTGCAAGGCATGACCGGGCACCAAGGCATGACCCATACGGCCCGAATGCTCAAAGCCGGCACCAACATCCTCGGTGGCGTGAACGCCCGCAAGGCCGGGCAGGTCGTGGAGCTGCCCGATGCCACGGGCGCCGTTCGCAAGCTTCCCGTCTTCGCCAATTGCACCGAAGCGCGACAAGCGACAGGGGCCGAGGCATCCGTGGTGTTCGTGCCTCCGCGCTTCGCCAAGGGCGCCATCATCGAGGCCATTGAAGCGGGCATCCCGCTCATCGTCGTCATCACAGAAGGCATCCCCGTCGCCGACACCGCCTACTGCGTGGCATATGCCATGCGCAAGGGCGTGCGCATCGTCGGGCCGAACTGCCCCGGTCTCGCCACCTTTGGCGAAACCCCGGATTCCAAGGGCACGAACCTCGGCATCATCCCCGACGGCATCGTCAAGCGCGGCCCGCTGGGACTCGTCTCGAAGTCCGGCACACTCACCTACCAGCTCATGGGCGAGCTGTCCGACATCGGCTTCACCGCGGCGTTGGGGGCCGGCGGCGACCCAATCGTGGGCACCACGCTTCTCGAGGCCGTGCAGATGTACGCAGACGATGACAACACCAAAGGCGTCGTCATGATTGGTGAAATCGGCGGCAACGCCGAGCAGGAAGTCGCCGAGTGGGCACGCACCCACATGACCAAGCCCCTGGTCGCCTACATCGCCGGTTTCACCGCCCCCGAAGGAAAGCAGATGGGCCATGCCGGCGCCATCGTCTCGGGTGGCAAGGGCAGCGCCGCAGACAAGAAGCAGGCTCTCGAAGCCGTCGGCATCCCCGTCGGACGCACCCCGGGGCAGACGGCGCAGATCATGAGGAAGATTCTCACCGACCGCGGAATCATATGAGCACACCCACAGACGACAAGAAATCACCCCGCACCGTGTCTTCGGATGCGGCAGCATCGACGCGCCGTGCGCAAGGACCGACATCGTCAGATTCGGACCATCGTGGACAGCGGACCATCGTATCCGACCGCAGCGGTGACCGTACGGCTGCGCCATCTTCGTCTCGGCAGGAGAAGGAGCCTGCCGCCCGGAGCGGTGCAGCCGACGAATCTCACCACGACGGTTCCAGTCACTCGGGTTCCCTTGTCGGTCGTCTTCTGAGAGGTGTCTGGGCGGCTTTCATCGGCTGGTGGCTTCAGGCATTCCTCATGTGGCTGTTCGTGGCCATCTGTGTCTTCGCCTTCACCATGGATGCCCACACATCCATTACAGGAAGCATCCTGCCGGTGACCTGCGCCGGCGTGCTGCTCTCCCAGGGCATCGGGATCCGCTATGAGTTCCTGCTCATCACCATCATGCCGCTGCTGAGCACCTTCATGGCATTGGCCTGCGCCATCGCGCTGATACGGCGTTTCCGTCAGAGCTGGCCCGCTTTCTGGTCTTTCGTGGCCACCTGGACGATATTGGACGTCGGAATCTACCAGGTTAGCCCCGTGACCAAGGCGGATTCCCTGTTCATCGCGGTCCCGAAATTCATGTTTTTCGCCGTGATCGCGCAGATCCTTGCCTGCGGCATCCGGAGCATCTCGTCGTTCCTCGACACGGTCGTGCGGCACACGTCGCAGCTCGTCGCACGGATGCTGCGGATCTCATTCCTCATGGCCGCATGGCTCATGGTGCTGATGCTCGTCCTTGGCCTTGCCACCGCGCTGTGCTGGCTCGTCATCAACCATGACGCCGCCACGATGGTGGGCAACTTCATCAATCTGTCGCATTGGTCCTTCGTGGCGCTCATGGCCATGGCGCTCCTGTGGTTCCCCAACATGGCGATCTGGGCGCTGTCCTGGCTCGTGGGTTCCGGATTCCACATAGGAACCATCGCCACGTTCACCCTGTGGGGCGGGCAGGCGAACGATCTGCCTGCCTTGCCCGTCTTCGCCATCTTCCCGACGGCCATGCAAAGCGAGCAGCTCCGTTGGTGGCTCCAGAATTCACCGCTCATTCTCGGCATCGTTCTCGCATTCGCGTTCTTTGTCTCGCCCCGGCAGTACGACCTGCTGCAGATCCATTTCAAAAAACGCCCCCGTCTCGTCTCGGCGCGAACCGCGGTCGACTATGCGATGGCATTCGTGAGCATCTGCCTGTCCAGCATCTGGATTGTGCTGCTGTGCACTTTCTTCTTCTCCATCCCGAACGGGCGTCTGGGCACGGGGCGCCTGACCTCGCTGGGCATCAACGACGTCATGGAATCAACACGGAACATCGCCCGTCCTGCAGCCATCGGATTCTTCTACGGGTTTCTTCTCGTCGTCGTCATGCGCGCCATCATCGAGCTTTTCGCCACGCTCAATGCGCGGACGCAGGCCATCGCCAAAGCCGATGAGCTGAGCGCCAAGTCCCTGACGCTCGATGACCTCGAGCCTGTCGCCGACACCCGCGGTTCCGGCCATTCCCCGATGAAATCCGCAGATTCTTCTTCCTCCGAACGACAGGCGGCCTCAAGCGGCGGAACACCCGATGGCATCGAAGGCGGTCATGCCCACAAAGCCACAGTGCGCACACCATCAGGGCATTTCACCATCGTGTCCGACGATTTCCCCTCCGAATCCACGCTGTACCAGGCGGATGACGGCGAAGCCGGCAAGAGCGCGCCGAACGACGATGGCGACCGGGCCGACGGCGGAAAGAATCCGACGGAATAGCGACACCGACCAACGGCAACACCCTGCGGCGCCGAATGATTGGCAGGGGACCGGACCCGGCCTATCCGCCATGTTTTGGATCTTTCCGCGGCGGAGGATCGGCACGATTGCGGCAGCACCCACCTTATGAGCGGTCGGCTGCCCGCTCGCGGCCTCATGTGGCGGAGCGCCGACAGAGCCTCGCCACAAAGGACACGAAGGATCCCATGGGGCCCAGGCCGCACACTGGCACGATGGCCACCATGCGCACCGAACCTCGTGCCGGACAAGAGCTACCTCTACAATGGGTTTGTTCGGCCGTCCCGCCACAGGGCGCGGACGACACAAAAAGAAAAGGAGTACAGGAATGACCGATTCCACAAGCCGCTCGATCAAGCGCGCGCTCGTGTCCGTCTATCACAAAGACGGACTCGAGGTCCTTGCCGACGCATTCAAGAAGGCAGGGACCGCCGTTGTGTCGACGGGATCCACAGCGAAGAAGCTCGAAGAGCTCGGAGTGAATGTGACGCCTGTGGAGAAGGTCACCGGATTCCCCGAATGCCTGGGCGGACGAGTGAAGACCCTGGACCCGCACGTGCACGCAGGAATCCTTGCCGACATGACGAATCCCGAGCATGTGCAGCAGCTCAAGGAGTTCGGCATTGAGCCGTTCGACATGGTCGTCGTGAACCTGTATCCGTTCGCCGACACCGTGCGTTCCGGCGCCAACGAAGCAGACACGATCGAAAAGATCGATATCGGCGGCCCCTCCATGGTGCGTGGCGCAGCCAAGAACTCCGCCACCGTGGCAATCATCACCGACAAGAACGACTATGCTCTGGCCGCCGAACGCGTCGCCAACGGCGAAGGCTTCACCCTTGCCGAACGCCGCTATCTCGCCGCCAAGGCATTCGCCCACACCGCGGCCTACGACGCCACGATCATCGAATGGGCCCGCACCGCATGGCCCAAGCCCGACACTCTCAAGGACGAGCCCACCGACGAGGCCGCGGCAGCCGAGAAGGACGCAGAGCTCTTCCCGCCGACCTACACCCGCACCTGGGACAAGGCGACGGTGTTGCGCTACGGCGAGAACTCGCACCAGGAAGCGGCCCTGTACCTCGACCCGCTGACCAACAACGATTTCGCCCATGCCGAGCTGCTCCACGGCAAGCCGATGAGCTACAACAATTACGTGGATGCCGACTCCGCATGGCGTTCCGCCTGGGATTTCGCCCCGAGCATCGCCGTCGCAGTCGTCAAGCACTCGAATCCCTGCGGCCTCGCCATCGGTGCGACTGTCGCCGAAGCGCATCGCAAGGCCCATGCCTGCGACCCCATGAGCGCCTATGGCGGTGTCATCGCCGCCAACGCCACCGTCTCGCTGGAGATGGCACAGGCCGTCAAGCACATCTTCACCGAGGTCATCGTGGCCCCCGACTACGAGCCCGAGGCCCTGGAGCTGCTCAAGACGAAGAAAAACCTGCGTATCCTGCGCGTCCCGAACCGTCCGGTGCTCAACCAGTCCATCCGCCAGATCGACGGCGGCCTGCTCGTGCAGACGACCGACCGCATCGATGCCGAGGGCGACGACCCGAAGAACTGGAAGCTCGTCTCCGGTGAGCCAGCGGACGACGCCACCCTCAAGGACCTCGTCTTCGCATGGCGTGCCGTGCGCTCTGTGAAGTCCAACGCCGTGCTCATCGCCCACGATCAGGCGACCGTCGGTGTCGGCATGGGACAGGTCAACCGCGTGGACTCCAGCAAGCTCGCCGTCGAACGCGCCAACACCCTGGCCGATGGCGCCAACCGCACGCAAGGTGCGGTTGCCGCTTCCGACGCATTCTTCCCGTTCGCGGACGGCATGGAGATCCTGGCCAACGCCGGTGTCAAGGCCATCGTCCATCCCGGTGGCTCCATCCGCGACAACGAGGTCATCGAAGCCGCGCAGAAGGCCGGCGTGACCATGTACCTCACCGGCACCCGCCACTTCTTCCACTGATTGCAGGCAGGGCCGCGCCAAGCCTCCGTGGCATGGCGCGGCCCTGTTTTTTCGCATTCACCTTCCGCAATTGAAACATTCCGCGACATCACCATGTCGCCTGGCTCTAAGGATTCGCATGACGCACCCAAATCCAGGGGACCAGCCTGAGCAGACCGAAGCCTGCTTGTCCCGTGGCGGTACGGCTGACGGCGACGCACGGCAGGCCGTGGCCTCAAATGACGCCACACCTGCCCCGGCAGATGATCCTGATGAGCCGCGCGAGGGTTTCCATGTGGAACATGTCGCGGTCTCGGAAGCAAAGGAAGGCAAGCCGTGGTTCGAATGGCTCGTGCTGGCTTGCATCGGTGCGGCTTTTCTCTTCGCCATCGTCCATCGGATTGGATTCGCTGTGGCGACCGTCGCCGTCACCTCATGGATGACCGCTCTTGTAAGGCTTGTGTGTCGTGACCGCAGTCCATGGAAAGTACGATCGGTTACCTTCGACTGCTTCATAGGCGTCATACTGGGAATCGGCCTGATGACTCTGTATTACAGCTTGAGATTCCTGTACTGACTGACGCAGACGTACCGATTCGATGCACATCTATGGAAAACGCTCCGGTGAATGCCGGAGCGTTTTCCATAATCTGTGTCTTCACGGTGCCAGGCGGATGCGACGTGCCGGGTGTCAACGCCGTTATCGTGCCATGGCATGCGCGCGATGGTCAGTCTGCTTCTTTGGCGGATGGGTCGTTTGCGTCACCATCGTTGGCATCGGCGTCGTTGTCGGAACCGGCAGTATCCTCGCCATCGTCATCCATATCGTCATCGGCGGGAGTGCCGTCGTCCGTCGTCGCGTCATCCGTCTCGGACTCATGCTCATCGTCGGGATCTGTCTCGTTTTCGGACGAAGAGGCGGCGTCTTCTGAAGCTTTCTTCTCGGCGAGCTTCTTGTTCATCTCAGCCGCGGCCTGTGCGATGATCATCGCCTCGTTACTCTTCTCTTTTTCTTCCGAAGTCGAATCCAGCGTATCTGCTCGCAGGATGGTCGCCATGAGTGCGATGGAGATCACGATGAGCGCCGAGTACACGATGATGAAACCCGTCGAACGGTACATGATGTCCATGCACGTAAGCACAAGCATGGTCGCGCTGAAGCCGATGATCACCAGAAGGCAGATGCGGCCTGCGCGTCGTTCGCTATTTTTCAAAGGTCTGTTCTCAAGTTCCATGAAATGAGCCTCTCCCTAGTATGCGCCGTCGTTGACGCAGGACTAAGAAACAACTCTACAACATGGCGTGTCTTTCCCGTGGAGGATGCCTGTCTGTGATCCGTGGCTCCCAGATGCTCAAAGCAACAAGGGCAGCGACGAACGGAACACAGGATGGGACAGGAAAGGCAAGGGGGCGCCGTCAAGCATAGGCATCACGAGGGAAACATCGATGCCCGCGTTTTTCGTTGCCAAGCCCGCGCATCAGACAGACCGCCACCGCGTCTCCAGGCGGCAGAAGCTCCTAGACGACAGAAGCCGCCCGGTCGGGCGGCTTCTGTCGGCCATGCCATTCACTGCTTCGCAGGTCATGACAGCGGCTTGCAATGGGGCGAGTTGGTCAGAGGTCCTGCTCGTCGGTCACGTCGTCTTCGGCGTAGTCGATGCCAGAGCTTGCCATGTCATCGGCATCCTCGGCTGCATCATCGGAGTTGCTGTCATGCGCTCCATCCGAATTCTTCTCAGCTGACCCCTTGGGCTCCGCGGCAGTGGATTCCTTTGCGGCGGCAGAGCTCTTGCGGTTCTTCTTCGGCTTGGCGGCGACCGGCTCGACGTCCGTCGTGTCATCGTTGCGCAGCTTGATCACGAGATTGATGAGTGCGACCAGCGCGGCGGCGAGCACTGGGGCGACCCAGAAAACCCACAGCTGGCTGACCGGAAGGGCGATGGCGACAAAGGTGGTTCCGTTCGTCGCGGCGCTGGCCTGCTGCGTCGTGTTGTATTGGCTCACGACGGACTGTGCTGCGACGGCCATGCCCGTTGCACGTGCAGGATTGAGGGCGGCGCCACTCACCGGGAAAGCGACGGCCGTTCCGACGGCGTAGGCGGCGCCGATCGTCAGCGGTGCGAACTTCTTGGGGGCGCCATTGGAGTTCTGGGACTTGAGCACGACTGCAATCACGATGATCGACATGGCGATTTCCAGCAGCACGGCGAACTTCATGCCGAACTCAATTTTCATCTGAGACATGAGTGCGTTCGACGGGGAGGCGTTGCCATAGCCATTGATCGCGTAATGGATCCAGGTGAACATGTCCATCTTGGACGATGCGCTGCTGTCGCTGCTGGAGGTGACCGGAAGGATATGGGTGATGATTTCCGCAGCGCCGATGGCACCGGCGCTCTGCAGGATCACATAGGCGAGGAAATCGAAGAAATCGATGCGCCCCAGCAGCAGTTCGGCGAAGGACACGGCGGGGTTGAGATGGGCGCCGGACACCTTTCCGAACAGATAGGTCAGAACGCCATAGACGAGTCCCACGGCGAGACCAACGGTAAGGATGTTGGAGCCGATCACCGAGAAGGTGAAGACGGTGCCGTATGAGCAGATGCCGTAGATGGAGAGGAAGAGGAAGAAGGAACCGAAGAGCTCGGCCGCAAGCCGGGCGACCCTGGAGGTCGACAACGTCGTCTTCTCTTCGCTGATGGTGTTTTCAGTCATTCTATTGTCCTTTGTATTGGTCTCTCATAAACTCTGACCACAGCAATCATATCAACGGGGGTGCAGGAATCAGCGACGATTCCGCGCCGAAACGGAACGCTTCGCGTCGCACGCCCCTCGGCACGGTCATCAGGCCATCGCGCCTGACGAAGACACAGGCGCGATACCGGGGCTGCGACACGTGGTGTTGCGCAGGCATGGCATCCCGTATAATCTCTGGTGATTCTATTGATTCGGATGCCGCGAGCGCCGCGTGCGCGAAGAACGGGCATCCGCCGGCCACGTTGGGAGAACGATGCCACATCCATATAGCCATGCCAAGAAACTTCACTCCGAGGATTCCCCCGAAGGCATCCGCCTTCAGAAGGTCCTCGCCCAGGCGGGGTATGGCTCCCGCCGCAAGTGCGAGGAATTGATCACGTCCGGACAGGTCGAGGTGGACGGCGAGCTCGTGACAGAGCTCGGCACCCGCGTCGATCCCGCCAAGCAGGACATCCGTGTTGACGGTTCCCGTGTGCACATCCAGGACAAATACGTGACGCTTGCGGTGAACAAGCCGCGTCGCGTGCTGTCATCCATGAGCGACCCCAAAGGGCGCTACACGCTCGCCGACATCATCGGCGACAAATACCAGCGGATCTTCCACATGGGGCGTCTGGATTACGATTCCGAAGGCCTCATTCTCATGACGAACGACGGCGAGCTCGCGCAGCACGTCATGCATCCCAAATACGAGGTGGAGAAGACCTACATCGCCACGGTCGAGGGGCATATCGGCGGCAATGTCTGCCGTCGCCTCGTGCGCCAAGGCGTTCTGCTCGACGATGGCTGGATCAAATTCGACCATTGCGCGATCCTCGACCAGAGCCGTGACCGTTCCGTGGTGAAGGTCGTCCTCCACTCGGGCAAGAACCGCATCGTGCGCCGCGTGTTCGACGCAGTCGGTTTCCCCGTCAAGCGCCTCATGCGCGTCCAGATCGGCCCGGTGAAGCTGGGCGAGATCAAACCAGGCTCGTACCGCGTCCTCTCGGAAACCGAGATCAAGTCGCTTGAGAAGGAGGTCGGCCTGTGATCCGCGTCGCTATCGATGGCCCTGCGGGCGTCGGCAAGTCCACGACATCCAAGGCCTTGGCTCGTCACTTCGGTTACGCGTATCTCGACACCGGCGCCATGTACCGCGCGGCGGCGTGGTGGTGCCTGCACCGGGGCATCGACCTTGACGCCGAGCAGCCCGACGACCAGGCCATCACGGACGCCGTGGGCGAGATGTTCGCCGACGGCCATGTGGACTTCGGCCTCGACCCCGACAATCCGACCGTCGTGTGCGACGGCATGGATATCTCGGCCGACATTCGTTCCTCCGAGGTCTCGTCCCATGTCTCGGTGGTGTCGGGCATCATCCCGGTGCGTCATCTGCTCATCGCGGCCCAGCGCGCGTACATCCTTGGCGAGTCCGCCGAGGATTCCTTCTCGCATGGCTCGGGCATCGTGGCCGAAGGACGTGACATCACGACGGTGGTGGCGCCTGACGCCGAGGTGCGCATCCTCATGACCGCGCGCCCCGAGGTGCGGCAAGCTCGCAGGAACGGCCAGGCCAGCGCCGGCGCGGACGACGTGACGAAGCGTGACAAGGCCGATTCCAAGGTCACGAATTTCACGTCCGCCGCCGATGGCGTCGTGACGGTCGACAATTCCGACATGGACTTCCAGCAGACGCTCGATGCGATGATCGACCTCGTCGACAAGGCCATCGACGAGCAGCTGTATTCCGACTATGCCTCGAACCTCACCGACTACGAGCTCGACGAGGAAGACGAGCAGATCATCGAGGATGCCGAGACCGGCACGGAGCTTGGGCAGTCAGGCCCCAAGCCGGTCGGCGTGCTGGCTGTCGTGGGGCGTCCGAACGTCGGCAAGTCGACTCTGGTCAACCGTATCCTCGGCCGCCGCGCGGCGGTTGTCGAAGACACCCCGGGCGTGACGCGCGACCGTGTGAGCTATGACGCCGAGTGGGCGGGCACCGATTTCAAGCTCGTCGACACCGGCGGCTGGGAGACCGACGTCGAGGGCATCGATTCGGCCATCGCATCACAGGCCGAGGTCGCCGTGCACCTGTCGGACGCCGTTGTCCTCGTCGTGGACGGAACGGTGGGCATGACCGCGTCGGACGAACGCATCGTGGGCATGCTGCGCGCGGCCGGCAAACCCGTCACCGTGGCGGTCAACAAAGTCGACACCGCCGAGCAGGAATACATGACCGCCGAGTTCTGGAAGCTGGGGCTGGGGGAGCCGTATGGCATTTCCGCGATGCACGGCAGGGGCGTCGGCGATCTGCTCGACGCCGCCCTCGACAAGCTGAAGAAGGCCGAGAAGACCTCCGGTCTGCTCATGCCGTCCACCTTGCGGCGCGTGGCACTCGTGGGGCGCCCGAACGTCGGCAAATCCAGCCTGCTCAACCAGCTCGCACATGAGGAACGCTCGGTCGTCGACGACTACGCCGGCACCACGCGCGACCCCGTGGACGAAGTCATCCATCTCGACGGCGACGACTGGCTGTTCATCGACACCGCTGGCATCAAGCGCCGCCTCCACAAGGTGTCCGGCGCCGACTACTATTCCAGTCTGCGCACCCAGGCCGCCATCGAACGATCCGAGCTCGCGCTTGTGCTGTTCGACGTCTCGCAGCCGATCTCGGACCAGGACCTCAAGGTCATGAGCCAGGCCGTCGACGCCGGCAGGGCGATCGTGCTGGTGTTCAACAAATGGGATCTGCAGGACGAGTTCTCCCGCGCCCGTCTGGAGCGCTTGTGGGAAACCGAGTTCACCCGCGTCCGCTGGGCGCCGCGCGTGAATCTCTCGGCCAAGACCGGATGGCACACCAACCGCCTGCCCGAGGCGATGCGCACCGCCTTGGAATCATGGGACAAGCGCATCTCTACGGGCAAGCTCAACTCGTTCCTCGGGCAGCTCCAATCCGCACATCCGCATCCGCTGCGCGGCGGCAAGCAGCCCCGCATCCTCTTCGCAACCCAGGCGAGCACGCGTCCTCCGCGTTTCGTCATCTTCGCCACGGGCTTCCTCGACCACGGGTACCGTCGCTACATCGAGCGTTCGCTTCGCGAGGAATTCGGTTTCGAAGGCACGCCGATCCAGATCTCGGTGAAGGTGCGTGAGAAGAAGACCCGCGACAAACGCTGAGCAAGACCGCGAACCCACGACGCGGCGCATTCGTGCGAAGCACAACGTGGGACAACGCACAAGACACAGGGCGACGGTTGCCATGCCGTCGCCCTGTTGCGTCGTCGCCGCAGACCTTGGACGGTAGACCTGACAGGATGGAGTAAAGAAAACGGCGGCGCACGTCAGGACGACGACAGGGGAGCCGGAAGGATTGTCCGCAGATACGAGAAAACCCCGGATCGTTTCCGCTCCGGGGTTTGTCCGTCGGGCCGGCGGGATTTGAACCCGCGACCCCTTGACCCCCAGTCAAGTGCGCTACCCAAGCTGCGCTACGGCCCGATGGTGCACGAAGCACCGAAAAGAAAACTTACCACAAGGTGGGCTGAAAGCACAAAGCCACGTCCGTTTGCGCGTGTCGCGGGCATCCCGTTTGTGTTTTCTGCGGCGAAAAAGGCGACAATGTCAGAAAGCGGGGCGGAAAGGGAATACATTGTTGTTATTGCATAACCTCCGACACAAAAAAGAAGGGCATCATGGCAGAAGCGGCGTTCGAAGCCTTTGACGCAAAGATGCGCGACGAAGGTCTGTCCAATCTGGCGATCAAACAATTCCACCATCTGTATGACTCGTGGCGTTCCGACGACTCCGGCGAAATCCCCGAGAAAGACGTCGATCCCGTCAAGCACATCCCCAACGTGGCCGACATCCATGAAACCATCGACCATGATTTCGCCATGGAGGCGTTCTCGAAAACCGCCTTCCTCAAGCTCAACGGCGGACTGGGGACGTCGATGGGCCTGGCGGGCCCCAAGTCGCTCCTGCCCGTGCGCCGTCACAAAGCGCGACAGATGCGGTTCATCGACATCATCCTCGGGCAGGTGATCGCGGCACGGCAGCGTCAGGAGATCCCGCTGCCGCTCACGTTCATGAACTCGTTCCGCACTTCCGGGGATTCGCTCGCCGTGGTGCGCCGCAACCACAGGTTCCACCAGGCCGACGTGCCGATCGAGATCCTGCAGCACCATGAGCCCAAGATCGACGCCTCCACGGGCCTCCCCGTCACGTGGAGCGCGGATCCGAGACTCGAATGGTGCCCACCGGGGCACGGCGACGTATACGCCACGATTTACGAATCCGGTCTTCTCGACGCGCTGCAGAACGCGGGGATGGAATACCTGTTCATCTCGAATTCCGACAACCTGGGGGCTCGTCCCTCCAGCACGCTGGCCGGTGCGTTCGCGCAATCGGGCTCGTCGTTCATGGTCGAGGTGTCGCGCAAGACCCCGGCCGACCGCAAGGGCGGTCAGATCGTCTGCAACCGCGAGACCGGGCAGCTCATGCTGCGCGAGATCTCCCAGGTGCCGGCGTCCGATGTCAAAAGCGCGCTGAACTTCCACCGCCATCCTTTCTTCAACACCAACAACATCTGGATTCGCATCAGCGCCCTGCGCGAGCTCCTCGACAAAAACGGCGGAGTGCTCGGCCTGCCCATCATCGTCAACCGCAAAACCGTGGACCCGACCGACTCCGAGTCCCCGAAGGTCATCCAGCTCGAAACGGCCATGGGCGCCGCCATCGGGCTGTTCCCCGACGCCACGTGCATCGAGGTGAGCCGCGCGCGGTTCCTTCCCGTGAAGACGACGAACGACCTGTTCATCATGCGCTCCGACAGGTTCCATCTCACCGACGCCTTCGAGATGGAGGACGGCACGTACATCTTCCCCAACGTCGAGCTCGACCCCCGCTACTACAAGTACATCTCGGACTTCGACGAACGATTCCCCTACGGCGTGCCCTCCCTGGCGGCCGCGAGTTCAGCAACCATCGAAGGCGATTGGTACTTCGGCCGCGATGTGAGCTTCTACGGCGACGCGCATCTGGTCGACCTGGGGCACCCCTCGTATGTGCCGAACGGCTCCTTCGTGGGGCCGCAGGGCATCGAACCCGATGAATGGATCTGACGCGGCGCGTTTCTGACACACCCGACTATGTGGCGCACCTGATGGCGCCATAAAAAAGGGGTGTCGCATCGGAGAAGCTGCCGGTCTGGCCGGCGGCGAGGCCGGGATCGGTCCATGCGGGCATCGCGGCAATGGTCGCCCTGCGCGCCGCGTCGTCTGACGCCTGTTCTCGCTCTGGCTTGTTGATGCATGGCCGGGAGCGAAGCGCCGTGCCGTATCGGGCACGCCAAGGGGGAGGGAGGCGAAGCGGCGGCGCACCGAAAGAATCCCGAGGGTTTTAAAAGAAATATGCGCGTCGCTCGGAGTTTACACTACAATGTCTACAGGACGCGGTAGTACGCGCAGTCAACCACAAGATTCGCGAGGTTTTATGGCAGAGGGTTCCAATGGCAGGCGTCGGTTTTCTGATAAGTGGGGCAAGCACGAGCTGGATGTGCTTGCCGTCTTGTCATCCGCGTTTCCCCAATGGCTGACATCGCGTCAGATCGCCCAGCGCGTCAAGGCGTATGCGGATTCCTATGGAGAGCTTGCGGACCAGGCGGCGAAGGCCGCTTTCGCCAAGCAGTTCCAGCGCGACAGGGCGAAGCTGGCGGCGATGGGCATCGCGATCGAATCACGCCAGCCTGAGTATTCGTCGAAGTCGGAAGGACAGGACTTCGCGTCATATCGTCTGCAGCTCGGCGACGAGCCCCGTCTGCGCATCCAGTTCAAGCGAGAGGACCTTCCTGTGCTCGCAGCCGCCAACTACCTTGCGCGGTCCGTGTCTATTACGAGCCAGCAGAACCAACAGGAGCAGCAGGAACAGCAGGTGCGCAAGCAGTCGCGCAGCACGCCGCGTGTGCCGCAGGTTCCCGTTCCCGGCCTCGGGCTGGATTCCATCGCGCCCGGCCTGGGCACGCAGTCGATTCCCGACAGACTCGTCAAGGAAGTCGAACAGCGCCGTTTCACGGCGACCGTCGAAACCGATGGGGAAGAGATCCATGTGGCATACACGGATTCCAACGATCTGGCCACTTTCGTCCTCGAACACCCGGGCGCGGTGATCGTCAGCCCGCAGGAGGCTGTCGATTCGTTCAAACGTCGTCTCAACGCCGCCATCCAGTTCCAGCAGTGTGACGATTCCAGCCGCACCGATCCGATTCCCGTCTCGGAGTACGAGCCGGCGGAGGTCCCGGAGCAAGATGACGAACCCGAGGGGCACAAGACCGTGTCGCCGCCGTACCAGACCGGCAGCGAGGTCGACAGGCGTCTGCGCCTCATGCTTTTCCTGTCGGCCCATCTGGGCGAGGAATTCCCCCTCGACCAACTTGCGGAGCGCTTCGTGGGCAAACCCAAGGACGAGTCGGACCGCAAGCGCGGGATCACCGTCATCAAGAAAGACGTCGAACGCCTCACCACGGTTTCCGACGATGGAGAGATGGCGGGCAGCCAGTTCTTCGACTTCGACTGGACGCTCCTCGAGGAACAGGGCATCGTGTGCGCGACGAACTCGCTGGGCCTCGAGCGTCTCGCCGGCATCTCGCCCCAGTACCTGAGCCTCCTCACGGCGTCTGTGAGCTACCTGGCCCATTCGCCCGTCATGCCCGAGGACTCCCGCGTGCAGGCAGAGGACCTCTACAAGCGTCTCCATGCGCAGATGAAGCCCGGCGACTCCGCATGGCTGAGCCTAACCGGGTACGAGCTCGAGCCGAACTGCTACGCGGCGGTGAAAGAGGCCATCACCTCGGGCCAGCTTCTTGACATGGAATACACCGACGGCGCCGGCCGCACCCGCCGCAAACTCGTCGCGCCCGCCAAGATCTACGTGGACGAGGGCGTGTACTACGCGGCGGTCTGGAACGGCGTGAAGCCCGAGGACGTGAGCACCGATTACGACTTCCCGGAGCCGCAGCCGGAGTCTCCGCACAACGGCCGCAAGAAGAAGCACCCCGAGTGGCAGACCCTGCGGCTCGCCCGCATCGGCCACATCGAGGTCGTGCAGCCCACGCACCCCATCGAGATTCCCGATGTGCCGCTGTCGGAACTGCGCGAATGGAACCTCGACAACGGAACGCCTGCCGAATTCACCACCGACACGGTGGGGCGCTCGTTCATCCGCGACCTGCCGTACGCCACGGTGGAGCCCTGGGACAAAGGCGAGAAAGTGCACCTGCTCGTGTGCTCGGATTCCTGGTTCGTGGCGTTCTGCATCGCCCATGCGCGCCATATCGTGGCGGTTGGCCCCGAGACCCTGCGCACCATGATGATCGCGCGAGCCAAACACGAGCTATCGATCTATGAAGGCGAGTGACGCGGCGGGACGTGCCGCACGGACAAACCGCCACGGCAGCGCAGAGCAGTCGCATCGGCGCACAGCAGCAAGGAGGAGACATGCCAGGATGGGGATGGGCCGTGCTAGCGGTCCTGATGGTCGTCGTCATCATAGCCGGGCTTATCTATGCCTACCGGCATTTCATCGGAGCCGTCGAAACCTGCGGTGCCACGCTCGATAACCTCGCCACCCGCTTCGACAAATCCTCGGAGCCGCTCGACATGCCGGAGAAAGACACCCGCCCGCTGTTCACGCAGCCTCTGGGCACGGCCATGGACCGCTACGCCGACGCACATGTGAAGGTCATTGAGCGCAAGGACCGCAAGCGCGAACGCAGGCTGCACATCTGGAAGTCCTGGCTGGATTTCAACAAATGACTTTCGGGCACGGGGGAGCCGTGCGCCTGAAAACGGAGACTGCCTCCGTGCCGGGACATGTCCCGCGTTCCCGTCCCGACGACTTTGACGAAGACCTAAGCATACCGAGGATTACACATGACGCATCATCGCAAGCATCGCAACGCGTCCGACAATCTGCCGGCCACACCGGACCCGGATTCGCCGGCATCGCGCTACCAGGCGTTCCGCGACCGCCAGCGCCACGCCACGAGCGTGGCCGCGAAATTCGCAGAATCGCTGGATTTCGATCTTGACGATTTCCAGCTCGAGGCCATCGACGAGCTGGAGGCGGGGCGCAACGTGCTCGTCGCCGCACCGACGGGCGCCGGCAAGACCATCATCGCCGACTTCGCCATTTTTCTGGCTCAGGAGCATAACGTCAAGGCCTTCTACACCACGCCGATCAAAGCGCTGAGCAACCAGAAGTACCATGACCTCACAGCCGTGTACGGATCCGACCGCGTGGGACTGCTCACCGGCGACATGTCGGTCAACCCCGACGCAGACATCCTCGTGATGACCACCGAAGTGCTGCGCAACATGATCTACGAGCATTCCACCACCCTCGACGCGCTCAAATACGTCGTCCTCGACGAAGTGCACTATCTCGCCGACCGCTCCCGCGGACAGGTCTGGGAAGAGGTCATCATCCACCTTCCCCGCACCGTCAAGATCATCGGGCTGTCGGCCACCGTGTCGAATGTCGAGGATTTCTCGGCGTGGATCAGATCGGTGCGCGGCGACACCGCACTCGTGATCTCGGAACACCGTCCGGTCCCGCTGGAACGCCATGTCATGACGCAGGCCGACGAGCGGACGGAACCGGTTCTGTGGGACCTGTACCGGTCGTCCGACTCCGAGCAGGTCAACCCCGCGCTCATGCATGAGCTCCATCGCCTTGACGTGAGGGCGCAGGAACGTGCCATCGCCAGGGGAGAGGCTGAACCCGACAGGAAGCACCGTCGCAGAAGGCCGGCCAAAGGCATGTCCGGGCGTGACATCACGCGGCATTGCCCGAAGCGCTGGGCGGTGATCGACGAGCTCGATTACATGGGTCTGTTGCCGGGCATCTATTTCATCTTCTCCCGCACAGGATGCGACAAAGCGGTTGAGCAATGCATCAACGCAGGCCTGCGTCTGACGACCGACGACGAGACGAGGAGGATCCGCATCATCGTCGATGAAATGATGGACGGCCAGATGACCCGCACCGACGCCATGGCGCTGGGATTCAAACGGTTCCGTTATGCGCTCGAGATGGGCTTCGCGCCGCATCACGCCGGCATGGTGGCCCTGTTCCGGCAAATAGTCGAGAAGCTGTTCGAACAGGGTCTTGTCAAGGTCGTGTTCGCCACCGAGACGCTAGCCCTCGGCATCAACATGCCGGCGCGCTCCGTGGTGGTCGAGAAGCTCGAGAAATTCAATGGCGAAGGACACGTGCAGCTCACGCCCGGCCAGTTCACACAACTCACCGGCCGTGCGGGACGCCGCGGCATCGACGTGATCGGCCACGCCGTCATCGTCGACCACAAGGGCTTCGACCCCCGGGTCGCCGCGTCACTGTCCAGCAAGCGCGTGTATCCGCTCCATTCGAGCTTCACGCCGACCTTCAACATGGCGGTGAACCTGCTCAATTCGTCGGATTACTCGACGGCTCGCACGACGCTCGACCATTCGTTCGCCCAATGGGAGGCGAACGAATCCTCGCAGGAACTCGAGGAGAGCATCGAGACCGCCCAGACGGCAATCGACGGATATGAAAAGGCGTTCTCCTGCGACAGGGGGGATTTCACGGAGTTCATGCGCCTGCGTATGAGGATTCAGGACATTGAGCGACATGAGCGCAAAAGGCTCGCCCGGCTCCCATACCGAAGCGAAGCGGAGCGCAAGAAGGCCCTCGGAGCCATCGACAGGGAACTCTCGGGGCTCAAGAAGCGCATGCGCGAGCATCCGTGCAACGCATGCCCCGACCTGTCATCTCACCTGCGCTGGGGCAACAGGTGGGCCAAGCAAGAGCGCGAACTCGAACGTCTGAAAGACCGCTACGACTCACGCACCGGCACTGTGGCTCGTCGTTTCGAACGCATCTGTGAAGTGCTGCGGATCCTCGGCTATCTCGACGGCGACTCCCCGCAGGACTACACGGTGACGCGCAAAGGCCAGTTGCTCCGCCATCTCTACGGTGAGCTCGACATCGTGCTCGCGGAATGCCTGTCGCGTGGAATGTTCGACGACCTGGACCCCGAGCAGCTCGTCGCAGTGGTGTCGGGCTTCGTCTACGAGGCCAGGCGCGACGACACCGGCGAGCCGAGGCACTACCCGGGCGGCGCCAAGGGGCGCGTCCTGGCGTGCGTCGAGACCGCCAAGGCCACGTACGAAGAAGTGAACGCGCTGTGCGAGGATTGCGGACTTGACGACCTGCAGCAGCTGAACTTCGGCGCATGCGACATCATGTTCGACTGGTCCAGCGGCAAAGATCTGGCCACGGTCCTCGATGACGTCGACATGACGGGCGGGGACTTCGTGCGCAGCTGCAAACGCGTGGCCGACGCACTTGGCCAGATAGCCGCCGTCGGGGAATACATCGACCAGCCGCAGATCGCCGAACGCGCGCACATGGCGGCGCTGACGGTCAACAGGGGAGTCGTGGCCTATTCCGGTATCGAGTGATGGAAGGTGCCGACGGACGCGGGTTTACGCTGAGAGCATACCCGTGTGCCCGCGGCGCCACGGGTATGCAATAATGATGGTTTACGGCCAGCAGTCGAAGGCTTTGGCTAATTTGGAGACGGAACGACAAGGAGAATTGCATGGCAGAGCGCAGCCTCAGGGGCATGAGCATCGGAGCGAAGTCGCTGGAATCGGATGAAAACGTCGATTTCGCGGCACGCCAAGACTATGTGTATGTGTGTCCCGACGGTCATCGCATCATCATTCCGTTCGCGCAGGATGCCGACATCCCCGACGAGTGGGAATGCCATTGCGGCAAGGTCGCGCATCGCGAGGGCAAGGATTCCGCAGACGCTGCCGAAGTGACCAAGCAGGTTCGCACGCATTGGGACATGCTTCTGGAACGTCGCACCGAAGGTGAGCTCAAGGAGCTGTTGGAGAAGCGTCTCAAGATGCATCACGACGGCTGGTTCCCCGATTACGAGTGACTTCCCCGGCTGGCCTTCAGCCAGTCCGCAGGGTGGCAAACCCAAAAAGACGCCTTGACGTGGGCATCATGCCTGTGCATCCGCGTGGGTCATGGTCCGTGCCTGGTATCTGCTCCTCGTCATGGCCAGTGGCTCCCGTCGTCCCAGAGCGCAACCGAAGACACAGGAAGGCGAGCATTATGAACCATCCGACCACGGTCGTCCTTCTCGACCTCGATGGAACATTGACCAAATCCGACACGGGAATACTTTCCTCGGCCATTCGCACCTACCAGAAGCTGGGCCGGCCTGTGCCCACGGAGGATGAACTCAGCACCTTCGTGGGGCCTCCGCTCATCGAGTCCTTTTCCAATCACGGTCTGAGCGACTGCGCGGACCAGGCCGTCGCGCTGTATCGCGAGGCGTATACGAAACCGACCTTTGACGACCCGCTCAACCCCGGTGGAGAGAAGATCCCAGGAATGTTCCTCAACGAGGTGTACCCCGGGATCCCCGAAGCCATGGCGGAACTGCGCAGGCGTGGGTATTTTCTCGCCCTCGCGACGTGCAAGCCAGAGCCCCAGGCGCGCAAGATCTGCGACCGTTTCAAACTGACCGAACTCATGGACGGTCTCTTCGGGGCAAGCCTCGACAACACGCGCATCCACAAAGCCCAGGTGATTCGTTACGGATTCGACGCCATCCACTTCGACGAAGAGGAAGGCGACAGGGCCGTCATGGTGGGCGACCGATGGACGGATGTAGATGGTGGCCACTACGCCGGCGTGAAAACGATTGGCTGCCGTTGGGGATTCTCCGTGCCTGGTGAGTTGGAAACCCATGGGGCGGACATGATCATCGATACCGTGGGGGAGCTGCCCGACGCGGTCGATCGCTTCTTCGAAACCATCGAACCCGCGCGTTGACAACCCTCCACACTGACATCTCCGAGGCCTGACAACCCTGCGCTGTGACAACCCGTCGCTGTCAGGCTGCATCAATCATCGTCCCCGGCAGCCGCAGATCGTTGTGAGGTGAGCTGTCTGCGGCTGCAGGGAAAGGCGCAGACCCTTTCATGATGATGCGCTTACCGGCCGCAAGGAAGGGCGGTTGACCGGGAAATCCAAGGGACATCCATCGATTCCCGGGAGCGGGCCGTTGCCACAGATTGGACAAGTATGCCGTCTTGGCATAGCCAATGAGGCCTTTCTATAGCTGGCAGAAGGTTTTTGTATAGAAGATTTCCGTGGAATTGCACTCGGTCTGTTACAGTAACAACACATGAGCGGTAGTCTATACGTTAAGGCTCGAAGACATGGCTCTCATGAGCGACATGAGCCACAACAGTGATAACTGAAGAAAATGTGGTGCCATTGCGCTTGTCGCAATGGGGGATGCATCAAGAGAAACACAACGAAAGAGGAACCACCATGGAAAAGGTGCCCATCAACACACCGGAAGATTTGACAAACACCGCATCCGCTGACATGACGATCACCGATTCACAGGAAGCACATGACGTTGCGCAGAGCGCCCTTTCGCACAATCCGGCACAACTTATGTCAGAATCAGGAACCGACGCCGAAACCGGCAACGAGGATGAGCAGACCGAGATACTTCAGGCAGTGCGTGAGGGAAACGCATTGCTGGAGCGAAGAACCGCACCCGCGGCCGACGATGTATGCAGCGCCGAGCTCTCATGGGATGAAGACAGCCATGAGTGGAGCTGGCGTTGCCCATACTGCAACCGCCCGACGACGGCGCTCGACAAACATGTCGTGCTCATGCTGTGCCCGGAAGTGGAGGATATGTCGCGAATCCGTTCATGGTGCATGTCGTTTCTGTCGGGTTACGCACTGAGTCGTCATCAGTGCTCGTCATGCCGCAATATCGTGGCCATCGGCTTTGCCATGTCCCAAAAGGAACAGTTCATTAACCAGGCGATCTCTCCGATGGATCAATCTGAGAAAATCTAGCACCTAAGCGCATATCGCAACCCGGTGGGTACGAGGGTCGGCTTGCCGTGTCCTGTTGCATGAAGCCGCGGCGCCCGGCAATGTCTCATGCCGGGGCCGTGTCACATGGCAGGACCGTCGTATGTGGAATTGTCCACATGGGCCTGCATCCCAGATGCCGGACGCCATATCGCGACGCAGACAGTTGACGCGAAAGTCGATTCAGGAGTCCCACATGCACGGAAAGGGTTCTGCGCGTTCCCGTGGTGCGCATCACGGCAGGCACGAAGATTGCACCCGCGATGGATGCCGGCGGAATCATTTGTGCGATCAGGCGCGAGGGACCTTTCATAGCTCATTGTCACAAGCCCCTGGAATTCATAGGACGATGGATTGGGCGCAGAACAGACAACGCGTAGCGTGGCCGACTTCGGCGATTACAATAACAGCCGATAATGTATGTTATGTCAGATTGGTCATGAAACCCGAACCACAGCTCATCATCCATGGGTCTATCTCTTCCGCTCCGCGCCGCTTACAGCCACTCCCCATGCCGCGTTGCCATGATCCGGCGGTGACATTCCGATAAAGCCGAACCGGTCATACAGCGTCACAGAAACACCGAAACGGAAAACCCGTCCGGCTGTCATGCGCAATGAACGAGTCTGGGAAAATGACAGGGACATGTCAGGACGAACTTACGCAGTCTGCTGCTCCACCGAGTGTTTCTGGGCTTCCATGCGCTTGAGCATCCTGCGTTCGGCCAATTCATCGATGTAGTTGCCTTCGGCCGGCTTTGCCTTGGACATACCCGAAACGTCCACGAAATCGGCTTTTTCAAGCGCGTCGTGAATCTCATGCCACAGCGAGCGCACGGAGACGCCGAACACGGCCTTGCCGCCATGCATGAGCTCGACCACCTGGCTATCCGAGGTGCACTCGTAGACGTGTTCCCCATCGCACATGATCGTCACGGCCTCGAGCTCATCGGCAGTCCGCTGCGAAAGATAGCCGAGTGCCGTCGTGACATTCTGCAGATTCACACCGGCATCCAACAAACGCTTGGACACCGCAAGGATCACGACATCCTTGAAAGAATACAGGCGGCGCGATCCGGAACCATGCGAGGCTTTGATCGACGGGACGACGATGCCCTTGCGCGCCCAGTAATCGAGCTGGCGGTAGGTGATGCCGGCGACCTGGGACGCGACGGTGCCGCGGTATCCGCGAGATTCCTCGCCGTCATCGAAGGTGAAGAGCGCATCCTGGACTGCGTTCTTCGTCATGTCGACGCGGTCCTCGAGTCTGACGTGAAGCTTCAAATTCGGTTCACAAGCCATGGTGCTTTCCTTCGTTATTCTTACAACATCTCATGCGGGGCGGGAACGCCGCCTTGTTCTCTAGTCACTAGATTAAGAGCTGAAATGCAGAGGTAATGGAACGACTATCGAAGGCTTTGTGAAGAAAAGTCGCGTTTCGTGGAGCGTGGGTCAGGTCACGGGCGTTTGGATGCCGTGCGAAGAGCCTGAACAGCCGCCCGAAAACTTCTGCCTCGGACGGCGCCCCTCCTCTTCGCACTCCCCTTCTGTTTCGCAACCACTTTGACAGAACCGGACCTGGCACTCGCACCCCCGTGCCGTTGCGGCGTGCCCAGCCGACGGCACGGCGCAGGCCCCGCACAAAGAGCCGGCAGAAACCCAGACCCATCGTTCTGGCCCCACGGCCGTGGCTCAGGCCACGCGGAAGAACACGCGCTGGCAACAAATCGGCCTCAGCGCGTTGCGCGCCGGTCCGGGGTTTCCGGGACCGGCGCGCAACGTTGGGAAGAACGGCGTACGGCTCTCAGCGCCGTGTCACCGCTCGAAGAACACGAGCCTGAACTTGCCGATCATGAGCTCGTCGCCGTTGTTCAGAACCGTCTCCGTTACGCGTTCGCGGTTGACATAGGTGCCGTTGAGGCTACCCACATCCTGAATCTTGTAACGGCCGTTCTCGCGGATGAACACGGCGTGTTGGCGCGACACGGTGCCGTCGTCGAGCATGATGTCGCTTTTGGGATCGCGCCCCACGGTGACTTTGTCTTCATCGAGAAGGTACCGGGAGCCGGAAACGGCGCCGCGGGTCGAAATGAGGAGCGCCGTGCCAGGGCTCAGACGCGCGATTGTGTCCAGGTCCTCCTGGCTCAGGGGCCTGTCCCCCGCCACCGTCACGGGCACCACGGTGATTGCCGGGATGCCGATGCTTGTTGTTTCGCCTGCAGTAGGAATTGGATCTGTCATAGAAGTCATTCTACAATCCTCGCATACTGATAGTCCTTGGTTTGCGCCAATTCGTCAATCGTCACATTATCGTCGGACGTTACCGTCACGGTTGCGTTATACCGCACGCGCAGCTGCGCGCCGATTCCGCCGGAAATCGTGATGGCGCTCGTCAGGGAGTCCTGGTTGCCGATCGCTTTGATCTGATAGGGCTGCGAGACGATCTGTCCGTCGACTTCCACGCCCTTGTCGGTGTCGACGATGTACGAGGACGCGACGATGCGGACGCCGCTGAACGTGATCGCCTCGGCACCGGCGTTCCTCAGCTCCTCCACCAGCGTGAAAAGACGGGTCGCGTCGACGTGCGTCTGGTTTTCGGTCACCATCACGATGATTCCTTTTCCGTTGCAGGCCAGGCGCCCCGACAGGATGCCGCTCGTGGTGGCGTTCTTCTTGGCGACATCGTTGAGCTCGGACTGCTTGTCGGTAGCGTTGGTGATGGAATCCACCTGGCTTTGCAACTCGCTTTTCTGCTCTTCAAGTTTGTTGACCTGGGAGTTGGTTTCATCCAAAAGGCGCACCAGCTCGTCTTCGCTCAGCGATTGGAAGTTCTCGCTCGTGTTCCGGATCTGCGTCACATAGGCGAATCCGAGGATCATGCACAGGAGGACGACGAGCAGGCTCGTCAGGGCTTTCTGCCCCGCCGAATGTCGCAACGCCGTCGTTTCGCTGCGTTTCTTCACCACGGGAAACGATCCGGTGTCGGTAGCGTCGTTGCGGCGGTCATGCTGCTTCTGACGCCGGAACAGCGTGGACACGTCCAAGGTCAGGAAATCCGCACCTTCGTGCGCATGGCTTTTCGCCTCATGCTTCCCCTGCGGCTTCGCATCATGCCGGGATGCCCGAGAAGCGGCGTCGCGCGCCCCGCCCTTCATGGTTTCGTCCGATCGGGAGGCTCCATGGGAGGGCGACGCGTCACGGTGAGTGGCACTGCGTTCCGTGGTTGCGGCCCCGTGACGCGCCATACGGGCATCGCGGGAGTCCCGCGCTGGACGTTCGCCGTCGGGATAAGGGGAACCCTCGGCATGCCGCGATTCCCGCGGCGGCTCCGCATGGCGGTGCGATGGCTTGGTCTGCTCGGCATGCCGTGGCTTGCCGGACGGCTGCTCTTTCGGCTGCACCCGGTCTTTCTGATCATCGAAAGAGTTGTCCATGGCCGCTCACCCCCGGAAGATAAAGCGTCGTATGGCCGACACATTGGAGAAGATACGGATGCCGAGGACGACGATGACGGCCGTGGTGAGCTGCGAGCCGACGCCGAGCTGGTCGCCGAGCAGCACGAGCAAGGTGGCCGTGACCACATTCGACAGGAAGGACACCACGAACACGCGGTCGTTGAAAGAGTGCTCGAAATAGGAGCGCGCCGCGCCGAGGAGCGCGTCAAGGGCAGCCACGACCATGATGGGAAGGTACGGCTGCAGCCAGATGGGGATGTCGGGTTTGACGAAGATGCCGATGATAACGCCGAGTATCAGGCCGATGACAGCGGTCATGCGACCACCGTCCCCGCCGGTGCATGCGCCCTGCCTGCCGGACGCCGTGCCGTCATATCATTCATCTGTGTCCTCCTGGGCATACCGCAGCGTCGAAATAGCGTTGGCGCTGAGATGGATGTCGCCCTGTTTAGAAATCGTAACCCGAATTCCATACGTATCAAGGGATTGATACAGCTGGGGATTGTGACCCGAATCCACCCCCGCCGTCATCGTCGCGGGATTTCCGATGGCTTCGATGACATACGGGCTTTGCACCGCGACGAAACCGACGAGTACCTTGCCGCCGGCTCCACGCACCGACGTCTGCGGGCCAAGGCGCTGCCCGTTGACCGAAATGGCCTCCGCGCCGGAAGCCCACAGGCGGTCCACGAAAAGCTGGATGTCGGTATCGGCGACCTTGCGTTTGCCATCCGCCGACGAGCCGTCCTGCGAGTCGTCGAGCGTCGCCGGGTCGGCCAACGTGACGCTGATTCCAGGCCCTTCCACCTCGACGGTGCCATTGCGGATCCTGTCGGAATCCGGTGTTTTCACCGTCGTCGTCGAATACTTCGAAAGCGTTTCGATCTGGCTTCGCAGGTCCTCGACGTCGCTCTGCAAATCCTCATAACGCTGCGTTGATTCGGTGAGCTGATTGGCCTCTTCCTGACGGACTTTCTCACGCGAGTTCTCATGCAACGTCTGCACGGCGATGACGAAGGACAGGCCGATAATCACGCAGATGAGGAAGGAGATGGTCTTCATGGCCACCTTGGCGGCGGGTTTCTCATCATGCTGCACCAGCATAGCGTCAGTGAACAAGGGGTCCATCGGCCGGTTCGTGAGATCGTCGATGAGACGGAGCGAATCGTCGAGGTTGCGGTGCGGATGCCGGCGCTTCCTGTGACCCTCATCCAGCACGTGGTGGTTGACGAGCAACATGTAGTCCTGGGAGAAAACTGAACGGGGACGCGTCGGACGCATGCCCGTGGGCACGGGGTACGACGCAGGGCGGTCGTGCTCATCCGCATCGTGCCGCGCATGTGACCTGTGCCGCGTTCCCTCGGACTGTCGCCTCTCCCCTGCGGATTCCCGGTCGCCGGGTTCGGTCCGTGTCTCGTCCGTAGCGGTCTGTGCGGCGGTTCCTTGAATAGGGTGCGTCGTCCGATCGTCGCCCGCCCGGTCACCGGCATGGCGTGGCGCGTCTCGGCGCGGGGCTTCGAAATCAGCGGAGGCATCCTCACTTTCGGATATTCCCCCCATCGCTTCATCGGAGGCTGCGGGGCGCAGGTCCCGGCCCGTCGCCTCGGCGGTCCGGATATCAGCTTCAGGGGTGGCTGGCTGGTTCATCCACTGCGGCAGCACGGGGATGCTTTGCGTCGTCCCCATGGCGTCACCGTCGGCCGGCACAGACGCATCGGCATCCGCGTCATCGGCGGCATGCGTGTTGCGTCGTCTCAGGAACGTGCGAATGTCGGCGAAATTGATGTCTCCGTCGGTTGTGGCATAGGGACCGAAATCGGATTGCGGCGACAGGTCGGCTTCGAAAGAATGCCCACGGTGGCGCCGTCCGGTCGAGATATGGTCGCCGTCCCACAGATTCACCTTTTCCGAGCCATGGAGCGCCATGAAATCCGTCCAGGAATCCGACTCGGTCTCGCGCACCGTCTCTCGGATTTCCGCCCTGCGCTCGTGACGGCGCTTGCGGGCCGCATCCTCGGAGCCATGCGTGCCGTGTCCGTCGGTGTCGTCATGCGACGGCCCGTCGCCGTCGTGCAGTCGGTCCTGTACGGCATTCGATCCGGCATCGCGCTTGGCATGCTTTCCGGAGGGGTGATCGCGTCGGTGCCCTGTGCCGTCTTCGCCACAGGTGGATTCCATCCCCTGGGCATCTGGGTTCTCCGCCCGTGGATCAGCCTGACCATGGCACAGACCGGCCTGCCCGTGGCGTGGCACGGCATGCCACGGGGAATCACGGTGCTGGTCACGGGGATGTGTCATGACCGCATCCCATCCGAGGTGGCCGCGCCACTCAGGCCATCGGCCGCAGACGACGTCTTATGCCGCTCCGAAGGGTCGACGCCGCGCAGCACCTGTGTGCCTTGCACGATATAGATGGCCCCCGCCATCCAATACAGGCAGCAGCCCCAGATGGCGCACGCATCGCCAAGATAGTGCAGGACGTCGAAGCCAATGCCGGACCCGAGCTCGGCGACGATAAAAATCGGCACGGCGATCATCAGAACCGCGGTTCCCGCTTTGCCGACGAAATTGACAGGAAGGGGTCCGTATCCGTTGTTGGCAAGCGCGAGGATGCCGAAAAGAAGCACGACTTCTCGGGAAGCGACGATGAGAAGCACCCACCACGGAAGCACGTCGACCGATCCCAGAGCCAGCATGGAGCAGACGATGAGCAGCCGGTCCGCGATGGGGTCGAGCACCTGTCCCAGTTTCGTCACCTGGTTGTAGCGCCGGGCGATGAAACCATCGACGCCGTCGGAGATGCTGGACAGGGCGAGGATGACAAGGCCGGCGAACAGATGGCGCTGCATGACGAGAACCATGATGATGGGGATCGAGATGATGCGCAGAAAGCTGATGACATTGGGAAGGGTGAGGATCTTGTTCGTGGGCTCGGGACTGAACCTCTTGTGAATCTTCGGGAACTTGGCCACATCCTCCCCTTTCCTCGAACCCTTGCATTCCTCGGTGCCATGTAGCGTGCGGATTCCACCGCGCACAAGTACCAGCGGAACCGGCCGGACGTAAGCCCGGGGCCGGCCCATCGGACCGGCGGTCCTGCGCAACGGAGCGCCGGCGGGCGTGCACTAGCGACATTCACAGGTTCGCTGACGTGATGGAAGGCGGATGCCGGCACTAGCCTGCCGTGCCGACCCCCTCGAGTGCGCCAGCGCCTGTCCAATGAGGCTTCGCACAATATAAGAATAGCCTGCAGCCACTGTTTGAGGGTGATTGCAGGCTGGAACACATCGAAGTGTTACATGCGCGACGCCTGGAGCACGGTCACAATGGTGCCACGTGCGCCGACATCGTAGAGACGGTCCATGATCGCGTTGACCTCGTTCTTGGGCACCATGACGCGCACGGCGACCCACTCGTCGTCGCGCAGCGGCGAGATGGTGGGAGATTCGAATCCCGGGGTGATCTCGACGGCCGCTGCGAGGTTGGTCTTGCGGATGTCGTAGTCCATGAGCACATAGCGGTGCGCGGTGAGCACGCCGCGGAGGCGACGCTCGAACACGGCCAGCTCGGGATTGTCCTCACTGATGCGGGGCGACTTCACGAGCACCGCCTCGGAGTGCAGGATCGGGTCCGCGAAGATGCGCAGGCCGGCGTTACGAAGCGTGGTCCCCGTGGATACGACGTCGGCGATGAGGTCGGCGACTCCCAGTTGCACCGAGGACTCAACGGCGCCATCCAGATGCACGATCTTGGCGTGGATGCCGCGGCTGGTCAGATAATCAGACAGAAGCTTGTCGTAGGACGTTGCGACGCGCTTGCCGTCGATGTCCTGCAGCGTTTCGATCGACGAATCCTTGGGCGCTGCGAAGCGGAACGTGGACGCGCCGTATCCAAGCTGCATGTGCTCCGTGGCATCGGTCTGCGTGTTGAGCAGCATGTCGCGGCCGGTGAGGCCGAGGTCGATGTTGCCGGCCCCAACGTACACGGCGATGTCAAGCGGACGAAGGTAGAACAGCTCGATGCCGTTCTCGTCGTCTTCGACCACGAGCTGGCGCGGGTTCGCGCGAAGTTTGTATCCTGACTCCTCGAGAAGGTTCCACGACGGTTCCGACAGCATGCCCTTGTTAGGAACTGCAATTCTCAGCATTGTTATCCTCTTGTATTATTTGGTGATATTGGACGGGCGTTGCCGAGCGCTGCCCGGTGCGAGTCACAGATAGCGATAGACGTCGTCGAGAGTGATGCCGTGCTTGATCATCATGACCTGCACGTGGTAGATGAGCTGGCTCATTTCTTCGGCGGTGCGGTCGGCGCCTTCGTACTCCGCGGCCATCCAGGTCTCCGAGGCCTCCTCCACGATCTTCTTTCCGATGAAATGGGTGCCCTTGTCGAGTTCGTCGACGGTCAGGGAGCCTTCAGGACGGGTCTTGGCCTTCTCGCTCAGCTCTGCGAACAGTTCCTCAAAGGTCTTGCGGGATTCACTCATGTGTTTCTTGTTTTTCTTTCTTCTTGACCACGGCGCCAGCCGCGGGGTTTTCCGGTCTCAGTCCTTGTAAGCGGCCTGCGCGTTGGCGCGGATCTGCTCGATGGCGTCCGCGGGGTCCTCAGCGCCGTACACGGCCGAACCTGCGACGAGGACGTCAGCCCCGGCCTCTGCGACGATGTGCGCGGTCGTGGGGCTCACGCCGCCATCGACCTCGATGCGGGTGTCAAGCCCACGGCGGGTGATCTCGTCGCGCAGACGGCGCACCTTGGCCATCTGGTTGCCAAGGAACTTCTGCCCGCCGAAGCCAGGCTCGACGGTCATGACGAGAATCATGTCGAACTCATCGAGGATGTCGAAGATGGGCTCGACGGGCTCGGCAGGACGCACGGCGAAGCAGGCACGCACGTTCATGTCATGGAGCTGGCGCGCCAGACGCACGGGGGCATGGGTGGCACCCATGTGGAAGGTCACGGAATAGGCCCCGGCCTTGGCGAATTCGGGGGCCCAGCGGTCGGGGTCCTCGATCATGAGGTGCACGTCGACGGGAAGGTCGGTGACCTCGCAGATGCGCTTGACGATTGGCTCGCCCAGCGTGAGATTCGGAACGAAATGATGGTCCATCACGTCCACATGGACGAGGTCTGCGTTGGAAATCGCCTTGAGGTCACGCTCAAGGTTGCAGAAATCGGCTGACAGGATGCTCGGTGCGATCTGAATGCTAGTCATGTTTCCCATTCTAAAGTCTTTGTGCGACTATCACGGCTTCGTTACTGATTTTGGAATTGGTCCGGGTCCGTGTCATCTGCGGCCCCGGCAGGATCTGTGCCATCGGAGTCCGCTTCCGCATCGCCGGATGCTGCGAGCCGGTCGAAAACGGCGCTGGCATCGGACAGGGGACGGGCGTCGTCCTTTCCGGCCAAGGCGGCGAAGACGTCGACGGAATCGTTCGGCGTGTCGGAAGCTGACGCGTCCCCGTTTTCTGCGTCTGTGGCGGAATTCCACAGGGACGATGGCGCGGTCGTGTCGTTCCTCTTCAAAGCGGCGTCGAAAACGGATTCCCGGGAGCCCTTCTCTTCTTCGGACACCGCCGAATCAGCGGCTTCGGCCGGGGAATCGGCATCGGACGGCTCCGCCGACTCGGTGTTTTCGGCCTGCGGGGACTTATCGTCGCCCGACCTGGATTCGTCCTCGTTCCTCTCGGTTTCGCCGTTGGCCTTGCGCTCCTCTTCCTCTTTCTTGCGGCGCTGCTTCTCGCGCAGGCGCTGCGCCTCGGCCTGTTCCTCGTCGTTGCGCTGTTTCTCTTCCTGCTGGGTGATGGCGAAGAGCTTGTCCGAAAGCACCGCGGTCGACTGGCCGTAGCGCTGCACGAAGAAGAAGGCGACGATGCTGAGGACGAACACGATGATGGACACCCAGACGTTGATGCGGACGCCGAGGAACGTGTGCGCGTAGTCAATGCGCAGATATTCGATCCACGTGCGGCCGAGCGTGTACCACATCACGTAGAAGCAGAAAAGGGTGCCTGCCTTGAACTTGTCGACGAACTTCCTGCCGAGCCACACGAGCAGGTAGGCGCCGATGAGGTTCCAGATCATCTCATAGAGGAACGTGGGGTGGAACAGCGTGTCCGTGGGGCACGTCGACCCCTGGTAGCAGGACTCGTAGCTTCCGATGGCGCCCGAGGCGTTCGGATTGAGCTTGAGGCCCCAGGGGAGCGTGGTCGGCGCGCCATAGAGCTCCTGGTTGAACCAGTTGCCGAGGCGGCCGATGGCCTGCGCGACGAGCAATGCAGGCGCGACGGCATCGGCGAGCAAAGCCATGGGGTAATGCCTGTGGCGGCACCACGCCCATGCTCCGAGGGCGCCCAGCAGGATGCCGCCCCAGATTCCCAGGCCGCCCTGCCAGATGCGGAAGATGTCGGCGGGGTTACCCGTGGAGCCGAAGAAACGCTCCGGCGTGGTGATGACGTGGTAGAGACGTGCGCCGATTATGCCGCAGGGCACCGCCACGATGGAGATGTCGAGTATCTGGTCGAAATCACCGCCGACTTTCTTCCACCGCCGTGCGCTGATCCACACAGCCGCGACGATGCCGAGGAGGATCATGATGGCATACATGCGGATGGTGACGGAGCCGATGGTGATGGTCGAAAAACCCGGAGATGGGATGTACGCAAGCTCCATGAAGCGTTTCCTTCTTCCTTCCGGCCTCGAGGAGACCGGGCATACGGTTGAACAATCAGGACGCGAGAGGTCCACCGTGAGGCAAGTTTACCGATGCGCGCTGACTTCAAGGACGCCATGCGCACGCGGAGAGCGTTGCGTCTGTCGTCTGCCGCGCCTTGAATGTGTCGCCGCGTCCGCTCCAGCCGACGCCGGGCATGCGGCAGAGCATGGAGCATCCCGGAGGATATGAACGACAGGCATCCGGCACGTGATCGTGGCAGATACGGACAGAGGACCGGGACGTCCCCCGGTCCTCTGCTCTCAGCGCATTGGACGCTTCCTCTCGTTCATGCCTCGCGACATGCGGCATCCTGGAACATGCAGAACCCGCGTCTGCGCGGCATCATACGAGCGATGGCCTCATTTGCGGGCATTGTGGATGCCGTCGGCGAGTCCCGCCGTCACGGTTGCGAGCTTGGCGAAGCCCGGGTCGTCGAGCACGGAGTGCACGAGCGCGGAGCCGACGATCACGCCGTCCGCATACTTGCCGATCTCAGCGCCCTGCTCCGGGGTCGACACGCCGATGCCGACACACACGTTGGGAGCTCCGGCCTCGCGGGTGCGTTCGACGAGACGCTCGGGCGTCTGGTCGAGGCTTGCGCGTTCGCCGGTGACGCCCATGCGCGCAGAGGCGTAGACGAAACCACGGGTGTTGCGCGCGACGACCTTCAGTCGTTCGTCGGTGCTTGCCGGGGAGACGAGGAAGATCCTGTCGAGGCCGTAGCGGTCCGACGCCTCGATCCACTCCCCCGCTTCGTCGGGGATCAGGTCGGCCGTCACCAGGCCGGCGCCTCCGGCATTGGCGAAATCACGGGCGAAACGCAGGACACCGTAGTGGAAGATGAGGTTCCAGTAACCCATGATGAGAGGCACGCCGCCTGCCTTCGCCACGGTTTCGACCGCGTCGAACACCCCTGCGATTTTCTCGCCGGCGCGCAGCGCGATGCCCGATGCCTTCTGGATCACCGGGCCGTCCATGACCGGGTCGGAGTACGGAAGGCCGATCTCGACGATGTCCACGCCGTTGTCGACAAGCGTGCGGAATGCATCGAGGGACGTGGCGGGCGTCGGGAAGCCATACGGCAGATATCCGACGAACGCCGGTTCGTTCTTCGCCCTGAGTTCGGCGATACGGCCCTCGGTGATGCTGGGACGCGAGGCAAAGCCTTTGGGTTGCGGAGGATTCGCGCCGTTCGTCATGGTTGCTTCATTTTCGGTCATCGTATATCAGTCCTTCTTGTCCGTCTCGGTGCCGTGTGCCCCGTTGGTTTCCAGCGCCTTGCTCTGTTCGTCGGTGAGATATCCGAACCACTTGCCGGCGGTGGCCACGTCCTTGTCGCCTCGTCCGGAGACGTTGACGACGATGACGGGGTTCTTGTAACCGCGCTTGACGAGGTCCGCGGCGGCCTTGTAGCAACCGGCGAGGGCGTGGCTGGACTCGATGGCGGGGATGATGCCTTCGGTCTCGCACAGGTCCTTGAATGCGCTCATGGCCTCTTCATCGGTCGCATAGCCGTAGTTGACGCGGCCGATGTCGCGCAGCCATGCATGCTCGGGGCCGACGGACGCGTAGTCGAGACCTGCGGAGATGGAGTACGTGCTCAGGGTCTGGCCTTCGGAATCCTCCAGCAGGTAGGACTTGGCACCCTGGAACATGCCGAGCTGGCCGGTGCCTTCGGACAGACGGATGGCGTGCTCGCCGCTCGCGGGGCCCCGGCCGCCCGCCTCGAAGCCGTAGAGGTTGACGCGCGGATCGTCGAGGAAGGCGTTCATGACGCCGATGGCGTTGGAACCGCCGCCCACGCAGGCGCAGATGGCGTCGGGGTATTCGATGCCGTAGTCCTTGATCTGGTCGCGCAGCTCTTCGCCGATCACCTTCTGGAAGTCGCGCACGATCTGCGGGAACGGATGCGGACCCGCCACGGTGCCAAGCAGGTAGTGGGTGTCTTCAACGTTGGTGACCCAGTCGCGGAGCGCCTCGTTGATGGCGTCCTTGAGGATCATGTCGCCGTTGGTGACCTCGACGACCTCGGCGCCGAGCAGGCGCATGCGGGCGACGTTGAGGGCCTGGCGGCGGGCGTCGATCTGGCCCATGTAGATGCGGCACTTGAGGCCGAGCATCGCGCACACGGTGGCGGTGGCGACGCCGTGCTGGCCGGCGCCGGTCTCCGCGATGACGCGGTGCTTGCCCATGCGCTTGACGAGAAGCGCCTGGCCGAGGGCGTTGTTGATCTTGTGGGCGCCGGTGTGATTCAGGTCCTCGCGCTTGAGGAACACGCGCACGGGCGCACCCACCGCCTCGCCGACGCGTTCGGAGAAGCGGGGCGCCGCGGTGAGCGGCGACGGGCGTCCGACGTATTCCTTGTTGAGACGGCGCAGCTCCTGCATGAACGTGGGGTCGTTCTTGGCATCGTTGTACACGCGCTCGAGTTCATCGAGGGCGCCGACGAGCGCCTCGGGCACATAGCGGCCGCCGTACTGGCCGAAATACGGGCCCTCATGCTGCGAGAGCGGCTCTGCGTTGGATTCCTTCACTGTCTTACCTGCTTCCACTAGACGTTGGACCGCCAGCACATGGTCGTCGGCGGTCGCGACACCTTCGCCGACGAGGACGGCGTCTGCCCCCGCGCGGGCATAGTCCTGCATTTCGATGGCGCCGAACACGCCGGACTCCGCCACACAGATGGCATCGTCAGGTAGGTTCTCGGCCAGTTCGCGGTATTTGTCCGTGTCGACGGACAGGTCTTTGAGATTGCGCGCATTGATGCCGATGATGCGGGCGCCGGCGGCGATCGCGCGGTTGATCTCATCACGGGTGTGCGTTTCGACGAGCGCCACGAGACCGAGCTCGTGGGTGAGGTCGAGCAGATGCTTCAGCGTGGCGTCGTCCAGCGCCGCGACGATGAGGAGCAGCAGGTCCGCGTGGTGCAGACGCGCTTCGTACACCTGGTAATCGGTGGTGATGAAATCCTTGTTGAGCACCGGGATCGACACCGCGGCGCGGACTTTGTCGAGGTCGTCGAACGATCCGAGGAACACGCGTCCTTCGGTGAGGACGGAGATGGCGGATGCGCCGCCCTTCTCGTATTCAGCGGCCAGCGCACCGGGGTCGGGGATTTCGCCAAGGAACCCCTTGGACGGCGAGGCGCGCTTGACTTCGGCGATGACGGGGACGGAGTCGGGACGGCGCAGGTAGCCGCGCACGTCAAGCGGCTCGTAGATGTCTGCCTCGACGAGCCGCTTCAGCTCGTCGAACGGCAGCTTCTCCTCCCTCGCCTTCTGGTCGGCAAGAGCACCGGCCACGAGGGAATCAAGAACGGTTGACATAGTGCCTTCTTTGCTGTGGTATGTCGTACGTGTCTGGGAAGGCGGCCGCATGGCCGCCGGGGATGCCCTGGCACCGGGCCGGGGCATGAAGGACGGGACTGGATTTCACGGCATGCCTGCCATATCCCGGGCAGGGCGGTCGTCAGTTCTCAGCCCCGCGGGGCCATGCGAAATCATCGACGTCTTGGATGTTGCGAAGGCGGGATGCGATCTGGATGGACCGCACCGACGCGGCCGCCTTGTTGCGGGTCTCGGTCCATTCGTTCTCGGGCACGGAATCGAGCACGATCCCGGCGCCGGCCTGGACGCAGGCCTTGTGGTCGCGCACGTAGGCGGTGCGGATTGTGATGGCCATGTCCATGTTGCCGGAGAAATCGAAGTATCCTGCGGTGCCGCCGTAGATGCCGCGGTCCGCCGGCTCGAGCTCGTCGATGATCGACATGGCGCTGGGCTTCGGGGCACCCGACAGGGTTCCTGCGGGGAACGCGGAGGTGAAGACGTCGAACGCGTTGAGGTCGCTGCGCACGCGTCCGGTGACCTCGGATGCGATGTGCATGATGTGGCTGAACTTCTTGATCTCCATGAGACGTGTCACGGTGACGGTTTCCGGATCGCACACGCGGCTGAGGTCGTTGCGGCTCAGGTCGACGAGCATGATGTGCTCGGAGCGTTCCTTGGGGTCCGCGAGAAGCTCGCGCACAAGACGCTGGTCCTCCTGGTCGTTCTTTCCGCGCGGGCGGCTTCCCGCAATCGGATACGTCATGGCCATGCCGTCCTCAACACGGATGAGCGTCTCGGGGCTTGAGCCGACCACGTTGAAGTCATTGCCGTTGGCGTCGGTCAGCGCGAGGAAGAACATGTAGGGGCTGGGATTGAGAGTGCGGAGCACACGGTAGACATCGAAGGGGTCACCCGGGGAATCGATGTCGAGACGCTGTGACAGCACGACCTGGAAGGCGTCGCCGTCGATGATGTGCTTCTTGACCGCTTCGACGCCCCTCATGTAATGGTCCTTGGGCGTGCGGTAGCGAAGCTCCGGTTCGGAGGCGATCATGTCGAGCACCGAGGCGCGGCGTTCGTACGCCGACGGCGTGACCATGGCGCGTGCCATCTTCTTGAGGCGGGCGATGGAGGCGTCATAGGCGTCGTCGATGCGCGCCGGCGTGTCGTCGAAATTGACGGCGTTGGCGATGAGCCACACGGAGCCGGTGTAGTGGTCGACGACCGCCATGTCGGTGGCGAATGTCAGCACGAGCTCCGGCTGTCCGGTCTCGTCGGGGGCGGTCGCATGGAGCGTGGGCTCCCAATGGCGGATGCAGTCCCAGCCGATGGAGCCGACGAGGCCGCTGGTCAGATTCGGAAGGCCTTCGACCTTTGGCGAACGGAGCACATCGAGCGTGCGGCGCACGACGTCGATCACATCGCCTTCGTGCGGGATGCCCGCCGGCACGGAGCCGGACCAATCCGCCTTGCCGTGGTTCGAACGCAATTGCGCCATGGAGTTGACGCCGATGAACGAGTACCTGTCCCAGGTGCCCGCTTCGGCGGATTCCAGGATGAACGTGCCGGGACGCCCTCCGGCGAGACGTTCATAGAACCCCACCGGCGTGAGCGTATCGGCAAGCACGCGCATCACGACCGGCACGATGCGGTATCCCGCGTCGCCGATCGCATGGAACTCTTCGCGCGAGGGCCAGATGCCGCCCCACGCAAGATCCTTCACGGAACAGTTGAGTTCAGACATCAGCCCTCCTTTGCCTTGATTGTCTGCTTGGTGTCGTCGAGCGACACGCTGTGCGCGGGAGCATGGGGCCCGTCGGGGACGAGCCTCTGCTCGGGTGTGCGAAAGCCCTGGACGGCCGGCAGTTCACCGCCGGCGTCGAAACACGAGTAATCACCGGTATGGCAGGCCGACCCCACCTGGTCGACCTGAACGAGCAGCGCGTCGCCGTCGCAGTCGATGGCGACGTCCTTGACATACTGCACATGTCCGGAGGTGTCGCCCTTGCGCCAGTATTCCTGACGCGAACGGCTCCAGAAGGTCACCCGCCCCGTCGTCAGCGTACGACGCAGCGCCTCGTCGTTCATGTAACCGACCATGAGCACGCGCTTCGTGTCGTACTGCTGGACCACCGCAGCCACGAGCCCCTGGGAGTCTCGTTTGAGCCTGCTGGCGATACGCGGGTCAAGCACGTCTTCGTTCGACACCTGAAGTCTCCTCCATGGATAGGCATATGCGCGGCACCCGCCCTTCACGGCGATGTCGCCCGGTACATGACACTAACTTACACGTTTGCGACGGCGTTGCGTCCGAATGTCCGCTGTGTGGTGCCCTAATTGCCGTGAAATCTACCGTTCAGTCGTGGCACCCTCGGATTCGAGCCCGCGGACCGGATACCCATGCGCCGCGAGCTCGCGTTTGACATCCATGATGGTGAGCGTGCCGAAGTGGAACACGCTGGCCGCCAGCACCGCATCGGCACCCGCTTCGACGGCCGGCGGGAAATCCTCGACCTTGCCGGCGCCGCCCGACGCGATGATCGGGATGGACACCTCGCGACGCACCTCGCGTATCATCTCGAGATCGAATCCGTCCTTGGTGCCGTCGGCGTCCATGGAATTGAGGAGGATCTCGCCGGCGCCGAGCTTCTCGGCCTTCTTGGCCCATGCGATGGCGTCGATGCCCGTGGAATGGGTTCCGCCCATGGTGGTGACTTCGAAACCGGACTCGGTATGGACGTCGCCTTGGACGCGGCGGGCGTCGATGGACAGCACAAGGACCTGCGAGCCGAACCTCTGCGCGACCTCGGAGATGAGATCGGGGTTGTTGATGGCGGCTGTGTTCACGCCCACCTTGTCGGCGCCGCAGCGCAGCAGAGTGTCGACGTCATCGGTGGAGCGCACTCCCCCGCCGACCGTGAGCGGGATGAACAGCTGATCGGCAGTGCGGCGCACCATGTCGTACGTAGTCTGGCGGTGGGCGCTGGAGGCGGTGACGTCAAGGAACGTCAGTTCGTCGGCACCCTGGCGGTAATACTCCGCGGCAAGTTCCACGGGGTCGCCCGCATCGCGGAGGTTCTTGAAATTCACGCCCTTCACCACTCGGCCGGCATTGACATCAAGACAGGGAATCACGCGGATGGCCAACGACATACTGGTACCTCTTCAATCTTGTCAGCGATAGGCAATCTATCAGTCGAGTCTACGCAAACCAAACGCATAGTAAGGTTACGCGCCCATTTTTAGCCCTGCGGCGTGTACGGAGGCTGCGTGGGCCGCACACGCCGGACAGTGGCCGCGGCCGTCGCTGCCGCAGCGGCTAGGCCGTGTCGACGTCTCACTCCCTGGGTGCGCCTGACCGTCCCTTCGCGCCGCTGTCGCCCATGACCTGGTCGGCGACGTGGCGCGCGGCCAGCTGCCCACAGGCTCCGTCGATGTCGGATCCGCGCGTGTCGCGGAGGGTCGCCGTGATGCCGGCATGATGGAGGATATCGAGGAACGCCGCCTCGTCCTCGGGTTTCGATGCCGTCCACGGGGAACCCTCGATGGGGTTGAGCGGAATCGGGTTCACGTGCACCCAGTCATCGCCGTAATGGTTGAGGCGGCGGGCGAGCTGGCGTGCATGCTCGGGCTGGTCGTTGATTCCGCGCATGAGCGCGTATTCGATGCTCACCCTGCGATGGCTCGACAGATAGTAGTCATGCGCCGCATCGAGCACCTGCTCGATGTTGAAGCGCTTGTTCATCGGCACCAGGGTGCTGCGGAGCTCGTCGTTCGGAGCGTGGAGGGACACCGCGAGACGCACGGGGATCTTCTCGTCGATGAGCTTGCGGATGCCGGGCACCACGCCGACGGTGCTCACGGTGATGTTGCGCGCGGAAATGCCGAAACCGGTCGGCGGCTCGCCGCAGATCTGGCGAATCGCGCGGACGACGGAGCGGTAATTGCCCATGGGCTCGCCCATGCCCATGAACACGACGTTGCTGAGCCTGTCAGGCTCGCCGAACACGCCGCCGGCGGACGCGTTCGCGGCGCACCGCACCTGTTCGAGAATCTCGCCGCACGACAGGTTTCGCGTGAGGCCAAGATGGCCGGTTGCGCAGAACGGGCATCCCATGCCGCAGCCTACCTGGCTGGAGATGCACAGGGTGATGCGTGAGGGGTATTTCATGAGCACCGATTCAATGCGCGATCCGTCGAACAGCTTCCACAGCGTCTTGCGCGTTGTCCCGTTGTCAGCCGTCTGGACGAGCTCCTCGTCGATGAGCCGGGGGAAGAAAGCGTGGCGGGCGGCTTCCCTCGATGCCTGAGGGAAGTCGGTGAAGCTCTCGACGTCGGTTTCGAAATGCGCGTAGTAGTGACGTGCCAGCTGGTCCACGCGGAATTTGGGGAGTCCGATGGCTTTGGCAGCCTCGATTCGCTCCTCGCGATCCATGTCGGCGAAATGCGTCGGCGCCTTGGCCCGCCGTGCGTGGTCTTTGCTCAGGACGTCGCGGAACGCCCCCTGGGTGCCGCCGGGCGTGATGCCCGTCTCGGGCTCGTCGTCGGCGTTCGCTCCGCGCGCCGCAGGGACAGAACCGTTCGTGAAGGGATGCGTCGTGGACTCAGTCATAATAATCCGCCTTGCTATAGGTCTTGCGATTGCCGTAACCATGATACGTGGCGCGCCGTGTCCAGACAACACCCATCTTTCGTTGGCGCGGGATTGCCAGGAGACATGCGAAAGGGCCTGCCAGGGCTTCCCCGGCAGGCCTTCAGAGGCTTCAGGAGCCGAATCCACGGTCGCATGGACCCCGCCTCAGCGTCACAAAGCGCCGACGGCGATGACGAACGTGACGAACGGGGCGCTGATGAGGATGGAATCCACGCGGTCGAGCACGCCGCCGTGGCCGCGCAGAAGATGCCCCATGTCTTTGATGCCAAGGTCGCGTTTGATCATGGATGCACAGAGGTCTCCGAACAACCCCGTCACGCCCACCATGGCGCCGAGGATCGCAAGAACCCACCAGTTGCGCGAGAATTCCTCCAGCGAGTACGTGCCGAGACCGATGCACATGGCGCCGATCAATGAGAAAAGGACCGATCCGAACAGGCCTTCCCAGCTTTTCTTGGGGGAAATACGGGGCGACAGCTTGTGTTTGCCGAACGCGGCGCCGAAGAAAAGACCGCCGATGTCGCCCAGCGCCGGAAGAAACACGATCATGAAGGCGTGTGCCACGGGGTGCCCCATGGTCAGGGGCAGCACGATGAAGCTCGCCAGGAAGATCACATACATCACGGCGAACACGGAAGCGCCGATATGGGTCATGGCGTCGTGGACCACGGTTCCGCCGAGGACGTCGGCGGGAGCGTCGAGCCGCGCCGTCGCCAGTTTCTTCGCCACGGCGTCGCTGACTCGCACATGGGTCCGGCGTTGCATCGAGGCGAAGATGACGGCGAGCAGTATCGACGTCATGACGCCAATCGCCTGCCCTGCGACATGGCGGGGATAGAAATACGTGAGCGCCAGCGTGAAAACGGCGCCGCACCACAATGCGACGACGGGGATGCGAATGCCTGCCGTCGCGAAGTCGACGCGCAGCTCCCACAGGGCGAGCACCATGAACACGATGCACAGCATGACGAAGACGGATCGCACGAACACGATGCTTGCGACCACGAGAATCACAAGGATGGTGCCGGTGGCGACGGCCTGGGGCATGTTGCGCCCCGTGCGAGAGTTGATTCTCTCCAGACGTTCCCGTTCTGCCTGCGAACGGTCATGCTGGGTTTGGCTCATGACTTTCCCTTCCACGTTTGGTGCGTCATCGCATCGCATCCGCACGGTCGCCCCGATTCCCCGGGTGATTCTCTAGCGATTGCGCCGCACATGGTGATGTGCGGCGCAGGGCGGGGACCGATGCCGGATGGTGAGCAAAAACTCAGACTTCGAGGATTTCCTTCTCCTTCTTCTCGAGGAGGGAATCGATCTCATCGCTGGTCTTCTTGGTCAGGGTGTCAAGATCCTTGTGAAGGCGGTTGCCTTCGTCCTCGCCCATGTCGCCGTCCTTGACCGCGGCGTCGATGGCTTCCTTGGTCTTGCGGCGAATGTTACGCACGGCGACCTTGCCTTCCTCGGCCTTGTTGCGTGCGAGCTTCACATATTCCTTGCGGCGTTCCTCGGTGAGGTCAGGAAGCGTCACACGGATGACGGCGCCGTCGCGGTTCGGGTTGACGCCGAGATCGGAGTCGCGGATGGCCTTCTCGACGGCGGGCGCCTGGGACTGGTCGAACGGGGTGACGGCCAGGGTGCGCGGCTCGGGCACTGCGATGGAGGCCAGTGCCTTGAGCGGGGTCATCGCGCCGTAGTAATCGACCATGATGCCATTGAGCAGCGCGGGGTTCGCACGTCCGGTGCGGATGCCGATGAAGTTCTCCTCGGTCGCCTCTACGGTCTTCTTCATCTGATCCTTGGCCTGATCAACAACTGTTGCCATGTTTCCTCTCCTTTGGGGTTGTTATTCCGTGCGAAAGACCGTGGCCCGCCGCATCGTGGCTTTGCGGAGCTCAGGCCGCGAATTCGGATTCGTCATCCGAGACCAGAGTACCGATTTTCACGCCTTCGAGCACCTTCGTGACGTTGCCCGCGGTCTCAAGACCGAAGACACGGATGGGAAGGTGGTTGTCGCGGGCCATGGACAGTGCGGAGGCATCCATGACTGCGAGGTTGTCGACGAGGGCGGTCGTATAGCTCAGTTTAGTGTACATCCGGGCGGACGGGTCCTTACGCGGATCGGCCGAATACACGCCGTCGACGCCGTTTTTGCCCATGAGAACCTCGGAGCAGTGGATTTCAAGCGCCCTCTGGATCGACACGGTATCGGTTGAAAAATACGGCATGCCGGCGCCGGCGCCGAAGATGACCACGCGCCCTTTCTCCAGATGGCGGATGGCTTTGAGCGGGATGTACGGTTCTGCGACCTGTCCCATGGTGATGGCCGTCTGCACGCGAGTCGCCTGGCCTTCCTGCTCGAGGAAGTCCTGCAGGGCGAGGCAGTTCATGACGGTTCCGAGCATGCCCATGTAATCGGCACGGGCACGGGCGAGGCCGGCCTGGCTGAGTTCGACGCCGCGGAAGAAATTACCGCCGCCCACGACGATGGCGACCTGCACGCCTTGGTCGACTGCCTTCTTGATCTCACCTGCGATACGGCGGACCACCACGGTGTCGATGCCAACCGATCCTCCGCCGAATGCCTCGCCCGAGAGCTTGAGAAGAACCCTGCGCGCAGTCGTATCGGTCTGTGCCATGTCTAAGCCTTTCCATCATTGGTTACACAAGCGTCTTTATGGTACTCGAAACGGGTGACGCCCCAAAATCCCCGCCGGATGCGGCCGGGGACCAGGTCACGGATAACGGAAAACGCCGGACCGCTTTTTGCGGTCCGGCGTCGTCACAATGTCAGGGCCTCCCCTGCCGTCGCATCCACATCATGAACGCAAGCGGCGAACGGATGGCCCAAGTGCGGCCAGCACGACGTGTCATCGTGCGGATCCTGCGCCAAGATGCCCGGCTTGCGAAATCAAACACACGGCATGTCCATACGGCGGATGGCGCAGGGAACGGAAGGATTACTCCTCGTCCTCGCCCTTGCCGACCTCGATGCGGGCGAAGGCGAGCGCCTTGCCGTTGGCTTCCTTAAACAGGTCGCCGATGGTCTTGGACGGATCCTTGACGTACTCCTGGTCGAGGAGCACGGACTCCTTGTAGAAGGCGTTGAGACGGCCCTCGACGATCTTGGGCAGGATTTTCTCGATTACGTTCTCGGGCTTGCCCTTGGCGGCGAGCTCCTCGCGGGTCTTCTCGGTGGCGACGCGGGTCTCGGACTCGAGAACGTCCTTGTCGACGTCCTCGCGGGACAGCCAGCGCGGAGACATGGCGCAGATCTGCAGAGCGACCTCGTGCGCGACCTTCGCACCGTTCTCATCGGTTGCGATGATGGCGGCGATGGACGGCGGGAGCTCGGCGGACTTGCGATGAGCGTAGATCTCGACGTGCGGGCCGGCGATCTTGGCGAACTGGCCGAGCTTCACATGCTCGTGGAACAGCGCGCCAGCCTCTTCGACCGTGTCCTTGATGGTGCCGTCCTTGGAAGCGGCGGCCTCGACATCGGCGATGCTGGATGCATCGGCCTTGACGATATCGGTGATGACCTCGTCGCCGAATTCGACGAACTGAGGGGTCTTGGCGACGAAGTCGGTCTCGGAATTGAGCTCGACGGCGTAGCCGACCTGTCCATCGGACGTCTCAACGACCTTGGAAGCGATAAGGCCTTCCTGGGCCTTGCGTCCCTCGCGCTTGCCCGCTGCGGCGATGCCACGAGCGCGGATGATCTCCTTCGCGCGGGCGATGTCGCCGTCGGCCTCGGTGAGGGCCTTCTTGACGTCCATCATGCCGGCGCCGGTCTCCTCACGCAGTTCCTTGATCAAGGAGAGGGTGATTGCTGCCATTTGTTTTGCTCCTTCGTGGGTTTCCCTGTCGGATTATTGAAGATTAGATGTCATGGAACCTTGATGATGCCGGTTCCACAGTACCGCAAAGGTGTAGAGATACGGCCGCGACTCCTTGGGGCCGCGGCCGTATCTCGATGCTCACTCGGCCTTCGGGGCCTCAGCCGTGTTCTCGGCGGGAGCTGCGGAATCTGCGGTGAGCAGATCCTTCTCCCACTCGGCCATCGGCTGTGCGTCGGTGGAGTCGTCAGCCTTCTCGGCCTTGCCGCTGCGCTCAAGCAGGCCGTCGGCGACGGCATCCGCCATGAGAGTGGTCAGCAGTTCGACGGAGCGGATCGCATCGTCGTTGGCCGGAATCGGATAGTCGACGCTTTCCGGATCGGCGTTCGTATCGACGAGAGCGACGACCGGGATGCCCAGGATGTGGGCTTCCTTGATGGCCAGCTGCTCCTTCTTGATGTCGACGACGAACAGAGCGGACGGCGTCCGGGTCATGTTGCGGATACCGCCGAGCTCCTTGACGAGCTTGTCCTTTTCACGCTCGAGCAGGAGCAGTTCCTTCTTGGTCAGGCCGCTGGAGTGGACATCGGTGAAGTCCACCTCCTCGAGCTCCTTCATGCGCTTGACGCGGGTGGAGACGGTCTGGAAGTTGGTCAGCATGCCGCCGAGCCAACGCTCGGAGACATACGGCATGCCCACGCGGGTAGCCTGCTCGGCGATCGTCTGGGCGGCCTGCTTCTTCGTTCCGACGAAGAGCACGGTGCCGTTGTGGGCGACGGTCTGCTTGATGAAGTCATAGGCCTGATCGATCTTCTCGAGAGAAGCGAAAAGATTGATGATGTGAATGCCATTGCGCTCCATGAGGATGTACTGCTTCATCTTCGGATTCCAATGGCGGGTCTGATGACCGAAATGGACGCCAGCCTTGAGCATCTGGCTCATGGTGATCTGTGCCATGCTTGACCTTTCTTGTCGGTTGTTTCCTGGCCATGCGAACCTGAGTGCAACCCTTGCCGCGAAGGCAGGGCCGACCGACACAGGACGTCGCCGGCATGGCGCGAATTTGGCGTACGTTGACAACAAATGGTGCCCTCCCGGCCAGCGACAGCCGCTTGGGCGAATGGATGTTACGCCGTGTTGGATTATACAGCCCCTCGCCCACCATGACAAACGCACGACACGGGCTTTCCAGGCAAGGAACGGGGGAATGGACCGGGGCGTCGTGCCCTCGGAGGGAATCGGGCACCGCCTCCAGGGTCCCGAAGATGTCGCCGACCGCCCTCCGCCGCTACTTCGGCTGGATGTCGTGGGTGCGCAGGTAGCGCATGGCCGCGCGACGTTCCTCTTTCTCCAGACGGTCGATGTACACGTGCCCGATGAGGTGGTCGGTCTCGTGCTGGAGCATCCGGGCCATGAGTCCCTCCCCTTCGAGCACGACTTTCTCGCCTTTGAGGTTGATCCCCTCGACCTTGGCGTAGTTGGCACGCTTCGTCTTGAACCACAGTCCGGGAAGCGACAGGCAGCCTTCGTCGCCGTACTGTTCGCCCTTGAGCTCGAGGACCTTGGGGTTGAGCAGGTACCCCAGTTTGCCGTTGATGTTATATGAGAAAGCGCACAGGTTCACGCCGATCTGGTTCGCGGACACTCCCGCGCGGCCCGGGTCGTCGACCGTGTCGAGCAAATCACGCACCAGGCTTTCGACGCTGGGCGTGATCGACGTGATGGGATCGCACGGCGTGCGAAGCACTGGGTCGGGGACGATGCGAATCTCGCGGACTGTCACTGTTTCTCCTGTTCGGTTCCGGCCCCACGTTCGGGGCCACTGTTTGTGAAGTATAGTGTGCCCCTCGGGATGCGAACGTGCATGCCGAGGGGCATCGAAGGGAGCCGCCGCGAAGTGGTTGGTCGGAGGGCGGCGTTTCCGCCCACGGCCGGGGCCATGGGCATGAGGTCCTCACGGTCCTATCTCACCGTTGCGGCGCGACCGTCACTTGCCGTCCGGGGTTTCGCTCCCATTGCCGGCATCCGCGGAGGAAACCCCGGCGTTGGCATCGGAGTCACCGGCATAGTCACCGGTATCCTCGGCAGCCGGAGTGACGCCCTCGCGTGCGTCGGATGCGCCCTGGGCAAAGCGGTTCTTGACCTGTTCGGCGGTCTGCGCGAAATGCTCCTTGGCCTGGTCCACGTAAGGGCCGATCGTCTCGATTGTGCTCTCGGCCGTGGAATGGGCGATTTCGCCCGCGCGGTCGGTCGCGTCGAGGATCTTGGCGGAGAACGGCGCGGGGATGGTGCTGGGCTTGGGCGCATAGATGACGTTGTCGATGACGTCGGAGTATTTCTTCACGACGGCGGCACGGACCACTTTCATGCTTGGCGTGAGCGTGCCATCGTCCTGCGAGAAGTCCTCGGGGAGGATTTCGAACTTGCGCACAGACTCGGCCCGGGACACGCCGGCGTTGGCCTTGTCGACGTACTGCTGGACGAACGCCCGCACGGCCGGGTTCGTGGCGGCGTCCTCCATGCTCATGTTGGTGTCGAGTTTGCTGCTTTCCAGCCATGTGCGGAGCATGCCTTCGTCGAGGGTGATGACGGCGGAGACGAAAGGCCGGCCGTCGCCGAGCACCACGGACTGCGAGACGATCGGGCATGTGTCGATGACGTCCTGCATGGGTTCCGGCGACACGTTCTTTCCGCCGGCCGTGATGATGATGTTCTTCTTGCGTCCGGTGATGGTGATGAAACCATCGTCGTCGATGGTGGCGAGGTCTCCGGTGCGCAGCCACCCATCGTCGAGGGCCTCTGCGGTGCGCCCGGGGTCGTTGCGGTAGCCAAGGAACATCATGGGGCCCTTGATCTCCAGCTCCCCGTCATCGACGATGCGCGCGCTGATGCCGGGTCCGGGGCGTCCCACGGTGCCGATCTTGTTCATGGCCTGGGTGTTGACGACGCACGGCGCCGAGGTCTCGGTCATGCCATATCCCTGGATGAACGTGATGCCGTCGAGCCCGTTGAAGAAGTGGGCGAGGTTCTCGTTGATCGGGGCGCCGCCGCAGGCAAGCCACGCGAGGTTCGGGCCGAGAGCCGAGCGCAGCGACCCGCCCACGGCGCTCTGGTAGAAGCTGTGGCGGATGCGTTGCAGCGGCGTGTGCATGCGTCCTTCCTGCTCGTCCCGGTCCCAGCGGACGAAATGCTTGGTCGCCTTGGCGAAGACGCGGCCCTTGAAGCCGGCGCCGGCCTTCTGGGAAGCGGCGTTGTACACCTTTTCGAAGACGCGGGGCACGCCGAGCAGCAGTGTCGGCTTGAATTCGCGGAGGTCCGCCAACAGGTGGTGGGCGTCGGAGATGTAGCCGACGACGCCGTTGCCGCCGATCATCGTGTACTGGATGTATCGCGCGAAGCAGTGAGCGAGGGGCAGGAACAGCAGCAGTCTGCTCCCCTTTCCGTTGCACATGATCGGCAGCACGTCGTAGCCGCCGAAGACCACGGAGACGAAGTTGCGGCTGCTGAGCATGACGCCCTTGGGCTTGCCGGTTGAACCCGAGGTGTAGACCACGGTGGCGAGGTCGTCGGCGTCCACATGGGAGATGGCCCCGTCGAGCTGTTCGTCCGTGATGTTGTCGCCGAATTCCTTGACGGCGTCGATGCCGCCGGATTCGATGTTGAAGACATACCTGAGCTTCGTGGAGTCGTCGTTCATGACAGCTTCCAGCACATGGCTGCGGCTGTCGCCGCCGGCGAACGCGACGACGGGGTCGACCTCATGCGTCACCGCCGTGGTCTGCGCGGGCGAATCGGTTTCGTACACGGGCACCGTCACGGCGCCGATGGCGTTGCATGCGAAGTCGATGAGGCCCCATCCGTAGCATGTGGGCGAATACACGACGACGTTGTCGCCTTTGGACACGCCAAGCGCCATGAGACCCTTGGCCACATCGCGCACCTGCGAAAGCATGTCCGCGGCGGTCACGTAAGCCCATTCCTGACGCGAACCCTGCTTGTAGGCCGCCACGTAATCGTCAGGGGTACGATCTGCGCGATTGGCCAGAAGAGAATAGATGGTGTCTGCATCGGTCGTCTCAGTGACGGTCGGAATCGAAATTTCACGAAGCATGAGGCCCATAATATCCGTCTTGCCTCAGGCTTCTTTGTAGATTTGTCCAAAAGTTACGCAACCGTAGCAAACAAGCCACCCCCAGGGTTTGGCGGCGTGCCATGGGGCGTGTCACGTCATTCCACGGTGGGCCATGGCCCGCGTGGACCGTCGAAGGCAGCGCGGCGGACCCCACGGCGGATGCCGCCCGGGCGGGGCCGATGCCACCGAGCCATACAGCCCCGCCGAGCCATGCAGCCCCGCCAAGCCATGCAGCCCCATCAGGCCATCGCCGCACCGCGCCACAGGACGCCGCAGGCGACGAACGAAGCGGGGACCGGAGCCCGTCACCCCAGGTCGCAGTAATCGCACAGCCATCGCCCGCCCATGCGCTGCCAGCGCATGGAGCCCCAGCACAGTTCCGTACCGATGCTGAAAGAAACGACGACGTTCATCCTGCGGGGATTGACGACCATTGCGTGGATACGACGCGGGACGACAGGCATATGGCGGCAAAGGAAGGCATGCGTGCGGCGGTTCGCGTATATCTCGGAATCGGCGAGCCCCGATTCCTTCTTCTGCCGGTCCTGGTGCAGCAGCGATTCGAGAAGCACCAGCTTGCTCACGGTGGGCGCCGTCATGAATTTGTACAGGCCTTCGACGGAAAGCCTGCCCCGCACGACGTCAACGGCGATGCACGCGATGGTGCCGGCGACGGATGACACGCGGACGCACTCCTCGTCCGCCATGTCCTCCTCCGACACCCTTGCGACATGGATCAGAACGGGAAAACGCGAAATGCCGAGCATGACCTGCGCATCGATGCTTCCTCCATCGCGGCGGATCTGCCCCGGGACGCTGGGACCGGGATCGAAACCCGCCTGCCTCTGCTGTCGCGCGGCTGTCTCGTCATTTCGTGCGGCGGCTGCGTCATCCCCGCGCCCCGTCTCCATGATTTCGTGGCGTATGTGGTTGTTCTTACCTCCGTCATTCATGGCAACTCCTTGAGACCAATGAACCCCAGACGGCCCCTTTCAGGTCCGCCACGGCCCGCCACGTTGCTCTCTCATCCGCGGGGCGCCGTGTCACCATTGTCACAATGCGATGATTACGCATCCAACGGAGGAATGGAAAACGCCCATATAATGGAAAGCCTGAGGACGATAATCCGCAATCCATGAACATTTCCCGCGTCTGTGTTTGAGAATGCGCACTCCTCGGCGTGTCAACACATATTTGGTCTCCCGGGGCGGAATCGTCACGTTCTCTGGCACTCGAAGCAGAAAGTGTTCATAAAGTAAGCCGAACGCAGAAGAGAACACCCGCCTGCGTGCCGAGGCCACATCGTCTCAGCGCCGCCCGCATATCGCATGTCCGCGGCCCTGCCACAACGCCGTCCCCCGCACCGCTGCGAGGACTGCCAGCCGCCTAGAAACCGTAGAGAGCGGCAGGCGTCTTCCCAATCCAGCGCAATGCGCCCGATGCCAGGAGGGCTTGTCACTCCCCCTGGCATCGCGCATGGCGCCTGCATCCGTGAAAAAGCCGGGGCACGGAAACGGCATCGCGTGAAGCGAAGAACCCGGCGGGGACGGGACCGGATCAAATGCAGACAGACGGGGCATCCAAGCCGGACGTCTCGATGACGCCATGCATGGCGCCCCATACGATCGCGGCCCCGACGCCCCGCGGACAGCCTGCCGGTAATCGGCCGGACTCAGTGGGAAGCGGCGATGGCGATCTGCGCACGCTGGAAGTCGTGCAGCTTGACATAGCCGGTCGAGGCCATGGCGCGGCGCAAGGCACCCACGTAGTTGGTCGATCCGTCGACATGGTGGCTCGGGCCGAACAGCACCTGCTTGAGCGGGCCCACCGTGCCCACCTGTGCGCGACGCCCGCGCGGAAGCGTGGGGTGCACGGCCTCATGGCCCCAGTGCATGCCGAGACCCGGGGCCTCGGCGGCGCGGGCAAGCGGCGTGCTCAGCATGACAGCGTCAGCGCCCAGCGCGAAAGCCTTGACGAAATTGCCCGAATCGCCCATGCCGGCGTCGGCGATGACCTGCACGTACCGGCCGTCGGATTCCTCCATGTAGTCCTTGCGCGCCGCCGCGATGTCGGCGATGGCGGTGGCAAGGGGCACGTGGATGCCGGTGATCGTGCGCGACGTGGAGACGGCACCGCCGCCGGTGCCCACGAGGATGCCCGCGGCCCCGGTGCGCATGAGGTGCTTGGCGGCGCGGTAGTTCGCCGCCCCGCCGACGATCACCGGCACGTCGAGGTCATAGATGAACTGCTTGAGATTCAGCGGCTCGTGGGTCTGGGACACATGCTCGGCGGACACCGCGGTGCCGCGGATGACGAACAGGTCCACGCCGGCGTCGAGAACGGTCTGGTACAGGTCCTGCGTGCGCTGGGGCGAGAGCGCGCCCGCCACGGTCACGCCGGCGTCGCGAATCTGATGGAGACGTTCGACGATGAGCTGAGGCTTGATGGGCTCGGCATAGATGCGCTGGAGGAACTCGGTCGCCTGGTCTTCGGGGCATTCCGCGATTTGCTTGAACAACGGGGTCGGGTCGTCGTAGCGCGTCCACAGGCCTTCGAGGTCGAGCACTCCCAGCGCGCCGAGCTTGCCCATCTCGATCACGGTCTCGGGGCTCATGATGGAATCCATCGGTGCGCCGACGATCGGAACGTCGAACTCATAGGCGTCGACCTGCCACGAGACATCCACGTCCTGCGGGTCACGGGTGCGACGGGTCGGCACGATGGCCACATCGTCGAGGGAATAGCTCATGCGGCCGGACTTGCCAAGGCCGATCTCGATATCCTGAATCATGTTTCTAAACCTACCCCGCCGCAATGACCACGGACACGCTGCGACTGACATGCGAACGCAATTGGAACGTTCGCCCCATTGGTAACGCCCAGCGACCATAATGGTCGTTGTTTCATCACATGATGCACAGCCCCAAGGAGGAATGCATGTCGAAGATTGCAGTCAAGGGCACCGTCGTCGATCTTGACGGCGACGAGATGACCCGCGTGATCTGGAAGCAGATCAAGGAGCGCCTCATCTTCCCGTACCTTGATATCAACCTGGATTATTACGACCTTGGCATCCAGAACCGCGATGCCACCGATGACCAAGTGACGGTGGACGCGGCCAATGCCATCAAACGCGAGCACGTGGGCGTCAAGTGCGCCACCATCACCCCCGACGAGGCCCGCGTCAAGGAATTCAACCTGAAGAAGATGTACCGCTCCCCCAACGGCACGATCCGTAATATCCTGGGCGGCACCATCTTCCGCGAGCCGATCGTCATCCGCAACATCCCGCGCCTCGTCCCCGGCTGGACCAAGCCGATCGTCGTCGCGCGCCATGCGTTCGGCGACCAGTACAAAGCCACCGACTTCCGCGTGCCCGGCCCCGGCCGCCTCACGGTCACGTTCACCCCCGCCGACGGATCAGAGCCGATCGAACACGTGGTGTACGACTATCCGGGCTCAGGCGTGGCGCAGGTGCAGTACAACCTCGACGATTCCATCACCGGATTCGCTCGCGCCTGCTTCAACTACGGCCTCATGCGCGGCTACCCGGTCTACCTGAGCACCAAGAACACGATCCTCAAGGCCTACGACGGCCGTTTCAAGGACATCTTCGCAAAGGTGTACGAGGAAGAGTACAAAGACAAGTTCGAGGCGGCCGGCCTGACGTACGAGCACCGCCTCATCGATGACATGGTGGCCTCTTCCCTCAAGTGGCACGGCGGCTACATCTGGGCGTGCAAGAACTACGACGGCGACGTCCAGTCCGATTCCGTGGCCCAGGGCTTCGGCTCCCTCGGCCTCATGACCTCGATCCTCATGACCCCGGACGGACAGACCGTGGAGGCCGAGGCCGCACACGGCACCGTCACCCGCCATTACCGCCGCTGGCTGAAGGGCGAGAAGACCTCCACAAACCCGATCGCCTCCATCTACGCGTGGACGGGCGGCCTCAAGCAGCGCGCGAAGCTCGACGGCACCCCCGAAGTGGCGGACTTCGCCAAGACGCTCGAGAACGTCATCATCTCCACCGTCGAAGGCGGCCAGATGACCAAGGACCTTGCCATGCTGGTCGGCCCCGAGCAGCCGTGGCTCGACACGGACGGCTTCATGGACGCCCTCGCCGAGAACCTCGACAAGGCCATGGCAGCCAAGGAGTAACGCCGGAAGGCTCCCACCGCCCGGCAGACGGATTCCCGCCCGCATTGGATGATTTCAACGCGGCCCGCCCTCGTGCGGGCCGCGTTTTTTGTTTGTCATTGCCGGCGCGACACTCCATCGGACGACACGGCGGCGTGGCGGCGAGACGGACGACGGGGCGGACCGAACGAAGGGGCGCGGCGCCAAGCGCCGCAGACAGAGGGATGTCGCAGGAAGCGGGGCGACGCAATAATCGGCCCGTACAGTCGCGGCCCTGGCAACCACGGTCCGATTGCATGGCGTCGCCCACGGAGTCATGATCCGCACGGAGCCGAGGGCGGTTTGCGCTTCTTCAGCGCACCTGATTGCCGGGCAGCGTACTATTTATGAAGATGCGTGCGCCAAGACGTCGCACACGCCAGCGAAAACTAAGGATGAGTCGTGAGTTTCACCCATACGTGCAAGCTTCTTGTCAGCGCCATTGCGTGCTTCACCTTCGCCATGGGCTCCGCGGCCTGTGGAACGCCCCAGTCGGCTCCTGCGGTTTCGGCTTCCCCGGAGGCCGAGACCGCAGGCACCGTGGCCATCTTCACGCCATCCGACGGGATAACGCTGAGCACCTCGACGCCGCTCAACACCTGGAAGGCGCTGACGTCCGAAATCACGGATTCCTTGGATTCCCTGGGGTTCGGCTCCTCCCAGATCTCGACGCACACCGCGTCCAATCTGGCGGCGCAGCAGCAACAGCTCACCGCCTTCCTGTCGGACAACGAATACGTGCGTTCTACGGACGCGAACTCGACCGATGCCGGTTCCGATGCGGCGGCAAGCGCCACGGGCTCTGACGAGACGACGGATTCCGCGGATTCGCAAACCGCTTCGGATTCCGGCGAATCCAGCTCACCCGCGACCTCCGCCGACACCTCCGCCTCCGCTTCCTCGACCGATGGGGCGCAGACAAGCCTTGCCGACGAAGACATCGATTATTCCAAACTCACAATCGTGATCGCACCCGCCGTCGCCAAAAGCCAGGACTCGAAGGGCTACAGCGACTACACGGCCGAGGAAAAGATGATCTACGACACCGACGAATACCGGACCCTCGATTCCATGGCCACGACCCTCGCCGCAGTGGAATCCAAGGGCGCCTCCGTCATCGTGATGGCGTACCAGATCCCCTCGTTCACGCCGACGCTGTTCGTGGAACTGTCCGATATCTCGGCCATCGCACGCATGCAGGCGCAGTTCCTCGCCACCAAGCTCAGCCTCGTGTCGACCACGGAATCGAAGCCCCAGGCAGTGGAAGTACTGATTCCCTACGACGATGACGGGAGCCTGGCGAAGGAGGCGTTCGAAGGCATCTGGGATGTGCTCGGGCAGTATTACAAGAACGGGCGGATATACAGCCCGTCGGGGCTTCTCGGACCGGATTCCGACGAGGATTCGTGGACACAGGTCAGCTACAAGGCGTCCGGCGCCGACGACACCAAGGACGAAGTCAAGAAACGGCTCGATGCAAGCGCCTACGACGATGTCAAGCACATGAACATCGACGGGATCCTGTGTCTGAATGACGAAGCCGCCCAGGCGGCGATAGACGAACTCAAATCGCTGGGGTATTCCGGCACCAGCGCCACCGTCAACCCCGATATCTCCGTCACGGGCATCATCGGAGGCATCCAGGGGGACAAGGATTCAGAGAAAAGATCCGTGCCCCGCCCCGCGAATTCCCACAGCACCGAAAACAGCGCCGAGCAGTCCGCACGCCTCATCGACGAGCAGAAAATCGTGCGGGCGACGCAGGACAGCGCGGACTGGCCGCTTGTCACCGGGTTCGGATCATACAAGTCAGCGCTGTCAAGCGTCGTCGACGGCAGCCAGTGGATCACGGGAATCGAGGACCGCAAGGGATACGCCTCGGATATCGCAACCGCCATCCAGAGCCTCTGTAACGGCACGTCGGTCAATGACATGAGCATGAAGCTGACCTCCGTCCAGAAGCAAACCTTCACGCTGCCGACGATGCCCGAGCCTGATTCGACATCGGACGACTCCCCCGCTGAAAACTCATCGGCGGCGCAGTCACCGGATTCGGCAGAGGGCGCCGGTGCGACCGACGACTCCGCAGACGGCACGGGCATGGAGACGACGGAACAGACCATGTATGCCATGGAACTTCCCGTCATAGGCATCAGCGCAGGGAACCTGAAACAGGCACTGGTGGATCCCGGGTATGTCACGGCCGCGGAGGCAGGCATCTGACGCCCCGGGGACCGGGCCCCGTCCCCCGGGGCGTCAGGGATCTGCGTACGCCGCGTCGCCATTGTGGCGTCGCGGTGCTTTGTCTTTCATGCATCATGCCCTGCAGGCACCTTGCACGGAGCGACGTCACACCCGCACCGTCGCATCCGCAATCGTGCACGCGGTTGTAGGCACCACTGTTGCGTTGCGTGATGCCTGCCGTGGTGTCTGTCAGAGCCCCGTTGGGGCGTGAATCACTCCTCGGGGCCCCTTGATTCCTCCTCCGGCTCCGGATTCTCATCGGATTCAGGCTCCAGATACCCCGCGGCAAGGTTCATGGGCGTCGCATACACGGATGGCAACACATAGCGCACATGGATGAGAGGGCTGGCGAGCAACGTGGCAAGCGTCACAAAAGCCGGGACCAGCGCCATGGCGCCCGCAGCGGAGCGGCGTCGGATGCAATACCCCAGGCAGATCACCGGAATCCAGCTGGCATACAGTGCCTTGAGGAACGGCAGCGGGACATGCTTGGCCACGATGAGATACACACGGTTGTAGGCGGAAGAGACAGCAGCCGCCCACTGGGGCTTGGCGGTGGTGTGCATCACATCCCAGATCTCAGGAGTTGCGGCGCAGTCATTTCCGAAACCGAACTCGTCTGGCTGGCCATGGAGCTGGTCATATGTTTTGCCTTGGGGGCACATGTAGTCGCGATACCACAGATACGACTCATTACCCTGACGGGTCGTGTCTGGGTAATAGGTGGCCAGGCCGGTGGACAGAGCCGCTTCGATGGCGAGACCGGGGTCATGCGCGACCGCCTTCATGAGCCAGTGATAATACGCCCGCCGCTGCGTGGATGTGGAATCGGGGCGCCAGGTGTCCTTGATGGCATTGGAGTGCCAAGGCTCGTAGCGTTCGCCGATGGTCTTCGCATCGGCGAAGACGCCGTCAAGCACCTGCCAGTCGTCATCGGTCATCTCCGAAGCATGGTTGCGGACGTAGGCTCCGGTGATCTGAGCCGGAACGGACATCTTCTCCCGGTCTTCGCCTTTCTCGACGCCCATGGCAGGCAGTGCGGCGTGCTGCCAGAGCCCCAGGAAGAGCGCCGCCACCACAGCCACGATGGCGAGAAGACGGAGGCCCTTCCTGCCCCGGACGGCGAAGAACACGATGATGCAGGTGAGAAGGACGACCACGAGGCCGGTTTTCTTCGTCAACATCATGAGCGCCATCGCCAGTCCCAACGCCACGTCGACTTTCCACGATCCGAGGCAGGAGCCCTTCGTCCGTACGATGTCGGCGGCCATAGTGACGAACAGGACGAACCACGGCCCGTACATGGTCTCCTTCGACACGGTGACGACCGACAGCGGAATCAGCGGATACAGGGCGCAGAACCACAGGGCGATGCGTTGGAAGACCACGGGTATGCATGCCCGGCGCATCCATTCGATCATGACGGCGAAGGCAGCGGCCGTGATCGCAATCATGACGACCGCATAGAGGAACACGCTCCATGCGTTCGAGCCCAGTGCATCGCCGATCTTCCAGAAAGCTCCGAAAACGAGCGTGTCGAACCACGGATGATGATCGACACGAGCCGCGTACCCATAGAACTGCACGAGCTGGGACTGGCAATCGGTGTCCACATTCCCCGGGAAACGCACAAGGAGATAGGGCAACCAGCAGGCGACGATGATCGCGTACCGCTTCACGGCGACAGGTATGCGCTTGCCACGCCGCGCCGTCCCTCCGTCATCGGACTCGACGCCCTGCCCTCGAAGCCGCCCTTCTTCGCTGGGACCAGCCACCGCGCCCCTGTCGGGTTTGGCCGTATCCATGGCGGAATAGAGAAGCGACAGCAGGACGCCGCACGCCACGGTGAAGACGGCCACCAGGCCCACGCCCCCAAGCCAATAACGCCATGAGATGACGGAGGAATCCGCCTCCCCCAGATCGCGCCTGATATAGTCACCTCCGGCGATCATGATGGCGATGACGAAAGCGGCGAGGAACGCCCAAAGATCGAAAAAACGGGATTCCCAAGACCGTCGGGCTTCCCCGTGACGGCCCCCGGTCCGTGTCGGATGGGTCGATGCCGCTTCTCCCGACATCCGAATGGCATCGGTGACGTCCCCGCTCTGTTGCTTCACTGTCGCCCTCCTTGGGATTGGCATCCCGGTGATCCGCACCTCGTACATTCAACAAAACATCAAGGACTTCTGCACGCCAGGCGAGAATAGGCGAACGGGGCGCATCCGCAGACACGCCCCGTTCGTCGACTCCCTTTGTTCATGCATACTCCACCACGCCCATAGGCAGGGGACGAATCATTTCTTCGGCACGTAGATCACATTGTCGATGAGATCCTTGTAATGCTTGGTGATGATGGAACGACGCGTCTTGAGACTCGGCGTGAGCATGCCGTTGTCGACGTTCCAGGAATCAGGCAGGATCTCGAATTTGCGGATGGATTCGGCGCGCGACACGTTTTCGTTGGCCTCGTTGATGATGCGGTCGACCTCCATGCGCACGACCTTGCTCTTCGCGGCATCCTCAAGCGAGGCGAAAGGCTCGCCTCCCTGCGACTGCATCCAGTCGTTGACGCCGTCGAGGTCAAGGGTGACAAGAGCGGCGATGAACGGCTTGCGGTCGCCGATCATGAGGCAGTTGTCGACGATGGGGCTCGTTACGATGACGGATTCCAGCTCATCCGGGGAGACGTTCTTGCCGCCCGCCGTGATGATGAGGTCCTTCTTGCGCCCCGTGACCTTGACGAAACCATCGTCGTCGATTTCGCCAAGGTCGCCGGTATGGAGCCAGCCGTCGACGATCTGTTCCTCGGTGATCTCGGGATGGTTGTGGTACCCGCGGCAGACGGAGGGGCTCTTGATGCAAAGCTCGCCATCATCCGCCACGCCGAACGACATGCCGCAGAACGGACGCCCGATGGTGCCGATCTTGAAAGCGTCGAACGTGTTGACGGCACACGGGGCGCACGTCTCCGTCATGCCATAGCCCTCGAACAGCGGAAGCCCCACGCCGTTGAAGAAGTGAGACAGCTTGCGCGAGATCGGGGCGCCGCCGGAGATGGCGCATTTGGTGGCCCCGCCGAAGACATCGAGGATCTGCTCGTAGACGAGCTTCTTGTACAGGGCGTGGCTGATGCACAGTCCGATGCCGGGCCTGCGTCCTTCCTGCTGGGCGACGCTCCACTTGTAGGCGGTCACGGCAGCCCTGGCGAACACGCGGCCCTTGAAACCGGAGCCGGACTTCTGCGTGGCAGCGTTGTAGACCTTCTCAAACACACGGGGCACCGACAGGATGTAGGTCGGCTTGAAGTCCTGGAAATCCTTGATGATCGTCTTGAAATTCGACGTCAGGGCCATGACGTCCGTGCCGCCGATGCAGACGAACTGCATGTAGCGGGCGAACACATGGGCCAGGGGCAGGAACAGGACGAGGCGGTTGTCCGGGTCGACGGTCACCTCGGGCAGGGTCTGGTAGCCCGTGTTGACGCAATAGACGAAATTGGCATGCGTCAGCTCGATCCCCTTGGGCGTGCCGGTGGATCCTGACGTGTAGACGATGGTGGCGAGGTCGTCACCCTTCACGGCCTCCTCGCGCTCCCAGAATTCCGCGTCGCTGACGCCTTTGCCCAGCTCGATGACCGCGTCGATGGCGCCGAGCTGGAACACGTAGACGCCTTTGAGCTTGTCGCATTCGTCCTTGACCGATTCGACCTTGTCGCGCTGGGCGTCATCCTCGGTGAACACATAGGAGATCGTGGAATCGTTGCAGATGGAGCGCACTTGGGCGGGCGAATCCGTTTCGTAGATAGGCACGGTGACGCATCCGATAGACATGGTCGCGATGTCGACCGCGGTCCACTGCCATGATGTGTGCGCCAGGATGCCCACGCTGTCGCCAGGCATGAGCCCTTTGGCGATGAGGCCCTTGGCAATGGAGATGACGAGGTCGCGGAACTGCGTCGCGGTGAAGCCTTCCCATCGGTCGCCCTTGCCGCGGTACTCGATGATTGTCTCGTCGGGCGTACGATCGGCGCGCCCCTGGAGCAGCGAGAAGACATTCTTATCACTGTCGATCGGTTCCTTGAGCGGCGTCGTCTGCACCTTGCGCATCTCTTGCATATGCTGGCCCTTTCAAAAGTCGTCAGCATTGACACTAGGTGTCAAGTCCGGAAAGTGCCGTGGATGCAAGTGACAAAAAAGCGGGGCCGGCTTTGTCGAAAGTCACAAAGCCGGCCCGCGATGACGACGGGTCCCTCCCTTCGGGTCGAAGGCGCAGGACAGCCATGGTGAGACCGGCGACGGGGCGCCATGCCCCGGCGCCGGCCGGCCATCGTCACTTCCTGTTGCGCGGCACGTAGATGATCGTATCGATGAGATCCTTGTAATGGTTGACGATCACCCCGCGACGGGTCTTGAGAGAGGCCGTCAGCATGCCGTTCTCCTGGGTCCACTTGTCGGGCAGGACCTCGAACTTGCGGATGGATTCCGCGCGCGACACGTTCTCGTTGGCCTTGTTGACGACCCTGTCGATCTCAGCGCGGATCACCGGGTTCCTAGCCGCCTCCTCCAGGCTGGCGCACGGTTCGCCGCCCTGGGACTTCAGCCACTCGTTGGCCCCGTCGAAATCAAGGGTGACCAGCGCGGCGACGAATGGCTTGCGGTCGCCGATGACAAGGCATTGGTCAACCACGGGGGAGGTCATGATGGTCGCTTCGGGCTGGGCCGGGGTGACGTTTTTGCCACCTGCGGTGATGATGATGTCTTTCTTGCGTCCGGTGATGTAGACGAAACCATCGTCATCGAGGTCACCGAGATCGCCGGTGTGAAGCCAGCCGTCGACGATGGACTCTTCGGTGGACTGCGGGTTGTTCAGGTAGCCCTTCATGACGGAGCCGCCCTTGATGCACAGCTCTCCGTCGTCGGCCACGCCGAACGTCATGCCTTCCAACGGAAGACCGACGGAACCGATCTTGTATCCATGCTCGGGGTTAACGCAGGCGGGTGCGGTCGTCTCGGTCATGCCGAAGCCTTCGAGCAGAGGCAGTCCGCAGCCATTGAAGAAGTGCGAGATCGAGCCGTCCAGCGGAGCGCCGCCGGACACTGCATACTCGGCGTTGCCTCCGAACACGTCAAGGATCTGCTTGTACACGAGCTTCTTGTACAGGGCGTACTTAAGGCGCATCCCGAACCCGAGCTTGCGCCCCTCCTGCTGGGCATGGCTCCAGGCGCGTGCCGTCACGGCTGCGTCATGGAACATCCGCCCCTTGAAACCGGAGCCGGCCTTCTGCGTGGCCGCGTTGTAGACCTTCTCGAACACGCGCGGGACGGAGAGGATGAACGTCGGCTTGAAATCCTGGAAGTCCTTGATGATCGTCTTGAAGTTACCGTTGAGGCCGAGCACCACGGTGCCGGCATAGCTGTAGAACTGCATGTAGCGGGCGAACACATGCGCCATGGGCAGGAACAGCAGGAGCCGGCGATTGGGCTTGAGGCAGATGTCGGGCATGGAGCGCACGCCCGAATAGGTGATGAAGACGAAGTTCGCGTGGGTGAGTTCCACGCCCTTAGGCTTGCCGGTGGACCCGGACGTATACACGATGGTGCACACGTCCTTGCCGTGGGATTGCTTCTCGCGGGCCCAGAACTCCTCGTCCGTCACGCCGCGTCCAAGCTCCGTGAGGGCGTCGACGGCGCCTTCGTCGATCACATAGACGTCTCGGAGGGTGGGGCATTCGTCTTTGATGGCCTCTACCTTGTCGCGCTGCGCATCGTCTTCGGCGAAGACCATGCTCACCTGGGAATCGTTGATCACGGCCTTGATCTGCAATTCCGAATTCGTCTCGTAGATCGGCACGGTGATGCCGCCCACGGCCATGACCGCAAGGTCGATGGCGGCCCATTCCCAGCGCGTCTTCGACAGGATGGAGACCCTGTCGCCTTTCTGGAGCCCCTTGGCGATGAGGCCCTTGGCCACCCCGATGATCCTGTTGAGGTATTCGGTTCCCGACATATACGCCCATTCGCCGGCACCGTCCTTGTAACCGATGACGGCGTCGTCAGGACGCTCCTCCGCTCGTTTTTGAATGATCGAAAACACGTTGACGTCGGTATCGACCTCGCCTGTTACCGGTCGGGTATACTCCTTGCGCATGTGCAGACACTCCTCGCTGTGAGCCCTTCGTGGACGTGGGACGGACGAACGACCCGCATGCGATGAAGTTCTTCACCGCCCACGACCTACGCCTACGTCGAAGTAGGTTTCCAATTGGATTCTAGCGTGACATGTGCCAAGACCAGATATCGACACCGGAAGCCGAGGCAACGGACTTTAGGAGGTTCGCGAGCGCCCCGATTCGCCCTGGCATTGACGTTCTCGGTCTCCGGCGCCCGACGCGCCGCGCAACTTCTCTCCCGGCGTCATGTGGGCTTGAGAGCGATCACCCCGTCGCTGGCATAAGGAACGGGGTTGCGGTAATCGTTCCTGCCGTACCGCAGTCCCCAATGCACGCATTGGTCGGAACAATGGTCCGAATCCCCGGCCACCGTCCCGATCAGCTGCCCGCGCTCCACCGTCTCGCCCACAGCGACATCGCTTGCGGCGGGTTCGAACGTGAGAACCATTCCGCCTCCTTCCAATGACAGCACGTCCTTCCCGGCCACCCGTCCGGCGAACCGGACGGCGGCATCGCACGGCGCATGGATCGGCGTCCCGGACTCGGCCGCGATATCGACGCCGCGATGCCCAGGCAGCCAAGGCTCGTCGGGGGCATCGAAGGGCTCCACGACGTCACCCTGTCCATCGGCGGTGCGTTCGATGGGCCAGTCCATGCGCGCTTTGCAAAAGTCGTCATCCATGTCCGTGCCATCGGCGGCGGTCATCGAGACATCCGAACGGGCCCCGGCGGCATATGCAACCGGAAAGGGCATGCCGTTCCGGCGGATGCCGGGGAGCCCCGGGACAACCTGCACAGCGCTCGTCACCGCACTTGCAGCGCCGTCCCGCCCCTCAGGTTGCGCCCCGTCCCGCTTTCCAATCGTGCCAGCGGCCGATCCGATGTCATCGGATGCCGCCAAGCTTGGCACGGAGGTCGCTCGGCCATAAGCGCCGTCGGCAGCCTCATGTTTCACGGCCTGCGCCCCATCGGTCGGTTCCCTGTGGCCACATGCCACCTGCACCACGGATGCCGTGCTTCTGCCGAGCGCGACGACTCCCGTCGCGACGCCGACCAGCGTCACGACCAGCATCGCCATAATGCGCACATGGGCGAGGCCAACCCGTCGCCCGCGGGTATCGATTCGAAGATTCATAGCACCATCGTCGCGCAGGGATCGCGCGGATGTCGCCTTCTCCGCGCAATGTGCAGAACCGTCCGAGACCCCTGTGGATAACGCGTCCCCGCGGTGGATAACCCGCCGATTGTGGACAAGTTTCAGACCGGGGACGTGACCGCGGAGGCAATCCCTTCACCAACCCCTCTCACGAGACGACGCCCTGCCGTCCATGGACGCCGTGCGTGCCCGCGAGACCCTGCGCTGCCAGCATGTCGGGCCGTCGCCCCACCGGACACCGCATGAACGGGCCAGAAACAAGCGAATCCAGCAGTTGCAGACATGCGCCGCTCGCGCTTCCCATCAACACGACACGCCGAGACTTGCAAACATAGAATTGCCCGATATTATTTATGTCTTGTGCACAGCCGAAAGGCAAACACAGGGCACATTCCCGCATAGCTCAGTTGGCAGAGCGTCTGACTGTTAATCAGAATGTCGCTGGTTCAAGCCCAGCTGCGGGAGCTTCAACCGGAGTTTAAAACCCCGGAGTTTAAACCCGAGACCCATAAGGTCTCGGGTTTTTCTTTTCCCAACGCGCCTCGTTCAATACCCCACCCCCATCCAACACACCCCGCGGAGCCACAGAAGCGTCCGGGAACAAGGGACGTTCCGCGACAACGCCGGTCTTCCCAGCCACAGAAGCGTCCGGGGCGCATGCATCTTCCCCCTGCGTCCAATCCGCCCGTCCGCCGTTTTCAGATTCCATTCAGCCCCGTTTGCGGATTCTCCAACGTTGATACGATAGGCCTAGTACAGGTGAGTGGCATCCGCGCCACGACATGCCGCGCAAGGTCGTATGGAAGGAGAAGGCATGTACATGCGCCTTATGAACGAGATGGAGGATTTCGAGGCACTGAGGATCAACCCCAAGCGAGTCGAGCCATGGGAAGACCAGCGCCGCGCTCCGGCGACCAAGAATTCCTGGGACCTGTGGATCTTCGATGCGGTTCTCGACGACGGGCGCCATCTGACTGTCAATTTCTCGACCAAGCCCTTCGGCAAGATCCGATCGGGCAAAGACCTTCCGACCATCGAGATGACAGTGACCGACGGCGGCGAAGTGCACCACACGGTGCGTTCCTTCGACCCCGTCGACTGCACGTATGGCGAAGACGGATGCTCGATCGGTTTCGACGATTGCAGCGCGAAGGGTGACCTGCGCACGTACGAGATAGAGATCCCTGGCGACGAGGACGCCGCATCGTTCACGATTACCAATCTGACAAAGCCTTTCCGCCCGGGAACGGGCGTCTTCGATTTCGGACATGACGCCCGCGACTACTTCGGCATCGTGTGCCCCGTGACGCGCGGGGAGATCAGCGGCACCGTCACCGTCGACGGGGAGACGACCGAGATCCACGGGCTGGCGCGTCACCTGCACCTGTGGGGCAACGTGCCGCCGACGGTCTGGAACCACGGCCTCGTGGCCTGGCAGTATGCGGATGACGCGACCCTCATAATCATGGACCTCACATCGGCCCGCAGCAGTGGCTTCGTCCGCTACCCCATGTGCTTCGTGCAGAATTCCCGCGGGACCGTGGTGTTCGACAGCACCTTCGACGCGCATTGCACGTCCGAAATCGCCAAGGAGTCGGACGACGCCCCCACGAAGGTCCATTACGTGTTCGAATCCCCCGACGGAAGCACCGTGACATACGACCTCGAGGCCGACGGGTCCGTGACCCCACAGAACCTCGACGTCGCCAAGGCCATCGGCACGACCCACGGCACCGTGTGCGAGTTCGACACACAGGGCGATGCGACGTTGGAACGCCCGAAGCGCGAGGACCGCCGCTCCCGCCGCCGCGAAAGAATCATGGAGGCGCGCCGCGAGCAGCTAAGCCCCGACGAACCGAACAACGGCGCGGAGAACGACGCCGTACCAGACGCCAAGCCGGAAACCACGGAGACGGACGCCTCGGACGACGCTTCGAAGGCGGCAGCCGGCGGCAACGCCGCGGCGAACGAAACGGCCGATGAAATCTATGACCCCGCAGGCTATGGCCTCTCGGAGAAAGTGACCACGAGCGCCAGAGGGGACGGCATGTGCACCTTCGTGCTTTTCGGCAAGACCTACCACGTCGAGCACTCTCCGCAGGTGCAGACCGAATACCTGTTCTGACGCCTTCCCGCAGCGCACGGCTTGCACCAGGACGCCAGGCGGCGAAACTTTCGCGGATGGCGAGAAGCACGGGGTCCCTGCAAGTTGAGGCGTCCCTGCAAGTTGAACAGGGCCGGAGAAGACGCGGCGACCGGCAGAGACGGACGATGCCTCCTGTCTTTCGACAGGAGGCATCGTCGTATCCGGTCACGAAAACCTTGGCCAGCCCCGAGACGCCCCGCCCCCGGCTTGAAAAAGACGAGCGCGCCGCGACCGTCAGCCCAGGCGGCCATGGTCGACGGAATGGACGCTGCCGACGATGCGCATCGTGGATGCGCGATGCGATATCAACATGATGGCGGCGTGGCCGCGCTCGCGTTGCAGCGAACGCAGGATCACCGTCTCGTTGAGACTGTCGAGGTTGCTCGTCGGCCCATCCAGGAGCATGAGCTCAGATCGGTGCAGGAAGGCCCGTGCAAGACCCAGGCGCCGCTTCTCACCGCTGGACAGCGTGCCGCAGAGCTCACCGACCCTACTGTCGCAACCATGGGGCAGCCCCATGCTGACGTCATGCACCGACGCCTTGCGGCATGCCTCGTCGAGCTCCCCATCGGTGGCATCGGCCTTGGCAATGACCAGATTGTTGCGCACGGTGTAATGGAACAGCATGGTGTCTTGCGCCACGAAGCTCTCCATGGAGCGCAGATCCGCCGTGCTGACGTGGTCGATGCTGCGTCCCGAGATATCGATGCTTCCCACGCTCGTTTTCCGGAACCGCATGAAAAGACGCAGCATCGTCGATTTGCCGCTGCCGCCGGGGCCGGTGACTCCGACGATCGTGCCGCGGGGCACGCCGACGAGCAGCACCATGGCCGACGCGACGCCGAACGTCGGCATGTAGCAGAACAGCGTGAGCGGAACCAGCACCGCATACAACAGCCGGGGCATGCATCCGGAGAAATATGTCCCGAGCTGGTCGACGCCCTCCGATGTCATCTGCATGACCTCGTCCGAGTCCACGGACTCGGGGTATGACGGCCCGAGGCGCGTGACCTTCGGATACAGGCTCGTGCGCATGGTGTGCTTGACTTCCCTGGCCGCCAGGAACCCCGTGCGCCCGGACAGGACGGAGCACGCGCATTTCACCGCTGCCGCGGCCACCATCACCGAGGCGAGGAGGACGATGCCGCGGGCATGCACCCCGCCCGACACGACAGTCGACACGAACCAGGCGATCGTCGCCATCATCACGATGGACGACGCGAGACAGAGCCATTGGAACACCACATTCGCCGCTCCCAGGCGCGCGCACGGGGCACGGCCGCCACAGGCCTTTTGTTGATCACGGCGCCCAGTCTAAAGGGCGGCACCGCAGAAGGGAAGACCCGGAATCGTGTTTTCCCGATGCCCCCACCCGGCGTGTCGCGATTGCGCGGACGGCTCCCACGGGCGACGGCAAGCATCCCACAAACCCAGCGTTTCCAAGGGTTTATAAGCTTCGATAACCAACGTCTATAAGCGAAAAGGGCATTTTCGCCCCTTTCGCGGATTCCCTGGCCTATGGTTGGGCACACACAAACACCAACGCCCCGCCACGTGATGGAGACAGATTCCACGGCGGACTCGAGAGAGAGGAAACATCATGGCAGATTTCAAGGATGCGAAGAACGACGAACCGACGAAGCAGGCCGAACCCAAGCAGGACGCGGAGCTTGGCGAAGGCGAGCCCGTGCGCGTCAACCACACGGCGCGCAACATCATCATCGTGCTCGTGGTCGTCGTGCTCGTCGCAGCCGGCGTCATCTTCGCGCTGCACCGCAATTCGTCGCAGTCAGGCGGCGCTGCGAAGGGCAGCGAGGCGAACCCCGTGAAGATCGGCGTCGTCGGCGCCACCGACCCGCAGTGGGTCGAGTTCAAGAAGGAAGCGCAGGACGCGGGGATCTACGTCGACATCGTCGACTTCCAGGATTACACGAGCGAGAACCCCGCGCTGGCGGCCGGCGACCTTGACCTCAACGAGTTCCAGCACCTGCTGTACCTGGCCAACTACAACGTCTCGAACAACCAGGACCTGCAGCCCATCGGCGGCACCGCCATCTACCCGCTCGGGCTCTACTCCAACACCGTCAAGAGCATCGACGACATCACAGAAGGCTCCACCATCGCCATCCCCAATGACGAAACGAACCAGGCCCGCGCCATCGGGGTGCTCGAGGCCGCGGGTCTCGTGACCCTGAAGAACGACTGGAACGCCTTCACGACCCCCGATGACATCGACACCAGCAAGTCCAAGGTCAAGGTCACCGCTCTCAAGGCCGAGCAGGTCGCAAACTCACTGAGCGATCCGACCATCGCCGCAGGCGTCATCAACAACGACTACGTGCACGACGCCGGACTCGACCCGAGCGACGCGATCTACCAGGACGACGCGAGCACCGAGCAGGCCCACCCGTACATCAACGTGTTCGTGGCGCGCAAGGCCGATGTGAACAACGAGACGTATCTCAAGCTCGTCGACATCTTCCATTCCGACACCGTGACCGAGAAGCTCCAGGAGAATTCCAATGGCACCGCCGTCTCGGCCAAGGACTTCACCGCCGAGCAGCTGCAGGGCTATCTGGCCGACATCGAGAAGGATGCCCGCGCCAACGCCTAGCATCACGTGAGGAATGCGCCGTCCCGCCAGACGGCGCATTCTGCGCTACCGCAAACCTGCATACAGACAACACCAGACACAAGGAGACACCATGGCTGAGGACGACGCACAGGGCGCGCTGACCGCACGTTCCCCGCAAGAAACGCATGATCCCATCATCCGATTCAGCAATGTCACGAAGGAGTTCACAAACCGGGATTCCAAGGAACCGTTCCGGGCGCTCGACGGCATCGACCTATCGATTGACGAAGGCGACATCTACGGAATCATCGGCTATTCGGGGGCCGGGAAATCGACCCTCGTCCGCATGATCAATGCCCTCGAAAGACCGACCAGCGGCTCCGTCACGGTTCTGGGCACCGAGGTGACGGGTCTGTCGGAATCCAAACTGCGACCGCTGAGGCAGAAGATCGGCATGGTGTTCCAGCAGTTCAACCTGTTTTCGACACGAACGGTGGCGCAGAACATCGCCTATCCCCTTCAGCTCGACCACTGGCGGAAGGACTATCAGGACCGCCGCGTCTCCAAGCTTCTGGAATTCGTGGGCCTCTCCGAACACGCAGACAAGTACCCGGCACAGCTGTCAGGCGGGCAGAAGCAACGCGTCGGCATAGCCCGCGCCCTTGCCACGAGCCCACGCATCCTCCTGGCGGACGAAGCGACCAGTGCGCTCGACCCCGAGACGACCTCCGAGGTGCTGCAGCTGCTGCGCCGCGCGAACGCCGAACTCGGCGTGACCATCGTCCTCATCACCCATCAGATGAACGTCGTACGGCAGATCGCCAACCGCGTCGCGGTCATGAGCAACGGGCACATCGTGGAAAGCGGCGACGTGTATGACGTCTTCGCGGCCCCGCAGCAGCCGATCACCCGTCGCTTCATCGGCACCGCCATCTCGGGTCTCCCCGACGCCGCGCACATCGATTCGCTGCGGGCGCGGTGGCCGGGGCGCATCATCACCGTGCTGGTGCGCCAACGCGAGGTGCCGGCCGGAGACGGACGTCCGGCCGTCGGGGCTTCCGGACAGAACATCTCCGAGCTCATCGCCCGCCACCATCTGGCAAGCGGCCTCATCTACGGAGGCATGGACACGGTCGATGGCGCGGCGATCGGCGCCCTCACCTATGAGTTCGACGACACGCAGGACCGGTTCGGCCAGTTCCTCGACGAGCTCACCCGCACGAACGACATCATCGACTTCGGCACCGCCGCGGATCCCCGCACGCCGCAAGCCTGGAAGGAGTGACCCATGCAAGAATCTTTTCTTTCGGCACCGCAGGGTTCCGTCACCCTCGCGACGCGAGGCGACTGGACCGTGCTGCGGCCCCTGCTCATCACATCCATCGGACAGACGCTCGAGATGGTGCTCGCCACGCTCGTCATCGGCGGGTTCCTGGGACTGGTGCTCGGCATCCTGCTGTATGGCACGCGTCCGGGAAACCTTTTCGAGAACACGGCGATCTACCGCATCCTGTCGTTCATCGTCAACATCATCCGCCCCATTCCGTTCATCATCTTCCTCGCCGCCATGCAGCCGCTCACCATCAAGGTCGTCGGCACCTCCATCGGCACGACAGCCGCAATCTTCCCCATGATCATCATGTGCACCGTGGCCACGTCGCGCCTCGTCGAGCAGAACCTGCTGCCCGTCGACCCAGGCGTCATCGAAGCCGCGCGCGCCATGGGGGCGTCCAAGTTCACGATCATCCGCACCGTGCTCATCCCCGAGGCTCTGTCTCCGCTCATCCTCGCCTACGCCTTCCTCTTCGTGTCGCTGCTTGACATGTCCGCGATGGCCGGATACATCGGCGGCGGCGGACTGGGCAACTTCGCCATCGCCTACGGTTATCAGAAGTTCGACCCTACGGTCACGTGGACCGCGGTCATCATCATGATCGTGCTCGTCCAGGCGGTGCAGGCACTGGCCAACGCCATCGTGAAGCACCGGCAGCGCCGCACAAGCTGACGCCCGACGTCCCACCGTCCCATCCCCCCCCGCTGGCCCAGCCGCATGACGCGGTTGGGCCATCGTCACTATGAAAGAGCATCATGAACAACACACCAGCCTCCCCCACGCAGCACCCCGACGTCATTCCCGTCGACGACGAAACGGTCGCCATCCGGTGGCATCTGCACGAACATCCCGAGCTCGGGTTCCACGAAACCACGACCACGGCGTATCTCACGTCGCTTCTGAAGGGCCATGGCATCGAAATCCTCGATCTGCCGCTCGAAACCGGAGTCGTGGCCCAGATCACCGGGACGAGGCCCGGTCCTACGGTGGGGCTCCGCGCCGACATCGACGCATTGCCCGTCGAGGAAGACAGCGGCGTGGCCGCCCCGTCCCTCAACCACGGCGTCATGCATGCCTGCGGGCACGATCTTCACATGGCGAGTCTGCTCGGGGCCGCGTTCTGGCTTTCCCAGCACCGCGACCTCATCGCCGGCACCGTCCGGCTCATCTTCCAGCCGGCCGAGGAACTCGGACGCGGCGCCGTCGCCGTCATCAAGGCCGGCGGCGTGGATGGCCTCGACGCCCTGATCGGCACGCACAACAATCCGGCGTACGAGCCCGGCACCGTCGTCATCGGACCTGAGCCGATGATGGCGGGATGCGTGCGGTTCAGGGTCGACCTGCATGCGCAAGGAAGCCACGGCGCCATGCCCCATCTGGGCACCGGCCCCATCGAGGCGCTCGCCAGCATGGTGCTGTCGCTGCAGACCATCGTGAGCCGCAGCGCCTCGCCGTTCCACCCACTGGTGGTGTCAGTGACCGATGTGCACGGCGGCGATGTGTGGAATGTGATTCCCGCAGAGGCCGGATTCCAAGGAACGGCGCGGTATTTCTACGCAGAGGATGCACAGCTGGCGGCGCGACGGTTCAGACAGATCGTGGATTCGACGGCACAGGCCTACGGCATCACGGCGGACATCACCTGGGATGACTTCCAGGACCCCTTGGTGTCGGATGCCGAGCTGGCGGGCGAGCTGGCATCGCATGTGGACCGGTACGCGAAACTCCATGCGGTGGAGCCCACGATGATCGGTGAGGATTTCACAGAATACGGCAAGCACACCCGCATCGCGTTCGCATTCATTGGCTCGAACGGGCGGCCAGGATACCACAATCTGCACAGCCCCAGGTTCGTCGGCCTCGACGGCGAGCTGGCCACGGGACAGAACTTCTATGCGCATGCTGCGCTCGAGACATTGGATTTCCTGCGGAAACAGGCGTGATCCGTTCGCCAAGCCCCCGCGCGCGCACCAACCGACGATGCCTGTGACCGTCACCCATGCGATTCCAGCTGCGGCCCCCGTCAATAGCCGCCCTGGCGCCATGGTTTGCAGGGCAAGGGGCCAGCTCCCAAGGAACGGCGAAAGAATCACAGGACGTGGTAATACAGGCAGATGTCCTTGTATCCCTCGTCGGACCGGAAACCTCCGGGCACCGTGCCCAGCAGCGTGAAGCCAAGACGCTCGTAGAGGTGCCGCGCATGGACGTTGTCGGCCACGACCGCGTTGAACTGTAGAATCCGGAAACCATGTTCCCTCCCCTGTTCCATGCAGTCCAGCACGAGCTTCTCGCCGACGTGCCGGCCGCGCGCCGTCGAGCTCACGGCGTAGCTGGCATTGCAGATGTGCCCGCACCGCCCCACGTTGTTGGGATGCAGGATGTACATGCCCATGATCTGTCCGTCCGCGGTCTCCGCGACGGCGCAATACGTCTGCGCGGCAAAGAATCCCGCTGCCTCGTCGGAACCCAGCGGTTCCTCCTGCGGGAACGCCTCGCCATCCGCGACCACTTCGTTCCAGATGCGCGCCATGTCGGCGACGTCATCCTCGCGATACTCACGGATATGCATATCCTCTGCGTTCATTGACATGATCGTCTCCTTGTTATCGCTAATCCGGATGCGCGCCGTATCTGGGTCCGGATGGCGCCGTCCGGCAGGACCGCGCTGCGCTCCGCACGAAATTCTAGCCACGGCGTAGCGCAAAACTGAAACGGCCGGCCGGTGACGCATGGACACGCGTCACCGCCAAACCGAAGCCGAGAATCAAGAGGCGCGACGTTGCATTCCCCATGGGATTCGCCGCACGCTCCGGTCACGCACCTGTCATGCCCGAGTGCCACACCTGCCGCATCCGATGCGCGTCGCGGCGATCACGCGGTGCGGCGATTCCGCGGTGCTGTGATTCCAGGCGGTGCTGCGATCTCAGGCGGTGCGTCGCACCAGTTTGGAATCCTTGAGCACGAGGTCGGGTTCGCTTGTGCCCATGACGGCAGCCTTGGTCACGATGACCTCCGCGACGTCGTCACGGTCAGGCACTTCGTACATGGTGCTTTCCAACGTGCGTTCCACGATGGATCGCAGGCCTCGGGCACCCGTGCCGCGGCGCAGGGCGGTTTCGGCGATTTCGGTGACGGCCTCTTTGGTGAAGGTGAGCTTGACCTTTTCGGCCGCGAACAGCTTCTGGTACTGCTTGACAAGAGAGTTCTGCGGCTCGACGAGGATGCGCGTGAGGTCCTCGGCTCCGAGGGACGACAGCGTGGTGACGACCGGAAGCCTGCCGATGAACTCGGGAAGCAGTCCGAACTCTTCGAGATCGTCGGGAGACACGTTGGCGAGCACTTTTTCGACGGGCATGTCGATGGAGCTCATGTTGGCGGTGAAACCGGCCGAATGGGCCCCCATGCGCTTGCGCACGATGTCGTCGAGCCCCACGAACGCGCCTCCGCAGATGAACAGGATGTTGCGGGTGTTGATTTTCACCTGCTCCTGCTCGCGATGCTTACGCGTGCCGTCAAGGGGCACGGTGGCCACGGTGCCTTCGATGATCTTGAGCAGCGCCTGCTGCACGCCCTCCCCGGACACGTCCCTGGTGATCGACGTGTTCTCTCCGGTCTTGCGTGCGATCTTGTCGATCTCATCGATGTACACGATGCCCCGCTCGGCACGGGTGACGTCACCGTCCGCGGCCTCGATGAGGCGCTGGAGGACGGTCTCGACGTCGTCGCCGACGTAGCCCGCTTCGGTCAGGGTCGTCGCATCGACGATGCAGAACGGCACGTTCATGACCTTGGCGAGCGTCTGGGCGAGATAGGTTTTGCCGGTGCCCGTGGGGCCAAGCATGAGCACGTTGGATTTGGTGACCTCGACGCCGTCGAGCGGATCGGCGCTTCGCGTCCCGCGACGTTCCAAGGACATCGCCTGGTCCTCGAGCTCCATGTTGACGCGCTTATAGTGGTTGTAGACGGCCACCGACAGCGTGCGCTTCGCGTCTTCCTGACCGATGACGAAGCGGTCGAGGTACTGGCAGATGTGGCTGGGCGAGACGAGCTGCAGGCGTCCGGCCCCGAGATCCTTGCGGCGTTCGTCCGTGATGATGTCGACGCACAGCTCGATGCATTCCTCGCAGATGGCGACGCCGGGGCCGGTCACGAGCTTTTCCACCTCGTTCTCGGTCTTGCCGCAGAAGCTGCACCGTGGGGTGTCCTCGCTGTAACTGACGACCTGTCCCATGTGTACCTCCTTGCCCCGAACGCCGCGGCGCGAACATCGCCATTGTATTCGATGCGTGTCGTCATGCCGTCGTCATCGACGTGAAAATTGCGGAAACCTTACGCGCCTGCGCCGGTCGCAATGACCTGAGACGGCAGGGTTCGAATGGAATGCGCCGGGCGCCGGTGCACGACACACCGACGCCCTTGCGATTCGTCAGCCGTGGCGATGACTATTCGCGGTTGGCCAGTACGGCATCCACGATGCCGTACTCCTTCGCCTGTTCGGCGGTCAGGAACTTGTCGCTTTCGATGTCCTTGCGGATCTTCTCGACATCCTGCCCGGTGTGCTTCGACAGGGTCTCCTCGAGCCAGGTGCGCATGCGCAGCATCTCCTTGGCTTCGATCTCGATCTGCGTTGCCTTGCCGAAATCCTGCTGGATGGCGGGCTGGTGGATCAGCACGCGTGCGTTCGGAAGCATGAGGCGCTTGCCCTTGGTGCCTGCCGCGAGCAACACTGCGGCAGCCGAGGCGGCCTGCCCCAGGCACACGGTCTGGATGTCGGGCTTGATGTACTGCATGGTGTCGTACACGGCGGTCATGGCCGTCATGGAGCCACCGGGCGAATTGATGTACATCATCACGTCACGCTGGGGATCCTGGCTTTCGAGCACGAGGAGCTGCGCCATGATGTCATCGGCCGACGCGTCGTCGACCTGAACGCCGAGGAAGATGATGCGGTCTTCGAACAGCTTGGAGTAGGCGTCCATGGTTTTGAAACCATACGGCGTGCGTTCCTGGAACTGCGGCATGATGTATCGCATCTGCGGACCTGCAAGGGCGGCAGCTCGCGACACGAACTTGGATTCTTCGCTTGCCATGTCTACGCCTTTCAGTCTTTCTTCTCACTGCCGGAGGTCATGGTGCCGGGGCCCGAGACGATCTTGTCGACGAAGCCGTATTCCAGCGCCTGCTGGGCGGTGAACCAGTGGTCGTACTCGTTGTCGCGGTAGATCTCTTCCACCGTGTGGCCGGTCTGCTCGGCCGTGAGTTCCGACAGGGTCTTCTTCATGTCCATGATGAGCTCGGCGCTGATGCGCACGTCGGTTTCGGTGCCGCCGATGCCGCCGGACGGCTGGTGCATGAGCACGCGGGCATGGCTGGTGATGAAACGCTTGCCCTTGGTGCCGCTGGAGAGCAGGAACTGTCCCATGGAAGCGGCCATTCCGACGGCCACTGTGGCGACGTCAGGCTCGATGAGCTGCATCGTGTCGTAGATGGCCATGCCGGCGGTGATGGATCCGCCCGGGGAATTGATGTACAGCCAGATATCCTTCTTCGGGTCCTCTGCCGCAAGCATGAGCATCTGCGCGCAGATGATGTTTGCGTTCTCCTGCTTGACCTCATCGCCCAACCAGATGATGCGGTCCTTGAGCAGGCGGGAGTAGATGGGGTTCATGCCGCCCATCGCGGCAGCTGCCTCATCGCCGTCCATGGTGGGGACGGGAAGCAACGGTGACATTGAGGCCACTGTGACTCCTTTTCTGTCGTGAATTTTCATTGATTAGAGATTACCGCGTTTGGCCACGGCTCGGGTGGAATTGCGCTACGCGCGAAATTTCGCCCAGAGCGAAACCCGCCATCGTCGCACAGTGCATGCGACTTCGCACCGTATCGGACACACGTGGAAGGCCGAGGGACCACGCGAAAGGCTCGATCCGGACGGAAGACCGCTGGACGCGGCCCGTCGGACCCGAAGCACTGCGTGCGGCGTCATCCCGACGGCGCGAACGCTGCAGCAGCGGAGCCATACCGGCACCACCCCACGTCATTGATGTTTCCGCGATGCCATTTCGACCACGGTCGGCAGCTCGGTGACGGCGGGCAGGCGCGACATGAGCCAGCGCGCCACAAGCGTGGCGATGACGCTGCACAGGCCGATCGGCAAGGCCAGGTCTGCCGGCAGATGGCACAGCTCCATGATGAGGCACGTCGCCATGAGCGGCGCCTGCTGGGAAGATGCGAGCACGGCCGCCGCCCCCATCAGCGCGCACGAGGCCACCGTGTCGGCCGGGAACAGACACGACCACCCCAGTCCGAGCGCCGCCGCCAGGCATGCCCCGATGGCTATGGCGGGGGTTATGACGCCACCGGACGCCCCCGCCCGGATGGTGAGCAGGGTGAGCGCCGATTTGAGGGCCGCCAGTGCGAGAAGCACGGCGACGAGGGCCCCGACGGATTCAGATGTCTGCGATGCCGAAAACGCCAGCTGCGCCGTCGCCCTGCCATTGCCACACACCTGGGGGAAGGCCACGGCGACCGTCGCCGTGAGCAATGCCGCGCACGGCAGCATCCACAGGATCGCCGAGCCCCGTGCATGGCGTGCCGAAGCCCACTGGTTGCCGCGTCGGAACAGGCCGCCGACGATGCCCCACAGCGGAGCGCTCACCGCAGCGAAAACGACAAGTGAGGGCGTGAAACTCACTCCAGCGGGAAGGACATAGAACGCGTCTCGTCCGCGGAAGAATCCCGCCGTGAAGGCACTGACGCACGACGCGCCCAACGACACGGCCACGACATCCCAGTGCGCACTCACCAGCAGCATCTCAACGGCGAAGAACATGCCGGCGAATGGGGAATCGTAGACGCCGGCGAATCCGGCCCCTGCAGCCGCAGCCACGACAAGGCGCATGTCATGCTCGTCCAGGCGGACACGCCGACCGAATTTCTGCCCCACCATGGCTCCGAGTTCGCGGGGCGCGGTCTCACGGCCGACGCTGACCCCGGCGCCCACAATGAAGATCTGCAGAAGCACGTGCACCACGGTGGGCACCGGCGGCATGTCATCGCCGCGCACGGCTTTCGCCACCGATGGCACATGGCGGCAGCGGCCCCGCAGAAAATACCACGCCACGGCGGCGATGATGCCGGCGGCGGCAAGGCTGGCGACGATGCGCCACGCAGGCACCCCATCGGGCCCAGGATGCGAAGGGTCCTCGGAGTGTCCCATCGACAGGATCTGCACGCCTTCCAAAGCCAGAAAGAGAAGCCCTGCGGACAATCCGATGACGGCACCGATCGCCACAGTGAACACTACGAGCTTGGCGACGCGATGGACGGTTGCATGACCAGTGGAATCGCTGCGGAACGCCCTTCCTCCCGATCCCGTGGGGCCTTCGCCATCCCCGACCGTCTTCGGTCCTGCGCCTGCGGGCGTGCCGGATACTGCCGCGGTGCGCACACCTTCCCGCTCAGTGCGGGACGCATCGTTCGCTCCGCCGTGTATCGTGTTCCGCGCGTCGCTGTCCGTCATGATCACCCCTTAAACTCCATCGCCCATTGTGCCACGCGGCAACGGCAATCGACGCGATCTTCGTCGTCGGCCCCATGGAGTACCACGTCCGGGGCCCGGCGAGGGCCGGATGGGTTGGCTTGCCGCCCCATTCCATGGGGCGTACGCCCCGTCACGGCAACCACCCCGTAACGCCAGCGACGCCAACGAACACAGTGGAATGAGCATAGCGGAGCGGCTTTGCAACAGGTCAGCCCCATCGGCGTCCCGGTCATAAACACGGGCCGGAACCCCGTTGGGATTCCGGCCCGTGAATCGTATTGTCGGCCGTCCCTTCCCTCCGTCACAGAGTCGCCGGAGGAAAGAGGAGCGCACAAGGCGAAGTCACGCCTTGTGGCTACTCGGTGTCCTTTGCGTCTTCCGCGTCCTCGGCAGCCTGAGCGGCCTTGGCGGCGACGGCGGCTGCGGCTTCGGCAGCCTGGACGCTTGCCTCCTCGTCGGAAGCGGCCTCCTCGTTGACCTGCTCTTCTTCTTCACCGAGGAAGTCGCTGAGGTCGACGACCTCGCCCTCGTGGGTGAACTTGACGCTGCGCATGGCGCTGATGAGGCCCTTGGAACGAGCGACCTCCTGCACGGCGCCGGGGAGTTCCCCGTTGCGGGCGACGGCGTTGATGAAGTTCTGCGGGTCCATGCCGTACTGCTGGGCGACGGATGCGAGGAAGTTGATGACATCGTTCTGGGAGACCTTGACGTCAAGCTTCTCGGCAAGCGTGTCGAGGAGGATCTGGTCGCGAAGCATCTTCTGGCCCTGCTCCTCGGCCTCGGACTTCTGCTCCTTGGTGGCCTTCTTCGGATCGGCGGTCACGTTGGAGAGGTTCTGCTCGACGACCTGCTCCAGCACGCCCTTCGGCAGCGGGATGTCGAGGCCGTCCTGCAGCTTGGCGAGGAACGCGTCGCGGGCTTCGGTCGCCTGACGGGCGCGAGCGGAATCCTCGGAATCCTTGCGCAGCTGTTCCTTGAGATCATCGAGGGTATCGAATTCAGAGGCCTCGGTGGCGAATTCGTCGTTGAGCTCCGGAAGCTCCTCGGCCTTGACGCTGTTGACCTTGACCTTGATCTGAGCGGTCTCACCAGCATGGTCGCCACCTTCGAGCTTGCCCTCGAAGGTGGTCTCCTCGCCTGCGGACAGGCCTTCGACAGCCTCATCCAGGCCATCGAGCATGTTGTGGGAACCGATCTCGTAGCTCACGCCCTCCTGGGAATCGACGGTCTCGCCATCGATCTCAGCGCTGATGTCGAGGCTGAGGAAGTCGCCTTCCTTAGCCGGGCGATCGACGGACACGAGCGTTCCATAGCTCTTGCGCATGCGCTCGAGGCGGGCGTTGACATCGTCTTCGCTGACCTCGGCGGCCGGAACCTCGACCTCCATGCCTTCGATCTCGGGCAGGTCGAACTTCGGACGGACCTCGACCTCGGCGGTGAACTTGAGCTTGGTGTCGGAATCCTCGGAATCCGGGATGTCCTTCACGTCAAGCTTCGCCTGCGCCATCGGACGCAGATCCTTCTCCTGCACGGCCTTGTTATAGAAATCAGGGACAGCCTCCTGCACGGCGTCTCCGGCAATGGCGCCGAAACCGAAACGCTGCTCGACGAGCTTGCCAGGCACGTGGCCCTTGCGGAAACCGGGAATGTTCACCTGCTTGGCGATCTCGGTGCGGGCATTGTCGAGATAAGGCTTGAGTTCGTCATTGTCGACGGTGATCGTGAGCCTGACCTTGGTCGGCTCGAGGTTCCTCACGCTGATTTTCACTCTGCGCTCCAATTCAATATCGATAGTCTTCGCCCGAAGGCAACCGTTCTATAGTATATCCACTCGCGGACGGCCGCCCCGCAATCACAACGGAGGAATGTTTCGACGACCGCGCCTGTCCGATGGCATCCCCCGTCGCACTCCGCTCCGATCGACGTCCCGGGGATTCAAACACGATGCAGGGGGGCAGGCGGGAACGTCAGAAAGGCCGCGCGGCTCCATCGCCCGCCATGCCCCCATGGTCGCGGCAAGCGTCTGTGCGCCACGGACCTCCGCCCTCACCTGCACACGACGGAAGCGAGGGTGGGCACCAGCAGCTCGCGCTGCCAACGTCTGGCCTCATGGCTTGCCAGATACCGGTCCACATCGTCTTCGGCGCTGAATCCCGTCCGTTCTCCGGCCTGCCAGCACATGTTGCGCAGGGTCCTCGGTTTGAGCAGCACATCCACCGGCGTGTTCGTGTCCTGCGACACCACGTTGAGCTTCGCGCGCGCCGATTCCAGCATCTCATAGCGATCCGGATGGTGTTCGCGCCAGTATTTCAGCGACCTCGGGGCATTGGTGCCTTCCTCGGGATGCTCCTGGCCGCCCGACGGGGACGGCAGGAGGGATTCCGGCAGGTCGAGGGCGCGCAGGATGGCATTCTTCCATACGGTGGGCTTGACCTTGCGCTGGAGCGGGGCATAGCGTTCGAACATCTTGTCGCGCTCCCCTCCCACATGCATGCGCACGCGCTCATTGAGTATGCGGATCGACGAAAACTGCTTGCCGTTGTGAGGCTTGGCGACTCCCGCCTTGATGAGCGCGGCGTCGGGAAGCAGCAGCGTGGGCGCGATGTCGAGTTCGCGGGCCCAGTTGTCGCGTTCCTTCCACAGTTCCCTCACCACGGCGAGGCCGCGGCGGTCGTTGTTGAGCTTGGTGATGTTGCTGGTGTGGCGCCATGGTTCGTCGGGGACCACGCGGGGCGCCGTCCCCTTGGCAAGCAGATAGTCAAATTCCTGGCGCGCCCACTCCTTCTTGCCCTGCTGCACGATCTGGGCGAGCATGCGGGCGCGCAGCTCGATGAGCACCTCGACGTCAAGCGCGGCGTAATCCCTCAGGTCGCGCCCCAGCGGACGATACGACCAGTCGGCGGCGGAGTGTTCCTTGGCCAGGGAGATGCCCAGATAGTATTCGGTGCATGCGGCGAGGCCGAAGGAGTGGCGCCCGAGCAGACGCGCGGCGAATTCGGTATCGAACAGCGCCTTCGGGGCGAAGCCTATGTCGACGAAGCCGGGAAGGTCCTGCAACGAGTCGTGGATGATCCATTCGGCGTCCCCGACCGCATCGTTGAACGCCCCCCAGTTGACGCCCTGGTCCGTCAGAGCCACGGGGTCGATGAGACCGATGCCCGCGCCATCGCGTTTGAACTGCACCAGCCAGTCCTGCTGCCCGTAGCGATACCCCGAGGCTCGTTCCGCATCGGCGGCAACAGGTCCTTGCGCCTCAGCCAAGCGGTCCACGAATTCATAAAAGCTCTCCGGCGTATCTATCACATCGGGCACACCGTCGCGCGGCTCTTTGAGAAGAACGGGTTCCTGTGCGGACATGGGTGGGACGCGGCCTTCTTTCACACTCTGTTTTATTGCAGCCTTCTAGGCTTCTCTGCTCTGCTATGGACCAGCCGTGTGCGGCATGGCTCCGGCAGATCCTGCCGCAGCCATGCCCCATGCCATGCCCAATGCTGTGCCATAGTATAACGTCGCGCCATAAACATTCGGCTCAGGCCTGGCCCCGGGCAAGACGAGGACGCTTGGGATCAGGCGGGTTTCGCCCCCAGGGAGCCGACCGACGGGAGTGGGGCGACGGCCCCGGCGATGATGCTAGCCGGCAAGTTCTCCGCTCAGCGAAACGAGGAGGCTCGACCAGACCCGGACGCATTCCCCGGCGTCGAACCCCGCATCGGTTGCCTGCCGCGGGGTCCACGAGGCGCGCACCTCGATGGAATGACCCCGCAGGCGTCCGAATTCGCGCGCCCACTCGGAGTCACCGCGCATGACGCCGAAGCTCGTGTCGGAACTCACCGTGACGGTACCGGCGACGCCGCTGCCCACGGAGTCCCTGACGGATTCCCAGACCATGGCGGAGGTCAGAGAGTCGGCGTGTCGGATGCCGGTGATCGTCAGGTACCCCACGCACCTCCACGGTCCCTGGGAGACGCCGCTGTCCGCGGCAGCATCCATGCCATCGCCATGAAGCACGTAGATCCAGCCGGCATCGGCCGGCGCCCCGGAGACGTCCGGCGCATCGGGGCGTTCCGCCGTCATCGACACGCCGATGCCGTAATCCGCGACATCACGCCCCACCGGCAGCTCGCGGTACCGAACTCCGGAAAGCTTGCGCATGGTGGCGATGGACACCACGGCATTCCACACATCGTCGGGAACGCCACCGGGCCGGGTCAAGGACACGGAGGCACCGGCCTGGGTTTCGGCCGCGCTGACCGCGGGGAATGCAAAGACATCTGCCATGATTCAAGGCTACGCACATGGCGCGGTTTTTCAGCGTATTGACAACGCTGCAATACCGGCGCATGAATGCGAATCCCCACATCCATTTTCAGGCAGGGCGCACGCCGCAGGGCGGCAGGCGACGCGCAGGCCCACGCACGCCACGCCGAATCAGAACACGACGAAACCGTGGTCCTTGAACTGCCCGCGCACGCGGTCCAGAAGCGCCGCGTTGGGCCCCTTGGCGTTTTCGAGCGGATAGTCGTAGCGCAGGGCATGCCACTTGGGGCGGCCCAATTGGTGGAAGGGCAGCACGTCGATGTGGTCGATGGCGTCTTTGAACTGTTCGCAGATACTTGCGACGTTCTCGACGTTCTGTTCGGAATCGGTGAGTCTCGGCACCAGGACGAAACGCACCCAGATCCTGGCGCCGTGCTCCTGCAGGCGCTTTCCGAAGTCGATGGTGGGCTGCAGCGTGCCGCCGGTGACCTTGTGGTAGGTCTCCTCGTCGCCGCTCTTGACATCAAGCAGACACAGGTCGATGTCGTCGACCTGTTCATCGCTCCATGTCGCACCGAGGAACCCGGAGGTGTCCAGGCACGTATGCACGCCGATCTCCTTGGAGGCGTGGAACACGCGCGACACGAAGGCCGGCTGCATCATGGACTCGCCGCCCGAGAAGGTGATTCCACCGCCGGTGTACTGGAACACGTCGGCATAGCGTTCGATCTTCTTCATCATGGCGTCGAAGTAGACCGGCTTGCCGTCGCGCATCTTCCACGTGTCGGGGTTCTGGCAGTACTGGCAGCGGAGGGGGCAGCCGCTCATGAAGACGGTCATGCGGGTTCCGGGCCCATCGACAGACGTGTTGAGATCCCACGAATGCACGAAACCGATGTCGCCGGTGCGCAGCGCCTCGATTCGGTCCCTTCGGTCGAGCCCGATGGGCGATTCGAATCCCGAAAGCCCTCCCATGAGCGTCTGGCGCTCGTATTCCTTGGAATGGCGCAGCATGTGCGGCGTGGTGGTGCGGAACCCGGACTGTTCCAAAGGCGTGTCGTCACGCCCATCGCGCGCAGTCGCCGTCCCTGAGGCCGTCGCGGCATGCACCGCATGATTGTCATATGCCGTGTTCTCTGACATCGTCACTCCCTCTGCCGTCACCGGCATCACAATTGCCATGGCGCATCCTCCGCGGCGCGCTTAAACCGCGACGCCGCGCGATGCCTCGCGCCGGACCGGGCAGAACCGCCGCGTCATGGCGATAACCCTGGATGTGCTCGGGAACCGGACGTTCCGGTGACCGACCGGGCACCATGCAGGCATCCGCGAATAACACAGGGGACGGAACCGAAGCCCCGTCCCCTGTCGCGCAATGCCGGCCCGCCTACCGCGGGTTATCGTCGCGGCGGCAAGATACCGTCAGCCTCTCAGTCGGTGACCGCGCCGTTATGGAAGGTGCGGGAGATCACGTCGAGCTGCTGCTCCTTGGTCAGGCGCACGAAGTTGACGGCGTAGCCGGAGACGCGGACCGTGAGGTGCGGGTACTTCTCCGGGTTGTTCATGGCGTCCTCGAGCTGTTCCTTGCGCAGCACGTTGATGTTGGCGTGGTACAGCCCGTGGCCGTTGCCGGAATCGAGGATGCCGACCAGGTTGGTGATGCGGTCCTCTTCGTCGCGGCCAAGGCCCTCCGGGGTGATCGTGTTCGTCAGCGAGATGCCGTCGAGGGCATCGTCGTAGTCGATCTTGCCGACGGAGAACATGGACGGCAGCATGCCGTGCGTGTCGCGGCCGTTCTCCGGGTTCGCGCCCGGTGCGTACGGGGTGCCCTTGTGGTGTCCGGACGGGAAGGAGCCGGTGTTCTTGCCGTACTCGACGTTCGAGGTGATGGTGAGGATCGACTGGGTCGGCACGGCGTTGCGGTACACCGGCAGGCGGCGGACCTGCCCCATGACGGTGGACACGACCCACTTGGCGATGTCATCGGCGCGGTCGTCGTCGTTGCCGTAGACCGGGTAGTCTCCCACGGTCTTGTAGCCGACGATGAGGTCGTCCGGGCCGTTCTCGCAATACTCGTCGGTGCCCTTCGCATCCTTGTTGTAGATCGGGTACACCTTGGCGTACTTGAGGGCGGACAGCGAGTCGGCCGCGATGGAGAGGCCGGACATGCCGCAGCCGAGGGTGCGGTAGACCTCCTTGTCGTGCAGGGCCATCTCGATGGACTCGTAAGCGTACTTATCGTGCATGTAGTGGATGATGTTGAGGGCCTCGACGTAGGTCTCCGACAGCCATTCGAGGGCCTTTTCGTAGTTGTCCTTGACCTTCTCGTAGCTCAGCGTGCCGTCGGGTTCGGGCTTGACCGGGTCGATGTAGCCCTCGTCGATGACGCGCATGCCGGTCATCTCGTCGATGCCGCCGTTGATCGCGTAAAGCAGGGCCTTGGCGGAGTTGACGCGGGCCGCGAAGAACTGCATCTGCTTGCCCACGCGCATCGGGGACACGCAGCAGGCGATGGCGGCGTCGTCGCCCCAGTGGCCGCGGATCTGCTTGTCGGACTCGTACTGGATTGCGGAGGTGTCGATGGAGATCTTGGCACAGAAGCGCTTGTAGCCTTCCGGCAGCTTCGGATCCCAGAAGATCGTGATGTTCGGCTCGGGGCCGGGGCCGAGGTGGTCGAGGGTCAGCGTGTTGAGCAGACGGAACGAGGTCTTGGTGACCATGCAGCGTCCGTCCTCGCCGAAGCCAGCGTCGGACCAGGTCGCCCAGTACGGGTCGCCGGAGAAGATCTTGTCGTAGTCCTTGGTGCGCAGGAAGCGGACGATGCGCAGCTTCATGACGATGTTGTCGATGATCTCCTGCGCGTCGGTCTCGGTGATGAGGCCCTTCTTCAGGTCGCGCTCGAAGTAGATGTCGAAGAACGCGGAGAGGCGGCCGATGGACATGGCGGCGCCGTCCTGGCTCTTGACGGAGGCGAGGTAGCCCATGTAGGTCCACTGCACGGCCTCCTGGGCGTTCTGAGCCGGACGGGACAGGTCGAGGTTGTATTCCTGGCCGAGCTTGATGAGCTTCTTCAGGGCCTTGATCTGCTCGTCATGCTCCTCGCGGAAGCGGATCCAGTGCTCGATCTCGGTCTCGGTGAAGTCATTGCGATACGGGATGGAGTCCTTGTCGCGCTGCTTGAACTTGATGAGGGTGTTGACACCATAGAGGGCGACGCGGCGGTAGTCGCCGATGATGCGGCCGCGGCCGTATGCATCCGGCAGGCCGGTGAGGATCTTGTTGTGGCGGGCGCGCTTGATGCGGTCGGTGTAGACGCCGAAGACGCCGTCGTTGTGGGTCTTGCGATAGCGCGTGTAGATCTTCTTGACCTCGGGGTCGACTTCCTTGCCGGCCTCCTTGATGGCCTGCTCGACCATGCGCCAGCCGCCGTTCGGCATCATGGCGCGCTTGCACGGGACGTCGGTCTGCAGGCCGACGATCACATCATCCTGATCGTCGATGTAGCCTGCGGGGAATGCGTCAATGTCCGCGGGCGTATGGGTGTCGACATCGTAGACGCGCTGCTTGCGCTCGACCGCGAGGTAGTTGTCGTCAAGCGTCTTCCACAGATGCTTGGTCTTGGCGGTCGCGGGCGCGAGGAACGATTCGTCGCCCTCGTACGGGGTGTAGTTCTTCTGGATGAAATCGCGGACGTCGATGTCCTCTTGCCAATGCCCTCCGTTAAAGCTCTCCCAAGCCTTAGCGTTGAGCTCTTCCTGAGTGACTGCGGGGGTTTCAACTGCTGCCATAAGGGCTCCTTTTCTTGCTCTTACGTGGTGGCGCTGCTTTGTGTCACCGTGCTTTACATTTTATTCGCCTGGACCTTGGAAAAAGCTGATAGCAAACGTGATGTAGCTCACATGGCGGCCTCCGCCCCGCGCTACAGGCCCCTCTCCATCCCGGATTCCCGTGGCACCAACGCGCAACGCCCGCACGGGGCGGGCGTTGTACGGCGAATGGTGATGTTCCTCACACATGGGACGTGTCAGGCATGGGGCGTCTGGCGGTCTTCGGCGTCGCCGTCCTTCCATGCGTTCCACTCGTGGTCGTCCTGCTCCCACTTGGCGTTGCGCTGCCTCACGATCTCCCATGCCTTGAGGGCCGCCTCGCGGGTCTTGTAAGGCCCCAGGCGCACGTTCGCCGGAGACTGGGGCCCCAGTTCCGGCTGCTGGGTCTTGGTGTTGAAGAACCACTGGTTTTTCATTTCTTCCGACATTCAAACCTCCTGGAAAAACAAATGGGACCATGCGGACGACGGCAAGAACGCGGAGCCTGCAAGGAACCCATGAGGAACCCGCAGGAACGGCGCGCCGCCGTCGCACGAAGGGCGCGGAGCTATTCGCGGAACGCGCTCGTCACGGGCAGACGGCGGTCGCGGCCGAACGCCAGGGCCGTGACCTTGGGGCCGAGCGGATACTGGCGGCGCTTCCATTCGGCGCGGTCGACGAGGCGCATGACGGTGTCTACCGTCTTCTCGTCGAATCCATCCGCGAGAAGGTCGGCGCGCCCATGCGCTTTCTCGATGTACGCGGCGAGGACCTTGTCGAGCAGGGCGTATTCGGGCAGGGAGTCCGAATCCTTCTGGCCCGGGCGCAGTTCAGCGCTCGGCGGCTTGGTGATGGAGTTCTCGGGGATCGGCGGGACCTCCCCGGTCTCCTCGGCGTGTTTGTTGCGCCAGCGGGCGAGCTCCCAGACGCGCGTCTTGAGCAGGTCCTTGATCGGGGCGTATCCGCCGACCGCGTCGCCGTAGATCGTGGAATACCCGCAGGCGAGCTCGCTTTTGTTGCCCGTTGCGAGCGCCAGCGCGCCCCGGGAATTCGACGATGCCATGACGATGACGCCGCGGATTCGGGCCTGCAGGTTCTCGGCGGCCACGCCGTCGAGCCCCAGCTGCTTCTGAAATGCGTTGAACAGCGGCTCGATGGGCTGCACTTCGTACCGCGCGCCGATGTTGCGGGCAAGGTCGGCGGCGTCGTCCTTCGAACCGTCGGAGCTGTACATGCTGGGCATGGAGATGCCGTAGACGTTCTCGCCTCCGCACGCATCGGCGGCCATGGTGGCGACGAGGGCGGAGTCGATTCCGCCGGAAAGTCCCAACGTCACCGAGGTGAAGCGGTTCTTGGACATGTAGTCTTTGAGCCCGAGGACGCAGGCGCGGTAGACCTCTTCGTCGGGGTCCATCACCGGTGCGAGCGGAACGGCGGAATCCGCGAGCGCGGCCCCGTCGTATCCGCTGGTGGCCGGCAGCGTCCAGTAGTCGAGGGATTCGACGAACTGCGGGGAGCGTTCGAGCATGGTGCCGTCGGGGGCGACGACGAAGCTGGCGCCGTCGAACACGAGGTCGTCCTGCCCGCCGACCTGGTTGACGTAGATGACGGGGGCGTTGACCTCCTTGGCGCGGCGGCGGCAGAGGTCGTGGCGCACGTGGGTCTTGCTCTCTTCGTACGGCGAGCCATTGATGGTGAGCAGCACGTCGATGCCCTGCTCCGCCATGTCGCCGACGGGGCCTCCCTCCTGCCAGATGTCCTCGCAGATGGCCACGCCGACGCGGCGGCCGCGGATCTGCATGACGAGGGTGCGGTCTCCGGGCTCGAAGATGCGGAATTCGTCGAACACACCGTAGTTGGGAAGGAAGTGCTTGTCGTACCCGGCCCAGACAAGCCCGTCGTGGAGCACGACGAGCCGGTTCTGCGGCAGCTCGCCGCTTTCGGCGGTGCCGACGGTGCCCACGACGACGAACAGATCGCCCATGCCTTCGTTTGACAGCTGCGTGGCGAGCTCGTCTGCCTTCTTCCATGCCGCGCGGCGGAAGGTCGCACGGAACGCCAGGTCCTCGATGGGGTATCCCGTCAGCGTCATCTCGGGGAATGCGACGACATGCGCCCCGTGTTTCGCCGCTTCGCGGCAGTCGGCCATGATCTTGGCCGCGTTCCCGTCGAGGTCTCCCACACACGTGTCGATCTGTGCGAGGGCGAAGATGATGTTCTGCGGTGCCGCGGCGCCATCCGTGCGCACGGTCCGATGCATGTGTTGCTCTGTGCTCATAGCTTTATCGTAGCCCCGGGACGTGCATGACCGGATGCCGCGCGCCGACGACCCGCCGCGCATCACGCTGCGTCGCGGCAGGGGCATGCAGCGGACGTTCTGTTCTCTTGAGAATTCCATCGAGCAATTCCCAGACAACATCGAGTTTCGAAGAAGCTTGCTCCATGGCCGGCGACGCATGATGGTCATCACCCACCTCATGAAAGGAACAAAGATGGCCAACGATACGTCGACCCCCGGCACCAGCGATGCGACGGCCACCACTCCCATCGCCCATGCCAGCGCCCCTGAGGAAGAGACGCAGACCAGCTGGGCATCCACGGAGCAGAACGGTCAGCACACCCGCCGATTCGAGCAGGTCCCCCTTTCCGCGCCTGCGACGCAGGAACCCCGGCCCCCATACGGCTACGCGCAGCCCCAGCAGCCCACGCCGCCCCAACAGCCCATGCAAACCCCTGCCGCATCCCCGATGACGTGGATGACGAAGGAGCGCAACAAACTCATCGCCATCGTGACCATCGTCGCACTGGTCTGCGGTCTGGTGGGCGGCATTGCAGGAGCCGCCATCATGAACAAGTTCTCCGGCACGAGCTCGTCGGACAGTGACTCCGTGACGACCAACGGCGGTCCCGGCGGCACGTCCAGGGGTCAGATGCCCGGCAACGGTCCCGGCAATTCGAGTGGATCCGGCAACGATTCGAATTCGGATGGCGATCCCGGATCCACTGACGGACAGATGCAAGGCAACGGACAGATGCAGGGCAATGGTCAGATGCAAGGAAACGGACAGATGCCCGGCGACGGCACCAGCGGCGGCTCCTCGAACGACGGGACCGACGACGGCTCCGATTCGTCGACGGATTCCAGCAGCGATTCGGGATCCTCCGCTTCGGATGAGGTCATCTCGTCCGATGGTTCCATGAGCGCCTGACGCCACTCGCCTCCTGAGCGGCACAGCACCGTGACAGTGACAAGGGCCCATCCACCACAGGACGGGCCCTTGTCGTATCCGGCGCACGCACCCGGGACAGCCCGCGGCGCCGGCCTCTTCGGCTGTTTGGCCCCTCTAGTCGTTGTGAGGAGCACGGGATGCATGCGCCGCGCCGCCGTCGCGAGGCGTATGTGACTCCTCCTGGCGCGGGGCTCCGGTCCCCTCGCCGTCCGTTTCGCTGTGCAGTATCCGTCGGATCGCATCCATGCGCCGTGACACCTCGCGCTCGTACCCGCGAGACGTCGGCTTGTAATACACGGTGCCGCGCAGCTCCTCGGGCATGTATTCCTGCGGAGCGACCGCATTGGGCCAATCGTGCGCATAGCGATAGCCTTCGTGGTTGCCCCACTGCTTCATGAGTTTCGTGGGCGCATTGCGCAGATACAGCGGAACCGTGCCGATGCGCCCGGCGTCGATGTCCGCGAGTGCATCATTGATCGCGTTGTAGCTGGCGTTGGATTTCGGCGCTGTCGCCACGGCGATCGTGGCCTCGGCGAGGATGATGCGCGCCTCGGGCATCCCCACCATGTCGACGGCCTGCGCGGCGGCGACGGCAACCTGCAGGATCTGCGGCTCGGCCATGCCCACCTCTTCGCTGGCGGCGATCATGATGCGTCTGGCGATGAAGCGCGGGTCCTCACCTGCACGCAGCATCTGCGCCAGGTAGTGGATGGCGGCGTCGGGGTCCGAACCGCGCATGGATTTGATGAATGCGGAGATGACGTCGTAATGCTGGTCGCCGTCCTTGTCGTAGCGCACCGTTGCCACGTCCATGACGGAGGAGACGGTCTTCGCGGTGACGATCCTGCGGCGTTCGCCTTTCTCGCGCGCCTTGTCGCCCGTCACCGCGCCTGCCGCCGCTTCGAGCACCGTGAGCGCCTTCCTGGCGTCTCCGCCTGACATGCGCACGATGTCGTCGATCGCCGCGTCGTCCACCCTCACCTCGTCATTGAGACCCCGTTTGTCATGGATGGCGCGTTCAACCACGGTGCGGATCTGATCGGGCTCCAGCGATTCGAGCTTCACCACGACGGAGCGCGACAGGAGCGGCGATATCACGGAGAAGCTGGGGTTTTCGGTGGTCGCTGCAATGAACGTCACATCACGGTTCTCGACGCTGGGCAGCAGCGCATCCTGCTGGGATTTCGAGAAACGGTGCACCTCGTCGATGAACAGGACGGTCTCCCGCCCTTCCAGCACAAGCCTGTCATGGGCGCGTTTGAGCACGTCGCGCACGTCCTTGACACCCGACGTGACGGCGGAGAGCTCTTCGAACGCGCGCCCGGACTGCGTCGCGGCGATGTAGGCCAGCGTCGTCTTCCCAACCCCGGGCGGACCGAACAGGATGATGGAGGTGGGCGCCGTGGCGGAACCCGCGTGGACCGGCGCAGCGACGCGCCGCAAGGGGGACCCCGGGACGAGGGCCTGCTCCTGCCCCACCACTTCGTCGAGCGTGCGCGGTCGCATGCGCACCGCCAGGGGCCGCGTCATCACGTTGTCCGCGGCATCGGAAACATCGAAGAGATCCTGCATGTCTTCCACGATAGCAACGCGTCGGGGAACCGAAAGACGTACCGCGTCGCTCCATCCGCTAACTGCTTTCCGGCTTCCTCGTTCCTTTCGATATCATGTCTGGTTCACCACGGCAGCTGATCGGCTTCTCCCGCCGAAGCTACGGACGCTTGCGAATGGCAACGCATGATACACCTTGGTGTGAAGTTCAGCAAATCCGAATAAACTATTAATATTTTAATATTTTGTGATATATTGATCCCGTTGGCAAATAGCCCACCAAAACAAACATGAGAAATCTCAACAATTACTCAGGAGGTTTTATGGTGAACAAAAGCGGCACCCGCAGGAAACTGGCGGAACTCTCTCGGTTGCCCACGAACAACCGCTACGGCATCCCGCTCGTAAGGAAGCAGCTCATCGATCCGGACGGAATAGATCTCATCAGCTTCACCGACATCTGTCCGGTAAGCAAGACGGAGACCCTCATCAACCGCGTCAAAGGCGTCCATTTCTTCATCGACGACGACCGGTTCCACGCAGTGGTCGAGGGCCCCGACAAATACGTCGATAAACTGCGCCCCTATCGCTTCGTGCTGACGCCCGACGTATCGCAATACGCAGACCTGCCGCTGTGCTGGCAGATCACGGCCGTGGAGCAGAACCGGACGTGCGGGGCCATCTGGCAGCAGAACGGGCTCGTGGTCATTCCCACGGTCAGCTGGGGATCGAGGGATTCCTATTCCGTTTCCTTCCTGGGAATCGAAAAAGGATCCATCGTCGCCGTCGCCACCTACGGATGCCGAAAAAGGGAAAAGGCATTCCTGGATGGATACAAGGCGATGCTCGAGGCCATCGAGCCATGCGCCGTCATCTGCTACGGCGCCCCGTTCGATGGCATGGAAGGCACGATATTCGAGGTCGACCCCATGGCCTCGAGAAAGGTGGATCGAAATGGGAGGTAGGGGGACCTACTCCACCGGGCAGGAGCCCGAACAGAAATACCATGCCGTAGGCGAGATCGACGGCATCAAGATCCTGGAGCCCATCGACGGGAAACAATGGAAACTGCCCGAAGAGAACCATTCGAGCCACGCGTACGTCCTCCTGTATCCGGACGGTACCTTCCACCAGTACCGCGAATACAATGAGGACCACACCGCCAAATTCGACATCGACTACCACCCTGAGGACAAGGCGCTGGGCACGGGCAAACGCCCCATCCTCCACATACACGAATACTTTGTAGAAGACGGAATGCTGGTCCGCGACATAGCCCGCTTCATGACCGAAGAGGAATACACCACATACAAGCGATTTTTCGTCAACGTACCGGAAGGAGCGTACCTGCCATGAAAAACGAATCACACGCAGAATTCGTCGAAGACCTCCACTTCCAGGGGCTCGCCATCCAATACAAGGACCAGAAATGGTTCCTCGACTGCGGACTGTGGTGCAGGCAAGGCCTGAGCAAGGAACATCCCAAGAAGCACTTCGAAACCCACGCCTTCGGCCTGACCGACAACGTCGCCGACAAATCGTTCACCTACGTCGGCGCGACGATCGAGGAGTGCTTCGAGAACTTCATCAACGGATTCCGAGAACTCGACGGCAAGACCATCTTCGAAGCCGAACCCGAGCTCGAAATCGTCCAACCCACCACCGAACTCGAAGACATCGACGACTGACAGGAAACCGCACCGCATGATGGGCAACGCACCACGCTTGCAAAGACACCAAGGGGGCCACGCCAAGGAAGGGACCATGGGGAAGAACATCATCGACATACAGACGCTGGGATATCGCATCCGCCAGGCACGTGCCGAAGCCGGCTACGCGACGGCGGAGGATTTCGCCAACGCCATCACGGAGCAGACAGGCGTTCCGGTATCGAAACAGACGATCTACAACATCGAAAGCGGTAAGCAGGAGCCCCGTCTGACCCTCTACCTCGCAATCCTGCGTCTGCTCCATCCCGACGAGCAGCTCCCAATCGACGAGATGCTGCGCAGCACGCTTCCGCCGCGCTGGCGCATTCCCCTGAACGCCGCGCAGGCAATCGAGGCCCTGCAGGACGCCGATGCCTCCGAGGCGGAGGACGGAGCGGACGGAGCGGCGGACGATGCGCTTGGCGAAGACGACGGAACCATGCGCCGCAGGCTGACCATCGACGATGCCGCGAAAACCTACGATGCGATCAACGCCATGGCCGCGAACACCCTGTACAGCGCCAACGTGCAGAACGCAATCAGCGAAATCACAAAAAGCATCGGGACATACCTCATGCAATCCGGCATGCAGGACACCCTGCAGAAATCCATGTCCCAGATAAGCTCAAGCATGTCCAAGCTGGCGCTCGGCAACATGACGAAGGCATTGGAGAACGCCGCCATCCCCGGCATCCGGGCCGGTGCAACGAACGATGGCAAGCACGGCGATGGCAACGACGGCGCTGCGGGAGAACGCGAGACGACCGCGGGCGATGTTGCCAAGGACGATGCCGCCGAGGGCGCGGATCCGGACGGGAATTAAGCGATCGGGCCACCCGCCCCCATTCCTATCGGCGTGTCTCCGGCCATGTGCACACGCCGCCCCGGTCCCGCGCCCGTCACTTCCACGCGCGGTTCAGCGATGCGATGCCCTTGGTGAGGGGCCGGCACTGCGGATGGCGCAGCCCCGCGACGCGCATCATATACGCCACGCCGCGCCGCCCCGGCCATTGCTCGATGCTATCGGCCAGGTATCGGTAGTCCGAGGGATGGCCGGTGAAAAACCCGCCGATCAAAGGCAGCGCCAGCGCGTTGTAGAAACGGTATCCCCATGACAGCAGCGTGCCGCGCGGCATGTCGAAGTCCAGCGTCACAACCGGGGCCCCGGGCCTGGCGACGCGACGCATCTCGCGCAACGCCTCCACGGGGCTCGGCATGTTGCGCAGCCCATAGCAGCAGGTCACCGCGTCGAAGCGGCCGTCGGCGAACCCCAGGTCCGCCGCATCGGCGATGGCATAGCGGACGGTCCTGCGATTCCCGTCGCGGCGCGCGGCGCTCGCCCCGGGATCGGATTCCCGGCGACGCGCCACGTCCACCATCCCCTCGGACACGTCGCAGCCCACGACGTCGGCCCCCATGTCCGCGAGCGCCCGGCTGCTGGTGCCGGTGCCGCAGGCCACGTCGAGGATCGTCAGTCCCCGGAGGGGAAGGTCGGCCCGTTCCCCAGGCGCCTCCTCGCAGCCTCCGGCGGATTCAACGACGGCGGCGACAAACGCCCGGGTCCACAGGCGGCTCATGCCGATCGACGCGACATCGTTGACCAGGTCATACCGCCGCGCTATGCGGTCGAAACGCCTCGCCTGCACGTCGGGATCCCGTTCGTCGCCGCCAAGGAACGCTCCAAACATCGTCTTCTCCTTCACACGTTCATCGTTCCGCGGATTCGAATGCCCCGAGCCGCTCGATGGGGCCCACCTGGTAGTCGGCGAAGACGACGTCGGCGCCGTCCTGCGTCGCATCGAGGTCGACGTAGGCGTCGATGGCCCAGTCATGGTCGCCCTCCCAGTCGGCAAGCACCTGCCGCACATGCCACACGTGGCCGGTTTTCTCAGCGCTGTCGTCGACCATGAAGTACTTGCCGCTGCGCGCGTCCATGTCGGTGTCGAGGCCCTCGTGGGCGTCGTAGAACATGTCGAGCGCATCCTCCCACGCGTGCACGCCCATGCCCCAGTCCTTGTCGAGCGCACCAAGCGCCTCGGGGTCGTCGTTCGCGATGAGCTGGACGCGGCGGAACAGGGCGTTGCGCACGAGCATGGTCAGGCCGCGGCGGTCGGAGACCACCTGATTCTTCGGCACGGGCGGCGCGCCCGCACCCGCGGAACTGGCGGCGTCCTCCCCCGTTCCGCGCGGCGCCCCGCTGACGGCGCTCTCCCACTCGTCCACGAGGCTGGAGTCGATGGATCGCACCATGACGCGCAGCCACGAGATGATGTCGCGCAGATCGTCGTTGAGCTTGTCGTCGGGAATCGTGCGGGACAGCGAACGATACGCGTCCGACAGATACCGCAGCAGCGTGCCTTCGCTGCGCGCGATGCCGTAGCGAGCGATGTACCCGGTGAAGTCCGAGGCGGTCTCGATCATGTCGCGCACGACGGACTTGGGGCTCAGCTCGTAGTCGTTGGCCCACGGCACGTCCTTCTTGTACCGGTCGAAGGCCTCGCCGAGGAGCTCCTTGAGCGGCATGGGATACGTGACGTCCTCGAGCCGCTCCATGCGTTCCTCGTAGTCGATTCCCTCGTCCTTCATCTCGGCGATGGCCTTGTCGCGCGCCTGCCGTTTCTGCGCCTTGAGCACCTGCTTGGGGTCCTCGAGAGTGGCCTCGACCATCGAGATGAGGTCCAGGGCGTAGGTCGGCGATTCGGGGTCGAGCAGTTCGATCGCGGCGAGAAGGAACGGAGACAGCGGCTGGTCGAGGGCGAATCCTTCGGGCAGGTCCATGGTGGTCGTGTAGTCCATGGTGCCGTCGTCGAGTTCCCATTTCTCCACCACGCCCGAGTCCATGAGGGTTTGGAAGATCTCGGCGGCGCGTTGGCGCAGCCGTTCCTGCTTGTCAGGCGTTTCGTCGGAGTCCTCGATGAGCTTGCGCACGCGGTGCCATGCGTCGCCGCCCTGCGAGATCTCGGCGAGGACCATGGAATGGGTGATGCGCATCTGCGGCACAAGGGTCTCCGGCTGGGCGTCGATGAGCTTGCGGAACGTGTCCTCGCTCCAGTTGACGAAGCCCTCCGGGGCCTTCTTCCGCTTGACTTTCTTGAGTTTCTTGGGGTCGTTGCCCGCCTTGGCGAGCGCACGCTTGTTCTCGATCTCGTATTCGGGCGCCTCGGCGATGACAAGGCCCTCGGTGTCGAAGCCGGAACGTCCGGCGCGGCCGGCGATCTGGTGGAACTCGCGCGCCTTGAGGCGCCGCATGCGCGTGCCGTCGTATTTGGCCAGCGCCGTGAGGATCACCGTGTGGATGGGCACGTTGATGCCGACACCCAGGGTGTCGGTGCCGCAGATGACCGGCAGGAGCCCCTGTTGCGCGAGCTGCTCGACGAGCCTGCGGTAGCGTGGCAGCATGCCGGCGTGGTGCACGCCGACGCCGGTGGTGAGCAGCCGGTGCAGGATCTTGCCGAAGGCCGTGGTGAACTTCGTGCCCTTCATGGCCTCCTTGATGGCGTCGCGCTGTTCGCGTGTGGTGACGCCGGCGGCGCTGAGGTTCTCTGCGGTCTCAAGCGCCGCGTCCTGCGAGAAATGCACGACGTAGATGGGTGCATGCCCCTTCGACAGCTCGTCGGACACCGTGTCGACGAGAGGCGTGTCGACGTACTCGTAGCTCAGGGGCACGGGGCGGGGCGCGTCGGCGATGATGTCGACGGCGCGGCCGGTGCGCCGTTCCAGCGACTGCGCCAGGTGCGACACGTCGCCCAGCGTGGCGCTCATGAGCAGGAACTGGGTGCGCGGCAGCGTCAGAAGCGGCACCTGCCAGGCCCACCCGCGCTCCGGGTCGCCGTAGTAGTGGAACTCGTCCATGGCGACCATGCCGATGTCGGCCCGCTCCCCCTCCGCGAGCGCCTTGTTGGCCACGATCTCGGCCGTGCAGCAGATGATGGGCGCATGCGGGTTGATGCTCGAGTCGCCGGTGACCATGCCCACGTTGCGTGCGCCGAACACCTCCATGAGGTCGAAGAACTTCTCGTTGACGAGGGCCTTGATAGGCGCGGTGTAATACGATGTCCGCCCCTGGCACATGGCCTGGAAGTGCATGGCGAGGGCGATAAGGGACTTGCCCGAGCCGGTCGGCGTGTTGACGACGACGTGGTCGCCCGACAGCAGGTCGAGTGCCGCCTCCTGCTGGTGTTCCCACGGCTCGATGTGCTTGACGTCGGCCGCCCATTCGAAGAAGCGCTCGAAGATCTCCTCGTCGCCGAGGCGCTCGTCGGGGCCGGGCAGATAGTTGACGATCGTGCCCGTCGCCGCATCCGGCGGCGCCGTCCACCCGTCGCCGTCCTCGTCCTCGTACCGGCGCTTCGCCGCGTTGTCGAAGGCCGCGAAACGGCCGTCGTCGATCTGGTCCATGTCACTCATGCCTCCCAGTGTACCGAGCAGTGCGCCGGGCAAGCGGAGCCCATGCTCAAAGACAAGCCCATGCATGAAGACGAATAAAGACAAAGGGTGTCCCACCATGCATCGCATGATGGGACACCCTTGAAAAACGGAACCGCGGCACGGCGCCGCGGGGTATGGACCGGACTAGTCCGAGTCCTCCCCGACTAGTCCTCGTCCTCCTCGTCGGGGTCGTAGTCGACGCCGGTTTCGGCGCGCTGTTCGTCGGAGATCGGGGCCGGGGCGCCGGTCAGCGGGTCGCGGCCGCCGCCCGCCTTCGGGAAGGCGATGACGTCGCGGATCGTATCGGTGCCGGCGAGCAGCGACACGGTGCGGTCCCAGCCGAGCGCGATGCCGGCGTGCGGCGGGGCGCCGTACTTGAAGGCCTCGAGCAGAAAGCCGAACTTCTCGTCGGCCTCCTCCTTGGAGATGCCGAGCACCTTGAGCACGCGGTCCTGGATATCGTCGCGGTGGATACGCACGGAGCCGCCGCCCATCTCCTCGCCGTTGCACACGATGTCATAGGAGTCACTCATGGCGTGCTCCGGATCCTGGTCGAAGGTGTCGATCCAGTCCTTGCTCGGCATCGTGAACGGATGGTGCATGGACGTCCACTTGGAGTGGCCCACGGCCACGTCGTCGTCATCGGGGTCGTCGGTGGGTTTGAACAGCGGGAAGTCCACGACCCATGTGAAGGCGAACTTCTTGGGGTCGAGCAGGCCCTCGCGGCGTGCGATCTCGACGCGCGCGGCGCCGAGCAGCAGCTGGGAGGACTCCTTGGCGCCGGCCGCGAAGAACACGGCGTCGCCGTCCTCGGCGTGCACGGCCTCCTTGAGGCCCTCGCGCTCGGCATCCGACAGGTTCTTGGCCACGGGGCCCTTGAGCACGCCGTCGGTGGTGAACTGCACGTAGGCCAGGCCCTTGGCGCCGCGCTGGCGCGCCCACTCCTGCCACGCGTCGAACTGGCGGCGCGGCAAATCCGCGGCGCCCTTGTAGACCACAGCGCCCACATACGGGGCCTGGAACACGCGGAACGGGGTGTCCTTGAAGTACTCGGTCAGGTCGACGAGCTGGTTGCCGAAACGCAGATCGGGCTTGTCAGAACCGTACTTGTCCATCGCATCCTTCCAGCTGATGCGCTGGATCGGAAGCTGCACGTCGTAGCCGGCGACCTTCCAGATGGCGGCGATGACCTTCTCGGCCATGGCCATGACGTCCTCCTGGTCGACGAAGCTCATCTCCATGTCGAGCTGCGTGAACTCGGGCTGGCGGTCGGCGCGGAAGTCCTCGTCGCGGTAGCAGCGGGCGAGCTGGTAGTAGCGCTCCACACCGGAGACCATGAGCAGCTGCTTGAGGAGCTGCGGGGACTGCGGCAGCGCGTACCAGGAGCCGGGCACGAGGCGGGCCGGCACGAGGAAGTCGCGGGCGCCCTCCGGCGTGGACTTGATGAACGTCGGGGTCTCCACCTCGGTGAAGTCCATCTCCTCGAGCGCATGGCGGGCGGCGCGGGCCATGTCGCTGCGCAGCTTGAGGTTGGCCTGCATCTGCGGGCGGCGCAGGTCGAGGTAACGGTACTTCAGACGCGTCTCCTCGCCCGGCAGCTGCTGCTCGGTCTCGTTGGCCAGGGCCGTGGAGACCTGGAACGGCAGGGCGGCGGACTTGGCGAGCACCTCGATGGTGTCGGCGACGATCTCGACCTTGCCGGTGGCGAGGTGCTCGTTCTCGTTGCCCTCCGGGCGCAGGCGCACGTCGCCCGTCACCTGGATGACGAATTCGCTGCGCAGCGGGCGCGCGAGCTCCTCGTCATACACCACGACCTGCACGAGCCCCGAGGCGTCGCGCACGTCGAGGAATGCGACGCCGCCGTGGTCACGGCGACGGTCTACCCAACCGGCGATTGTGACTTTCTGACCGACGAGGCCTTCGTTCACCTCGTCGACATGATGCGTTCTGTAAGCCGTCTGATGGCTCATCGTTCCTCTATTCCATGTGTCTTGTTCGTCGCGGCTGGCGTGCGCAAGTCACGGAGCAGCCGTCTGCAACCGCGCACAACCCTACCGCAGGGCATTGAATTTCGACGCGTCCGGGATCACAAACCCCGCGGGTCTGCCCCGGGTACCGCCGCGTCAGTCCCCGACCGTCACCGACTGGCGGGCGTATTCGTCCGCCGGCACCCATGCGTCGCGATCGGCCTGGACCTGGTCGCCGGTGACGATGTTCTTGACTTCGTCGGCGGCCCCGTCCTTGTCTTCGGCGCCGTTGGGGAACCACACGTACGGGATGCCGAGCTTGTCGGCGTACTTGATCTGCTTGCCGAGCTTGGCCGCCGTGGGGGCGACGTCGGCGGCGATGCCACGGGCGCGCAGGGCCGCGGCGATCCGGTTGGATTCGAGACGGCCGTCTTCGTTCCACACGGCGACGAGCACGGCGGCGGGCGACACGCGGGTCGCCGTGGCGTGCGCGGTGTGCAGCATGTACGACACGAGGCGGGACAGGCCGATGGACAGTCCGACGCCCGGGTACTTGCGGTTGCCCTGCGAGGCGAGGTTGTCGTAGCGTCCGCCGGAGCAGATGGAGCCCAGCGAGGCGGCGCCGTCGAGGAACGTCTCGTACACGGAGCCCGTGTAGTAATCAAGGCCGCGTGCGATCTTGAGGTCCGCGATGACGGAGCCGGGGCGTATCGCCGCGGCCTCGTCCACGATCATGGCGAGCGTCGCCACGCCCTCGGACGCGAGCGCATAGGCGTCGGAGTCCTTGGCGATGCCGTGCCTGCCGCACAGATCGTCGAACTTGGCCCTGAGCTCGTCCCCGTCGCCCGCGGTCATGTCCGCGAGCTCAAGGCACGCGGCTGCCTGCGCCTCGTCGGCGCCGCATTCGGACACGAGCAGCTTGGTGACCTCGTCCGGGCCGATCTTGTCGATCTTGTCGATCTCGCGCAGGACGCCTTCGACGTCGGTGAGCCCCAGCCCGCGGTAGAAGCCCTCGGACAGCTTGCGGTTGTTGGCGTGCACGGTCGCCTTCGGCAGGCCGTAGGCGCGCAGCGCCTCGAGCGCCGACACCATGACGAGGGGAAGCTCGACCTCGTAGTGCTCGGGAAGGCTGCCGTTTCCGACGACGTCGATGTCGGCCTGCACGAATTCGCGATAGCGACCTTCCTGCGGGCGTTCGCCGCGCCAGACCTTCTGGATCTGCCAGCGCTTGAACGGGAACGCGATGTCCCCCGAATGCTCCACGACGTACCTGCTGAGCGGCACGGTCAGATCGAAATGCAGACCGATGCGTTCGTCGATCGGGGTGTCGTTCTCCTCGCCGGCCGTGACCTCCTGGAGACGGGACAGCAGGTAGATCTCCTTGCTGGTCTCGCCCTTCTTGAGAAGGCTGGCCCCCGTTTCGACCGCACGGGTCTCGATGCCGATGAATCCATTGAGTTCGAAAATGCCCCGCAGTGTGTCGATCACTCGTTGTTCAACAACTCGTTCCTCTGGCAACCACTCCGGGAAACCTGAAATTGATGCGCCTTTTGCCACGGTTACATATAATAAGTTATGTTGTGGAAATTCCGCGGCAGTCGCCGGACTTCTTTGTCCGCCCGGCCGTCCCGCGGAGCCTTCCTCCCTCTCTATTTCCAAGGAGATGACTATGTCCGAAGAGACTGTCACCACGCCCGATAACGAATCCACCAAGCCGGCCGAGAACGCGGCGACGAAGCCCGCGCCCCACCCGTCGCCCGCCTTCGTCGCGAAGAAAGCGCAGAAGTCCCCCGTCGCACAGGCGGCGCCGGCGTTCACCGACGATGATGTGAAGGCAGCCGAGGCGTTCGGACGTGTCGCCGACGACGGAACGGTGTTCGTCAAGGACGGAGACGACGAACGCGCCGTCGGACAGTATCCTGGAGCCGAGAAGGACAAGGCTCTCGAACCGTACGCCAAGCGCTACCTTGAGCTCCGCGCCAAGCTCGAACAGTTCGGCGCCCGCCTCAAGGCGTCCTCCATCAAGCCCGGCGAAATCACGAAGTCGCTTTCGCAGCTCCAGTCCGAGGTCGCCGAACCCCAGGCCGTCGGAGACATGGAGGCCCTGCGCAAGGAATTCGGCGAGCTCAAGGTGGCTGGCGAAGCCAAGCGCGACGAGCTGGAGAAATCCCGCAAGGAAGCCTATGACAAGGCCCTCAGGGAACGCACCGCGATCGTGGAGAAGGCCGAGGCGCTCGCAGCGTCGCTGGGCGACAAGACCAACTGGCGCAACACCGGCGAGGAGTTCAAGAAGCTGTTCGACGAATGGCAGACGCACCAGAAGACCACGATCCGCCTCAACAAGACCGATGCCGACGCCCTGTGGAAGCGTTTCTCATCCGCCCGCTCGACGTTCGTGAGCAGGCGCCGCAAGTGGAGCCAGGCCCGCGACGCGCAGCGCTCGCAGGTCAAGAGCGCCAAGGAGGAGATCATCAAGGAGGCCGAGGAGATCAAGGACTCCACGGATTGGGGCGTGACCTCCCGCAAGTTCAACGAACTCATGGACCGCTGGAAGAAGTCCGGACATGCCGGCCGCGAAGAGGACGACGCCCTGTGGGCTCGTTTCCGCGCCGCCGCCGACGTGTTCTACAACGCGCGCCAGGCCGACCGTGACAAGGCCAACGAAGGCGAGAAAGAGAACCTCGCCAAAAAGGAAGAGCTGCTCAAGCAGGCCCAGGCCCTTCTGCCCGTCAAGGACGCGAAGGCCGCGAAGCAGGCCCGTCAGGAGCTCAACAAGATCCAGGACCAGTGGGACGAGATAGGATACGTCCCGCGTTCCGAGGTGCATCGCATCGAGTCCGGCCTCGACGACGTCGACAAGGCGATCAAGGCAGTCGAGGAAGCCGAATGGAAGAAGTCCGACCCTGCCGCCGAGGAGCTCAAGTCCGACTTCCAGCGCCAGCTCGAGGAGCAGCTCGCCGATCTTGACAAGAAGATCGCCGCCGAGACCGATCCGAAGAAGAAGGCCGACCTCGAGGCCGAGAAGGCGACGAAGGAGAAGTGGCTCGCCGTCGTCAAGTGACGCTGGCTCGCCGCACCGCCCTCCCCGTTTCAAGACCGGAAGCGGTGCGGCCCCGGCGAGAAGCCTCCAAGGGAATCCTCATAGAAAAAGGGATGCCTCATGGGAACAATGTTCCACAGGAAACCCCTTGGTATAAGAAACCCCCGGACACACGCCGTGCCCAGGGGTTTCTTGTATGGTGGCCGCGTTTTCGCCATCCTCCGCCCGCTGCGGCCCGCAATGGACGCGTCTAGCGGATGTTGCGGATCTTGAGCTGGTCCTGGCTGGACTGGCCGGTGAGACGATAGCAGTCGAACACGCCGTCGATTTTGCGGATGTCGGCCAGCAGGCGTTCGAGGTGCTGCGGATCGGCCATCTCGAAAGTGAACTGGGAGGTGGCCACGCGGTCCTCGCCCGTCGATTGGGAGCCAGAGATGATGTTCACGCCGTGGTCGGACAGCACCTTGGTGATGTCACTCAGCAGATGCCCGCGGTCCAGCGCCTCCGTCTGGATCTTGACGAGGAACGTGCCCCTGTTGCTCGTCCATTCGACATCGACGACGCGGTCGGGCTGGTTCTTGGCGAGGTTCTGCATGTTCACGCAATCCGTACGGTGCACCGACACGCCCTGCATGCGGGTGATGAAGCCGACGATGTCGTCACCGGGGACCGGCATGCAGCACTTGGCCAGTTTGACCCACACGCCCTTGACTCCCTTGACCGCGATCCCGACCTCGTCGTTCTTGGACTGCTTGGCGGGGGCGGACGGCAGCACGTTGTGCTCGACCTCGCGCACGGCCTCTTCGGAGCTGGAATCCTTGACCATGTGGGCGATGACGTTCTGCGCCGAGATGGCCCCTTCCCCGATGTTGGCGAACATGGTGTCGGAATCCGGGAAGCCCAGCTCGTCGGCGACACGTGCCACGCTGGATGCCGACATGAGGATGTTCACCGGCATGTTGCGGCGCCGCATGGCATGGGTCAGGTCGTCGCGGCCTGCGTCGATCATTTCGGTGCGGCGTTCCTTGGTGAACCACTGGCGTATCTTGTTGCGCGCCTTGGGGCTTTTGACGAAGCTCAGCCAGTCATGCGACGGGCCGGCGTTCTCCGCCTTCGAGGTGAGCACCTCGACGGTGTCGCCGTTCTGCAGCTCCGTGTCGAGAGGCACCAGCTTGCCGTTGACGCGCGCGCCCATGGTGTGGTGCCCGACCTCGGTGTGCACCGAATACGCGAAATCGACCGGCGTGGCATGGGCGGGCAGCGCGATGATCTTGCCTTTCGGCGTGAACACATACACCTGCGCCGAGCCGAGGTCCTCCTTGAGAGTGCCCAGGAACTCGTCCGAATCGGGGGTCTCGCTGGTCCAGTCGGCAAGCTGCTGGATCCACTTGAGGTTGTCGGCCTCGCTGAGTTCCTCGCGGGACGCCGAGTCGGCGGACTGCAGCTGCTTCTCGCGCTCGCGGTCGGAGGAATCGGGCTTGCTCAGGGCACGTCCGGCCTGGCCGTTCTCCTTGTACTTCCAGTGGGCTGCGATGCCGAATTCGCTGCGCCGGTGCATCTCCCACGTGCGGATCTGGATCTCGACGGGCTTGCCGCCGGGGCCCACGACCGTGGTGTGGAGCGACTGGTACATGTTGAGCTTCGGCATGGCGATGTAGTCCTTGAACCTGCCGGGCACGGGGCTCCACCTCGCATGCACCGCGCCGAGCGCGGCATAGCAGTCGCGGATCGAATTGACGATGATGCGCACGCCGAGCAGGTCGTAGATGTTCTCGAACTCGATGCCACGCACCACCATCTTCTGGTAGATGCTGTAGTAGTCCTTCGGACGGCCGGTCACATAGGCATCGATGCCTTGCTGCCTGAGGTCGTCGGAGATCTCGTCTATGACCTGCTTGAGATATACCTCGCGCTGCCCTGCGCGGTGCTTGACCAGCATGATGATCTCGTTGTAGATCTTGGGGTCGAGGGTCTTGAACGACAGCTCCTCGAGCTCGGTCTTGATGGCGTTCATGCCCAGGCGGTTGGCCAACGGGGCGTAGACGTCGAGCGTCTCGCGTGCCTTGCGCTGGGCGCTGGTCGTCTTGACGTAGCGCCAGGTGCGGGCATTGTGCACGCGGTCGGCGAGTTTGACGACGAGCACCCTCACGTCGCGGCTCATCGCGACGACCATCTTGCGGATCGTCTCGGCCTGGGCGGATTCGCCCACGTCCATCTTCGTCAGCTTGGTGACGCCGTCCACGAGGCCGGCGACGGTGTCGCCGAACTCCTCGCGGCACTGGTCGAGCGTGTAGTCGGTGTCCTCCACCGTGTCATGCAGCAGGCCCGCGGCCACGACGGTGGGGCTCATGCCCAGGTCCGCGAGGATCTGGGCGACGGCGAGCGGATGGATGATGTAGGGCTCGCCGGACTTGCGGCGCTGGTTGCAGTGCTGGCGTTCGGCCCGTTGGTAGGCGCGGCGCAGGATCGACAGGTCGACGTTGGGATGGTGTTCCTTGCACATCTGCCAGATCGGCAGCAGCGGGTCGTTCGGGTCGGAGCTGATCTCACAGCCGAGTTTGCTGGCGGCAATGCTCATGTTGTCCTTCAGGTCTTTGTTGTCGCCCATGTCGCTGCTCTCCTTGCTCCACCGATTCGCATCGATTGTTCACATCACATCATAGTGTGCCATACCGCGCGCCGTTCATCGTGATGCGGGTATGAGAACACGCCAGCGCATGCGTGGCCGCGTTGCGCGGCGTGCATGCCCTGGCGCGAGTTCGGGACCCGTCCCTGTCAGTCCTTGGACGACGAGCTCGCGGACGACGACAAAGAGGACTGCGAAGAACCGTCCGGCAGCTGTGATTCCTCGCTGGGCAGAAGGATTTCCTGATTGTTCGAGTCATACACGATAACCGTGTAGTCGGGCCATCCCTGCTTGGCGAAGGAGCGGATGAAGGTGACGGCATTCTGCTGCGCCGCGTCCATGGCTCCGTTGTTGATGGCATCCCGCTCGGCGGTCTCCTTGAGCTGCTTCACGGCATCGTTGTTCTCCTGAAGGGAGATGTTGTTGAGCGGGCTCTCGTTCTCCTCGTAAACCGTCAGCGAGTCATAGTCCACCTCGTCGCTGAGCACTTCCGTTTCGGGAAGATGCACCGAGATGACCTTGTTCTCTTGGTCTACGTCCTCCGTGGCTTTGGTGAAGTCATACCCGAACTTGATGACGCCGTTGTAGCTGTACAGGTATTTGCTCTGGGTAAACGGAAGCCCCCAGCTGAAAAGATGCTTCGAATCATCCGTTTGGTTGACAACCGTCAAGTAGGCGGATTCCGTGGCGAACTCGCCGATGTTCTTAAGGCCCAGCGACACCGACTGGCTCTTGCTCTCCGGCTCCTCGACCTGCTGCGTCTGAGGCCGTTGCACCTTCGAGCGGACGAACAGCACAGCCCCGGCCAGAAGAGCGATCACAACCAGGACGACGATCAGCTTCCCCTTCAGCGGAAGCCGCCTCCACTTTCTTGTGAACCAATTGGGTCTCTTACCTACCCCCCCCAGCCGCGTTCATAGCGATCGTCGTAGTAGTCATCGTAATAGTCGTTCATTGTCTTCTCCCCTGTCAGTTCTCTTCTTCTCGGTTGTTCCGCCCGAGGCGCCATCGGATCGTCGCCGGTCCAACCGCTTCGCAACGAAACGGTTAGAGTATAGCGCCGGATTGCAACCATCTGAATCGTCATGCACACGACGTCAAGCGACGCATTCGCTCACCTGTAATCCCCTGCGACCACACCCCGGCAATGCCTTCGCCTTGGCAACCGACATATGTACGAGGCCCGCGTCGATGAACGCGGGCCTCGCGCGAAATCGCCTCATGCGAAATCCATGTGCCGGCTGTTCCCGTCTCACACTCCCGTGGATCCGAAGCCGCGTTCGGCGCGGTCCGATCCCGGCAGCGTGACCGCGGGCACGAAGCGCGCCTCGACGTAGCGCTGGATCACAAGCTGGGCTATGCGGTCGTTCCTGTGGAACACGGCGGTCGTCTTCGGGTCGAGATTGATGAGCGGCACCTTGATTTCCCCACGGTAGCCCGCGTCAATCGTGCCCGGGGCGTTGAGCACCGTGATCCCCTGCTTCGCGGCCAGGCCGGAGCGGGGATGCACGAGGCCGACGTAGCCGTTGGGCAGCGCGATGGCGATGCCGGTGGGGACCAGCCTGCGCTCGAACGGCGCGAGGGTGAAATCCTCGGCGGCGCGCAGGTCCACCCCCGCGTCCCCGGCATGCGCATACACCAGATGCGCGTTGTCGGAGCCGTCTTGGAACAGGTCCTTGACGAGAACCTCGACGTTCTCGGGCTCGCAATATGCCTCGTCGTACATCAGGCGGCGCATTCCTTGCACACCATCTGCCCGTCTTCCGTCGTGTAGGCGAGCTGGGTGCGGTGCTTGACGAGGAAACACTCGGAGCACACGAATTCATCGCTCTGCATGGGGATGACGGTCACCGACGTGTCTTCGTTGCTGAGATCCTCGCCGGGCAGTTCGTAGCTTTCGGCGATGGCGTTCTCGTCATCGTCCATGTCGGACGCCTGGTTCTGGCTATCCCCACCAAGGGCTTCAACGGTCTCCTGGTCATCGTCTTTGTTGCGCGGAGCGTCGTAATCCTGAGCCATGTGAGGTTCCTTTCGATGTGTAATCACGTACACTTACGCGCCATACAATACACGATTTGCCGACATATGCACGCAACGTTTCCCAATATTCCTGAATTACCTAAAAAAGGCGGCGTTACGGATAATATAAGTGAAGATAGCAACAGGGAAAGTTGGTGCACCAGCATGGCCGAAGATTCGCTTCAGCACGCCAGTTTCGTCAGAACGGACGAGGATGGGCTTCTGGAGTTCCGCGTTGACGACGGACGCCTCATCAGCGTCGAGGTGACGGATGATCTGGAACGGGGAATCGTCGAATCCAAGCAAATCATCGCCGAGAAGAAGGGCGCTCCGGCGCCGCATACCGAGAAGTCTCTGCCGATTTCGATGATCCAGACGCTTCTTCGCGCGGGAGAGGACCCGCAGAAGATCGCCGAGGACTACGAGCTGAGCGAACCCACCGTCAGGCGTTTCGCGAAACCGGTCGAGTTCGAGAAGAAATACCAGATCGACCAGTTCAAGCATTCCATGATGCCCGGCGCCGACCTGGCCACCGAGACCGTCGAATCCACGCTGCAGGCGCATCTGCTCGAACTGGGCGTGCGCTTTACCGACGTGACCTGGAACGCCACGCGCACGGGTCACGAGCCATGGCGCATCCAGGCAACGTTCCCCCAGTCGGGGCGCACGAACACCGCCGTGTGGTCGTTCGATTCCCAGCGCGGCACGATCGTCTGCCTCGACCAGAACGCCAAACGCCTGTTCACGACCAGCGCAATCCCCGACGACCCCGTGGATGACGAGATTTTCGACGAGGTGGATTCACGCGGCGTCGCGGCGTCCGACGAAAGCGCGCAGGCATCCGCCGCCGCGCGTGACGCCTCAGCCCCGTCGCAGGTTGCAGGCGACAAGCAGGCCGCCGAGGCAGCCCGTCGCGACATGCCGCAGAACGCACGCAGCGGAGCCGACTCGGTGCAATCGTCGACCACGGGTGATGGAACCCCTGCGGCGCGCAAGGACCAGGCGCACAAGGACCGGGATTCGGAAGAGACCCAGCGCATTCTCGAAATTCCGGCCGATGACGCCCCGGCCGACAAAGCTGCAGGGCATCCGGCCGTCCCTCGGCGCGACCGCACCCGCGACAACACCAGACGGAAGCCGGCCGCCTCCTCGGCCCAGCCCAAGGACGCCCCGGACGCCGCAGCATCCGACGGCGACGGGGATTCCAGCAAGGCCGAGAGGCAAAGCTCCGGTGGGCGCAAGCGCCCGGTGTTCCGCAAGTGGGACGACATCATCTTCGGGGAATGACGTCCGGCACCAGTGGCGTGCGGGGTTCCGCGCGCAGCTGCTGTAATAACTGACGAAATCGCTGACGAAACAACGCGAGATAACGGATGAAGACGAAACAACGGATGAAAAAGGCGCCGTCCCTGTGAACGGCGCCTTTTTCATGCAACGGGTTTCTTGCAAAGGAATGCAAGGCACGCCCGGGGACATGCGAGCGCGCAGATGGAACCGTTCGCAGGGTGCGGAACGGAACGGCAGCCCGGAATGCACGGCGCGGGGCCGACGGAGACCCCGAACGCCCCAGCAGTGGACTGGCCACACAGCTTGCCGGGCCACGCAGCGCCCCGAGCCCACATAGCGGGGGACGTGACCGTCCGGCCGACGGCTCGGGGCTCCGTTCCGGGCGTGTCGCCCGGCTCAGGCGAGGTCGACGAGGAACGGGATGTCCACTTCCATCTTGGTGCGCGACCCATGCACGCTGGGAAGTCGCGTCGCCTTGTCCGTCGCCGTGCGCGAATCGACGATCGTCACGCGGTCGGCGGCGGCGGCGATGACATCGCCGATCATTGGTTTCACATCGTCCCGCACGGGACCATACATGCCCTTGGCCAGAGCCTCGTCACGGGTGAAGACCTGGGCCTTGTCTCCGAGAAAGTCCTGCCAACGCGCGGCCACGTCGCGCGGATCCACGTCGTCGTGAAGATACAGCATCGGCGCCCGCGGCTCACCGCCGACGAGCTTCACGCCGTCCGTGAGCTCGGCATGCTCGGCTATGTCGATGCGTTCCCCGGGGTCGGCCTGGATCATGCCGTGGTCCGCCACGATCACGATGAGCGTACCGGCGGGCACCATGCGGCGCAGCTCGGCGAGGTACCCGTCGAGGGATTCGAAGGTGGTGATCCATTTCTCGGACTCCCATCCGTAGTTATGCCCCACCTTGTCGCATTCGTTGAAATACAGATATGTGATGCCGGGCTCGGCGCAGGAGTCCGCCGCCACCTCGATGCGTTTGGCGATCTTGCTGTTGCCGATGTACTCGGCTCCGTGGAATGCCGCCTGGGTGAGCGCGGACTGCGAGAACTTGGGCAGTCCGCTCGCCGTGACCCGCATGCCTCGCGACGCCAGGGTTTGGAAGATCGTGGGCTGGGCCTGCAGCTCCTCGGGCGGCATGGCGTCGCGGAACGCGATGAGCTGGCAGATGCGCCCGTTGCGCGGATTGAGCTGGGAATACCCGGTCATGCCCGTGAGTCCGGGGCAGGTGCCGGTGCCGAAGGTGCCCATGGCCGCCACCGTGGTCGCGGGAAAACAGGTGGCGATGGGGCGCGCGCTCACGGAATCGGCGAGCAGCGAACGCAGATAGGGCGCATGGCCGCGCCTCGTCGACAGGTTCCAGAACCCCAGTCCGTCGACAAGCACCACCACGGCCGCCCGCGCCTGGGGAAGCCCCAGCTCGTGGCGCAGGCGTTCGGGATCGGAATGGAGCCTGGTGGCAACGGGGCTGCCGATGGCGGCGGTCACCGCCGGAAGGACGCATCCCAGGTGCCGCGCTCCCCCACGCTCGCCGTCATGGTCGGCGTCGTCATAACTCACAATGGGTTGCAGCTCGTATAGTCCTTCGATCTCGTCCATGCATTCCATTCAACCACCGCATGTGCCTAAGTTGCGCCATCCACGACGGCCAGTGTGGTAATTTACGGTGTGGATGACCGTAAGGAGCAGCATGGCACAGCGTAAGAAGAGCAGCGCATCATCGTATGACCCACGGCAGGTGCACGAGAAAATCGTCGACACCCCGCTCAGCCAGGAGATGAGCACCTCATTCCTTGAATACGCGTATTCCGTGATCTATGCGAGGGCGCTGCCCGATGCGCGCGACGGCATGAAGCCAGTGCAGCGCCGCATCGTCTATCAGATGGGCCAGATGGGGCTCACGCCGGACAAGCCGTATATGAAATCGGCGCGCGTGGTGGGCGAAGTCATGGGCAAGCTGCACCCGCACGGAGATTCCGCCATCTACGAGGCCATGGTGCGCCTCGCCCAGCCGTTCGCCATGCGCCTGCCGCTCGTCGACGGCCATGGCAACTTCGGCTCCCTTGACGACGGCCCTGCCGCCTCGCGATACACCGAGGCCCGCCTCGGACCCGCCGCGCTCGCCATGAACGCCTCCATCGACGAGGACACCGTCGATTTCACCCCTAACTACGACAACAAACTCAAGGAGCCAACGGTGCTGCCGTCGGCGATCCCCAACCTGCTGGTCAACGGCGCCTCGGGCATCGCCGTGGGCATGGCGACGAACATGCCCACCCATAACCTCACCGAGGTCGTGGCCGCGGCGAAGCACCTGATGAAGCACCCCGACGCCTCCGTGGACGAGCTCATGGACTACGTGCCCGGGCCCGATCTTCCGGGCGGCGGCATCATCATGGGGCGCGAGGGCATCCGCGACGCCTACGAGCACGGGCGTGGCATGTTCATCACCCGCGCCCGCACGCATGTCGAAAACGTCACGGCGCGCAAGAAGGCCATCGTGGTCACGGAGCTGCCGTTCATGGTCGGCCCCGAGAAGGTGCTGGAGAAAATCTCGGATGGTGTCAAGGCCAAGAAGCTCGACGGCATCTCCGGTGCGATCGACCTGACCGACCGCCACAACGGGACGCGCCTCGTCATCGAGATCAAGACCGGATTCGACCCGCAGGCCGTGCTGGCGCAGCTGTTCAAGCACACGCCGCTCGAGGATTCGTTCGCCATCAACAACGTGGCGCTCGTCGACGGACGCCCGCACACCATGGGGCTCAAGGAGCTGCTCGACGTGTGGGTGCAGCACCGCCGCACGGTCATCACGAGGCGCAGCGAGTGCCGCAGGCGCAAGGCCGAGGAACGCCTCCACCTCGTCGACGGCCTTCTGCTGGCCCTCGTCGACATCGACGAGGTGATCCAGGTGATCCGCACATCCGAAGACGCCGACGACGCCAAGCGCAAGCTCATCGCCGTGTTCGACCTTGACGACGTGCAGGCCCAGTACATCCTCGACCTGCGTCTGCGCCGCCTGACCAAAATGAGCCGCATCGAACTCGAGGCCGAGCGCGACGACCTGCGCCGCCAGATCTCCGAACTCGAGCGCATCCTCGCCTCCGACGAGGAACGCGACGCCGTCGTCATCAAGGAGATGGATGACATGGCCCGCCAATACGGCACGCCGCGCCGCACCGTGATCCTCGACATGGATCCCGACGGCGGGATGACCCCGGTGGTGTCGAAAGCCGTCCCGGCGGAGATGGCGCGCACCGCCGACATGGTGACCGCCGTGAGCTCCGTCAGCGCACAGGTGACGAAGGCCGACGCCTCAGGATCGGCGCAGCTCGACGACACGCCGTGCGTCGTCATGCTCGGCGCCGATGGCCTGATCGCACGCGCCCCGCAAAGTGCATGGGACGTGTTGCAGTCCCGGTCGTCGTCGGACCCGCGGGCGCCTCATGACACGGTGGTTTCCGCGGTGCGGACCACCACCCTGTCGACTTTCGGCATCGTGACGACCGCAGGCCGCCTGGTGGTGGCGCATGCCGCCGACCTGCCGGCGCTCCCCCCGTCGCAGACGGCGACCGTGGAGGGCGGCGTGCGCGCCGACGACCTGCTCACGGCGACGAGCAGCACCGATCCCGTCGGCGGAGAGCACGCCGTGTGCGTGATCGACCTTCCCGACGACGGCGCCGCCGCGACGCCCCTCGCGCTAGGCACACGCCAGGGCATGGTGAAGCGGTGGAACCGCGATTCGCCCACCACGATGGATTCGTGGTCGGTGATTTCCCTCAAAGACGATGATGAGGTCGTCGCCGCGGCGCCCGCATCGGACGACGACCGGCTGGTGTTCGTGACGTCGGACGCCCAGCTGCTCACATTCGCCGCCTCGGCGGTGCGCGCACAGGGCCGCACCGCCGGCGGCATGATCGGCATCCGTCTGGCGGACGGCGCCCATGTGATGGCGTTCGCGGTCGTGCCCGCCGGCAAGGTGGCGTGGAGTTACGACCAGGACGCCGATGGCGTGGCATCGCAATCGGGCGCCGTCGTGCTCACGGTGGCGGGCGACGACATGGCGCTTCCCGGCACCGTGCCGGGGGCCGCGAAAATCACCCCGCTCGACCAGTATCCGACGAAGGGGCGCGGCACGGGCGGCGTGCGCACCCAGCGGTTCCTCAAGGACGAAAATGCGCTCATCTGCGCCTTCGTGGGACAGTGGCCGCTGATCGCCAGCAGCGATGCGGGTTCCCCGGTCGACCTGCCCGAGGTCGACATGCGTCGCGACGGTTCGGGCACCGAACTGTCGATGCCGATCAAGTACGTCGCATAACAGCGAACGGCGCCGGATGCATCCGGCGCCGTTCGTGTATCGTTCGCTCAGCGTGCCCCCCCCCTGGGAACCCCCGCGATGCATGCTGCCGAGACTGCAGCGCAGTCTTCTGGTCCGATCTTCCCCGAACATGTGTCACAGCGGCCGCAGCGGCGGCAGAAGGCTATTTCGACAGTTTCTGTGTGCTCTCGTACACGGCCGCTTCGCGCAGCACATTGGCCATCTGGCCGTCCTTGGGCACGCCCAGTCCTTCGTCGTAGAGGTCGGCGAGACGCATCATGGCGTGTACCTCGCCCGCCGATGTGGCCTTCGCCAGCAGATCGGCGGCCTTGGCGTAATCCTGTTCGACTCCCCGGCCGTCGATGTACATGACGCCGAGGCGCCATTGCGCGGTCTTGTCGCCATGCTTGGCCGCCTCGCTGTACAGGTCCACCGCATGTTCGTCGTTCTGTTCGACGCCCATGCCTTCCTCATACAGTACGCCGAGGTTGGTCTGTGCCTTGGGGTCGCCCTGCTCGGCGGCGCTCGCGAACCAATCGAAAGCCGTGTCGTAGTCGCGTTCGACGCCGTCGCCGAACGCGTACATCATGCCGAGGTTGGTCTGCGCCCTTCCGTCGCCATGCACGGCCGCCTGCTTGTAGAGTTCAAGCGCCTTGTCGTAGTTCTGTTCCACGCCGTTGCCGCGCTCATACAGCACGCCGAGATTGAACTGGGAGTCGGTGTCGCCTTTCGCCGCGGCCTTCTCGTACCAGTAGGCCGCCTGCTTGGCGTCCCTGCCCACGCCGTAGCCCAGGCGGTACATGTCGCCGAGGGCGCCCTGCGCTATGGCGAAATCCTGCATCGCGGCCTCCCAGAACCAGTACCCCGCCTTGCGGAAATCCCTGCGGACTCCATGACCCTCGTAGTATGCGCGTCCCAACGCCGTCTCGCCGTGGGGCAGTCCCTGTTGCGCCGACTTGCGGAACCACATGATGGCGGCCTCCGGGTCCTTGGGAACCCCGATGCCGCTGTACAGCATGATGCCGATCTTGAACTGCGCGATTGCATTGCCCTGGTGCGCGGCGCGTTCGAAATAACGGGAAGCGAGGTCGAGGTCCTGTTCCCCGGCATTGCCATTGAACAGCAGCGTGCCGATGCCCAGTTCGGCGATGGCGATTCCTTTGTCGGCCGCCTTGCGGAACCACATGGCGGCTTTCTCGTAGTCGCGGCGGACGCCTTCGCCCGAATCGTAAAGAAGACCGAGATTGGCCTGCGCGTAGGGATATCCGGCCTTGGCCGCCTCGTGGAAGAACAGCGCGGCCTGGCGTTTGTCGGGCTCCACGCCCCCGCCCCCTTGGAAATACAGGATCCCCAGGTTGTTTTGCGACGGGGCGCTGCCCTGCTCGGCCGATCTCATGTACCAATCGAACGCCTTCGTGGTGTCCTGTTTCATGCCGACGCCGAGGAACAGCATGTCGCCGAGGATGAGCTGCGCCTGCGCGTCGCCCTGCTCGGCCGGGTTGCGGTAGTTCTCGGCGGTCTGCGCGGCACGCACCGCCTTGGTGACCTCCGAGATGTGCTGGTTCAGCGTCGCGACGCCGTTCACCTCGTCGGATGTCGTCTCGTCAGGGTCGGGGACCGTCTTCTCGGTTGGCATGAGTTCCTCGGGAATCTTGTATTCCCGCGCAAAGTCGAATTCGGGGAACGTCATGTCGGTGTGGGGCGAAGCCGCCCTGCGCAACAGCGAATGGTCGCGTTCTTCCTCGTCATGGCGTGTCAGCATGGCATCGCGCGAATCGAAGTCGCCGTTGGCAGGGGTCAGGGACCCCAGGCCTTCGGCCAGACGCTTGTCTTTGGTTGTCATGTCGGCCGAAACCGCGGCCTCGTCGCCCGTTTGGTCGGCGCCGTGGCGGGGATGCGGCGTTCTCTGCGCATCGGCAGGATGGTCATGCGAGGCATGCGGCATCCCTGAATCCCCGGGGCCGACGCCGGAAGGACCTGACGCGGATCCGTTCGGATGGCCCGCGCCCGGATCCCCGGAACGCTCCAGTCCATCATCATCCAGTTCAAACATACCCACGACTGTGAACACCCTTTCGTTCTTTCACGTCTTAGTCATACAAGGCTTCTGTGGCACTGCGCGGCATGACATCGACACTGATGTGCCCGCGACTGCCCTATCCCCTATTGTATGACACTGTTGTCGTTTTCCATTAATCTCGCAGGCCGTGTCTTGAGGCCATGCCGCGGGACCGTTGGGCATGGCGGTCCGCGCGAGGGTGGGGCGAAGCGATGATTGCGGTCGGACGCACGGGAACGTGAAGCCCCAGGCGCGCGGCCACAGGCACCGCGCACTGGTTCCCACGCCAGCCCATTGTCCATCCGTGAGCCTGCGCCCATTCCTGAGCCTGTCTGGACCGGCGGTTCGCCGCTGCACGTCCGCCGTATGCCGCCCATCCCTGCCAGGCTCCGGCGGATTGCCTGCCACGGCTCGCCGTCCGCCGGATGAGAGGGACGGCGGAGTCGTTTCAGGCGTTCTGCCCGAAAGGATCGTCCCACGAAGGCAGCATGGCCGCGGCGGGCCCGCGGTTGTAAAACAGGAGCCGCCAGCGCTGCTCCTGCCCGGGGCGGTCGAAGGGAATGAGCTCGGCCCAGTGGTCGTTGCGCATGGTCGAGAAATTGGCGATGCCCGACGTGGTGCCCACAGGCTCGAGCATATGGTCGATTGTCTCGGCGATGCACGCGCCATGGGAGAAAAACATGACGATCTGGTCGTCATCGACGCGGGACGCCCAGTCGTTCACCGCCTCCATGCCGCGGGTGCCGAGGCTTTCGCGGGACTCCGCCCCGTGCCGAAGCTCGCCGCCCATTCCATCGCGCCACAGCCGGAAGTCCTCGGGGAAATCATGCTCCGCCTGTGCAAGCGGGACGCCTTCCCAATCGCCGAACGCCCTTTCGCGCAGACGCTTGTCAAGGTGGACCTCCAGTCCCCACGGATCGGCGAACGCATGCGCGGTCTGGGCGGCGCGGCTCAGATCCGACGAAACGACGACGATGGACGACGCCGGGTTGAACTGCGTACCGTCGGATGGCAGCGTGGCGCCGCTCGCCGGGGCGATGCGCTGGTTGTGGGACAGCAGCTCGCGCAAGGCCTCCCCCGTGCGGTCGGCCTGCCAGACACCCACCTCGTCAAGAGGGATGTCCACCTGGCCCTGGAACCGGTTCTGCGCATTGTAGGCCGTGCGACCGTGCCGTATGAGGTATATAGAACGAGCCATTCCCACCCTTTCGTTGATGACTCCACTGTATCAAGGCCCCGTTCCCTGAGGCCGGGCGTACCCGAGGGGAAGGAGGGAAATTGTTCCGCTCCCCCGCCGGCGTGTCAGGCGTCGATGTTCGAACGGTCGAAGTCGTCGGCGTTGTCGATGATGAACTGGCGCCGGGGCGGGACGTCGTCCCCCATGAGAAGCTCGAACACATCCGACGCGTGCGCGGCGTCCTCAAGACGGATGCGGCGCAGCGTGCGCGTGCGCGGATCCATGGTGGTGTCGGCCAGCTGGTCGGCGTCCATCTCGCCCAGGCCCTTGTAACGCTGCACGTCCGGGTTGTAGTCGATATGCTGGGCGCGCAAATCCGCAAGCTTCGTCTGCAGCTCGTCTTCGGAATACGTGTAGACGAACTCACCCTTGTGTTTTCCGGCGAGCGCGATGCGATGCAGCGGCGGCACGGCGGCGTAGACGTGGCCGGCCTCGACGAGCGGACGCATGTACCGGTAGAACAACGTGAGCAGCAGCGTGCGGATGTGGGCGCCGTCCACATCGGCGTCGGTCATCATGATGACTTTGTTATAGCGCGCCTGATCGATGTCGAAGGTGCTTCCCGACCCCGCTCCGACGACCTGAATGATGGCGGAGCATTCCTTGTTGCCGAGGATCTGCGCGGTGGAGGCCTTCTGGACGTTGAGGATCTTTCCTCGGATGGGCAGCAGCGCCTGGAACATGGAGTTGCGGGCGGCCTTCGCCGTGCCGAGGGCGGAGTCGCCCTCGACGATGAAGAGCTCGGCGATGTCGTCGTTGCCAGGCTGGCAATCCGACAGCTTGGAAGGCATGGAGGCGGATTCGAGGGCGTTCTTGCGGCGCGTGACCTCCTTGGTCTTGCGGGCCTGGATGCGGGCGTGCATCTCGCCGCTGATCTTCTCGAGCACGCGCAGGGACTGGTCCTTGAACCCCCGCTTGGACCCCGAGATCATCTGGCCGAGCTGCTCGTCGCAGACGGACGTGACGATGGGACGCACCTGGGGGGTTCCAAGGACCCCTTTGACCTGTCCCTGGAACTGCGGTTCGGGCACACGCACCGACACCACGGCGACCAGGCCGGTCATGACGTCGTCGCGTTCGACCTTCATGGCGGAGTCCTTGAGGTTCACCTTGAGCTTGCGCGCATTCGCCTCGACGTATTTGCGCACCTGCTTGACGAGGGAATTGAGGAATCCGTCGAGATGGGTGCCGCCGCCAGGCGTCTCGACCACGTTGACGAAGGAGCGGATGGTCGTGTCGTAGTCGTCGACCCAACGCAGGGCGATGTCGACCTCGCACGTGCGCTTGACGAGGGTGGCATGCAGGTCTCCGTTCTCGTCGACGGCCTGAGCCTCCTCGTCGTAGTCGCCCTGTCCGGAAACGTGCCACACGTCGCACACGGGCGCGCCATGAGACAGGAAGTCGACGAAGTCCACGACTCCGCCTTCGTGCAGGAATTCCTGAACACGCGGATGCGCCGACGGGGCCGCCGTGCCAAGCTGGGCCAGGTCGGAGCCGGAGTCCTGCGCGCCGACCCCGTCGCCATCGGCGTCGTCGGTGGCATCGTCGGCGGACGCGTCCGCGAAAGCACTGGTCCCATCGTCCCGTTCCCCGGCGGATTCATCGCGGACCCCGCCGTCTTCCTCCCCGTCATCCGCAGAGGCGTCATGGATCTGAACGTCGCCGCCGGGTGTCGCCGCGGCCGGGGCCTGCTGGCTCTGGAAGGCGTCGCCGTCGACTTCCATACGGTCGTCGATTGCCGCGTCGCCGGTCTCGGGCACGTTTTCGTCGATGACGACTATGCGCAGGCCGGGCACGAGGAACGTGGTCTGGCGCACCCTGTCGATGAGTTCGTCGTACTGGAACGTGGCCGTCGGGGTGAAAATCTCGCGGTCGGCCCAGTAACGGATGCGCGTGCCGGTGCGCTTGCCGCGGTAGCTGCCCACCACGCGCAGCTCCGTCGGCCTGCCCTTGCGGGTCTTCTTGAACGGCGACGACGGCGAAGGATGCTCGGGGTCCGCGTCGTCATAGACACCGGGATGGCCTTGGTGGAATTCCATGCGGTATGTCTTGCCGCCGCGGTCGACTTCGACGTCCAGGCGTTCGCTCAGTGCGTTGACGACGGACGAACCGACGCCGTGCAGGCCGCCTGATTTCTTATAGACGTTGCTGTTGAACTTGCCGCCGGCATGAAGCTTGGTGAGCACGACCTCGACGCCCGTCAGACCCGTCTTGGGCTCCACGTCGACAGGGATGCCTCGTCCGTTGTCCTCGACGGTGATCGAGCCATCTGCATGGAGCGTCACCGTGATGCGGTCGCAGGCGCCGGCAAGCGCCTCGTCGACCGAATTGTCGATGATTTCCCACAGGCAGTGCATGAGCCCCTGGGTATCCGTGGTTCCGATGTACATGCCCGGACGTTTGCGGACCGCGTCAAGGCCTTCGAGAACCACGAGGGAATCCGCACCGTAGTCTTTCTTATCCTTCCGGGCGCCGTCTGCCTTGGTCATTCTCATTGCCTCCCGCACAATTCCCAGGAAAATCCTTCGAACTTCGCGCCCTGCGCCGGGCATGGACGCGAAGGCCCGCCGAAGCGGGCCTTTTCACATGCTGTGTCGCCGTGTCACCTTACCGCGGACCACGGCCGTGCGTCACTTGCTGAGGAAGTCACGCAGCGTCTGCGAACGCGACGGATGGCGGAGCTTCGACATCGTCTTGGACTCGATCTGGCGGATGCGCTCGCGGGTCACGCCGTAGACGCGCCCGATGTCGTCGAGGGTCTTCGCCTGTCCGTCCTTGAGGCCATAGCGCATTTCGATGACGCCGGCCTCGCGCGGACTCAGGGTCTCGAGCACCTGCTTGAGCTGTTCCTGGAGCAACGAGAAGGCGACTGCGTCGGACGGGGCGATGGCGTCGGTGTCCTCGATGAGGTCGCCGAACTCGGAATCCCCATCCTCGCCGAGCGGGGTGTGGAGCGAAATCGGCTCGCGGCCGTACTTCTGGACTTCCTGCACTTTCTCGACAGGCATGTCGAGTTCGCGCGCCAGCTCGTCGGGCGTGGGCTCGCGACCAAGGTCCTGGAGCATCTGGCGCTGCACACGCGACAGCTTGTTGATGACCTCGACCATGTGCACGGGCACGCGGATGGTGCGCGCCTGGTCGGCCATGGCTCGGGTGATGGCCTGGCGGATCCACCACGTCGCATACGTGGAGAACTTGAAGCCCTTCTTCCAATCGAATTTCTCGACCGCGCGGATCAAACCGAGGTTGCCTTCCTGGATGAGGTCGAGGAAGAGCATGCCGCGGCCGGTGTAGCGCTTGGCGAGCGACACGACGAGTCGCAGGTTGGCTTCGAGCAGGTGGGACTTCGCCTTCTGGCCGTCGTTCGCCGCCCACTTGAGCTCGCGCCTGCGGCGGAAGTCCACCTGGTCGCCTTCCGTGTCGAGCAGATGCTGGGCGTACAGGCCCGCTTCGATGCGCTCCGACAGGTCGACCTCCTGCTCTGCCGTCAGCAGGTTGACGCGTCCGATCTGCTTGAGGTAGTCCTTGACGGGATCGGCGGTCGCGCCCGTTGTGATGACACGTCGCTTCGGATTGCCCGCAGGGGTGACGTTCTCGTCGTCATCGTCGTCATCGGACACGATGAAGGCACCCTTGGCCGTGGGGATTTCCGGACGCGTCGACGCGGCGTTGCCCTCATCGGACTCATCGTCGTCCTCATCCTCGTCGTCGGATTCCCCGGCGATGTCGTTGGACTCGTCGTCCGATTCCTCCTCGTCGTCGAAATCCTCGGCGATGTCGTCGAAATCCTCGAAATCCTGGTCGTCCTCGATGTCGGCGTCCAGATCGTCCTGGGCCTCGTCGACATCATCGGAGGTGTTCTCGAGCTCGTCATCGGAAGAGGACGGGGCCTCGTCCTCGGCCTTGGCGGCCTTGCGGCGCGTGTGCGGCTTGGCCGGGGCGTCGTCCGTCGCGGCGGCCGACTTGCGGCGCCTGTGGGTTGCGGGCTTGTTGGCGGTTTCGGTTTCTTCGTCCGATTCCTTCTTGGCCGTCGTCTTGCGCGTGCGGGCCGGCTTCGCGTCCTTGGCGTCGTCGGCGGCCGCCGTCGCGTCGCCGTCCTGCGCCTTCTTGGTCCTGCGGGATGCAGTCTTCTTCGTTCGCGATGCCGTCTTCTTCTCCGTGCGTGCCTTTGCGGTCGTCGCGCCTTCCAAGGACGAGCCTTCCGTGGGTTGCGCGTTCGATGCAGTGGCCCTGTCGCTCACCGCCGACTCCTCGACGTCGGCATTGTTTTCGCGGCTCTTGTTCTTAACGGCCAAAATCCCTCCTAGCACAGCACTCGCTTCGCCTATCCGTCACTAGGCACAGTTCGGGCAAGTGCAACTTGTTTATAGTACATCAAGTTTCGCAAGGGCCGCAATTATCGTCGTCGATTTCGCCGAGAGCGAAATCGGCCCACGCCGGCATGATGTGGAACCTCAGCGCGTTCAGGATGATGTCGGCGAGCGTGCACGATGGGTTGATGTCGAGGGCAATCTCGGCGCTGTCCCGTGCCTCGGAGAAGAAACCCATCCACCAGCACAGATACGCCAGGCTCGCATGGACATGCGCGGTGTAGCGACGAGGAAGCGCCTTGAGCAGATGGGCGTGCATCTGCACCCCCATCGCGCAGCGGGGAAGGTCGGGCACCGCCGTGGATTCCGTGAACACCGCGGTCAGCGCGTCATACACCGTGTGCACGCTGTCAGCAGAATGCGGCTCGCAGGCCATCCGGAGCACGGAGTCGCGGTCGGCTTCGGAAAGCAACGACACCAGCAGTGCGTCGCGCAGAGCCAGGGTTTCCTCGTTCGCCGCGGCGTAGCGCACCACGGAATCGGTTGTCAGCATCTCCTCGCCCACGTCGATGGACCGCATCCACTGGTCCACGACGGGCGTGAACCATACGGTGTCGGTGTCCACGATCCCGTCGGTCACACGCCTGGAATGCAACTCATCGTGCAGCCGTTCGACCGTCTCGGCTTCGATGCGCTCGTAGTCGGCGCGCGGGCCTCCCCTCATCTCGCGCAGGATGCGGGCGATGCGTCGCTCGTTCGTCGCGTCGTCGGAGGTGCTCCGTCCCTTGTCACTCGTGTTTTTCATCGAAGATTCCTTTCGCCCCGGCGCACACCGTGTTGCGAACGCCGTGAGCCAACAGTGGCATGGGGGCCGCGAGCGCCGGGTCCGCATCGGAAAATGTGCGTCACTGTGGACGGGAACCACGGAGTGGGGATATCCTGCGGCGGTTGTGGACAACACACCGCGGCGATGTGCACAACCCGATCGACCCCGACCACACCAATCACCCCGACCGCCCCGCACCACCGCCCCGCACCACCGCCATGCACCGCCCGCGCCCCGGCCATCTCGTTCCCCGCCCACGCCCATCCACCGGCGCCCGCTCCGCCCCATGACCCGTGCCATCTTCCGGGCCTGCGCCCGTCCCCCGCCGTGCATTACCATGGTCGATGTGGAACACATGACACGTGAAAGCTTTGACAGCCGCATCGAACATCTCGTGACGGACTACTGCGCCATGCACGGTTCGCCCCAATCGGACGACGTGCTCAAGGAAGTCACCGCGCAGGCGGCGACGTCATCGCGGGGAGGCAAGCGTCTGCGTGCCATGCTTCTGCTCGAGACTTACGACGCGGCCCGCGACGAATCCCGGGCCGAGCACCAGACCGGGGCGTCGGACGACGCAGCCGCCGACGTGGCGTGCGCCATCGAGATATTCCAGACCGCCGCGCTGGTGCATGACGACATCATCGACGATTCCGACATGCGCCGCGGATTGCCCGCCGCGCACAAGGCGCTGTCCCGCGCCGTCGGCTCCCCGTCGATGGGCAGGGGGCTGGCAATCATGCTCGGCGACCTCCTGGCCACCGCATCCGTCGACGTCGCCCACCGGGCGTCCCGCAGCTTCCCGGAGAGCCGCGACGCGCTCATGGACATCTTCCTGCGCATGCACCGCGAGGTCGAGGTAGGGCAGTTCATGGACCTCGCCGTCGAGACGATCAGCCTTGACGACCCCGCGGCCCTGCGTGACTCCGCGGAGCGCACCTATCGGTGGAAGACCGCAAGCTACACCACGATCGCCCCGATCGAGCTGGGCCTCGTGTGTGCAGGCGCCGACGCGCGGACAGCGCACGACGCGGCCCTTGCGATCGGCGAACCGCTGGGCGTGGCGTTCCAGATCAACGACGACCTCATCGACGTCATCGGATCGAGCAAGTCGACCGGCAAGCCGGTGGGCGGCGACATCCGCGAAGGCAAACGCACCATGCTTCTGGCCGATGCCTTGGACGGGGCCGATGAATCCGACCGCCGCTATCTGGTCGAGTCGTATGCGTCCGCCGACGAATCCGGCCGCGACGTCGAACGCATCACCGGGATCTTCAAACGCAGCGGCGCCATCGCCGCATCCCGCTCCCGTATAGACGACCTGTGGCGTCAGTCCCTCACCGCCCTTGCCGACCGGGCGCAGGCCCTGGGCATCCGCGACACCTCCTCCCTCTGCGCGATGTGCGCCCGGTTCGTCCCCACCGCCTCCGCAGATGGCGCTGTGGGCCGCCCGTCCGCACGATGAACGCCCGTACTGTGGATTTCGTGGGATTTTTGCCCAGCTTTGTCAGATTTCTTTCATAATGGCTCTACCATTACAACCATGAGTTCAGCGATCCAGGGGCCGATCGGAGACAAGATTGACGGCCGATACACCATCACCCGCCGCATCGCCGACGGAGGCATGGCAACCGTCTACCAGGCGATGGACGAGCGTCTGTCGCGCACCGTCGCCCTCAAGATCATGCACACTCAGCTCGCGCAGGGGAGCGAACGCGAACGTTTCATCAAGTATTTCCGCCGCGAGGCGCGGTCAGCGGCGCAGATCGCCAACGCTCACATCGTGCAGGTGTATGACTTCGGGGAATGGAACGGACTCGACTTCCTCGTCATGGAATATGTCGAAGGCGTCAACCTTCGGTATGAGATCCAGCGCAAGCGCCATTTCACCATCGCCGAGATGATGAAGACGATCGGCGAAACGCTCGATGGCCTCGCCGCGGCCCACCGCGAAGGCGTGGTGCACCGCGACATCAAGCCCGAGAACATCCTCATCAACAAGCGCGGGCATGTGCAGATCACCGATTTCGGGCTCGCGAAGGCGACGTCCCAGGCCACCCTCGCAACCACTGGCATGCTGCTGGGCACGGCCGCGTATCTGGCGCCCGAGATGATCTCGGACAACCTCGCCACCCCGCAGGGCGACCTGTACTCCGTGGGCATCATGGCCTGGGAGCTCATCAGCGGCGTGACCCCGTTCCAAACGGACAACGCCATGACCATCGTCTTCAAACACGTGCACGAAGACGTGCCTTCGCTGGCATCGGCGTACCCCGACATCCCGAAAGCCGTTTCGGATTTCGTGGCGGAGCTCACCGCACGATCGGTGGACGCCCGCCCGGCAGACGCGGACAAGGCACTGGAGAAATACCAGCAGGTCATGTCGGCCCTCACCGAAGACCAGCTGGAATGGCATGCGACGTCCGAACCCACCGCAGAACAGCTGGGATTGCACACCAATCCCATCAGCAGACTCGTGCAGCCTGCCGAGGCTGGCACAGCGAATGCCACTGCTTCCCCGGATGGCACCGCCTCCCCGGAAGACACGGACGCACCGCTTTTTGTCACATACAGGCCCCTGGATGCAGATGCGCATGGCGACGCGACGGCGCAGGTCGCCCCCGCCGCCGACTCTGCCACGGAGCTGCAACCGTCCACGCAGATGAGCCATCTCGTCGCCATCAATCCCACGACGGGCGACATCAGCGCCGCCAGCGCCGTGACCGGCCGGATCTCGGCAATCGCCTCCGCGGCATCCGAGGCGGACACGGCAGAAGGATGCGGCGGGAATTCCGTCTCCGGTGCNNGCGGGGCATCGGCGCCCGCCGCATCCTCCGGCGCGAATTCCGTCTCCGGTGCGCATGCCGCCGATGCCACCGACGGATCCCCCGTGCCTCCGCCTCCCGCGACGCAGGCCCCAGGCGGTTCGCGCCCTGGCGAGACCGCAGGCCAGGCCTCCACGGACTCCCCCATCCCGTCTGCCGGTTCCTCTTCCAAGGCGCCAGCACAGCAACGACGCATCACGCACGGTCCCGCGGCGGCGCATCCCGGTGACACGGCAAGCTCCGCCGCGCCCACCGTGGTCCTTTCGGCACCGTCCCCCATCGCAACGCCGGACGCCGGCCAGGCCCCTGCCGACTCCTCGACGACGGCAGCGTCTCACAACGCAACGCCAGCCCAGCAACGCCAGCAGCTGGCATCGACGACGCGACTCGCGCCCTCCGCCGCCCCCACGGCACCCATGCCCCCCATGGCGGCCGAGGAAGCGGCGACGGAGATCCTGGGCAAGCATCACAAGAAGCACGGCACGTTCTTCAAGGTGATGATCGTGCTGCTCGTGGTGGTCGTCACCGCGGTCGGCGGCATGGCATGGTGGTATTTTTCCGGCCCGGGCAGCTATGAGAAGCTCCCCTCCGCATCCGACGTGGCATGCGCCGATGAATCGACGTGCACCGTGGCAGGCGCCGACTGGAACTCTTACAAGGAGTCCCTGGATTCGCTCGGCATCGCCTATCAGGTGACGGAACGCAACGACGACACGGTGTCCAGCGGCAAAATCATCTCGACGTCCCCTTCGATTGTCGGCACCGCCGTTTCAAAGCGCGGTGGCATCGTCGACGTGGTCGTCTCGTCGGGCCCGCTCATGGTCACCGTGCCCGACGACCTGCTCGACCCCGATTCCGACGATGGCAAGGATCCGCTGGGTACTTTGCAGAACGCCGGATTCGACACCGTGATCCACGATGAATCAGCCGACGAATACTCCCTCACGGTGCCCGAAGGCGCCGCCATCTCGGTCGACCCCGAGCCCGGTTCCACCGTCACGCACAACACGCAGGTCACCGTGGTGCTCTCGAAGGGGCCCAAGCCCGTGACGATGCCTGACGTCGTCGGCAAAACGCGCAGCGACGTCGAATCGTACTTCTCGACGAACAACATCACCGTCAACTGGACCGACGATTATTCCAACACGGTCGACGACGGCGTCATCATCTCGGCGACCGCCGACTCCGGCGACACTCTGCACTGGGGCGACTCCATCACCATCACCGTGTCGAAGGGACCGCAGATGCAGACGGTGCCGAACGTGGTGGGCAAGAGCTACGATGACGCGGCGGCGACGCTGGAGGCCTTGGGGTTCAAGGTCGAGAAGAAGACGACCATCCTGGGCAACTGGACCGACCAGGTGCGGCAGCAGTCCGTCGATGCCAACCAGAGCGTACGTCTCTACGACACGAACGGCAATCCCACGGTCATCACGCTCACCGTGGTGTGACACCCTCCCCGGAAGTAGCCGAGGGGCCCACCGCCGATGCCGTGTGGCAGGCAGTGGGCCCCTCGTTTCTCATATCAGGCCTCGATGTTTTCGGTTTTCTTCTCTTCGGCTTCCTTGAGCATCTTCTTGTAGTCCTGGGCGTACATGTCGACGTATTCCTGTCCGCTCATCTTCTGGATCCGACGCATCATCTCGTCCGTCAGCTCGCGGATCTCGTCATGGGCGATCTCGTCGTCGGGCTTCTTCCCGACGACGATGGGCTCGCCGTAAATGACGGTGACGGCGCCTTTCGACGGGATGACGGTGCCGGGCTGCTGGATGTCACGGGTGCCGATGATCGCCGTGGGGATGAGCGGCACGCCGGTCTCGTAGGCAAGCCGAGCGACGCCGGTATGCCCACGGAACAGACGCCCGTCGGGGCTGCGCGTGCCCTCGGGGTGGATCCCGAAGACATGCCCCTGCTCGATGAGCTCGCGGGCGGTGTCCATCGCGCCCTGGGACTTGGCGCCGCCGGCGCGGTCGACCGGGAACACGCCAGCCTGCGTGAACCACCACTTCTTGAAACGTCCCTTGATGCCTTTGCCTTCGAAATACTCGGCCTTGCCCATGAAGTGCACCATGCGCGGCGAGGTCATGGGGATCACCGCGTCGTCGATGACTGCCAGATGGTTCGCGGCGATGATCGCTCCGCCCTCTTTTGGAATGTTCTCGACGCCCACGCACGTGGGATTGAACCGCGTGCGGGCGATCGGGCTAAGCGATTTGACAAAGAACCAGTACAGCACGTCATCCTCCATTACGCTTTGAGTCAGCGTGGCGATACAGTTATTGCATGACCGCACACAACAATACCAGCGATGGGAACGATTCTTCCGATTCCATCCCACCTTCTTCCGAATCTCATTGCTCCGGCCACGGGGATCCGGATTCCACGAAGCCGGATGCGATGCAGTCCGATGACGAGATGTGGGAACAGTTCGTGCACGACCATGAGCAGGATCTTTCCGACCTGAGCAATTCCCATGCCGCCCGGCGTTTCGAACGCGAGGCCCGCAGACGCGAGAAGGCCGCGCAGAAGGCCCAGGAGAGCCAGGCCATGAGGGAATTCGACGACATGGCACACGAGCCCACCGTACGCCGCGGTCCAAGGGATTTCTCGACGAGCATCCTCGATGATTCGCCCGACGACCATTTCACTCCCCCGAACCCCAGGGGGAATCTCAGTGCTTATGCGAAGGGGTATCTGGCGCTGTTCATCATCGGCGTCGTGCTGCTCCTCCTCGCGGTCGTCGTTCCGGGCGCCGCGGGTGCATGCGGTTTCGCAGGCGGCATGTTCGTCCTTCTGGCGATCGTGGCGTTGATATTCCGTCCACGGGACTGAATGTCTTCTCCCTGCTTCCCCGCCCGTCCCTCGCGCGCAGCACAGGCGACGCCCCGGTTCTTATCCACGATGGAGGCGCGCACAGTCGTCATCCCCGGCATGACCGTCATGCCCCATGTCACGGTCTTGGCGATTCGAGAAAAAGACACGGGTGGCCACCTTCCCCAGGTGGCCATCCGTGTCTGTATAAAATCGCGCGTTGGCGTCGATCACGTGTGCCGGACGATCACGCGTTCCGATGTCACGCGTTGATGACAATCCGTTGCACGGTGCCGTGGACGTGATGCGCGGCGGCTCCCGCGCTCAGCGCATCGACAGGTTCGCAGCGCCGATAAGGCCGGCGTCCTGGCCTGCGGCCGCGGGGACGATCTGCGCATGTGGGCGGTATTCGCTCGCCTGCAGGAAGCGGGCGTAGGCCTCGCGCGCCGGTTCGAGCAGGATGTCGCCGACGGCGACCACACCTCCGCCGATGACGTACAGATCAGGGTCCAGCACGGCGGAGATGGCGGCCATCGTGCGGCCAAGCCATTCGCCGATCTTATTGAAGGCATACAGACCCAGCACGTCGCCTTCCTGCGCGGCACGGGAGATCATGGGGCCGCGGAGTTCTTCGACATGGCCGTTGCACAGTTCCATGAGGCGCGTCGCCTCCTTGGGGCGGCGGCGGACCGCTGCCTTGGCGAAGCGTTCGAGGGCGGAACCGGACACATAGCGTTCGGCGCAGCCGCGCAGGCCGCAGCCGCAGGTGTCGCCGTCCGGCACCATGGGCAGGTGGCCGAGCTCCGCGGCCATGCCATAGGAGCCACGGTAGAGTTCGCCGTTGAGCACGATGGCGCCGCCGAGTCCGGTGCCCACCGTGAGCAGCACCATGTTGGTGCTTCCCTTGCCGGCGCCGTGTACATATTCGCCCCAGCCCGCGCAATTCGCATCGTTCTCGACGACCACGGGAATCTTGCGGTCGATGAGGTCCTCGATGTGGCCGGACAGGTCATAGTTGATCCAAGCGGGGATGTTGGCCGAGAAATTGACCGTGCGACGGTCCTGCTTGATGTTGCCAGCGGCCGAGATGCCCATCGCCGCGATGTCGTCATACGTCTCGCAGGCCTTCTTGTACAGGCTGGCGATGGTCTCGTTGATGGAATCCGCGTCGTTCTCCGTCGGCACGGTCCACGAACGTTCGATGGTGTCGTTTTCGTCGCACACGCCGACGGCGATCTTCGTACCACCAATGTCAACAGCAAGCTTATGCATTTTTCCTCCAGACGTCATTGTGGTCATTTCCGTGCGGCCGCTCGTCGTTGGGTGGCCACGACACCCAACACCTTACCATGTCGAACAACCGAAAACGCGGCAATCCAAGCGTACAAACGTCTGAATTGCCGCGAATCAAGGCATCGGCATGCGGCGCAGCGCCATATCATGCGACGGTTCTGCCCCCGCATGCCGTCCCGTGGGGTCCTGTCAGGCCTTGACGGCCTGCGCCGTGGCAATCCACTCGTCCAGCTTGGCCTTGGCCTTGCCGGATTCCACGGTCTCCTTCGCGATGCCATAGGCCTCGCGGAATTCATCGACGATGGTGCCGGTGATGTTGTCGGGCAGGGACAGATCGTAGCCGTTATCGGCGCGATCCGCCTGGGCTGCCGTGCTGAGCAGATGGCCGTCCGCCACAATGGCGGCAGCGGAGTTGAGCAGGATGGTCGAAGTGCACGGAAGCTCCTTGCCCTCGATGACATCGCGCGCGACCTGGGCGTTGTATGCGGGTTCGCCGCCACGCAGGTCCTCGATGGTGACCTTGGGCAGGCCGAGGTCGACGGTCGGGTCGAAGGAGGTCTGGGTCACGCCGCCGTCTTTGACGACCCACAGCGAGATGGGACCGGTGGGAGCGATTTCGTCCATGCCTTCGACGGACGTGAAGACAAGGCCGCTGGCGCCGCGCTTCGCCAACACGTCGGCGACGATCGGGCTGAGCTTGGCGTTGGCGCAGCCGATGGCGAAGTGGGCCGGCTTGGCGGGGTTGGTGATGGGGCCGAGGAGGTTGAAGACACAGGGCACGCCGAGCTTGGCGCGGATAGGTCCGACGAAACGCATGGCCGGATGGAAGGTGCGGGCGAAGGCGAACGTGATGCCGACCTTCTCCCCGACTTCGGCGACCTGCTCGGGCGTGAGGTCAAGCGGGATGCCAAGCGCCTCAACGCAATCGGCGGCGCCCGACTTGCTGGACGCGGCGCGGTTGCCGTGCTTGGCAATCTTCACGCCTGCGGCCGCCGCGATGATGGAACCCGTGGTGGAGATGTTGACGGTTGCGAATCCGTCGCCGCCGGTTCCCACGATGTCGGTGGTCTCCCCCGTCAGATTCAACGGAACGGCATGTGCGACCATGGCCTGTGCCGCGCCTGCAACCTCATCTGCAGTAAGGCCAAGCTGCTGCTGCGTCGCGAGCACTGCGCCGACCTGGACGGGATCGGCATTGCCATCCATGAGGTCGTTGATATACCACTCGCTCTGATCCTCGGTGAGATGCTCGCCCTTGACGACAAGCTGGTTGAGAATCGACTTCCACGTGTATTCAGCCACGGTCATCCTCCATTTCTTGAATAGTTTGCGAACGGACGGATTCATACTAAGCACACAAGAATTTACATCCACGACAAGTGACCACATTCCGAAGGCAAGATGCGAGAACACGAGGCCGCAGGAAGCACGCGACGAAAAAGGCGGCTGCATCTCTGCAGCCGCCTGGGGTGCGTTTCCTGGTTCCTGTCACGGGCACCTGGGGAAGACCGTCTTACTTGGCGTCGTTCTTTTCATTGCGTCCGTGGCACATCTTGTACTTGCGTCCGGATCCGCACGGGCACTTCGCGTTCGGCTTGGTGCCCGGGAACGTGCGGCCATCGTCCCACGGCGAGTGGGCTTCGACGTTCTGGGCGCGCTTGTTCGCCGGAAGCTTGCTGTCTTCGTGCGTCATCGGCTGGTATCCAACCTGGCCGCGAGGAGCCGCGTAGCCGTCGTCGTCGGCATCGCGGTCCGAGATGGCGGGTTCCATGCCGTCGGGCTCTTCGCCGTCGATCTGGCCATCGGCGAGGTCTTCAGCGGTGTCGGCCACGGTCCGGTCGGTATCGGACTGGTCGGGGTCGTTCGGAGCGGAATACTGGACCTGGTCGTTGTCGGTCTTCTGCACGAGCTGTTCGAACTGCGTCAGGTCGACGTTGAACAGCAGCTGCACGGTGGATTCCTTGATGCTGTCAACCATGTGGTTGTACATCTGGTAGCCTTCGCGCTGGTATTCGACGAGCGGATCGCGCTGGCCCATGCCGCGCAGGCCGATGCCATCCTTGAGGTAATCCATCTCGTAGAGGTGTTCGCGCCACTTCTTGTCGATGACGGCGAGCACGACGCGGCGTTCGGCCTCGCGCATGACGTCGGAGCCGACCTCGTCCTCACGCTGGTCGTAGGCGTCCCTTGCGTTGTCGATGTAGGTGCGTGCGATGAGGTCTCGTCCCTTGTCGCCCTTGAGAAGCCTGCGCTTCTTGGGAGTGGGCTTGGTCTTCTCGACGTCCTCAATGGCCTCGTCGGATTCGTTCTCGTCCTCGGTTCCATCGGCCGTCGAGTCGTCCTTGTCGGACTCCTCGGGCGCCTCATCGGCGTCTTCGTCGGAATCGTCGTCGAGGTCCTCGTCGTCATACTCGTTTTCGGGCATGGGGGCGATGCCAAGCTCGTACTCCAGCTCGTCTTCGTCCACGCCATCGACGGGGCAGATCTTGGAGATCGCTTCGCGCAGGGCCTCGAGATCCCAGTCGGTCGGCTTGTCGGAGCCCTTGGTGGCGCCCTTCACGTACGAGGTGATGGTCTCCTCGATGAAGTGCTGCACGTCTTCGGCAAGGTCGGCGCCCTTGAGCACAATCTGGCGTTCCTTGTAGATGACGGTGCGCTGCTTGTTCATCACATCGTCGTACTTAAGGACGTTCTTGCGAATCTCGTAGTTGCGGGATTCGACGGCCTTCTGAGCGTTGCGCACGCCCTTGGACACGGACTTGGCCTCGATGGGCTCGCCTTCGGGGAGGCCTTTGGCCATCATGCGCGCCACGAGTTGCGTGTTGAACAGTCGCATGAGGTTGTCTTCGAGCGACAGGTAGAAGCGGGATTCGCCCGGATCTCCCTGACGGCCGGAACGGCCGCGCAGCTGGTTGTCGATTCGGCGAGATTCGTGGCGCTCGGTGCCGAGCACGTACAGGCCGCCGAGCTTCTTGACTTCCTCGTGCTCGTCCTTGACCTGCTTCTTGATCTCCGCGAGGGTGTCGGGCCACAGCTTCTCGTATTCCTCGGGCGTGTCATCAGGCGAATAGCCCTGCTGGCGCAGCTTCTGGTCAGCGAGGAACTCGACGTTGCCGCCGAGCATGATATCGGTACCGCGGCCGGCCATGTTGGTCGCGACGGTGACGGCGCCCTTGCGACCTGCGACTGCGACGATCGCGGCCTCGCGCGCATGCTGCTTCGCGTTGAGCACCTCGTGCGGGATGCCGGCAAGGTCAAGCGCGGAGCTGATGAGCTCGGAGGATTCGACGGACGCGGTGCCGAGAAGCACCGGCTGGCCCTTCTTGTAACGCTTCCTCACGTCCTTGACGATGGCGTTGATTTTTTCGACCTTCGTGCGGTAGATCAGATCGTCCTTGTCTTCGCGGATCATCGGGCGGTTCGTCGGAATCGGGATGACGCCGAGCTTGTACGTGTTCATGAACTCGGCTGCCTCGGTCTCGGCGGTGCCGGTCATGCCCGCGAGCTTGTCGTACATGCGGAAGTAGTTCTGCAGCGTGATGGTGGCGAAGGTCTGGTTCTCGGCCTTGACCTCGACGCCTTCCTTCGCCTCGATGGCCTGGTGGAGGCCTTCGTTATAGCGACGTCCCGGAAGAATACGGCCGGTATGCTCGTCGACGATGAGGACCTCGCCGTTGGTGACGACGTAGTCCTTGTCGCGCAGGAACAGCTCCTTGGCCTTGATGGCGTTGTTGAGATAGCCGATGAGCGCGGTGTTGCTCGGCTCGTAGAGATTGTCGATGCCCAGGTAATCCTCGACCTTGCTGATGCCTGCGTCGAGGATGCCCACGGTCTTCTTCTTTTCGTCGACCTCGTAGTCCTCGTCGCGCTTGAGCTTCGGTGCGAGGCGCGCGAACTGGCGGTACCAGCGGGACACGCCGCCCTCGGCGGGACCGGAGATGATGAGCGGTGTGCGGGCCTCGTCGATGAGGATGGAATCGACCTCATCGACGATGGCGTAGTGGTGGCCACGCTGCACCAGTTCGGACTTGTCCCATGCCATGTTGTCACGCAGATAATCGAAGCCGAATTCGTTGTTCGTGCCATAGGTGATGTCGCAGTTGTACTGTTTGCGGCGCTCTGCCGGCTTCTGCTGGGTGATGATGCAGCCGGTGGTCATGCCCAGGAAGCGGAACACGCGCCCCATGAGCTCGGACTGGTAGCTGGCGAGGTAATCGTTGACGGTGACGACATGCACGCCCTTGCCGTCCAGCGCGTTGAGATACGCGGGAAGCGTCGCCACGAGGGTCTTGCCTTCGCCAGTCTTCATCTCGGCGATGTTGCCCCAGTGGAGCGCAGCGCCGCCCATGAGCTGCACGTCGAAGTGACGCAGCCCGAGGGTACGGCGGGAGGCCTCGCGCACGGTCGCGAACGCTTCGGGCATCAGGTCGTCGAGGCTTTCGCCGTTGTCGAGACGTTCCTTGAACTTTGCGGTCTGGCCTTTCAATTCCTCATCGGACATCTTCTTGATGTCGTCTTCGAACTTATTGGTCTCCTCCGCAACTGACTTCAATTTGCGAAGTTGGGCACCTTCACCCATTCGCAGGGCCTTGTCCAGAACCTTTGCCACGTCTTACTCCTCGGACTTGGAAAGCCACACCGCTTTGGCCACGGTGCATGTGTCAACACAAACTTACTTCATACTACGCGAAACTTCGGAAAAGGGTGGGCATTTCTCAAAGTTTCCCAGACGCGACGATGCCCCGCGCGGGGCGGGGCATCGTTCACGAGGCTGTCATGACCTGGCGGAGATCACTTCTCCTTGGCCACGTTTTCGGGGGTGTCGATTTCGAAGACACCGTAGCTCCAACCATGGCGGTGGTACACCACGGACGGACGGTTCGTCTCTTTGTTGACGAACAGGAAGAAATCATGCCCGATGAGTTCCATCTCGTACAGGGCTTCGTCGATGGTCATCGGCTCGGCGATGTGGAGCTTGCGACGGATGACGATCGGGGTATCGCCGACCTTGACCTCGACGGACTCGCCGGGGCCAAGGTCGCCAGCGACGGCATCGGCGGCGCTGTTGTTGACCGGCGCCTCCGGTTCTTCGGCGGCTTCGGTCTCGGGCACCTCGACCGCGCCTTCGTCGACAATCTGCTCATAGCCGCGACGATGGTCCTTGCGGCGGTCGCGCATGCGGCGCAGACGAAGCGTGAGCTTGTCCATGGCGATGTCGAGGGCGCTGAATTCGTCCCCGCTGGAAGCCTCGGCTCGCACGATGGTGCGGCCTGCGACGACGGTGATCTCAACGCGCTTGGCTGTGTCGGCCTGGCGCGGGTTTCCCTCATGGGACAGAACGACCTGCGCACGCTGTGCATCGGGAGCAATTGCAGTAACACGGTTCATCTTGGTTTCGACGACATCGCGGAACCTCTGCTTCACCTGGGTGTGGCGACCGGTAACGACGATTTCCATGATGGACCTCCTTTATCTATATGCGGCTGAGCCGCGGTGACATATGCGTTGGCTCCATTGCCAACAGTGGTTTCATAATATCTCATATTCCTCAAATGTCACTTATTGTTCAGGTTCGGGCGTGGCTAACCGTGGCTCCGCACGTCTTGCTAGGCGGATTGCGCGTGTCCCGGCAGGTTCGTACTCTTGTCACGAGACCTCGCGATGACCGCGGCGCAAGCTGAGGAACTTCCGGGCTCCGCAGAGCACGATGGCGGATAACGTCCGCCCAGGGCGACCTGAGAGATAGCGCAACAGAGAATAGACCGCCCGCTTGCGGGTAAGGGTGAAACGGCGGTGCAAGAGACCACCGGGCCGCCGGTAACGGCCGGCCGCATGGCAAGCCTCATCGGGAGCAAGGCCAAGCAGAAGGCGTCAAGTGCTGCTCGCACGTGCCTTCGGGTAGGCTGCTAGAGCTTGGCGGCAACGCCAAGTCGAGATGGATGGTCATCCCCGCCGAAAGGCGGTGACAGAACCCGGGGTATGCGAGGTCTCATTTCATTCTTTGCTTTCATTCATTGCAAGATCGTTTCATCGCCGCACCGCGGCATACCATGGCGTTTCTTCTCATGTCGCCGCCTCACCGCATGGCATGCGCCCATGCGCAGTCTCGGTGGCGACCCAATCCAACGGGCACGGTCGAGTCAACCGAACGGGCGTATCCCCAGGCGTAGCCCTAGCCGCGACGCCCGGATCCCGGATCAGGCACGAATCACGAGAAGAATTCGGATTCGAGGCGCTTGAGATCGGCCGGCGAATGTCCCTTGCGGCCACCCGCTGACCAAAAACGCCGCAGCCGGACCTGCCGGTCCAGCCCTCGCGTACGCTGCGACACTTTCATGGCCAGGCGACGGGCGGATTGCTCGAAATCCCCCCGTTCCTCGAACTCGGACGCCACTTCTTCCGCCATGTGCCTGTCCACGCCTTTGCGCACCAGTTCCATCACCGTGCCGCGCCGGCCCATGCAACGCCCCAAGCAGGACTGCGTCACTCCCCTGGCGTAGCTCAGGTCGTCCAACAGGCCCACGCGCGTGAGATTGGAGATGACGACCTCGATCGTCTCGGGCGCGTAGCCCTTGAGCGTCAGCCTTTTCCGAAGCGTCGCCGTCGAACGGGCGGCGGCATCGAGCAGGGTCAGCGCAGCCTCCTGGCAACGGTATTCGTCATGTGCCTCGTCGTCAGACAGAGCCGGCCTGCGGGAGGCCGGCGCATCCACGCCTTCGAGATCTTCGTCATACTGGCGGGGTTGGAATCTGCGCCTCCGTCGCACAGACGCGGCACGACCATGAGGTTCCTCGGTCGGATCGGGCGCGGATTCCATGTCTCTCGCAGCCAGAAATTCCTCAGCGGATATCATGCACTACGCCTTGTCGCCGACCGGATCAGCCTTCTGTTCCGCGGCATCGGCATCGTTGGGGTCGGGCGATGCCGCTTCGCCGTCCTGGGCGCCCGCATCGGGGTCTTCGACAAGGCCGTACTTGATGCGGATCTGGCGCTCGAGCTCGTCGGCGATGTCAGGATGCTCCTTGAGGTAGGTCCGGCTCTTCTCACGGCCCTGCCCCAGCTGCTCGCCATCGGCAAAGAGGAACCACGACCCGGACTTCTGGATGAGATCGCATTCGAGTCCCAGGTCGATGAGGCTGCCCTCTCGGCTGATGCCCTCGCCATAGAGGATGTCGAACTCCGCGGCCTTGAACGGCGGAGCCATCTTGTTCTTGACGACCTTGACCCTCGTGCGGTTGCCGACGGACTTGTCGCCTTCCTTGAGCGTCTGGATTCTGCGGATATCGAGACGGACGGTGGAATAGTACTTCAGTGCGAGGCCACCGGTGGTGGTCTCGGGATTGCCGAAAAAGACGCCGATCTTCTGGCGCAACTGGTTGATGAAGATGGCCGTGGTGTTGGTCTGGGCAAGCGCCGGCGTCAGCTTGCGGAGGGCCTGGCTCATGAGACGGGCCTGCAGCCCCACGTGGTTGTCGCCCATGTCGCCTTCGATCTCGGCCTTGGGCACCAATGCCGCGACGGAATCGATGACGATGACGTCAAGGCCGCCCGAGCGCACGAGCATGTCGGCGATTTCCAAAGCCTGCTCGCCGTTGTCGGGCTGCGACACGATGAGCTGGTCGGTGTCAACCCCGAGCTTGCGGGCGTAATCGGGGTCCAGCGCATGCTCGACGTCGATATAGGCCGCGACGCCGTTCTTCTGGGCGTTGGCAACGACATGAAGCGCAAGGGTCGTCTTGCCCGAGGATTCGGGACCGTAAACTTCCACGACCCTGCCACGCGGCAGGCCGCCGATGCCGAGCGCCAGGTCGAGGGCGATGGATCCCGTCGGTATGACCTCAACATGCTGGTGCGGGTGGTCCCCCAGCATCATGACGGAACCCTTGCCATAGGCTTTCTCAACCTGCGCGAGCGCAGTGGACAGAGCCGCCGCACGGTTTTCCGCAGCCTTCTTGGCGGTGTCGGTTTTCTTGGCAGACTGTGCAGCCATAATCTCTCCTTTCGGAACGTGGGTATGGTCAACCCGGCATCCGGCCGCAAGTCACCTCAGCGTCTTGCAGCCGGCGGCCCCTGGGTTGTGGCACCCACGGTAGACGAATTTCACACCCGGGAAAGGTCATATCGGCAAATGTGCAGAACTCATCGCCTCCGATGGACCTTTCAGCGAACTATCCACAATAGTAGTCGAACACTTGTTCGAATTTCTGACGACACGCCGCGCTCACGACGAAGAATGTGGAGAACGCATGCCCGACCCGCGGTCGCGGCCTCAGACACCGCGAACGGCAGGCATGGGCGGTGCATTGTGGTCCTTCCCCCATCTCTTGGAGTCAGGCACGTCCATCTGGTCGCACAACACGTTCCACACGACGCGGGGTTCCTCGCCGTCGGCAAGGGCCTCGACCACGGTGCGGTCGCCGAGTTTGAAAAGCCGTTGGTCGCGCGACAGGGACCTGCCGTAGCTACGCCCGAAGACCTCCTCGAGAAGCTCCCAGAACTCGCGCTCACGCATAGACATTGCCAATCACTCCTTGGGCACATGAGGCACAGAATCATCGATGGCACCGTGGATCCACGGACGGCCACGAAGCACTTCTAACGATAACGCCGTGCCATGCCCTGCAAGGACACGGCACGGCGAGACAGACCCTGCACGGCCGACCCGGCATCACTGCCCGAGGGCGGCGAGGCGATCGGCGACCATGGACAGCACCGTGGAAAGCGGCACGTCGAGCGCCTTGGCGATCGAGACGATGAACTCGGAACTGGCCTCCTTGCGTCCGCGCTCGACCTCGGACAGATACCCCAGGGAGACGCCGGCACGATCGGCGATGACACGGAGCGGCTTGTCCTCGCGGGTGCGCAGCTCACGAAGCACCTCGCCCTGCACGCGGCACAGCGAAACGCTCACGGGCTCATCGGCGCGCTGCGCCGCGACGGGGGCATACGTGGAATTGGGAACCGCACGCTGCTCGCGCTGATGCTGCTTGCTGAGGCGCTCACGGCGCTTTTTCTCAACAAGAAGCAGCTGCTTGCGACGCATCGCCAAGGCAAGCTTCTGCTTGTCGGTCAGTTCGCGCGACTGCACGCCCGCCGTCGCGCCGCCTCCGGAAATTCGCTCCGCGACGCCGTCAAGCCCTGCCACACCAGAGCCATTCGTCCGTTCCCCATCCATCTGTGCCTGCTGCTCCATAGTTTCCTTCACATCCTTGCCATCCACGCCCGCGCCACGCATCGTCGCCATCGTCGCTGCCATCGCTGTCACCTGTCTTTCCTTGTTCCTTCCTGGTTGCTTCTTGTCGCCGTCGTCACTGCGCCGTCCACCGTCGCACGCCGTTATGTCCGGCGCGCTACAGGGGGCACAATCTGTTTCTGGATTTCATTGCTACACATAGTATAGCAAACTTGAGTGCATTCGTATCAAGTTTGCGTTTCGCATATTCATAATACCTTCGAAACCTGTGAAAGTTCCGAAAGATGAAGCTGAGGCCACAGAAAACCAGAGTCACCGACACCGGGCACGGACAGCGCCGCCACGCCGCCCTTCCATTACCGAGACGCCCGCCGCCACTCACCCGGCCATGACCGAAAGCACGTTCGACATGGCATAAGTTCGACACGATAAGCGTTGTGCACACACTTTCCCAACAGATTGATCTCATGATACAGCACATTCAGCCGCGTGTCACGATTTGCGGCGAAAGGCAGATTCGCGATGAAGGCACGCCCATGTGCCGGCAACGACCAACGGGACGACCGGGCGCGGCTCCCGGCCGCGTTCAAGGCGCCATCAGATGTCGCGCATCCGGGGCGCGACCGGAAAGAGCCGGGGGCACGTCTCCATGACGAGACCCGTGAGAAGACCCGCCGCCCAGGCGCTCTCCCCGCGACCCATTACATTGGTTAGTGGGTC